>NZ_JBITUB010000019.1:0-126592 GCF_044542225.1 Streptomyces sp. NPDC079020
GCGTACTGCAACGCCACCGTGCCCAGGATCTCGCTGATCCTGCGCAAGGCCTACGGAGGCGCCTACATCGTCATGGACAGCCAGTCCATCGGCGCAGACCTCACCTACGCCTGGCCCACCAACGAGATCGCCGTGATGGGCGCCGAAGGTGCCGCCAACGTCATCTTCCGCCGCCGGATCGCCGAGTCCCACGACCCCGAGGGGCTGCGCGGACAGCTGGTCAAGGAGTACAAGACCGAGCTGATGCACCCCTACTACGCCGCGGAGCGCGGTCTCGTCGACGACGTCATCGACCCGGCCGGGACCAGGGAGCTGCTGATCCGCTCCCTGGAGATGCTGCGCCTCAAGCACGCCGAGCTGCCGTCGCGCAAGCACGGCAACCAGCCCGCGTGAGTACCGCGACCGGGCAGGACGGGTCCCTGCTGAGAGTGGTCCACGGCTGCCCGACCCCCGAGGAACTGGCGGCGGCGGTCGCGGTGGTTCTCGCCGCGCTCCAGGGTTCCGGACCGGCCGGGTCGGGCGCACCGACGCCGGCTCAGTGGCGCCGGGCGGAGGCCCCGCCCTCGCCGCGGGTCTCCTGGCGGGGAGGGCGCTGAGGGGCGGATGCAGGTAGCTGCACGGCTCCTTGAACCCGGTCACCGCCTTGCGGAACGTGGCGGTCCAAGTACAGGTACTCGGCGGTAGCCGAAGTCGCAGGTCACGACGTGGAGGAATGTCATGTTCCAAGGAATCGGGCGGTTCTCGGTGAACCGCCCATGGTTGGTCATCGCTCTCTGGCTGGTGGCCACCGCCGCCCTGATCGCGCTGGCACCGCAGTTGAAGCCGACGAACGACCAGGCGGAATTCCTCCCGTCGCACTACGAGTCGGTGCAGGCCGCGCAGATCCAGCAGGAGGCCTTCCCGCAGAGCCGCCAGCCGATGGCCATCGGCGTCGTCCAGCGCAAGGACGGCGGCGAACTGACCGAGGCCGACAAGAAGGCCGCCGGTGAGGTCGCGGCCGGACTCCAGAGCAAGAAGTTCGACAAGATCACCGAGGTCGTGGCGGACCCGAAGGCGCTCTCGCCGGACGGGAGGATCAGTCTCATCCATGTGTTCGCGTCCACGAAGACGCCGCACGACGAGACGCTGGTCGAATCCGTCGGCAAGCTGCGGACCGAGGCCGCCGGTCAACTGCCGGACGACACACTGACGCTGGCGTTCACCGGCGCGTCCGCCACGGTGCTGGACTCGCAGGAGGCATCGGACAGCACCGACGCCATGGTCATGATGGCCACCCTGGTACTGATCATCGTGCTGCTGCTCGCCATCTTCCGCAGCCCGGTCATCGCCCTGATGCCCGTCCTCATCATCGGGGTCGTCTTCATGGTGACCATGGGGGTCATCGCGACCGCCAGCGAACTGGCCGGCCTGGAGGCGCCCGCCTCCATCTCCGCCATCCTCATCGTGGTGCTGTTCGGCGTCGGTACGGACTACACGCTCTTCCTGCTGTTCCGGTACCGCGAGCATCTGCGCGAAGGGCAGCAGCCCAAGGAGGCACTGGCCTCGGCCGCCGGCAAGGTCGGCGAGACCATCGCGTCCGCGGCCGGTGTCGTCATCGCCGCGTTCCTCTCGCTGCTGCTGTCCTCCATGGGCATGCTCAGCAGCATGGGCATGTCGCTGGGCATCGCCGTCGCCGTCACCCTGATCGCCGCGCTCACGCTCGTGCCGGCGGTCTTCTCCCTGCTGGGCATCAAGGCGTTCTGGCCGTCGAAGGCGTGGCGTACGCAGCCCAGGAACGCGCTCTCGGGACGCGTCGGGAGCTTCGCCGCGCGCAAGCCCGCCCTCATCGCCGCCGTCTCCGGTGGCCTGCTGGTCGTGATGGCCCTGGGCGTGCTCGGCTTCAAGGCGGAGTACGACACCGAGAGCTCCCTCCCCGGCAACCTGGAGTCCGTCCAGGCGATGGAGGAGCTCCAGCGCGGCTTCTCCGCGGGGCAGTCCGACCCGACGTCCGTCTACGTGAAGTCCACCGGCGGCGCGCTCGACCAGGGCGAACTCACCGCGTACGGCGCGAAGCTGGCGGACGTCGACGGTGTGGACACGGTGTCCCCGCCCCTGGTCAGCCCGAAGGGCGATGTCGCGCAGTACAGCGTCGTGCTCGACTTCCGCCCCTCCGCCGACGAGGCGCTGAGCCTGGTCGGAGGTGAGCTGCGGGACACGGTGCACAGCGCGGCGCCGAAGGGCACGAAGCAGTACGTCGGCGGCAGCACGGCCGTGCTCGCGGACGTCCAGACCGCCGTGAACCGTGACTACAAGCTGGTCTTCCCGGTGGCAGCCGTGGCGATCATGGTCATCCTCGGGCTGATGCTGCGCAGCTTCATCGCGCCGGTGTACCTGATGATCTCGGTCGGCCTGGGCTTCGGCGGGACGCTGGGCGCGACCGTCTGGCTGTTCCAGGACGGCTCGAACGGGCTGCTGTTCATGCTGCCCGTCATCGTCTATCTCTTCGTGGTCGCCATCGGAACGGACTACAACATCCTGATGGTGGCCCGGCTGCGTGAGGAGATCCGGAGCGGCAAGGAGCCGGCGGAGGCCGTCCGGCTGGCCGTCACGCAGTCCGCTCCCACCATCAGCGCCGCCGCGGTGATCCTCGCCGGTACGTTCGGGGTGCTGATGCTCGCCGACAACTCCATGCTGAAGCAGATGGGCTTCGCGGTCGCGTTCGGCATCATGCTGAGCGCCTTCGTGATGGCGATTCTCCTGGTCCCGGCGATCACCACGCTCGTGGGACGGCCCGCCTGGTGGCCGGGGAACCGTCACGACACGCCTGGGGACGACGGGGCCCGGCCGGCACCCGAGCAGGGTTCCGACTCCCTCGTCACCGCCCGGAGCCAGTAGCCCGGCCCGCGCGGCCCGCCGCCCGTCCCCCCGGCCGCAGTGCCGGGGGGACGGGCGGCGCTGTCGTTCCGCGCGCTGTTCACCGCCGGCCCTGATTCCCGCATCCTTTTCCGGCACCGGTTTCCCCCACCTTTTCCCGCCCCTTTCCGGTGCCGATTCCCGTGCCCGGGGCCGTCCCGTGCAGCTTCCTGAAAGGGGCGCCGGGGAGCCCCTTCGCTGTCTGTAGGGTTTTTGTACGGCGTCCTTGGCCATCAGGATTTCAGCCGCGGTGTCGGCCAGATACGAGGTGTGATGCACGAGCGTGAGTTCAGAGCATTCGTTTCGATCGCGGAAACCGGGCGGATGGATGCCGCCGCACGGCAACTGGGGTACTCCCAGCCTGCGATCACGTATCAGATCAAGTGCCTGGAGCGGTCCCTCGGCTTCAAGCTGTTCACCCGGCACCCCAGCGGCGCACGGCTGACCGGCGACGGACGGATGATCCTGTCCTCCGCGCAGGCCGTGGTGATGCTGATCGACAACATCCGCAACCTGCGCGGCGGCGAGGACACCGAGGCGGCCGTTCCGTCCGCCGGCGCCGTCGTGCCGATGGCCCGGCAGAACACCGCCTGAGGGGCATTCCCGGGCCGTGTCCGCGAAGTCCCGCCGTGCGCCCGATGGGCGTGGCCCTTTCATGGATCAGCCGTCCGGTGATTTCCGGCCGGGCGGATACCGCCGCATGCCGAACACGTTGGAGAGACAGCGATGAGCACAAATCCCTTCGAGGACAACGACGCCAGCTACTACGTCCTGGTCAATGAGGAAGGCCAGTACTCGTTGTGGCCCGCCTTCGCCGAGGTCCCCGCGGGCTGGACCGTGCGGCACGGACAGGACACCCGGCAGTCGTGCCTGGACTACGTCGAGGAGAACTGGACCGACATGCGCCCGCTGAGCCTGGTGCGTCAGATGGCCGACGCCAAGTAGGCGGTGGGTGGCCGGAGAGGATGACCATGCAGACGCTTTCCGCCGCCGCGGTCCACCGGCCCCGGCCACGCCCGTGGGCGGACCGGGTGCTGGTGTGCCTGAGCTACTGCGGCGGAGGCACCGCGCCGTTCCGTCGCTGGGCCGAAGTGGTGCCGGAGGACACCGAGTTGGCGCTGGTCTGCTATCCGGGCCGGGAGGCGCGCTTCGGGACGCCGTTCGCCCGGGACTGGGTGTCCCTGCGGGACGACGTGGCCGACGCCGTACGCGGTCTCGCGGGCCGGCCGTACACGCTGTTCGGCCACAGCATGGGTTCCTGGATGGCCTTCGAGACCGCGGCCCAGCTCGAACGCCTCGGTATCGCCCCGCCCTCGGCGCTCGTCGTCTCCGGCGGGGTGGCACCGCACAGGCGCCAGGAGCGCACCGATGTGCCCCGCTCGCGCGACAGCGACGACGATCTCGTCGCCTGGATGCGTGAGTTCGGGCAGATGTCCGCGGTGGTGGCCAATGAACCGGATCTCCGTGAACTCGCGGTGGAACTGCTCCGCGCGGACCTCACCGTGTCGGAGTCCTACCGCTTCGTGGAGGGCACCCGGGTGTCGGTGCCGTTGCGGGTGCTGTACGGATCCGAGGACAGCGAGGCCTTCACCGAGGTGGAGCGGGGCTGGAGGTCCCTCGCGGACGGTCCTTTCGAGGCGTTCGAGCTTCCGGGCGGGCACTTCTACCGGGCGGACCTGTGGTCCAGGATGCCGGACTGGTGCGGCCGGTCCGCCCCGGCCGGGCCCTGAGGGCCGTCCCGTATCCCCGCGCCCCGGACCATGACGAGGAGCGCCGCACCGGAATGACCGGTGCGGCGCTCCTCGGGCGTGCTCGTCCCGTGCGCCTCAGGCCGCCTCGGCCAGAGCGCGCCTGCGGTCGTGGAGCACCAGCAGGATGACCATTCCCATGAGCACGCCCAGGACCGTGCCGAGCTGGCCGGTCAGCAGGTGCGACAGTTCGTTCTCCGGGGCGGGCCGCTTCGTGCCGAGATTGGTGAGCAGGCTGTAGAGGCTGTACGAGAAGAGCATGCCCGAGGAGATCCAGGCCGCCGCCATGGGAGGCAGGAACTTCTTCGCTCCCCGACGGCTCGTCAGTACCAGCAGGCCCCAGGCCCCGGCGAAGGCCCAGACACCGGTGCTCAGCGACAGCAGATGCCACCACATGTCGCGGTGGACCAGGCTGCCGGCGTCGAGCCCGGCCGTACCGCCGGCCGCCCAGAACAGCTTGATGACGCCGAGCACGGCGCAGCCGGCGGCGAGCAGCCGGGCCACGGTCGTCTGCAACGCCCGGGTGCCTCCCGGCGCGTCCCCGCAGTCGACCGGACCGCTCAGCGCCTCCGGCCAGCGTGCCCTGGCGTATCCGGCCAGGGCGAGGGGGAGTCCGATGCCGACGCCCACCAGCGAGATCATGACGAAGACCTGCTCGTAGACCCAGAGGTCGGTGGAGGAGTCCGCCTGTTCGTCCCGGGACATGGCGGCCGGGCCGAGGATCGGCGCCAGCACCAGCATGGGCACGAGCAGGCCGGTGCCCACCCATACCGGCAGGGTGATCAGCCAGGCGGGAAGCCGCTCGCCCCAGGGGCGCATGAACGCCACCGCCAGCAGGATGCCCACCGCGGCGAGAACCGCCGTCGTCCCATTGATGGCACGCCAGTCCGCCTCGCCCATTTCCTCGGTCGGAAGAAAGAGACCGAACGTCCAGGCAATTTTGATCAGCATGTACGGCATGACCGCGGTGGCGGTTCCGTATCCGGCGATTCTGCGTATCTTGAGCAGTCGTGAGGTCGGCTGAGCCACCATTACTGTCATGCGGGCACAATATCCGAGCCATGATCCACGGTCAAAGTTTCTACCCGCTTATTGCGGTATGTGCTTTTCACTGGTTTTGTGAAATCGGGTTCGGGCGGGACCGTCGAGTGCTATGGCGGTGAGATGCCCGGACTCCGATACGGATATCAGCAGCGCGGGTCCCCCCGACCGTGCCAGCGCGATCAGCTCCAGCATCCCCGACACCGAGCAGTGCCGGGCCTCGACGAGCGCCCCGTCCGGCGCGCGTACGGGACCGCGGGCCGCCCCGACGGCGTCGAGGACCGCGGCGCCGAATTCCGCGGCGCCGGCGGGTGCGCTGACGACCACCCGCACGCCGTCCGTCCCGGCGGGGCCGTCGGCCAGGGCCGCGAGCCGTCTGCCGGTCACCAGCAGCGCGGCCGGGTCCCAGGAGCCGTCGATGCCCCGGGGGACGAACCGGGAGAGCCCGCCGGTGATCCCGGCGAGAGCGGTGGCCGGGCCGGCCACGTCCGGTGCCGCCGCCGAGAGGACGACCGCGGCGGCGGCGTCGTACTGGCCGCCGCGGCCGTCCCCGGTGGGCGCCCGGTCGGTGGCCGCGGCCACCACCCGGTCGGCCCGGCCGGTACGCAGCGCGGTCACCGCGAAGTGCACCGCCTCCAGGCCCGCGGTGACCGGGTTGGTCAGGGTGACGGAGAACGCGCGGGCGCCGGCGGTGATGGCCAGCTGGCTGCCGGGGGTGCTCATCGAGAAGCCGGGCACCTCGGCCGGGCTGATGCCCCGTACGCCCTCGGTGCGCAGGATGCCGTCCATCCGCCGGTGCACATGGGCGATCGCGTACTGGGTTCCGGTGACCACACCGAGGCGCAGGCTCGGCCGGCCGGTGAGGGGCGGGTCGTCGTGGCGCCTGCCGAGTGCCCGGTTGCCGGCCGCCAGGAGGTAGCGGGTGGCCGGACTGAAGTACTTCCATCCACGCCGGCCGAGATGTCCGGCGGGATCGAACCAGGGCGCGTCGGCCCCTTCCCCGTCCGCCCCGGCGGCCGGGGGTTCCTGGGCGACGGCGCCCGCGGAGGTGATCAGGATGTTCATCCGGCGGCCTCCCAGGCGAGCACGGCGTTGTTGCCCCCGAAACCGGTCCCGCTCACCAGCACGGACGGCCGGTCCAGCGCGACCGGCGCGTTCAGGGGGACCGCCATCGGTGACGCGGGGTCGACGGTGGCGACATGGGCGTTCGGCGGAACCAGTCCGTGGCGCAGGATCCGGGCCGCGATCACACAGCCGAAGACCCCCGCGGCGCCCGCGGTGTGGCCCATCACGGCCTTCGGCGCGTATCCGGCGATCCTTCCGGCGTCGCCCCCGGCGGCGGCCACGGCCTCGCTGATGGCGGTGCTCTCCACGGAGTCGTTGAGCGCCACCCCGGCGCGGTGCAGCACCACGGCCCCGGGGGTGCCGGTGGTGGTGGCGAGGGCCTGGGCGACCGACCGGCTCAGCTGCTCGCCGGACGGCTCCGGGGCCATCGGGTGGTGGGCGTCGCAGCTCCAGCCCTGCCCGGCGAGTACCGCCTGCGCGGTGACGCCCCGGCGCCGGGCGGACTCGGCCGACTCCAGCACCACGGCGGCCGCGCCCTCACCGGTGACCATGCCCGCGCGGTCCGTGTCGAAGGGGCGGCAGCACTCGGGGTCCAGCAGCCCGAACCGGTGCAGTGTGCCGACCGCGACCCGCGAGAAGGCGTCGCCGCCGCAGGCGATGACGATATCGGCCTGCCCGGTCCCGATCAGCTCGGCGCCCCAGCTCACCGCGTAGGTCCCGGCGGAACAGGCCGTCGAGAGGGTGTGGCCGGGCCCGCCGATCCCGAAGCGGCCGGCGACCACGGCGGCCACACGGTGCGTGGCGAGCGGGCGGCCGGGGGAGCCGGGTCCCTCCGCCAGGTCGATGTCGCCGAGCGAGGTGCCGACGGTCAGGCCCGCGTCGGACAGGTCCTCGCGGGTCAGCCCGGCCTCGGCGACGGCCTCCGCCACGGCCGTGACGAGCAGGGCGGCGGTCCGGCCGGGCGGATCGCCGCCCTGCTCGTCACGGCTCCCCGCGGGCACGGCCGCCGCGTACAGACGCGGGTGCTCCGGCAGACCGCAGGCGTCCGGAGCGGGCACCGGCAGCCGGTCGGCGCGCAGCAGACCGTCCCACAGCCTGTCCACTCCGGCGCCGAAGCAGGTGACCGCTCCCAGCCCCGTGATCACCACCGTCACCGGTGCACCTCGCTTCCTGGAACATGCGAAAACAATTGACCGATACGGATCAGGGTGCCTTTGGTAAAGAGGCGCGGCGGCCGTGCTTGCAAGTACCTGCAGTAATCACTCGCATACCTCCTCGCCCGTCATGGCCCTGCAATACCATCGGCGCGAGAATCCGGCACCGTAAGGGCTGTCCGGAAGTGATGGGCGCGGAACACCGCGAATTCCATGTGCATAGCCCTAAAAGAAAGGGAATCCGGTGAGTGTCGAAAGCGCGCTGAACACGTCGGAGCTCCGGGAGCTGGTGGCGGACACCCTGGACGTCGAATCCTCGGCGCTGACCGACGATGCCCTCTTCATCGAGGAACTCGGGGTCGACTCGGTGGTGGCACTGGAACTCGCGGTCACGCTGGAACAGCGCTACGAGATCAGGATTCCCGAGGAGGAGCTCGTACAGCTCCGTACGTTTCCCGATATCTGTGGCCTGCTCAGCAGGAAGCTGGCCGGTTGATGGACACGCGGCCGGCCGGTTCGCCGGACACCGGCGGGAATGCCGTCTCCTATTTCCTGATCGAGAGCAAGGGGAACTGGGCGGGGCCGAACGCGGGCACCTTCCTGCTGGACGCCGCGGCGCTCGCCGCGGCGGGCCACCGTGTCCGGGTCTATCTCGTCGAGGACGGTGTGCTCAGTGCTGCGGGCACCGGAGCGCCCGAGATCGAGCGGCTCGCCGAAGCCGGGGTCGAGATCCTCGTGGACGACTTCTCGGCGGCGCAGCGCGCGCTCGGCGGCACGAAGCTGTCGCCGCACGTGAGACTCGCCGGCATGGGGACCGTCGCGGCGGCACTGGCCGAGGACGACTGCAGAGGTGTGTGGCACTGATGGGGACCCCGATGAAACGCCGGATGTGGGACCTGCTGCTCATCCTGACGGCCGCCCCGCACTCCGGTGACGTGGTGACCTCCGCGCTGCGGCTCTCGCACGCGGTCCTTGACAACGGCGGCTCGGTACGGGTCTGGGCCTGCGGCTACGCCAACATGCTCACCCAGGACACCTTCGGCGACACCAAGCTGCCGAACACCCGTGACCCCGAGGGGCATTACCCCTCCTCCGCCGCGATCGTCCGGCGGCTGACCGCCGACAGCGGCGGCCGCTTCGCGTGGATCGCGTGCACGGCGTGCAGCGAGGAACGCGGCGCGACCCACCACATCCCGCAGGTGCGGCACCGGTCACCGCTCCGGCTGGCGGGAACCATGGCCGGTGCCCGGCAGACGCTCTACCTCGGGGGAGCCTGATGACCACCACCCAGGGGGCGAAGCCCCGCGAGCGCGTGCTCTGCGTCATCGACCGCGCCTACCGGGGCGCCGTCGAGGTCCAGTTCTTCCACCCGCTGTACGGACTGCTCGATCTGCACGGCCAGTTCGAGCGGGTGGATCTGGCGCTGCGCGGCGCGACGGTGACGATGGCTGTCGAGGAGAGCGTCTACGTCCCGTCCGTGACGATCGGCTCGATGGTCCTGGACACGCTGCCGGACTACCGCGGCTCCGTGCGCGATCTGATCGCCGCCGGCTTCGAGGTCTTCGTGGACGAGGAGGCCCTGGACCGACTCGGCGTCTCCAAGGACCGGTTGGTGCCCGGAGTCACCTGCATCGCCTCGGCGGACCTGGCGGTCCGCTGGCCGGAGTACGACCAGGTGTGGTTCGTGTGACCGGCACGGCCGTGCCCCGGACCGCCCCGCCGGACGGGGCACCCCGGACCTTCGCGACACCGCTGCGCGCGGTCGACCGGCTGGAAGTGCTCCGGGGCGCACCCGAGCACCGCTTCCGGGTGTTCAAGACCGTCGATCCCGAGGACCCCTACATGTCCGGGCACTTCCCCGGACTCACGCTGCTGCCCGCCGTGTTCGTGCTCGAAGGGATCCGGCAGGCGGTGACGGGTCTGCTCGGCGCCGGGGAACCGCTGAACCTGGTGGAGGTCGTGTCCGGCCGGTGGCTGGCGCCCATGCAGGGCGGCGACGAGATTTGCCTGGACGTCACGGCGGGCGAGGACGGCGCGGGGCGGTGGCGGGTCACCGCCGACGGGGTGCGGCAGGACGGCACCCCGGTCGTGGCGGTGAAGGTGGTGCTCGGCGACGCCGGGCCGGCCGGGGCGTCGCTGGCGGCGGAGGGCGAGCACGCTCCCGCGCCGGCCGCCGTGTGCGGACCGGACTACACGGAGATCCTGGACCGGCTGCCCGTACGGCACCCCATGCTCCTGGTGGACCGGGTCGAGTCCTTCCGGCCGGGCCGGGAGATCACGACGGTCAAGGCCGTCTCCGGCTCCGAGCCCTGCTACGCGTCGATGGCCGACGGTCTGCCGCTGTCGCGGTACATGTTCCCCAGGGCGCTGATGCTGGAGTCCTTCGGGCAGTCCTCGGTGCTCCTGTGGCTGGCGACGGGCACCGCCGAGGGCGTGCCGGTGGCCGCGGCCTTCCGGCACTGCCGGTTCGCCGGGGAGGTCCGGCCGGGGGCGGTGCTGCGCCATGTGGCCCGTATCGACCGGCTGATGGCCAACAACGTCTTCGTGTCCGGGCAGACCTGGGACGGGGACCGCTGCGTCATGACGGTCGGCGCGCTCATCGGTTCGAGCAGGCCGCGCACACAGGTCGACCGGCGGACGGCCGGGGCGTTCTGAGAGCCCGCCGGGTGGACGGAGAGGCCCGCCCCCGCGGTCCGGGAGAACATCTCCCGGACCGCGGGGGCGGGCCGTTTCCCGTCATCGGTCAGGTCGCGGCGGCGCCCGTGAGGATCTCCCCGACGGCGTCCGCCGTCAGACGGCTGCGCAGGATGTCCACGTGGTCGACGGGGATGTCCACGGACCGTGCGGCCAGCAGGGCGCCCTCGGACGGCTGCCGGGAGCCGACCGCCGTGGCGGTGCGCCAGGCGGCGGCCGGGTCGATCTGCCGCGCCGCGTCCAGGTACGACACGAACGACCGGAAGACGGCGGCGAACTCCTCCAGCAGGTCGGTGTCCAGCTCCTCGCGGGCGAACGCGGCGCCGGCCTGCTCCCGGAAGATCCGCACCAGTTCGTCGCCGAAGGCGGCGAAGTCGGGGGTGCTCGTCCGCGCGGCCGCCGCGGCCCGCCGGGCGGCGCTCACCTCGTCGGCGGAGAGCACCGAGGCGAACTGGCCCATCATGGCGGCGAAGTCCCGGTCCAGGCCGTCCGGGGTGGGCACCTCGGGGTCGAAGACCACCAGGCGCGGCGGCTCGGCCTGCCGCCCGGCGATCCCGGCGGCCAGCTCACCGGCGAAGACGCTGCCCGCGCAGTAGCCGAGCACCGCCCGGACCGTGCGGCCGCTGTCCTCGGCCTCCCGGGCCCACAGCGCGATGTAGTCCCGCGCGGACATCGCGCTGCCGGTGTCCGGCTGACGGGTCTCCCAGACCGTGAGCCGCGGGTCGAGCAGCGGGGCGAGGTCGGAGAAGCTGGAGTCGGAACGCCCCGTGGTCGCGAAGTCGACGGCGAGGACGAGGTCACCGCCCTGGCCCGCGTTGAGGACCTTCCAGCTGCTGGGTCGTGTCATGTGTGCGGTCCACTCTGGTCGACGCCCCGAAGGGGTGCGGTACGGGCAGGGCGGCGGGCCCGGTGCCGCGGGTGCGGCAGCGGACCCGCGGGATCGGCTCCGGGAGGTGGGACCCGAGGGGCTCTCAGCCGTCGGTGAAGCGGATGGCCTTCGACGGACAGATGTGTTCGACGAGCTTGCGCGTGTGCTCGGCGTCGGCGTCCGAAGGGCTGTCGTTCAGCAGGACCACCAGGCCGTCCTCCTCCCGCTGGTCGAAGATCGCGGGTGCGCTCATCACGCACAGTCCGGCTCCGATGCAGCGGTCACGGTCCACATGTACCTTCATCGCGCTCACCAGCCGACCACGAGCTTGTGGACCGGCGGCAGCCCGTCGATGAGCTCGATCGGCTCGTCGGACTCCACCACGTGCAGCCCGGGGAACCGGGCGAAGAGCGAGGTGAAGCAGAGCTCCATCATCAGCCGCGCGACGTGCTGGCCGAGGCACTGGTGGACGCCGTAGCCGAAGGCGAGGTGGTCCCGCGAGTCGCGGTGGATGTCGAACGCGTCCGGGTCCGCGTACTTGGACGGGTCGCGGTCGCCGAGACCCTTGAGCACGAGGATGCCCTCGCCCTCCTTGATGGTCACACCGTCGATCTCCACATCGGCCAGCGCCACCCGGGCGAGGACCTCGTCGACGAGGCTGAAGTAGCGCAGCACCTCGTTCACGGTCTTCGGCATGAGCCCCGCGGGATCGGCCTGGAGCGCCTTGAGCTGCTCCGGGTGGTCCAGGAGCGTCTGGGTGCCGAGCGCGATGCGGTTCACGATGAACTCGTAACCCGCGAGCAGCAGCATCTTCGTCATCAGCGTCAGACCGTGGTGGTCGAACTCGTCGGTCTTTCCGGCCCGGGTGATGAAGTTGCCGAGCATGTCGTCGGTGGGGTTCTGCCGCTTCTCGGTCACCAGGGTCGCGAAGTACGCCATCAGCTCGTTGTTGGCGGCCATCTTCTCGTCCATGGTGTACGAGTGCCGCGTGCCCACCATGATCGCGGCGTTGCGGGTGAACACCTCCCGCTCGGACTCGGGTATGCCGGCCAGCTCGCAGATCACCTGGGCCGGCAGCGGCAGGGCCAGCGCCTGGACCAGGTCGGTGGGACCGCCGGCGGTCTCCATCGCGTCCAGGTAGTGGTCGATGAGCGCCTGCACCCCGGGGCGCAGCTTCTCGACGGCCTTGATGGTGAAGTCCGGCAGCGCCATCTGACGCACGCGGGTGTGCCGCGGCGGGTCCATGGTCACCAGCAGGTTCTTCGAGTCGCGGGCGATCATGTCCAGCAGTTCCTGCGGCGCGGGGAACCTGATGGGGAACGTGGGGTGCGGCTCCACGCTGAACCGGTTGTCCGCCAGCAGCCGCTGGATGTGGTCGTGCTGCGAGACCAGCCACGCCTTGCTGCCCGACGGCATGGTCACCTGGGTCAGCGGACGTCCCGCCGGCACCTGGTCGTACTCAGGCAGAAGAGGGTTGGGCCAGCCGCGCGGGGCGACGGGGCAGGTTGCCTGCTTCTCCATGGCGTCGGTCATAGGGGTATTCCCTGTCTTTGTCGTGGTCATGGGTCTGCTCGACGTGATGCTACGGACGGAATTCCCGCCCGCCCCGGACGCTTGCCACTTGCTGCAACCCGGCCCGGTTCGAAGAATCTGAATTCCTTCGGCGCCGGGGAGAAGATCCGTTTCCGGTAATTGCAGCGGCCTGCGACAGGGCTTGTCCGGACGTGTATTCGTTTACTGAACGTTGATCGACCGCCGTCGGCGGAACCGGTTCACAGACGAACGGCGTTGCCGCGTACGCCTCATGAGAGCGGCGCGAGCCCCGGCCGGCCCGGCCCGAAGAAACAGAGGACAGATGTCTGACTCGTCAGCCACGGTTCTGCCGCTGACCGCCGGCCAGGCCGGAATCTGGTACGCGCAGAGCCTGAGCGGTCCGAACGCGACGTTCAACGCGGCTCTCTACCTGGACATGGCGGGAGCCGTCGATGCCCCGCTGTTCACCGCCGCCATGCGGCAGATCGTCATCGAGACCGAGGCCGTCCGGGCCCGCTTCGCCGACGACGGCTCCGGCCCGGTGCAGGTGATCGAGCCGGTCACCGACTGGTCGGCGCAGCCCGTGCACGTCCTGGACTTCACGGCCGAGGAGCGCCCGGAGGAGAAGGCCGACGCCTGGATGTGGGCGGACGCGGGCGCCCCGGTGGAGGTGGTCGGCGGCACGCTGTACCGCTTCGCGCTCATCAAGGTCGCCGAGGACCGCTTCCGCTTCTACTACCGCTACCACCACCTGCTGATGGACAGCTTCGGCGCGAGTCTCATCGCCTCCCGGCTGGCCGAGGTCTACACCCGTCTGGTCGCGGGGGAGGACACCGCCGAAGGCGCGTTCCCGCCGCTGCGCGAGCTGATCGAGGACGAGCGGGCCTACCGGGGATCCGAGGAGTTCACCTCCGACCGGGACTTCTGGACCGGGGAGTTCGCGGACAGGCCGGTCGCCGTGAGCCTCGGCGACCGCCCCACGGCGCTGCCGGCCGACCTGGTGCGCGGGACCCGTCATGTCACGGCCGAGGTGGGCAACCAGGTCCGCGACGTCGCCCGCGCCGGCCGTGTCGGCTGGCCGGCCGCCATGCTGGCGGCCGTCGCCGCGTACACCAGCCGGATCACCGGCAACAGCGATGTGGTGATCGCCCTCTCCGTCGCCGCCCGTACGACGGCCGCGGGGCGCACCGTGCCCGGCATGGTGTCCAACGTGGTCGGGGTGCGGCTGACCGTGCGCCCCGACATGACGGCCGCGGAGCTCGTCCGGCACGCGCATCAGCGCATGCGGGCCGTCTCGCGGCACAAGCGCTACCGCTACGAGGACCTGCGGCGCGACCTCAGGCTCCTCGGCTCCGACGGCCGGCTGCTCGGACCCCGGCTCAATCTGCACGTCGTCGCTCCGGCGCTGCGCTTCGCGGATCTGCCGACGACCCTGCACCCGCTGATGGCCGGGCACGACGACGACTTCTCGCTGATCGTCGTCGGCCGGACGGACGGTGGCTTCCAGCTGGACGTCTCGGCGAACCCGGACGTCTACAGCACCGACGCGGTGCGGCAGCACCACCGGCTGATCATCCGGCTGCTCGGCGAGCTGGCCGCGCACCCGGACCGTCCGATCGGCGCCCTGGACGTCGTGGAGCCCGCGACACTGGACCGGCTGGTCGGCGAGTGGGGCGGCGCCGGCCGCACCCCGGCCGCGGCCACGGACGCCACCCTGCCCGAGCGGTTCGCCGTCGCGGCCGCCGCGTACCCGGACCGCACGGCGGTGGTCTGCCCCGACGGCTCCGGCAGCCCGGGGCTGACCTACCGCGAACTGGACGCGCGCTCCAGCCGGCTGGCCCGTCTGCTGATCTCCCGGGGCGTCCGCCGCGGGCAGCTCGTCGCGCTGGCGATGCCGCGCTCGGTGGACATGGCGGTGGCGCTGCTGGCGACGCTGAAGGCGGGCGCCGCGTATCTGCCGATCGACCCCGAGTACCCCGCGGACCGGGTGGCGTACATGCTGGGCGACGCCGCCCCCGCCGCGGTGGTCACCGCGCGGCGCGACTCCTTCGCCCGGCTGGATGTGCGGACACCGGAGATCGGGCTGGACCGCCCGGAGACGGCGGCCGAGCTCGACGCCCTCGCGGACACCCCGGTGCGCGACGACGAGCGCGGCGGTCCCGTCCTGCCCGACCAGGCGGCGTACGTCATCTACACCTCCGGATCGACCGGCAGGCCCAAGGGGGTCGTGGTCGCCCACCGGAACGTGATCCGGCTCTTCGGGACGACCGCGGGCTGGACCGGCTTCGGGCCGGACGACGTGTGGTCGCTCTTCCACTCCTACGCGTTCGACTTCTCGGTGTGGGAGATCTGGGGCGCCCTGCTGCACGGCGGGAAGCTCGTGGTGGTGCCGTTCGCGGTGAGCCGTTCGCCGGAGGAGTTCCTGCGGCTGCTCGTGCGGGAGCGGGTGACCGTCCTCAACCAGACGCCCTCGGCGTTCCACCAGCTGGTCCAGGCGGACCGGGACGACCCGGAGACCGGACAGGCGCTCAGTCTGCGGCTGGTCGTGTTCGGCGGTGCGCCGCTGGAGTTCGGCAGGCTGGCCGAGTGGTACGGGCGGCACGCCGAGGACGCGCCGCGACTGGTCAACATGTACGGCATCACCGAGACCACGGTGCACACCACGGCGCTGACGCTGGAGGCGGCCGACGCGTCGGCCGGCGCCGGCAGCATGATCGGCCTGGGCCTCGGCGATCTGCGCCTCTATGTGCTGGACACCGCGCTGCGCCCGGTCCCGCCCGGTACGGCCGGGGAGATGTACGTCGGCGGACCCGGGGTGGCCGACGGCTATCTGGGCCGGCCCGGTCTGAGCTGCTCCCGGTTCGTCGCTGACCCCTTCGGCCCGGCGGGGCAGCGCATGTACCGCTCCGGTGACCTGGCCCGCTGGGCCGTGGACGGCAGCGCCAGCCTGGAGTACCTGGGGCGCGCGGACCAGCAGGTCAAGATCCGCGGCTTCCGGATCGAACCGGGCGAGATCGAGGCCGCCGTGCTGCGGCACCCCGATGTCCGGCAGGCGGCGGTCGTCGTCCGCGAGGACACCCCCGACGACCAGCGGCTGGTGGCCTATGTCGTGGGCGGCCGGACCGTCCTGGACACCACGGACCTGCGCAAGCACGCGGCCGCCGCCCTGCCCGAGCACATGGTGCCGAGCTGGTTCGTGCAGCTGGACGCGCTGCCCCTGACAGGGAACGGCAAGCTCGACACCCGGGCGCTGCCCGCCCCGGACCTCACGGGCAGTCTCGGCGGACGGCCGCCCCGTACCCCCGAGGAAGAGATCTTCTGCGGTCTCTTCGCGGAGATCCTGGGCGTGCCCTCGGTCTCGATGGACGACAACTTCTTCGACCTGGGCGGGCATTCGCTGCTGGCGACACGGCTGGTCAGCCGGGTGCGCGCGGCGTTCGGCGTCGAACTCGCCATCCGTACCGTGTTCGAGGCGCCCACCCCGGCGGCGCTGATCGGCTGGCTCGCCGGCAACGGTGACATGCCCGAGGCCCGCCGGCCGCTCACCCCGAGGGACAAGCCGGAGGAGATCCCGCTCTCCTTCGCCCAGCTGCGGCTGTGGTTCATCGACAAGATCGACGGCGGCTCCGGCACCTACAACATCCCGCTGGTGATCCGGCTGAACGGTTCCCTGGACCGTGCGGCGCTCCAGGCCGCGATCGGTGACGTGGTCGCCCGCCACGAGAGCCTGCGCACCGTCTTCCCCGACCGTGACGGCACCCCGCGCCAGCACATCCTGTCCGCCGCGGAGGCGACACCGGTCATGGGCGTCACCGAGATCGCCCCCGGCGACCTGGCCGGGGCGATGACGGCGCGTGCCGCCATCGGCTTCGACCTGGCCACCGAGGCGCCCGTCCGCGCGCACCTGTTCGTCATGCCGGAGCGGGAACACGCGCTGCTCATGCCGGTGCACCACATCGCCGGCGACGGCTGGTCCCTGGTGCCGCTCACCCGCGACCTCCAGACCGCCTACACCGCCCGCTGCCGGGGCGAGCTCCCCGAGTGGGAGCCGCTGCCGGTGAGTTACGCGGACTACACCCTGTGGCAGCGCGAGATCCTGGGCGACGAGGACACCCCGGGCTCCGCGATCGCGGGCCAGCTCGCCTTCTGGAAGCGGTACCTGCGGGGGCTGCCCGAGGAGGTAACCCTGCCCACCGACCGGCCCCGGCCGGCCGTCGCGTCCTACCGCGGGGAGACGCTGCGCTTCGATCTCCCGGCCGAACTGCACCAGCGGCTGACCCGGTGCTCGCGCGAGCACGACGTGAGCCCGTTCATGGTGGTGCAGACCGCGCTGGCCGCGCTGCTGAGCAAGCTCGGCGCGGGTGCGGACATCCCGCTCGGCATCTCGATCGCGGGGCGGACCGACGAGGCGCTCGACCATCTGGTCGGCTTCCTGGTCAACACCCTGGTGATGCGTACCGACCTCACCGGTGACCCCACCTTCGCCGATCTGCTGGGCAGGGCCCGCGCCGACGGTCTGGCCGCCTTCGCCAACCAGGACCTGCCCTTCGAACGGCTGGTGGAGGCCGTCAACCCGGAGCGCTCGGCCGGCCGGCACCCGCTCATCCAGATCGGCCTCGGCTTCCAGAACAACCGGACCCCGGCCCTGGACCTGCCCGGTCTCGACGCGTGGATCGAGCCCGCCGTCACCCACACCGCCAAGCTGGACCTGCTCTTCGACTTCCGCGAGGTGCCGGCCGAGGGCGACATCCCGGCCTACACGACCTGCGCCGTCGAGTACGCGACCGACCTGTACGACCGGGAGACCGTCGAACTGCTCATCAGCAGGCTGACGCGACTGCTGGACCAGGCGACCGGAGCGCCCCAATCCCGCCTCGGCGAGCTGGAGGTGCTGGACGCCCAGGAGCGCGAGCGGATCCTGGTCACCTGGAACGACACCGCGTGCGAGGTCCCCTCCGGCACGCTGGCCGGACTCTTCGCCGCCCAGGTGCTGCGCACCCCCGGCGCCCTCGCGGTGGTGGCCGGTGAGCAGGAGCTGCGGTACGCCGAACTGGGCGAGCGGGTCAACCGGCTGGCCCGGCACCTGATCTCGCTCGGCATCGGCGCCGAGGACCGGGTCATGCTGGTCATGCCGAAGTCGCTGGACCTCCTCGTGGCGCAGCTCGCCGTGGTCACGGCGGGCGCCGCGTTCGTACCGGTGGACCCCGGCTACCCGCGCGAGCGGGTCGCCTTCATGGCCCGGGACTCCGCGCCCGCGCTGCTGCTGACCACCCGCGCGGTGGCGGACCTGGCCGCCGAGGTCGTGCCGGACGTGCCGGTGACCGTGCTCGACGATCCGGGGACGGCCGCCGTGGTCGCGGCCCGGCCCGCGGCCCCGCCCGCCGACGCGGACCGCCGGGTGCCCGCCGTTCCCGGCCACGCCGCCTACGTCATCTACACTTCCGGCTCGACCGGGGTGCCCAAGGGCGTCGTGGTGACGCACCGGGGCATCGGCAACCTGGCCGCCGCGCAGGGCGAGCGGTTCGCGGTCCGGCCGGACAGCCGGGTGATCCAGTACGCGGCGCCGAGCTTCGACGCCGCGGTGTCCGAGACCTGCATCGCGCTGCTCACCGGTGCCACGCTGGTGCTCCCGGTGGACCGGGGTCTGCTGCTCGGCGACGAGCTGGCCCGGTTCCTGACCGCCCGGCGGATCACCCACGCCACGATCCCGCCGATCGCGCTGACCGGCCTGGACCCGGCCGCCGTACCGGCGGACATGGTCCTGACGGTCGCCGGTGAGGCGTGCTCGGCGGAACTGGCCGGGATCTGGTCGGCCGGCCGTCGCATGATCAACGCGTACGGCCCCACCGAGACGACGGTCTGCGCCACCATGAGCGAGCCGCTGGCCGGGGCGCTCGCCCCGCCGATCGGCACCCCGATCAGCAACGCGCGGGTGTACGTGCTGGACGCGAAGCTCAGCCCGGTCCCGCCCGGTGTCCTCGGCGAGCTGTACGTGTCCGGGGTCAACCTGGCACGCGGCTACCTCGGGCGCCCGGGACTCACCTCGGAGCGCTTCGTCGCCGCGCCGTTCGGCGCGGCCGGGGAGCGGATGTACCGCACCGGCGATGTGGTGCGCCGACGTGCCGACGGGACGCTGGAGTTCGTCGGCCGGGCCGACGACCAGGTGAAACTGCGCGGCTTCCGGGTGGAGCTGGGCGAGATCACCGGAGTGCTGACCGATCAGCCGCAGGTGGAGTCGGCCGCCGTCGTGGTCCGGGAGGACCGGCCCGGCGAGCGCAGGCTGGTCGGCTATGTGGTGCCCGCCGGACAGGGGGACGGCGCCCGTGACACCGGCCTGGAGACCGACCAGGTCGACAAGTGGCAGGTCATCAACGACGAGGTGTACAGCGCGTCGGACCGGCAGGACGGACCGGCGCTGGGTGAGAACTTCAGCGGCTGGCACAGCAGTTACGACGGTTCGGAGCTGCCGGAGGCTCAGATGCGGGCCTGGCGTGCCGCGACCGTCGACCGGATTCTGGAGCTGCGGCCGCGCCGGGTGCTGGAGATCGGCGTCGGCGCCGGGCTGATCATGGCCCCGGTCGCGCCCCATGTGGATCTCTACTGGGGCACCGACCTGTCCGGCGAGGTGATCGCCACCCTGCGGCGGCAGACCGGGCAGGATCCGGTCCTGGCGGAGCGCACCCGGTTCACCGCCGCCGCGGCCCATGCGCTGGACGAACTGCCGGCGGGGACCTTCGACACCGTGGTGATCAACTCGGTGGCGCAGTACTTCCCGGGCGTGGACTACCTGACCGAGGTCATCGAGAAGGCCTTCTCCCTGCTCGGCGACACCGGCGCGGTCTTCCTCGGCGACATCCGTGACCTGCGGCTGCTGCGCCGCATGCGGACGGCCGTCCATCTGCTGGCCCACCCCGGGGACGGCGCCGACGCCACCCGGCACGCGGTGGACCGCGCCGTCGAGCGCGAGACCGAACTCCTCGTCGATCCGGGCCTGTTCGACACGCTCGGCGCCGTGCTGGACGGCTTCGGCGGCGCGGACATCCGGATCAAGCGCGGGGAGTACGCCAACGAGCTCAGCCGCTACCGCTACGACGTGGTGCTGCACAAGCGGCCGGCCGCCCCGGTCTCCCTGGCGGCGGCACCTTCCCTCGCCTGGGAGCGGACCGGCGGCCTGGACGGGCT
The DNA here is from genome assembly GCF_044542225.1 of Streptomyces sp. NPDC079020. Taxonomy (NCBI): domain Bacteria; kingdom Bacillati; phylum Actinomycetota; class Actinomycetes; order Kitasatosporales; family Streptomycetaceae; genus Streptomyces; species Streptomyces sp. NPDC079020. The sequence goes on from NZ_JBITUB010000019.1 coordinate 20,178, forward strand.
GGCCGCCCGGCTGCGCGAGGAGAAGCCGGCCGCCCTGCGGGTGACCGGCATCCCCAACGGCCGGCTCGGCGCGGACCTGGCCCTGGCGGCCGGGACCGGGGGACCCGCGACGGCGGACGTCGACGTCACGGCCCTGCACGAGGTGGGCTCGCCCCACGGCTACCGGGCGCTGATCACCTGGACGCCCGGGGCCGACGACGGCCGGCTGGACGCCGTGTTCGTACCGGAGCCCGGTGCGGACGGTGCGGGGACGGACGGTGCCGCGAGCGCGGCGGTGCCCGCCTACCGGGACCTGTACCTCCCGGGCGAGGCGCCGCGGCGGTACGCGAACGACCCGCTCGTGGGCCGCAGGAGCGGCGCCCTGGTCGCCGAGCTGCGCGGCGCGCTGGCCGAGCGGCTGCCCGACCACATGGTGCCCGCCGCGCTGGTCCTGCTGGACGCCCTGCCCGTCACCCTGAACGGCAAGCTCGACCACCGGGCCCTGCCCGCTCCCGAGGCGACGGCGCCCGCCTCGGACGCGGCACCCGTCACCCCCCAGGAGAAGACGGTCGCCCGGCTCTTCGCCGAGGTGCTCGGGCTTCCCCGGGCCGGTGTGGACGACGACTTCTTCCGCCAGGGCGGCGACAGCATCGTGTCGATCCAACTCGTCAGCCGGGCCCGCGCCGAGGGGCTCCGGTTCACCCCGCAGGACGTGTTCGCCCACCGCACCGTGCGGGCCCTCGCCGCGATCGCCGTGCCGGAGGCCGGCGGGCCGGACCCGGTGGCGGGCGGCGAATGGGACATGGACCTGGTCTCGCAGGACGAACTCGATCAGTTCGAGTCGAAATGGAGCATCTCGGAATGAGCACGAAGGACAACGCGTCGCTGGAAGCCGTACTGCCGCTCACCCCACTCCAGGAGGGCCTCCTCTTTCACGCGCAGTACGACGACCGGTCGGGTCCGGACGTCTATGTCATGCAGCTCGGCATGGACATCGACGGCCCGCTCGACGTGCCGGCCCTGCGCTCCGCGGCGGGCGCCCTGCTGGAGCGGCACGGAAACCTGCGCGCCGGGTTCCGGCACGAGGGCCCGCGTGCGCTCCAGTTCATCCCGAAGGCCGTCGAACTGCCCTGGCACGAGCACGACCTGACCGGGATGCCCGAGCAGGAGCGGGAGGCGGAGCTGCGCGGGATCACCGAACGCGACCGCGCGGCCCGCTTCGACCTGCGCACTCCGCCGCTGCTGCGGTTCACCGTGGTCCGGGTCGCGGACGGCAGGCACCGGCTGCTGGTGACCAACCACCACATCCTGCTGGACGGCTGGTCGGCACCGGTCCTGGTGCGCGAGCTGTTCGAGCTGTACGCGACGGGCGGCGACGCCTCCGCGCTGCCCCCGGTGACTCCCTACCGCTACCACCTGGCCTGGCTCGCCCGGCAGGACCGCGAAGCCGCCGCCGGTGCCTGGCGCCGGGCCCTGGACGGTCTGGAGGAGCCGACGCTGCTGGCCGCGATGTCCGACGACCGTTCCACGTCGGTGCTGCCCAGCAGGGTCGGCCGCCTCCTCCCGCCGGAAACGACACGGCGGCTGACCGAGCGGGCCCGCGAGCACGGCGTCACCCTCAACACCGTGGTGCAGGCCGCGTGGGGGCTGGTGCTGAGCAGGCTCACCGACCGCCGGGACGTCACCTTCGGGATGACGCTGGCCGGGCGTTCGCCGGAGATCCCCGGTGTGCACACCATGGTCGGGCTCTTCCTCAACACCGTGCCCGTACGGGTCCGGATCAGGCGCGAGGAATCGCTCCTCGCGCTCTGCGGACGGCTCCAGGACGAGCAGCAGACGCTGATGGCCCATCAGCACCTCGGACTGGCGGACATCCAGCGGGCGGCCGGGCACGGCGACCTGTTCGACACCCTCACCGTGCTGGAGAACTTCCCGGTCGACCCGGCGGCGCTGTCCCTGCCCGGCGGGCTGTCGGTCGCCGATTTCTTCTCCACGGACGGCGCGCACTACCCGCTCGCCCTCATGGTCATCCCCGGCTCCTCGCTCGAACTGCGCTTCACCTACCGGTCCGACGCCTTCGGCGAGAGCGAGATCGAGGGCTTCGCCGAGCGGCTGACGGCCGTGCTCACGTCCTTCGCCGACGACCCGTCCGTGCGGACCGGGGCGATCGAACTGCTGGCCGCCGAGGAGCGGTCGCGGCTGCTCGACGGCTGGAACCCGGCCCCCGCCCCCGTACCGGCCCGCACGGTCCCCGAGCTGCTCGCGCTGCGCACCGCCGAGGCCCCGGACCGCCAGGCGGTGCTCTGCGGCGGCCTCTCGCTGACGTACGCGGAGCTGACCGCCCGGGTGGAGGAGATCGCCGCCTGGCTGCTGGAGCGCGGGGTGCGCCCCGAGGAGCCCGTCGGCATCGCCATGGACCGCTCCGCCGACTTCGTGCTCGCCGTGCTCGGTGTGCTGCGGGCCGGTGCGGTGTACGTGCCCATCGACCACCGCTGGCCGCGCTCCCGGCGCGAGGACGTGCTGAGCGACAGCGGTACCGCACTGGTCCTGGAGCAGGGGGACCTGCCCGCGAGCCACCCGGTCCCCGAGGGCGGTGTGCCGATGCCGCCGGGCGCCGAGCGGATCGCCTACGTCATGTACACCTCCGGCTCGACGGGCCGGCCGAAGGGCGTCGCCGTCACCCACCGGGGCATCGGTGACCTGGTCGCCGACAGCCGGTTCGCGGGCGGCGCGCAGGAGCGGGTGCTGATGCACTCGGCCCACGCGTTCGACGCGTCGACGTACGAGATGTGGACCCCGCTGCTGAACGGCGGCACCCTGGTCATCGGCCCGCCCGGCGAGCTGGACATGGCCACCCTCGCCAGGACCATCACCGAGGGCCGCGTCACCGCCGCGCTGTTCACCACCGGCCTGTTCCGGCTGATCGCCGCCGAGGCACCGGAGACCTTCCGGCCGCTGCGCGAGGTGTGGGCGGGCGGTGAGGCGGTGCCCGCCGCGTCGGTGCGCCAGGTCCTGGAGGCCTGCCCCGGCATCACGGTCGTGGACGCGTACGGGCCGACCGAGGTCACCGTCATCGCCGCCGCGCACCCGCTGACCGCCGGTGTGCCCGTGCCGGACCCGGTGCCGATCGGCCGCCCCTTCGACGGCAAGCAGGTGTACGTCCTCGACGGCGACCTGCGGCTGTGTCCGGTGGGGGTGCCCGGTGAGCTGTACGTGTCCGGAGCGGGGCTGGCCCGTGGCTACCTGGGACGGGCGGCGCTGACGTCGGAGCGGTTCGTGGCGAACCCGTTCGGTGAGCCGGGTTCGCGGCTGTACCGGACCGGTGATGTGGTGCGGTGGCGGCCGGACGGGGAGCTGGAGTTCGTGGGCCGCCGGGACTCGCAGGTGAAGCTGCGCGGCTTCCGGATCGAGCTCGGCGAGATCGAGTCCGTGCTCGCCGGTCATGACGCGGTCGGCCAGAGCGCCGTGCTCGTCCGCGAGGACCGGCCCGGGGTACGCCAGCTCGTGGGCTACGCCGTACCGGCCGCGGGCGCCGCGCTCGACCCGGACGAGCTGCGCGCCTGGGCCGCCGAGCGGCTCCCGGAGTACATGGTGCCGCGGCCGGTCGTCGTCCTGGACGCCCTGCCGCTGACCACCAACGGGAAGCTCGACACGAAGGCCCTGCCCGCTCCCGCGTACACGGCGCAGGACGCCAGGGGACCGCGCAGCCCGCACGAGGAGCTGCTGTGCGGCCTGTTCGAGGAAGTGCTCGGGCTGCCCTCCGTGTCGGTCGACGACAACTTCTTCGAACTCGGCGGCCATTCGCTGCTCGCCACCCGGCTCGTCAGCCGGGTGCGCTCGGTCCTCGGCGTCGAACTCTCCATCCGGCGGGTCTTCGAGGAACCGACCGTGGCCCGGCTGGCCCTCCGGCTCACCGACACCGCCTCCCCGGCCCGGATCCCGCTGCGCCCGGCCGTCCGGCCGGAGCGGGTGCCGCTGTCGTTCGCCCAGCGCAGGCTGTGGTTCCTCAACCGGATGGAGGGGCCGAGCGCCACCTACAACATCCCCTTCGCCGTCCGGCTCTCCGGCGAACTGGACGTCCCGGCGCTGACCGCCGCCTTCGGCGACCTGCTGGAACGGCACGAGTCGCTGCGCACCGTGTTCCCGGACACCGACGGCGAGCCGTGGCAGCGCGTCGTCCCGGCCGGGTCGGCGACGGTGGACATCGAGGTCTCGGACGTACCGGGTGCCGGGCTGCACGCCGCGCTGGACGCGGCCGGTTCGGCCGGCTTCGACCTCGCCCGCGACCTGCCGGTACGGGCCTGGATCTTCCGGACCGCGCCGGACGAGCACGTGCTGTGCGTCGTGGTGCACCACATCGCCGGGGACGGCTGGTCGCAGGCGCCGCTGGCCCGCGACCTCGGCGAGGCCTACCGGGCCCGGCTGGAGGGCGCGGCACCGCGATGGCAGCCGCTGCCGGTGAGTTACGCGGACTACACGCTGTGGCAGCAGCGGCTGCTGGGCGACGAGGCGGACGGCAGCAGCCTGGCCGCCGCGCAGCGGGCCTACTGGGCCGAACAGCTCGCCGGTTCCCCGCGGGAGCTCGAACTCCCGGCGGACCGGCCGCGCCCGCCGGTGGCCACCCACCGGGGCGCCGTCGTGCCGGTGACCATCGACGCCGGACTCGCCGCGGGCCTGCGGAAGCTCGCCGCGGCCACCGACACCACACCGTTCATGGTCTTCCAGGCGGCTCTCGCCGCGCTGCTGTCCCGCCTCGGCGCCGGGACGGACATCCCCATCGGTACGCCGGTCGCGGGCCGGACGGACACCGCGACCGACGACCTCATCGGGTTCTTCGTCAACACCCTGGTGCTGCGCACCGACGTGTCCGGCGACCCGCGCTTCGTCGACCTGCTGCGCCGGGCCCGCCGGACCGCCCTGGACGCCTACGCGCACCAGGACCTCCCCTTCGAGCGGCTGGTCGACCTCGTCGGCGCCGACCGCTCGCTGTCGCACAACCCGCTGTTCCAGGTGCTGCTCGCGTATCAGAACAACACCTCCGGGGAACTGGAGCTGCCCGGACTGCGGGTCGGGGTCCAGGAGATGCTGCTGCCGGTCGCCAAGGTGGACCTGGAGCTCAGCCTGGCCGAGGACGCCGCGTCGGGCGGGATCTCCGGCATCCTGAACTACAGCACCGACACGTTCGACCGCGGGAGCGCGGAGCGCATCGCCGGTCACCTGCTCGCGCTGCTGCGCGCCGTCGTCGCGGACCCGGCCCGGCCGGTACGCCTGCTGGAGATCCTGACGCCGGACGAGCGCGCGGACCTGCTCGTCGGCCGGAACGACACCGGGCGGCCGGTGCCCGCCGGGACCGTTCCGGACCTCTTCGCCCGCCGGGCCGCCGCCGTGCCCGCCCGGCCCGCGGTGGTCTCGGGCGGCGTCACCGTCGACTACGCCGCACTGGCCGGCCGCGCCAACCGGCTCGCCCGGCTGCTGATCGAGCGCGGTGTCGGCCCGGAGGACCGGGTCGCGCTGGTCCTGCCCCGGTCGGCCGAACTCACCACCGCGCTGCTGGCCGTGATGATCAGCGGCGGGGCCTACGTCCCGGTCGACCCGAACCATCCGGCCGACCGGATCGCCTACATGCTCCGCGACAGTTCCCCCACGGTCGTGATCACCGTCGGGCCGCTGGCCGGCCGGCTGCCGGAGCAGGTCACCGGACCGCTCGTGCTGGACAGCCCCGAGGTCCTCGCGGCACTCGGGCAGCGGTCCGGGGCCGCGGTCACCGACGCGGACCGGCGTACGCCGCTGTCCTGCGACAACCCGGCGTACGTGATCTACACCTCCGGTTCCACCGGGCAGCCCAAGGGCGTCTCGGTCACCCACCGGGGGCTGGGCAGCCTCGCGGCGTGGCACGCCGAGCGGCTCGGGGTGAACGAGGAGAGCAGGGTGGGGCAGTTCGCCGCCCCCAGCTTCGACGCGGCCGCCTGGGAAACGGTCATGGCCCTGCTCAACGGCGCCGCGCTGGTCCTCGCACCGGCCGACGGTCCGGTGCTGGGCACCGACCTCACCGGCTTCCTGACCGAGGAGCGGATCACTCATGCCACCCTCACCCCGACGGCGCTGTCCGGGGCTGAGCCCGAGGCCGCGCCCGCCGGGCTGACCCTGGTGACCGCCGGTGAGGCGTGCCCGCGCGAGCTGGCCGCCCGCTGGTCGCCCGGCCGGCGGGTGATCAACGCCTACGGGCCCACGGAGACCACCGTCTGCGCCACGGCGAGCGACCCGGTGGACGGCACCGTCACCCCGCCGATCGGCGGGCCGATCGCCAACACCCGGGTCTACGTCCTGGACACCGCGCTGAACCTGTGTCCGGTGGGGGTGCCCGGTGAGCTGTACGTGTCCGGAGCGGGGCTGGCCCGTGGCTATCCGGGGCGGGCGGCGCTGACGTCGGAGCGGTTCGTGGCGAACCCGTTCGGTGAGCCGGGTTCGCGGCTGTACCGGACCGGTGATGTGGTGCGGTGGCGGCCGGGCGGGGAGCTGGAGTTCGTGGGCCGCCGGGACTCGCAGGTGAAGCTGCGCGGCTTCCGGATCGAGCTCGGCGAGATCGAGTCCGTGCTCGCGGGCTGTACCGGGGTGGACAGCGCGGCGGTCGTCGTACGGGAGGACCGGCCCGGTGTCCGGCAGCTCGTCGGCTATGTGGTGCCCGACGCCGGCACCAACACCGGCACCGGCCCGGACGCCGCCGCCGTACGCGCCTGGGCGGCCGGGCGGCTGCCGGAGTACATGGTCCCGCAGGCGGTCGTCGTGGTGGACGGACTGCCCCTGACGGTGAACGGCAAGCTGGACCACGCGGCCCTGCCCGTACCCGGGTTCACCGCCTCCGGCGACGGCGCCGTCGAGCCGGCCACGGACGCCGAGAAGGTGCTCGCCGAGGCCTTCGGATCGGTGCTCGCGCTGTCCGAGGTGGGCGCCGGGGACAACTTCTTCGAGCTGGGCGGCGACAGCATCGTCTCCATCAAGCTGGTCGGCGAGGTGCGCAAGGGCGGGCTGGTCATCACTCCCCGCGACGTGTTCGAGCACAAGACGGTCGCCGGACTCGCGGCGGTCGCCCGCCCCGTGGCCGAACTGCCCCCGCAGGACCCCGACGCCGGGATCGGCGAGGTGCCGCTCACCCCGATGACGCACTGGCTGCGCGAGAACGGCGGCCCGATCGGGCGGTTCCACCAGTCGGTGCTGCTCCGGGTGCCCGCCCGGGTCACGCTGGATTCCCTGACCACCGCGTTCGGGACCGTCCTCGACCACCACGACGCGCTGCGGCTGCGGCTGACGGTCGGTGGCGGTCAGTGGTCCTACGAGGTCCTGCCGCGCGGCGCGGTGGATCCGGCCGACCGCGTGAGCAGGGTCGACATCACCGGCGCGGACCGGGACAAGGTCCGCACCGTCATCGCCGAGGAGGCGGAGCGGGCCGTGTCGCGCCTGGCCCCGGAGGACGGCGCGATGGTCCGGGCCGTGTGGTTCGACGCCGGACCGGACGAGGCGGGCCGGCTGCTGGTCCTGGGCCATCACCTGGCCGTCGACGGGGTGTCCTGGCGGATCCTCGTCCCCGACCTCGCGGAGGCGTGGCAGGCGGCCTCGGTGTCCGCGGCGGCCGCGCCGCAGCCGGTCGGCACCTCGTGGCGGCGGTGGGCGCAGTGGCTCACCGAACTCGCCGCCGAGCCCGCCCGCGCCGCCCAGGTCGCCTGGTGGTCCGACCAGCTCGCCGGCGAGGACGTACCGGTGACGGCCGAGCCCCGCGACGCGGCCCTGGACACCATGGGCACCCAGGACGCGCTGGTGCTGACGCTGCCGGAGACCGTCACCGGACCGCTTCTGACGCGGGTGCCCGCCGCCACGCGCGGCGGTGTCGAGGATGTGCTCCTGACGGCGTTCGCGCTCGCGGTGGCCGACTGGCGGCGGCGGCGCGGACTGGGGGCCGGCACCGAGGTGCTGGTCGACGTCGAGCGCCACGGCCGGCAGATCCCCGCCGGGGCCGACCTCGACATCTCCCGCACGGTCGGCTGGTTCACCAGCCTCGCGCCCGTGCGGCTGGACCTCGGACCGGTGTCGTGGGGCCGAGTCCTCACCGATCCCGCCGCCCTGCACAAGGCCGTCGGCCGGGTCAGGGAGACGCTGCGGCAGATGCCCGACGAGGGCATCGGCTACGGCGTGCTGCGCCACCTCAACCCGCGTACCCGCGAGGAGCTGGCCCCGCTCGGCTCCCCGCAGTTCGGCTTCAACTACCTGGGCCGGGCGGCGGTCGCCGCGGACGCGCCGGACGACGGGCGGGGCGGGTCCGGAGCCGAGGACTGGACCATGTCCGCCGACGCCGAGGTGCTCCGGCAGCTCGGCGGCGACCCGGACATGCCGGCCCCGCACGCGCTGTCGCTGAACGTCCTGGTCCAGGACGACGTGGACGGCCCCCGGCTGGTCGCCAACTGGACCTGGCCGCGGCGCCTGCTGGGCCACGACGACGTACGCGCGCTGGCCGAGGGCTGGTTCCGCGCGCTCACCGCCCTCGCGGAGCACGCGGGCGACGGGGACCCGGCCGCTCTCGCGCCGGCGGACCTGTCACTGATCGACCTCGGACTCGACGATCTCGGGGTACTGGAAGCTGAGTGGAGGAAGACCCGGTGACCCGCAAGGATCTTTTTGAGGACATCCTGCCGCTCGCACCGTTGCAGGAGGGCATGTTCTTCCACGCGACGTACGACGAGGACGCGCTGGACGTCTACACCGTCCGGCTGGCCGTCGACTTCGAGGGCCCGTTCGACCTGGACGTCTTCCGCGACGCGGTGACGGCCCTGCTGGTCCGCCGGAACACGCTGCGGGCCGGGTTCCTGTCGGAGAACCTGAGCCGCCCGGTGCAGGTGGTGCCGCGCGAGTTCGTCACGCCGGTCGCGGTGCACGACCTGTCCGCGCTGGCCGAGGACGAGCGGCGCACCCGGCTGGCCGAGCTGGCCGAGGCCGAGGAGGCCGTGCGCTTCGACCTGTCCGACCCGCCGCTGCTGCGGTTCACGGTGGTACGCCTGGCCGCGCGTTCCTGGCGGCTGATGTTCAACTGCCATCACATCCTGCTGGACGGCTGGTCCATGCCGCTCGTCCTCGGTGAGCTCTTCGAGCTGTACCGGCGCGGCGGCGACGCGACGGGTCTGCCGCCCGCGCCCCCGTTCAAGCTGTACCTCGCCTGGCTGCGCAAGCAGGACAAGCAGGCGGGACTGGAGCAGTGGCGGGCCGCCCTCGACGGCCTCGCGGGCCCCACCCTGGTGGCCCCGGCGGCCGACGACACCGTCTCCCTGCTGCCCGGCCGTCTCACCGTCGATCTGCCGGCGGAACGGAGCGCGGCGCTGACCGCCCTGGCCCGCAGGCTCGGGATCACCGTCAACACCATGGTGCAGGTCGCCTGGGGTCTCCAGCTGGCCCGGCTCACCGGCAGCGACGACATCGTGTTCGGCGCGACCGTCTCCGGCCGTCCGCCGGAGATCGAGGGCGTCGAGAGCATCGTCGGGCTGTTCATCAACACCGTGCCGGTACGCATCCGGCTGGACGCGGCCGAGTCGCTGCGGGCCCTGCTGCTGCGCGTCCAGGACGAGCAGTCGGCCCTGCTCGACCACCATTACATCGGGCTGACGGAGATCCAGCGGGCCGCGGGCCACGGCGAACTGTTCGACAGCCTGGTGGCCTTCGAGAGCTATCCGGTGGACGCGGACAGCATGCGCGGGTCGCTGGGCGACCTCACGATCACCGGGACCTCCGGGTCCGATGCCACGCACTACCCGCTGACGCTCATCGCGGTCCCCGGGGACCGCCTCCAGCTCCGTCTGGGCCATCGCAGCGGCCTGTTCACGGAGGACACCGTCGCCGGGCTGCTGGGCAATCTGGAGACGCTGCTGGGAGCCATCGCGCAGGACGGCACCCGGCCGGTCTCCGACGTGCTGGAGTCGGTCGTACCGCCCGCCGGCTGGGAGGCGCCCCGCCACGCCCCGCGTGCGGGCGAGGCCGCCTCGGTGTCCGACCTGAGCGCCGCCCCCGCCGGGGGCCGGGCGCCGCGGACCCCGCACGAGGAGATGCTGTGCGGGCTGTTCGCCGAGGTCCTGGGCACCCCGACGGTGTCGATCGACGACAACTTCTTCGACCTGGGCGGCCATTCACTGCTGGCCACCCGGCTGGTGAGCCGGATCAGGAGCGTCTTCGAGATCGAGCTGCCGGTACGCGCCCTCTTCGACGCGCAGACGGTGGTGGCGTTGGCGGAGCGGGTGGTGGGGTCCGCGGCGGGCGGTCGTGCGCCGTTGGTGCCGATGGTGCGTCCGGTGCGGGTTCCGTTGTCGTTCGCGCAGCGGCGGCTGTGGTTCCTGAACCGGATGGAGGGGCCGAGCGGGACGTACAACATTCCGCTGGGTGTGCGGCTGTCGGGTGCGCTGGACGTGGACGCCCTGCGGGCGGCGCTGGTGGATGTGGTGGGGCGGCACGAGTCCTTGCGGACGGTGTTCCCCGACGAGGGCGGCGAGCCGTGGCAGGAAGTGGTCCCCGCCGGTGACGCGGTGGTGCCGTTCGAGCTGGTGAAGGTGGCGGCCGACGAGCTGGATCCGGCCCTGGCCTCGGCGGCGTCCTGCGGCTTCGACCTGTCGGCGGAACTCCCGTTGCGCGTGTGGCTGTTCCGGGTCGCGGACGATGAGCATGTGCTGTGTGTGGTGGTGCATCACATCGCGGGTGACGGCTGGTCGCAGGCGCCGCTGGCGCGTGACCTGGCGGTCGCCTACCGGGCCCGTGCGGCGGGTGACGCGCCGGGGTGGGAGCCGCTGCCGGTGAGTTACGCGGACTACGCGCTCTGGCAGCGCGAGGTCATGGGCGACGAGAACGACGAGGACTCGGCGATCTCGGGTCAGCTGACCTACTGGCGCGGCGTACTGGACGGAATCCCCGACGAGTTGACCCTTCCGGTGGACCGGGCGCGTCCGGCGGTGTCGAGCTACCGCGGCGGTCTGGTGTCGGTGGAGCTGGGCGCCCGGCTGCACCGGGAACTGGTGGGGCTGGCGCGGTCGTCGCGGTCGAGTCTGTTCATGGTGTTGCAGGCGGGTGTGTCGGGGCTGTTGTCGCGGTTGGGCGGCGGTTCGGACATTCCGTTGGGGACGGCCATCGCGGGTCGTACGGACGCGGCGCTGGACGAGCTGGTGGGGTTCTTCGTCAATACGCTGGTGCTGCGGGCGGATGTGTCCGGGGACCCGGGGCTCGGTGAGCTCGTGGAGCGGGTGCGGGTGGCGGATCTGGCGGCGTACGCGCATCAGGATCTGCCGTTCGAGCAGTTGGTGCACGCGTTGCAGCCTTCGCGGTCGATGGCCCGGCATCCGTTGTTCCAGGTGATGATCGTGCTCCAGAACAACGCGGTCGCCACGCTCGACCTGCCCGGTCTGGAGGCACGCCCCGTCGACAGTGCGGGCGGTGCGGCCAAGTTCGACCTCGGCTTCAACTTCGTCGAGCGCACCGGTCCGGACGGCGCCCCGGCCGGTATCGACGTCACGGTGGAGTACAGCGCCGATCTCTTCGACGAGAGCACGGTGGCGGACCTGGGCCGACGCCTGGTGCGGATGCTGTCCCTGGGTGCCGCCGATCCGGCGATGCCCATCAGCCAGCTGGATCTGCTCGAATCGCGCGAATGGCAGCAGCTGCTGACCGGGTGGAACGACACAGCGCGGGAGCTGGAGCCGGAGACCGTCGCCGGGCTGTTCGCCGCCCAGGTGGCGCGGACCCCGGACGCCCCGGCACTGGTGGCCGAGGACGGGCGCCTCAGTTACACCGAACTCGACGAGCGCTCGGCCCGGCTGGCCGCGCTCCTCGTCTCGCGCGGAGTACGCCGGGGCGACACCGTTGCCGTCGCCGTACCCCGCTCCGCCGCACTGACCGTGGCGCACCTCGCGGTGCTGCGGGCGGGTGCGGTGTGTGTGCCCGTCGAGCCGGAACACCCGGCCGCGGTGATTCAGGGCCGCCTGGCCGACGCCGCGCCCGCGGCCGTCATCACCGCACAGGACTTCCGCTCCCTGTTCCCCGAGCCGGATCGTGCGGTCGTCGTGCTCGACGACCCCCGTACCGGGGAGGAGCTGGCCGCGCTGCCGGCCACCGCCGTACTGCCCGGACCGCTGCCGGACTCACCGGCCTATCTGATCCACACCGCGGATCCGGAAGGCAGCCCGCGCGGTGTCCTCCTGCCGCACCGGGGCATCGTGAACCGGCTGCTGTGGATGCGGGACGCCCACGGGATCGGCCCCGGCGACCGCGTGCTGCACCAGGCGCCCGCCGACCTGGACACCGCGGTCCGGGAGCTGCTGGCGCCCCTGGTGCTCGGTGCGGCCCAGGTGGTCGCCCCGCCCGGCAGCCACCGCGACCCGGTCGCCCTGGCCCGGCTGATCCGGCGTGAAGGGGTGACCACCGCCCACTTCGCACCGTCCACGCTCCAGGTGTTCCTCGACGGTCCCGAGGCCGCCGACCTCACCGGACTGCGCCGGGTGCTGTGCGGCGGCGAGCCGCTGCCCGCCGGTCTGCGCGACCGCTTCCGGTCCCGGCTGTCCGGGGTGGACCTGCATGTGCTGCACGGTCCGACGGAGGCGTCGTCCGACGCCACCGCCCGGTCCGGCGCCGACGGCGCCGACGGCGCGTACCCGCAGGCCGGCCGGCCGGTCTGGAACACCCGCGCCCTCGTGCTCGACCACCGTCTCTCCCCGTTGCCGCCGGGCAGCCCCGGGGAGCTCCACATCGGCGGTGTGCAGCTGGCGCACGGCTACCGGGGCCGGGCCGCTCTGACGGCGGAACGGTTCGTCGCCGACCCCTACGGTCCGCCCGGCTCCCGCCTCTTCCGGACCGGTGACCTGGCCAGGATCACCCGCGACGGGACGATCGAGCTGCTGGGCCGTACCGACGAACGGATCGTCGTCGACGGCAGGAGCATCGAACCCGGCGAGAGTGAACGCGTCCTGGCCGGGCACCCCGGCGTCGGTGCCGCGGCCGTGACCGCGCGGACGGGCCCCTCGGGAGCCCTCGTACCGGTGGCCTACGTCACGCCCGCCGACCCGAGGTCCCCCGTGGACATCGCGGCGCTGCGGGCGCGTGCCGCCGCCGCGCTTCCGCACCACGCGGTGCCCGCGCACTATGTGGAGCTCGAAGCGCTCCCGTACACGGCCGGCGGACGGGTCGACCGTGCGGCGCTGCCCGATCCGCGGCACAGCGAGGCACGCGGTCCGCGCGACGACGTCGAGCGGACGCTCTGCGACCTGTTCGGCGAACTGCTCGGTGTGGAGGCGGTGTCGATCGACGACAACTTCTTCGACCTGGGCGGCCATTCACTGCTGGCCACCCGGCTGGTGAGCCGCGTCCGTTCCCTGTTCGGCATCGAGCTTCCCTTCCGGGACATCTTCGACGCGCAGACGGTGGTGGCGTTGGCGGAGCGGGTGGTGGGGTCGTCGGCGGGTGGACGCGCGCCGTTGGTGCCGATGGTGCGTCCGGTGCGGGTTCCGTTGTCGTTCGCGCAGCGGCGGCTGTGGTTCCTGAACCGGATGGAGGGGCCGAGCGGGACGTACAACATTCCGCTGGGTGTGCGGCTGTCGGGTGCGCTGGACGCGGATGCCCTGCGGGCGGCGCTGGTGGATGTGGTGGGGCGGCACGAGTCCTTGCGGACGGTGTTCCCCGACGAGGGCGGCGAGCCGTGGCAGGAGGTGATTCCCGCCGATGACGCGGTGGTGCCCTTCGAGGTGAGGGAGACCGCCGCCGGCGAACTGGACGCGGAGCTGCTCCGGGTCGCCTCGGCCGGCTTCGACCTGTCGGCCGAACTTCCGCTGCGCGTGTGGCTGTTCCGGGTCGCGGACGATGAGCATGTGCTGTGTGTGGTGGTGCATCACATCGCGGGTGACGGCTGGTCGCAGGCGCCGCTGGCGCGGGACCTGGCGGTCGCGTACCGGGCCCGGGTGGCGGGTGACGCGCCGGGGTGGGAGCCGCTGCCGGTGAGTTACGCGGACTACGCGCTCTGGCAGCGCGAGGTCATGGGCGACGAGAGCGACGAGGATTCGGCGATCTCGCAGCAACTCGCCCACTGGCGCAAGGCGCTGAGCGGACTTCCGGACGAGCTGGGCCTTCCGGCGGACCGGGCGCGTCCGGCGGTGTCCAGCTACCGGGGCGGGACGGTGTCGCTGGAGCTCGGTACGGCGCTCCACCGGGACCTCGCCGCTCTGGCGCGGTCGTCGCGGTCGAGTCTGTTCATGGTGTTGCAGGCGGGTGTGTCGGGGCTGTTGTCGCGGTTGGGCGGCGGTTCGGACATTCCGTTGGGGACGGCCATCGCGGGTCGTACGGACGCGGCGCTGGACGAGCTGGTGGGGTTCTTCGTCAATACGCTGGTGCTGCGGGCGGATGTGTCCGGGGACCCGGGGTTCGGTGAGCTCGTGGACCGGGTGCGGGTGGCGGATCTGGCGGCGTACGCGCATCAGGATCTGCCGTTCGAGCAGTTGGTGCACGCGTTGCAGCCTTCGCGGTCGATGGCCCGGCATCCGTTGTTCCAGGTGATGATCGTGCTCCAGAACAACGCGGTCGCCACGCTCGACCTGCCGGGCCTCGTGGCCCGTCCGGTCGACGGCGAGGGCCATGCGGCCAAGTTCGACCTCGGCTTCAACTTCGTCGAGCGCACGGACCTGGACGGCGCCCCGGCCGGAATCGACGTCACGGTCGACTACAGCGCCGACCTCTTCGACGAGAGCACCGTCCAGGACATCGGCCGACGGCTCGTCCGGCTCCTCACCGAGGGCACCACGGACCCGCTGAAGCCGCTCAGCCGGATCGACATCCTCGACCCCGCCGAACGCACGCGGCTGCTGACCGGGTGGAACGACACGGCGCGGGTGCTGGAGTTGCCCGGGGCGACGGCGTCGGCCCCGGAGCCGGAGACCATCGCCGGGCTGTTCGCCGCCCAGGTGGCGCGGACCCCGGACGCCCCGGCACTGGTGGCCGAGGACGGACTGCTCAGTTACGCGGAGCTCGACGAGCGCTCGGCCCGGCTCGCCGCGCTCCTGGTGGCCCGGGGCGTGCGCCGCGGCGACACCGTCGCGGTCGCCGTACCCCGCTCCACCGCACTGACCGTGTCCCTGCTGGCCGCGATCAAGGCGGGCGCGGCCTACCTGCCCGTCGAGCTGGACTACCCGGCCGAGCGGATCGCGTACATGCTGGCCGACGCCGGACCGGCCGTCGTGATCACCACACAGGAAGGCCGGAAGGGCCTTCCCGACGGTGCCGCGACCGCCGGGCAGCTGATCGTGCTCGACGGCCCCGGCACGGGGGAGGAGCTGGCCGCGCTGCCGGCCACCGCCGTACTGCCCGGACCGCTGCCGGACTCACCGGCGTACCTGATCTACACCTCCGGCTCCACCGGCCGCCCCAAGGGCGTCGTCGTACCGCACCGGGGCATCGTGAACCGGCTGCTGTGGATGCAGGACGCCTACCCGATCGGTCCGGACGACCGCGTGCTGCAGAAGACCCCCTCCGGCTTCGACGTCTCGGTCTGGGAGTTCTTCTGGCCGCTGGTCGCCGGTGCGGTACAGGTGGCCGCCAGACCGGGCGGGCACCGTGACGCCGCCTACCTGGCGGAGCTGATCCGGGACGCGGGGGTGACCACCGCGCACTTCGTGCCGTCCATGCTGGAGGTGTTCCTCGCCGGCCCCACCGCCGCCGCCTGCACCGGGCTGCGAACGGTGCTGTGCAGCGGCGAGGCGCTGCCCGCCGGACTGCGTGACCGCTTCCGCTCGGTGCTCCCCGCCGCACTGCACAACCTCTACGGTCCGACCGAGGCGTCCGTGGACGTCACCGCGTGGGACTGCGCTGCCGCGTCGGACGCCGCGGTGGTCCCGATCGGCCGGCCGGTCTGGAACACCAGGACCTATGTGCTGGATGCCGCGCTCGCTCCGGCCCCGGCCGGCAGCGTCGGCGAACTGTACCTGGGCGGTGTGCAGCTGGCGCACGGCTACCGGGGCCGGGCCGCTCTGACGGCGGAACGGTTCGTCGCCGACCCCTACGGTCCGCCCGGCTCCCGCCTCTACCGGACCGGTGACCTGGCCAGGGTCACCCGGACCGGGGTGATCGAGTTCCTCGGCCGTACCGACGACCAGGTGAAGATCCGTGGTCAGCGCGTCGAGCCGGGCGAGATCGAGCACGCGCTCGCGCGCCACGCCCTGGTGGGCAGCGCGATCGTGACCGTGCACACGGCACCCCCGGGCGAGGCCCGGCTCGCCGCGTACGTCACCCCCGCCGACCCGGCGGAACTCCCGGACCCGGCGGAGCTGCGTGATCATCTGGCGACCCTGCTGCCCGGTCATATGGTGCCCGCCCACTACACGGTGATCGACGCCGTGCCGGTCACCCCCAACGGGAAGGTCGACAAGCGGGCGCTGCCCGCACCTCGGCTGCTGGAGCGGGAGCCGGGCCGGGCCCCGCGCGACGGGACCGAGACCGCGCTCTGCGAGATCTTCGCGGAGCTGCTCGGACACGACACGGTCGGCATCGACGACAACTTCTTCGAGCTCGGCGGCCACTCGCTGCTCGCCACCCGGCTCATCAGCCGGGTCCGGGACCGGCTCGGCGCGGAGATGTCGGTGGTGTCCCTCTTCGAGGCGCCCACGGTGGCGGCCCTGGCGGTCCGTCTCGCGCGGGCCGACGGAGCGGGGCCGCTGAGCCGGCTGCTGCCGCTGCGTCCCGGCGGCACCGGAGCACCGGTGTTCTGCGTGCATCCCCTCGGCGGGCTCAGCTGGCCCTACGCCGGACTCGCGGAGCACCTGCCCGCGGAGGTCGGGCTGTACGGCCTCCAGTCGGCCGGGCTGGACGACGACGATCCGCTGCCGGAGTCCGTCGAGGAGATGGCCGCCGACTACGTGGCCCGTATCCGCACCGTGCAGCCGGAGGGCCCCTACCGGCTGCTCGGCTGGTCGCTCGGCGGCCGGGTCGCGCACGCCATGGCCGTACATCTGGAATCCGCCGGGCAGGAGGTCGAACTGCTCGCCGTGCTGGACGCCTATCCGCGTACCGGTGCCGAGCCCGCCGCCTCGTTCTCCGAACGCGACTTCCTCGAAGGCGTCCTCGTGGCGATCGGCATGGAGGTGTCCGAGCTGGACGGCCCGGTGGAGTTCGGCCGGGTGATGGCCGCGATGCGGGCCTCCGGAAGGGAACTGGCCGGGCTGTCGGAGGAGCAGCTGCGCCGCCTCCAGCGGGTGATGGCCAACAGTTTCCGGGTCGAGGCCGGTTCGGTCACCGGCCGCTGCCGGGCCGACGTGCTGATGTTCGCCGCGACGGTCGACCCGGTGGGCGAGCCCGGTGACTGGCTGCCCCATCTCGACGGGGAGCTGGAGGTCCACCACGTGGCCGTCGCCCACAACGACCTGATGCGGCCGCGGCCGCTGGCCGAGATGGGGGCGGTGCTGGCGAAGAGACTGGCCGGCACCACCGGTGAAGACCACTCCTGAAGACCGTGCGCGGCGCCCGTGCGGCGCCCGCCCCACAGCAGAAAGAAGGATTGAACATGCCAAGGACGACGGTCCTCTGTGTCCCGTTCGCCGGCGCCGGCGCCTCGGTCTTCCGCCCCTGGGTGCCGCTCTGCGAGGACCGCTTCGAGCTGGCGGCCGTCCAACTGCCGGGCCGTGAGCAGCGGTTCGCGGAGGAGCCCTATACGGACGTGGCGGTGGCGGTCGACGGGCTGATGCCCGAGGTGCTCCAGCGGGTCTCCGGCGGCGGTCCGGTCGTGCTCTTCGGGCACAGCCTCGGCGCCGTGCTGTCGTACGAGCTGGCCCACCGGCTGGCCGCCACCGACGGGGTCGAGCTGGCCGGGCTGGTGGTCAGCGGTTCTCCGGGCCCGTGGACCCGCCGGGAGAACGGGGCGAGCGGCCTGGACGACGACGGGTTCCTGGAGCGGGTCAAGGAGTTCGCCGGCTACCGGCACGAGGCCCTGGAGGACCCGGAGATGCGCGAACTGCTGCTCCCCTCGCTGCGGGCCGACGTCGAGATGCACGAGAGCTACCTCGCGCTCTCGGACGAGCCGCTGCCCGTGCCGATCACCTCGGTGCGCGGCACCACCGACACCCTCGTGACCACCGAACAGGCCCTGGAGTGGGGCAAGGCCACCAGCCGGGAGTTCGGCTTCGTGGAGGTCGAGGGTGGTCACATGTATCTGGTCGACAATGCCGAGGGCCTGATCCGGGTGCTCGCGGACGTCTGCCCGGGATGAGTGGAGCGGGCGAGTCCACCGACCGCCCCCGATGTGAAGGAGACTTGGTGCGCCTGCAAGGAAAGACCGTCATCGTGACGGGAGCCGCACGGGGTGTCGGCCGGGCCTGTGCGCTGGCGTTCAGCCGGGAGGGCGCCGATCTGGCGCTGCTCGACGTGTGCGGTGACATCGAGGGCGTTCCCTACCCGCTGGGGACCACGAGCCAGCTCGCGCACACCGCGGAGCTGTGCCGCGAACAGGGCGCCGCCGTCCTCACGGCGCAGGCCGACATCCGTGACCGCGACGCCCTGCGCGCGGCCGTGGACCGGACGGTCGAACGGTTCGGGCGCGTGGACGTGCTGCTCAACAACGCCGGGATCGCGGCGCCTTCGGGCAAACCGGCCCATGAGGTCAGCGAGGACGAGTGGCAGGTGATGATCGACATCAACCTGACCGGCGCCTGGCGGCTGACCTCCGTGGTGGGGCCCCTGATGATCGCCCAGCGCTCCGGCAGCGTGATCAACGTGGCCTCCACCGCCGGGCTGGTCGGCTACCGGAACTTCGCCGGGTACGCGGCGTCCAAGCACGGGCTGATCGGCCTGACCAAGGCGACCGCCCTCGACTACGCGCCGCTGAAGGTACGGGTCAACGCCCTGTGTCCCGGATCGATCCGGGACGACGGCCGGGCCGAGGGGCGGATGCTCTCCGAGATCGCGAGGTCACTGGACCTCCCGGTCGCCGAGCACGAGGAGACCTTCGTCCAGTCGCAGCCGATGAACTCGCTGATCGAGCCGGAGGACGTGGCCGGAGCCGCCGTCTGGCTGGCTTCGGACGAGTCCCGGCAGGTGACCGGGTCCGTGCTCACCGTCGACGGTGGCTTCACCGCACGGTGAGGCACCGCAACCACCCCAAGGGAACCAGTCGTGTCGATCTCTGAACAGGACGCCGTCGCCGCTCTCGCACCGGCCCGGCGCACGCTCGTCCACTCCCGTGACCGGGTCCGGGAGAGCGGCCGGGAAGCACCCGGCGCGGTATGCCACGCCCTGTGCGTACGGTTCACCGGCACGGCCGGGCCGGAGCGGGGGGACGGGCTGTCCGAGCGGTTCGCCGCCCTCGCCGCCCCGCTCGTGTCCGCCACCGGGACGGGCCCGGTCTTCCCCGCGCCCGCCCGGCTGTGGCGGCAGCCGGTGCCGGACCGCTCCGACGCGCCCGGCGCCGAGCGCTGGCGGGCCCGGGAGCTCACCCGGCCGCTGGTCGCCCACCGGGACGCGGCGGTGCGCGCGGTCCTGCTGGACTACGCCGACGGCGTGAGCGAACTGGTCGTGGTCGCGCACCGCGCGGTGCTCGGCGCCGGGGCGCTGCACGACTTCACCGCGGCACTGCTGGGACAGGCGCTCGCCGGTACGGGCGCGGCCCCCGCCGCCCCGGGCTCGGGCGGCGCGGGGCAGGCCGGGCAGGCCGCCGCCCTCGCCGGCTGCCGGTTCGACGCGCGGCCGGACTGGGGCCTGGGACGGCCGTACGGCCCGGAGACGACGGGGACCCGGGTGCTGCGGCTGCCCGCCGGCCACCCGGCGGGCGACACCGAGAGCTGGACCGCGGCACTCGGGATCGTCCTCGCCCGCTACGAGGGCCTCACCCGGCCCGTCCTCGCGGCACTGGTCACCGACCCCACCGGCGCGCACGCCGTCGAGGGGATCGCGCTGATACCCGTGGACGCCGACCCGGCCGGCACGCTGGGCACCGTCGACAAACGCGTCCGCGCGGGCCTCGCGGACGGTCCGGCCTGGCACACCGAGGAGCTGGGGCGGCACCTGGCCGAGGCGGGCGGCGACATCGCCGCCGGGCCCGCCGTGGGGATCACCGTGCACGACCGGGGCCCGGACGGCTTCCCCGGAGCAGCCCCCGTCGCCTACCGGCCCTTCCAGCGACCGCCGTTCCCGGTGACCGTCTCGGTGACCCGCGACGGCGCGGGCAACCGGGAGCTGCGCTGCGACTTCTCGTCGCGGGCCCTGGACGCTGCCATCGCCGACCAGCTGCTGCGGCATGTGTGCCGGGTGCACACGACGCTCGTGGAGGCGCCCGACACCCAGGTGGCGCGGGCGGAACTGCTGGACGAGGAGGAGCTGGAGAGGACCGCGGCGCTCGGCCGCCCCGCCCCGCTCCCGGCGTTCGCGCCCCGGCGGATCGACGAGGCGATAGCCGCCGTCGCGGCCGAGCGCCCGGACGCCGTCGCCGTGTCCTTCGACGGCACCCGGATCCGCTACCGCGAACTCGACGACCGGGCCGACCGGCTCGCCCACGCCCTGCGCGGGCTCGGCGTGGCCGACGGCGACCGGGTCGGCGTGTGCCTGGAGCGGTCCGCCGATCTCGTCGTCACCCTGCTCGCCGTGCTCAAGGCGGGCGCCACCTACGTGCCGATGGACCCCGCCCACCCGGGCGAGCGGCTGGCCCGCACGACCGCGGACGCCGGACTCGTCACCGTGGTCACCGACCTCCCCGGCTTCCCCGGCGCGGGTGACGGCGGTGTCCGGGTGATCGGCACGGCCGCGCTCGCGGAGCTGGCCCCCCAGGAGTGCGACGGACCGCCGCCCTCGGCGGCCGGCCCGCAGGACCCGGCGTACGTCATCTACACCTCCGGCTCGACCGGCCGTCCCAAGGGCGTCGTCGTCCCGCACGTCAATGTGCTCGGCCTGATGGCCGCCACCACCGGGGACTTCGGCCTCGGCGGGGACGACATCTGGACGCTGTTCCACTCCAGCGCCTTCGACTTCTCGGTGTGGGAGATCTGGGGCTGTCTGCTCACCGGCGGCCGGCTGGTCGTCGTGCCCTACTGGGTGTCGCGCTCGCCGGAGGAGTTCCACCGGCTGCTCGTCCAGGAACGGGTCACGGTGCTCAGCCAGACCCCGTCGGCCTTCGCGCACCTGATGGACGTCGAGCGGGACGGCGCCGGGCCCGTCCCCGTACGCCTGGTGGTCTTCGGCGGCGAGGGGCTCGAACCGCGCATGCTCCTGCCGTGGTTCGACCGGCACCCGGAGAGCGTGTGCCGGGTGGTCAACATGTACGGCATCACCGAGACCACGGTGCACGTGACCGCGCAGACCGTCACCCGGGCCGAGGCGCTCACCGGATCGAAGTCGGTCGGGCCCGCCCTGCCCGGCTGGTGGGTGCGGGTCTGCGACCCGGAGGGCAGGCCGCTGCCGGCCGGTGTCGCCGGAGAGATCCACGTCGGCGGGGCCGGGGTCGCGGCGCACTACCTGAACAGGCCGGACCTCACCGCGCAGCGCTTCCTCGTGGACCCGCGCACCGGTGAGCGGATGTACCGCAGCGGCGACCGGGGCAGGCTGCTGCCCGACGGCCGGCTGGAGCATCTCGGCAGGCTGGACAACCAGGTCAAGCTGCGCGGCTTCCGTATCGAACTGGACGAGATCCGCGCGGTCCTGCTGGACGATCCGCTGGTCGGCGCCGCCGCCGTGGTGCTCAACAGGGCCGATCCGGCGGACCCGGCCACCGCCCGGCTCGACGCGTACGTGGTGCTGGAGGGCGAGGACACCGCGGCCGTGCGGCAGCGTGCCGCCCGGTATCTGCCCGAGTACATGGTGCCGTCGACGGTGACCGCGCTCGACAGGATGCCGCTGACCACCAACGGCAAGCTCGACCCGGGCAGGCTCCCCGAGCCCGCGCCCGCCGCCGTCGCCCCCACGGCCGTCGCGGAGGCGACCGGCGTGACCGGCGCGGACCGTGCCGGCGGCACGGACGCCGCGGCGGCGACCGGGGATCCCGGCCGGGCCGAGCCGGAGGACGAGTTCACCGCCGTCCTCCTGGACATCTGGCAGGACGTGCTCGGTGTCCCCGTCGGCCCGGACGACAACTTCTTCGACCTCGGCGGCAATTCGCTGCTGGCCATGCGTGTCGGCGCGGCGCTGCGCCGGCACGGCGGCGGCTTCACGGTCGCGATGCGCGACCTGTACATGTTCCCGACGATCCGCCGGCTGGCCGCCGGCCGCGCCGGGTGAACCACCTGCCCGTGAGTGCGGAGCGTCCCGTTCCGAAGAGGGAAGACACGATGGCTGTTCCGCTCCTGCCCGATCTCCTCCAGCTACAGGTGGCGCGCACCCCGCACGCCGTCGCCGTCCGCTCCGGCGGACAGGAGCTGACCTATGCCGAACTGAACACCCGGGCCAACCGGCTGGCCCACCACCTGATCTCCCGAGGCGTCGGCCCGGAGCACCTGGTCGGGGTGCGGCTGCCCAGGTCGGCCGACCTGGTGGTGGCGCTGCTCGGTGTCCTGAAGTCGGGTGCGGCCTACGTGCCGATGGACAGCGAGGCCCCGGACGGGCGGATCGCGTTCATCGTGGAGGACACCGGGCTCGGCCTGGTGCTCGGCGAGGCCGCCGCACCGCGCGGGGCCGCCGGTGAACCGGAGACGACGACCGTCGCCGCCGCCCTCGCCGCGGCCGAGGCCGCCGGGCTCCCGCACCACGACCCGGCCGCGGACGACCGGACGGCGCCGCTCAGCCCGCAGAACCTGGCGTACGTCATCTACACCTCCGGGTCCACCGGCCGCCCCAAGGGCGTCACCGTGCAGCACGACACCCTCATGCGCTACCTGGACTTCGCCTGCGCGGAGTATCCGGGACTGGCGGACGGGGCGCTGCTGCACTCCCCGGTCACCTTCGACCTCACCGTCACCGCGCTGTACGGGCCGCTGCTCCTGGGCGGCGGTCTGCGGGTCGTCCCGCTGGACCGCGAACCCGCCGACGGCACACCGTCCGTCCGGCCGGGCTTCGTCAAGGCGACCCCCTCGCACCTTCCCCTGCTGACCGCGCTGCCGGGCTCGCTCTCGCCCGCGCGTGAACTGGTGGTGGGAGGCGAGATGCTGCTCGGCGATGTCGTCGAGCAGTGGCGCCGGACCCATCCGGGCGCGGCGGTGATCAACGAGTACGGCCCCACCGAGGCCACCGTCGGCTGCTGCACGTTCCGGATCGGCCCCCAGGACCCGATAGCCCCGGGCGCCACCCCCATCGGCCTGCCGACACCGGGCACCGCGCTGTACGTGCTGGACGAGCGGCTCGTACCGGTGGCGCGGGGGACGGCGGGTGAGCTGTACATCGCGGGCGGCCAGGTCGCACGCGGCTATCTCGCCCGGCCCGGCCTCACCGCGGAACGGTTCGTGGCCGACCCCTTCGGCGGCGGGCGGATGTACCGCACCGGCGACATCGCCAGACAGCGGCCGGACGGGATTCTGGAGTACCTCGGCCGCACCGACGACCAGGTGAAGATCCGCGGTTACCGGATCGAGCTCGGTGAGGTCACCTCGGTGCTCGGCTCCCGGCCGGGGGTGCGGCGGGCGGCCGTCGTCGCCCGCGCGGACCGCACCGGCGACCGGTACCTCGCCGGATACGTCGTGCCCGAGGACGGGGCCCTGCCGGATCCCGCCGTGCTGCGCGCGGACATGGCGCGGGTGCTTCCCGCCTATATGGTGCCCGCGCGGATCATGGCGCTCGGCGCACTCCCGCTGACCGCCAACGGGAAGCTCGACCAGGCGGCGCTCCCGGAGCCCCCGGCCCCGTACGGAACCCCGGACGGCCCCCAGGACGCGGTGGGCGCGGAGCCGGGCGACGAGGCCGAGACACGGATGTGCGCGCTGTTCGCCGAGATCCTGGACGTGCCCGCGGTCCGGCCCGACGACGACTTCTTCCACCGGGGCGGTGACAGCCTGCGGGCCGCCCGGCTCGCAGGCCGGGCCCGTAGGGCGGGCTGGAGCTTCGGCCTGCGTGACGTGCTGGAACTGCGCACCGCGCGCGCCCTGGCCGGCCAGGTCCGGGACACCGGGGCCGTCATGGACGGAGCGGCGACATGAGCGTCGGGCGGGTGGTGATCGTCGGCGCCTCGGTCGGCGGCAGCCGGGTCGCGACGGGACTGCGGGAGGCGGGGTACACCGGTTCGATCGCGCTCGTCGACCCGGACCCGGACGCGCCGTACGACCGGCCCCCGCTGTCCAAGCAGGTACTCGCCGGTGCCTGGACCCCGGACCGGGTGTCCCTGGGGGACCCCGGACAGTGGGGGGCCGAACGGTACGTCGCCGCCGCCGAGTCCCTGGACCCGGCGAGCCGTGTGCTGCGGCTGGACTCCGGCGAGGAACTCTCCTACGACCGGCTGGTGCTGGCCTGCGGGGCCGCGCCGCGGTCGCTGCCGGGCATGCCGCGCCGGGGCGTGCACACCCTGCGGACGCTGGCGGACTCCCTGGAGCTCCGGGACCGCATGGAAGGGATCGGGTCCGGGCAACTGGTGGTTGTCGGCGGCGGTTTCGTCGGGGCCGAGGTGGCCTCCACCGCCCATGCGCGCGGGATCGGCGTCACTCTGGTGGAGGCGCTGCCCGCGCCGCTGTCCGGGCTGCTCGGCGAGGAGGTGGCCGCCGAACTGGCCCTGCTGCACACGGACAACGGCGTACGGCTGCTGTGCGACACCGCGGTCGCCGGGCTCGTCGGCGAGCCGGAGGTCACCGGGGTGCGGCTCACCGACGGAACCACGCTGCCCGCGGCCGTCGTGGTGGTCGGCATCGGTGTGCGACCGGGTACGGACTGGCTGGCCGGCTCCGGCATCCCGCTGGCCGAGGACGGGGGAGTGCTCTGCGACGAGTACTGCGCGGTCGACCCCGGGCGGACGGTGTACGCGATCGGGGACGTCGCCCGCTGCCGTGACCCGCTGCTGGACCGGCACGTACGGGTGGAGCACTGGACCGACGCGGTGGAGCAGGCGGACATCGCCGTACGCAACATCCTCGGACCCGTGCCGACGGCCCACCGGCACGAGCTGTTCGTCTGGTCCGACCAGTACGGCGGCAAGATCGCCCTGATCGGCCGTCCCGAACCGGGGGACCGGGTGTCCGTGGTGCGTGCCGGAGGCCCGCGCCGGCGGTTCGCCGTCGCCTACCACCGCGGCCCGCTGCTGTGCGCCGCGCTGACCGTGAACTGGCCCAAGGCCCTGCCGGCCGCCCGGCGTTCGCTGGGCGCGCCGGACGGCGCCGCCGATGTCGTGGCCGCTTGGAAAGTTTTGTCGTCGCAGCTTGCTGTAATGGCTCTGTCGGCCCGCGGGGATTCTCCGGCACGATCGGACCAGCGCCGGGGATGACCGGCCGCCGAACCGTACGAACCATTACCCGCCGGTCGCTTCCGGCTGCTTTGACCGTGCCTCTTCGCGAGGGGTGTGCCCGCATTCCTTCCCGGTGCGGTCGCGTCACTTTCAATTCCTTGAACCGGCCGCTCGTAAAGGGCCGTTCGACCGCCGCGCGTTGATAGCGTCTGCGGTCGCGTTGCCGGACCGGAAGCTTTCCTCCGGCGATTACCCCCGTTTCCCTCCTGCTGTTCCCATTCCCTCGGAAGGGCTTTTCCGGTGTTCCGAAACAGCGATGTCGAGCCGCTCGTGGTCCGACAGCGAGGCGTGTCCGCGCAAGCGGGCCACCGCGCCCTGCTGTTGCACGGCCTGGGCAGCAACGAGAGCTGCTGGGACCCCTTCGTCGCGCACCGGCCGCCGGGGCTCGACCTGTGGACGGCCGGGCTGCCCTGGCGGGCCGGTGGCCCGTACGCGGTGTCCGAGCGGGACGAGACGGCCTGGATCGGGGAAGCGATCAGGCGGGTACCGGGCGGCGCCGACGTGGTGGTCGCGCATTCCTACGCGACGATCCTGCTGCTGGCGCTGCTCGCCTCGACGGTGGCCGACGGCGTGGACCCGCGCGAGAAGTTCGGTATCCGGGCCGTGGTGCTGGTCTCGCCGTTCTTCCGGCAGCACCCGAGGGACTTCACCTGGGCCGAGCTGCCGGGGACCCTCGAAGCGATGCGGCGCAGCGCGGAGGAGAACATCCAGCTGATGTCCCGCAACCGGGACCGCCTGGACCCCGAGGTGCGGGCCGGCATGGCCGAACTCGCCTGCGCGCGGCTCGGTCCCTACTGGGCGGTCCGGTACCTCGACGCCTATCTGCGCACGCCCTTCCTGGACGCCGGCACGATCGGTCTGCCCGTTCACCTCGTCCTCGGCGAACGCGACTCGGTCGCGCCGCCGGCCGAGGGCGAGGCGCTGGCCGGGGTCCTCGGCCACGCCTCGATCGAGCGGATCGAGGACTGCGGACACTCGCCGATGGCCGAGCGGCCGGAACGGTTCGCGCACGCTGTCCAGCAATTCCTCACCACCCTGTCCGCCGGGCACACATCCCCGGCGACGGTCAACTGAGTACGGGAGCACACGATGACCACCCTGTCCGACGTCGCGCTCAAGAAGCTGCTGAACGAGCCGAGTTCGGTGACCATGCGGCCGCCCTACGAGGGCGGCAACATCAACACCGCGATCGGTTTCAAGTGCGTCAACTACCTGCTGGAAGCCGCCGTCCTCGACCACTTCCGGGCGGTCGGCCTCGGCGCCACCGAGCTGTTCCTCGTCCACGGCCTCAACTTCGACGTGACGGGCCTCGAAACCCGGCTGCACACGGTGCTCACGCTCGATGACGACGTACTGCTGGAGGTGACTCCGAAGACGAAGGACAAGGACGACACCCTGGTCTTCGGCGTCACCGCGACCGTCCAGCGCGACGGGGCGCCGAAGAAGGCCGTCAGCTCCAAGCTGCGGGTACTCCTGCGCCGTGACACCAACGTCGAGGACGCCGCCCCGCTGCCCGCCGAGCTCCAGCGCTTCGTCGTCGGCCGGCTGGCCACCGCGGAGCCCACCGCCCTGGCCGCCACCGCCGTCGACGACTTCGCCGGTGCCGTCCACCGCGGGGAGAGCGGCGACACGGACCCGGTGCTCGCCGAGATCATCGGCGACGACAACGCGGTCGGCTGGAAGTGGAAGGTGCCGTACTACTACTGCCACTTCACCGAGCGCATGCAGATGTCGGGCTACCTGCGCCAGATGGAGGAGGCGAAGCACGTCTTCGTCGCCTCGCGCGGCATCAGCATCAAGCGGATGCTCAACGAGCGCGGCTGGATCCCCGTCGTGACCCAGTGCAAGATCCAGTTCACCGACGAGACGGTCATGGAGGAGAACCTCTACACCGTCTACACGGTGGAGTCCGTCTTCAAGGACATGCTCTACACCTCCCGCGTGGACTTCTACGTCGTGCGGGACGGCGCGCTCGTCCAGACCGCCACCGGCTCGATCACCCATGGCTACTGCCACAAGGAGTCGCCGGAGGCCGAGTGGCAGATGACCGTCTTCGACGACGAGGTCCTGCGCGCGCTGCGCGGCGAGTGACCCACGACGACCACAGTCCCGGAGGACCCATGGCTCCCAAGCGCCGGCCGCGCTGGTACTTCTCCCTGCGCAGCCCGTATTCCTGGTTCGCTTACCGCGACCTGATGTCCACGCACCCCGAGGTGCTCGACGCCATCGACTGGCTGCCGTTCTGGGAGCCGGACGAGGGCACCGCGAAGCTGCTGGCACAGGAGGGGGTCACCCTTCCCATCGTCGCCATGAGCCGCGCGAAGAACTTCTACATCCTGCAGGACACCCGCAGGCTCGCCACCGAGCGCGGTCTGGACCGGATCAGCTGGCCCATCGACCGTGACCCCTGCTGGGAGGTCGCCCACCTCGCGTGGATAGCGGCCGAGGACGAGGGACGCGGCAAGGACTTCGTCGCGGCGGCCTACCGGGCCCGCTGGCAGGACGGCAGGAACATCTCCGAGCCCGCGGTGATCGCGGAGATCGCGGACGGGCTCGGACTGGACGCGCAGCGGCTGTCCACGGCCGCGCAGGACCCGGAACTGCGTGCGCGGGGCGCCGCCCTGCTCGCCGAGTCGGCCCACGACGGCCTGTTCGGTGTGCCGTTCTTCATCAACGGCCGGGACAAGTACTGGGGACTGGACCGGGTCGAGCCGTTCGTCCGGGCCGTCCTGGGCACCGGGGTGACCGGTGCGCCGGCCGCTGCCGCGCCGGACCCGGCCACCCACGCCGAACTGCTGCCGGCCGGCGGCGACCAGGGGCACGCCGGCGGCTGCGGCTGAGGCTTCGAGACCGGCCGGTGGCCGCGGCACGGAACGCGGCCACCGGCCCTGCGAAGCGACGAGGAAGCACTGTGGCAATCGACGAGGAGACCACTGTGGACAGCAACTCCGACGACACCGGGCGCACCTCCGTGCGGCGATCGGCGGGCGGCGGCCACTGGGACGCCGTCGTGGTCGGCGCCGGTCTGGGCGGACTGACCACCGCTGCCTATCTGGCAGCCGAGGGCCGGCGCGTACTGGTGCTGGAGCAGTTCTCGGTGGTGGGCGGCAACAGCCATGTCTTCCGCAGGCGCCGCAGCTACGAGTTCGACGTCGGCGTCCACTACCTCGGTGACTGCGCGCCGGGCGGTGTCATCCCGTCCATCCTGAACGGGGTCGGGCTGCGGGACCGGATCGAGTTCCTGGAGATGGATCAGGACGGCTTCGACCTGATCAGGGTGCCGGGTGCCTCGGTGGACATGCCGGCCGGGTGGTCCGCGTACCGGCAGCGGCTCATCGAGGCCATGCCGGACGAGGCGGAGGGTCTGCGTACCTTCACCGACATCTGCTCGGCCGTCGGCGCGGAGCAGCGCTCGGCGCTGTTCGAGGCGCACACCTGGTCGCCGCAGGACATCGCGAACGGCACCCTCACCGTCCGGGAGTGGGGCAGGCGGACCCTGGACGACCTGTTCCGCCACTGCGGGCTGTCCCCGCGGGCCCGTACGGTGCTCGCGGCGCAGGCACCGAACTACGGGCTGACTCCGCGTCAGGCCACCGTGGCCCGGCACACCAGTGTCACCGACCACTACCTGCGGGGCGCCTACTACCCGGCCGGCGGCGGCCAGACACTCGCGGCCGGTCTGGTCGAGGTGATCGAGTCGCACGGCGGAGAGGTTCGCACCCGCAGCAGGGTGCGGCGCATCCTGGTGGAGGACCGCAAGGTCACCGGTGTCGGCCTGGACGGCGGCGGGACGGTCACCGCCCCGCTGGTGGTCTCCAACGCGGACTACCGGCGTACGGTGCTCGACCTGGTCGGCGCCGAACACTTCTCCAGGTCGCTGGTGAACCGCACCCGCGACGCGCGGATGGGCATGCCGTGGCTGGTGCTCTACCTCGGCCTCGACACCGATCTCCGCGACCGGCCGAACGCCAATCTGTGGTGGTACGACACCGACGACATCGACGGCTACTTCGACCGGGCCCGTGCGGGCGACGTCGACGAAGTGCCCTTCCTCTTCTGCTCGTTCGCCTCGCTCAAGGACCCCGGTAACAGCAGCCTCTGCCCGCCGGGCCACGCCAACCTCCAGGTCATGACGCTCTGCCCGCCGGACTACGCGTGGTGGGGCGTCGAGAACGGGCTGGAGGAGGACGGCGGCTCGTACCGCCGCAACGCGCAGTACCTGCGCCGCAAGCGGGAACTGACCGAGGCGACGCTGCGCGCGGCCGAGAAGGCGCTGGGGCCGGTGCGCGAGCACATCACCTACGTGGAGGCGGCGACACCGCTCACCCATGAGCGGTACACCCTGTCCTCCGGCGGCACTCCGTTCGGCATGGCGGAGTGGGGCGGCACCGCCCGTCCGGGCACGGCGACCCATATCGAGGGGCTGCACGTGGTCGGAGCCAGTACCCAGGCGGGCAACGGTGTCGCGGGCGTCATGCTCGGCGGCATCTCGTGCGCCTCCGACATCCTCGGCCGGCCCCTGCTCGCCCACGCCCGGGACGGGGCGGTGTCCGGGGATCCGGACCTGCTCCCCGACCGGCCGGACGGCTGGGACCCGAGGGAGATCTGCCGGGGCGGCTCCCGCCGGTCGCGTCCGGGTGCCGCGGCGGCGGCCCGGGACCTGGCCGGTACGTCCGGCTGAGCAAGGGCGGTCCGCCGACCCGTCCGCGGACCGCCGGAAACAACCGAAGCACCCAGGACCGGCGCGCACAGGGAACCGACGTGCGCGCGGGCCGACGTGCCCACCCTCCGCCGCGCACGCCGTCCGGCGTGCCCGGCAACCGATTCACGAACAGAGAGAGATGCAGAGATGACCACCACCATCACCGCTGAGCACCAGGCCCGCATCAAGGAGATCGTCTGCGACATCCTCGAACTGGAGGAGGACGAGGTGACCGGCGGCGGCCTCTTCAAGGAGGAGTACGGCGCCGACTCGCTCCGGGCCATCGAGATCCTCGCGGGCCTGGAGAAGGAGTTCAAGGTCACGATCGACCAGTCCGAGCTGGAGCGCATGGTCAACCTCGACGGCGTCTACGCCGTCGTGGCCGAGTCCATCGACGCCAAGTAGCGCGCCTCCGGCTGGAAGCGAGCACATGCGGAGAGCCGGCGGCACCGCCGTCGGCTCTCCGGCCCGGCGGTCGCACCGGCCCAACGTGCCGGTCTCCGTCCCCGACCCCCATTTCGTGGTGAACCAGGGCCGTATTGAGGGAGATTGATGTCTGAGAGCCTTTCTGACGCGATGCGTGACGACGCGGCGTCCCGGGTGGTGCTGACCGGGTTCGGCGTGTTCTCCAGCATCGGTGTGGGTGCCGACGAATTCGCCGAGGGTCTGCGCGCGGGCCGCAGCGGAGCGAAGCCGATCACGGTGTTCGACACCGAGGGTTTCGCGCACGCCAACGGCTGCGAGATCGATGGAGCCGAGCCGGAGCGCTGGATCCACAACCTGCCCGTCGAGACGCTGGGCAGGGCGACGAAGTTCTCCGTCGCCGCGGCCAGGATGGCCGTCGAGGCCGCCGGCGTCGATCTCGACTCGCTGCGCGCCCAGCGCGGCATGATCTCCATCGGTACCACCGACGGCGAGTCCTACGATCTCGACCAGCTGGTCGAGACGGAGGTCAGCCTCGGGCCCGGCGCCATGGATCCGACCGTGGCCCGCCGTGTCTCCCCGAACCGGCTGTCCATCGCCGCCGCCCAGGAACTCGGGCTGTCCAACGTCGACGCGGTGACCATCGCCACCGCCTGCTCGGCCGGCAACTACGCGATCGGCCAGGGCTTCGACGCCATCCGCTCCGGCGCGGTCGACTACGCGCTCTGCGGCGGCGCGGACGCGATGTGCCGCAAGACGTTCACCGGTTTCTACCGGCTCGGCACCATCGCCCCCGACGTCTGCCGCCCCTTCGACTCCGAGCGCAAGGGCATCCTCACCGGTGAGGGCGCGGGCGTGCTGATGCTGGAGAGCCTCGCCTCCGCGCGGGCCCGCGGGGCCCGTATCTACGCCGAGGTGCTCGGCTACGGGATGAACTGCGACGCCTACCACCAGGTCGCCCCGAACCAGGCGAGTGTCGCCCGGTGCATGGAGATCGCCCTGGAGAACGCCGGTGTGAAGGCGGAGGAGGTCGACCTTGTCTCCGCGCACGGCACCGGGACCAAGGCCAACGACGTCACCGAGTCGCGCGCCATCCACGACGTGTACGGCGACAACCCGCCGCGCACCGTCTCGCTGAAGTCGATGCTCGGCCACACGATGGGCGCCGCCAGCGCGCTCGCCGCGATCGCCTGCGCCCTCTCGGCGTACCACGGCTTCATACCGCCGACCATCAACCACCGCGAGACCGACCCCGAGTGCGAGATCGACTGCGTGCCCAACCACTCCGTCGAGGCGGACCTGCGCATCGTGCAGAACAACGGGCTCGCCTTCGGCGGCAACAACGCGATCGTGATCCTCGGCGCGTACCGGGACGGTGTGCGGTGAGACTGCCCATCACCGGATTCGGCGCGGTCGCGAGCATCGGCCGGGACGCCGACGAGATCTTCGGCAGTCTCCGCGCCGGGCGCGGCGGCCTCGGCCCGATGCGTGGCTTCGACCACGGTCTCTACACCGGCACGAACCTCTTCGAGATCGACAACCGGCCGGAGCCGGGGGCGGACCGCACCCTGCGGGCGACGGGCTTCCTGCTGGAGGCCGTCGGGCAGGCCGCCGAGGCGGCCGGCCTCGGCGAGGACCTGTCGGACTGCCCGGTCCTGGTGGGCACCGGGCTGCGCGAGCTGCGTTCGGCCGAGCTGTGGTGGCGCGACAAGATGCCCTTCGGCCCCGAGCAGCTGCACTTCGGCACCGCGCTGCGCAACCGGTTCGGCACGGCGGACACGCACACCTTCTCCAACGCGTGCTCCGCGTCGCTGTACGCACTGGCGCTGGGCGCGGACATGCTGGCGCTCGGCGAGGCGGACACCGTGATCGTCGCGGGCGTCGACTCCATCACCGAGAGCATGTTCGGCCTGGCCGACCGGGTGCAGCCGGAACCGCCCGCCGCGCTGCGGACGCTCGACATCAACCGCAAGGGCACGATCCTCGGGGACGGGGCGGCCGCGGTCGTGCTGCGCCGCGAGGACATCGTCCCGCCGGGCGGCCGGCTGTGGGGCAGGCTGCGCGGGGTCGGGATGACCTGCGACGCCAAGCACCCCACCGCACCCGACCAGAAGCAGGTCGCCGAGGCGATCCGGCAGGCGCACCGGCACGCGGGTACCCGGCCCGCAGACATCGACCTGCTGATGCTGCACGGCACCGGGACTCCGCTCAACGACCTGGTCGAGGCGTCGGCGTACGCCGAGGTCTTCGGCGAGGACGCGGGCGTCCCGGTGGTGACCGGCATCAAGCCGATGACCGGGCACACCAGCGGCTCGGCCGGTCTGCTGAGCCTCGTCGTCGCCCTCCAGGTCATGGCGACGGGCACGGTCCCGCCGCTGATCGGGCTGGACGAGCCGATCGAGGAGGCGGCCGGTCTCCGGCTGGTCCGCGACAAGGAGGCCGAGCACCGGGTCTCCCTCGCGCAGGTACACGGGTTCGGATTCGGCGGGATCAACGCCGTGGCGATTGTTGAGGCACCATGAGGATCTTCGTCACCGGTGTGGGCGTCGCCCTGCCGGGCGCCGACAGCACGGCCGCGCTGGCGGCGGCCGGGAACCCCGGGGACCCGGTCGAACCGGCGTCCGTCCTGGGCAAGAAGGGGCTGCGCTACAAGGACCGGGCCACCCAGCTCGGGCTGGTCGCCGGGCACCGCGTGCTGACCGACGCCGGGCTGCTGCACGACGGCCGGCTGACGGCCGACGGCACCCGGGTCGCGGTCCTGGTGAGCTCCAACCTGGGCAACGTGGACACGGTCTGCCGGGTGGCCAGGACCATCGCCGACGAGGGCACCCGCGGGCTGAGCCCGATGGACACCCCGAACGCCTCCAGCAACATCATCGCCTCCGAGATCGCCATCAGGTTCGGCCTGCACGGCCCCAACCTGATGGTGTGCAACGGGCCGGCCTCCGGCCTCGACGCCGTGCGCTGGGGCGCCGCCCTGCTGCGCTCGGGCCGCGCCGACCAGGCGGTCGTCGTCGGGGTCGAGCCGGACAACGCGATCGTCCGCGAGCTCGTCGGCGGCCCCGTCGCCGACGGCGGTGCCGCACTCGTACTGGAACGGGCCGACGCCGCCGGGGCCCGCGGCGCCACCGTGCGCGCGGAGCTCGGCGGGCACGCCCGGGGAGCGAGCGTGGCCGGCAACTTCGCGCGGCTCGCCGCGGACGAGCCCGCGGGGATCGTCGGCTGGTTCGCCCCGGGCGACGCCGCCGGGGCGCTGCCGGCCGGGCTGCCCGGCCGTGATCTCGCCGAGGTCTGGGGCGAGTTGTCCGGGGCGCTCGGCCTCGTGCAGTGCGCGACGGCGATCAGCGGCTTCGGCTCCCGTACCGACGGCCCGGTGTTCCTGGCCGCGGGCGGCGACGGCGACGACGGCAGCGCGGCGCTCGTGCTGCGGCCGCCCGCCCCGGCGGCCGCCGGGCCGGCCGCGGCCCGAGAAATCCATCGGCCCCGAACACACTGAGCAGGACGGAAAAGTGACCATGACCCTTTCGGCGAGCGCGTCCGCGACCCTGAACCGGCCGGTGATCACCGCGTGGTCCGCGGTGTCGCCCCACGGCATCGGCAAGGACGAGTTTGTGGCCGGCACGCTGGCCGGGAAGAGCACGTCGGCGCTGCTGGACGAGGAGGAGTGGGCGGTCCCGGACAGCCGTGCCTGTCTGGTGCCGGGCTTCTCGCTGCGCGAGGTCCTCGGCAAGAAGGGCACCCGGTCGATGGACCGGGTGACCGGGCTGGCCGTCACCGCGGTGCGCGATCTGCTGCGCGACTGCGGGGACGGGCGCCGGGGCGGTGACGAGGAGACCGCCCTCGTGCTGGGCACGACCACCGGCAGCGCGCAGAGCATGATGGATTTCACCCGTGCCTCGCTGGTCGGGGAGCGCCCGTTCTACGTGGACCCGTCGCTGATGCCCAACGCGGTGATGAACTGCGCCGCCGGGCAGTGCGCGATCTGGCACCGGCTGAAGGGTCCGAACACCACGATCGCCGGTGGCCGGATCGCCGGGCTGTCCGCGCTGAGCTACGCGGGCGGGCTGCTCGGCTCCGGCCGCGCCGAGACGGTGCTGTGCGGCGCCGTCGAGGAGTTCTCGAACGCGCGGGCGTGGCTGGACCACCACCGGCGGCGCGAGGACGCCGCCGGCGCCCTGCTGGGCGAGGGCTGCGCCATGTTCATGCTGGAGTCCGCGTCCATGGCGGGCCATGACGGCCGGGCCCTGGCCGAGGTGCTGGCCGTGGAGTCGCGGGTCTACTTCGACAACGGCGTGGGCCCGGTCCTCGACGCGTGCCTGGACGGAGTCCTCAGGCGCGGCGAGGTGGACGCGAGCGACGTGTGGCTGGTCTCGGCCTCCGAACTCGCCGGTCACGCCGGTGAGCGGGAGCGCGAGGTGCTCACCGCCCGCTTCGGCGCCGCGGCACTGGACCGGGCGCCGTCCTTGGCCGCCATCGGGGACACCTCGGGGGCCTCCGCGGCCTTCCAGATCGGGTCCCTGCTGAGCCTCTCCGGGCAGGGCGAGGTGCCTGCGGGCAGTGTCGCCATCGTCTCCTCGGTGGACGACGACGGCATCGTCGCCTGCGCCGCGCTGCGTCTGCTCGCGGCCTGACCGGGCATTTTTCGGCTGACCAGGAAGAGTGAGGAAAAGTATGTCGATCGACGCGGTGGCCGGGCTCGACCGTGAGGAGCTGCGGGCGTTGCTGGCCGAGACCATCGACACCGATGCGAGCGAGGTCGGCGACGACACGGACTTCGTCGAGGAGCTGGGTGTCGACTCGCTGATGGCCCTCGAAGTCGTCGTGGTGCTGGAGCGGACGTACGGCATCAAGTTCGCCGAGGAGGAGATGCGTTCGGTCCGGACGCTGAACAGCGCCCATGACACGGTGCTCCGCAAGCTGCGGGAGCGTCCGTGACCAGTCCGGTCCTGGCGGGCCACTACGTGGTGCGCGAGCCCGGACCCGACCCGCGCACCGGGAAATGGTCGGCGTCCTTCGCGGTGGCGATCACCGGGGACGAGCCGGTCTTCGCCGGGCACTACCCGCACTTCCCAATCTTCCCCGGGGTGTGCGTGCTGGAGTGCGTGCGCGACGCGGCCCGGTCCGCGATGCCGCCCGGGGCGGGTGAACTGCGGCTGGCCGTCGTGGAGTCCGCCCGGTTCCTGTCGTCGGTCCATCCCGGCGACGTACTGGAGATCGAGCTGACCTGGGTGCCGTACGGGGACGACTGGCGCTGCGACGCGAAGGCGGCGACCGCCCGCGGCCGGGCCGCGACGGTCCGCTGCCGCTACCGCCGGGAGGAGACGTCGTGATCACTTCGGCGGGCATCCGCGCCCTGCTGCCCCACCGCTACCCGATGCTGCTGGTCGACCGCGTGCTGTCGGCGGACGACGACGGCATCCGCTCGGTCAAGGCCGTCACCCTCAACGAACCGTGGTACGCCCGGCTGGGCCCGCGGCCCGCGGAGGAGGACTTCGCCTATCCGGACTTCCTGCTGGTCGAGTCCTGGACCCAGACCGCGGGGCTCCTGGCCATGCGGCTGACGGACGGCCCGGCCGACGGCCTGACCATGCTGTTCGGCTCCATGCGCGATGTCGTCCTGCACCGCCGGGTGTTCCCCGGCGACGTGGTCGAGCACCACGCCCGGCTGCAACGCGCGGTGAACGACACGGTGATCTTCGAAGGAAGCAGCCGGGTCGGCGGTGAACCGGTGCTGACCATCGGCTCCGTCACGGTGGCCTTCCGCCCCGAGGAGCAGCTCGACCCCGAACACGCCGGCCCAGCGTCCGGCTGACCGGCAGCCAGTGAGGAGAGAAGTCATGACAGACAGGAAAGCGCCGGTCGCCCTGGTGAGCGGGGGATCGCGCGGTATCGGCCGGGCCGTCGTACTGCGGCTCGCCGCCGAGGGCTACGACGTGGGCTTCGGCTATCAGTCCAATGAGCGGGCCGCGCTGGAGCTGGAGAAGGAGGCCGGGGAACTCGGCGTACGCGCGCTGGCCGTACGCGCCGACGTGACCGACGCCGCCTCGGTCAAGGAATGGGTCGCCCGGACGGAGTCCGAACTCGGGCCGCTGGACGTGGTGGTCTGTTCCGCGGGCATCACCCGTGACAATCCGCTGCTTCTGATGTCCGACGAGGACTGGCACAGCGTTCTGGACACCAACCTCGACGGCGTCTACAACGTCTGCCGCTCGGTGATCTTCGAGATGATGAAGCGCAAGTCCGGCTCGATCATCAACATCTCCTCGGTCGCGGGTGTCCACGGCAACGCCACCCAGTCCAACTACTCCGCCTCCAAGGCCGGGATCATCGGATTCTCCAAGGCGCTCGCCAAGGAGGTCGGCCGGTACGGCATCCGCGCCAACGTGGTGGCGCCCGGCTTCATCGAGACCGACATGACCGCCGAACTGGCCGAGAAGGTCAAGAAGGACGCGGCGAAGCAGATCCCGCTGCGCCGCTTCGGCCAGGCGGAGGAGGTCGCCGACCTCGTCGCGTTCCTGGCGAGCGAGCGCGCCGCCTACATCACCGGTTCGGTCCTCCAGATCGACGGCGGCATCACCATTTGAGCGCCGGCCCGGGGCCGGTCCGAACGGCCCCGGACCGCGAAATCCATGGCGTCCTTCCGGATATCCCTCCGGCGTTTTCCCCGAAAGCGTGAGTGGATTTCCGCAACCTGCAGCGCACCGGTTCTCAGTGGCCGGGCACTTTTACTATGGCCACCCGGCGCCGGTGGCTATTCCGAGCCCACATCCGAACCGGGGCCTGCCACCGGGCCACCGGAAATAGCAACGGAGGCCCAGCACGTGGCCAAACCCATGATCGAGGCAATCGACGTAATCAAGTCGTTCGGTGACGTCAAGGCGCTGAACGGGGTGAACGTTTCCGTTCCCGAAGGTTCGATCCACGGTTTGCTCGGCCACAACGGTGCCGGCAAGACCACCCTGGTGCACATTCTGTCCACGCTGCTGCCCCCGTCCGGCGGCTCCGCCCGGATCTGCGGCTTCGACGTGGCCGCCGAACCGAAGGAAGTACGCCGCTGCATCGGCCTGACCGGTCAGTTCGCGTCCGTCGACGAGCAGCTCAACGGCCGGGAGAACCTCGCGCTGGTGGCGCGCCTGCTGGGCGCCTCCCGGCGTCAGGCACTCGCCCGTGCCGATGAACTCCTGGAGATGTTCGAGCTGACCGACGCGGCCACGCGTCCGGTGCTCCAGTACTCGGGCGGTATGCGCAGGCGGCTGGACATCGCGGCGAGTCTCGTCGGCGGCCCCCGGGTCATCTTCCTGGACGAGCCCACGACCGGGCTCGACCCCAACTCCCGTATCGGCGTGTGGGAGACCATCGAGCGGCTGGCCAAGGACGGCACCGCGGTGCTGCTCACCACCCAGTACCTGGAGGAGGCCGACCGCCTCTGCGAGCAGATCACCGTGCTGTCCGAGGGAAGCGTGGTCGCG
Organism: Streptomyces sp. NPDC079020; assembly: GCF_044542225.1. NCBI lineage: Bacteria > Bacillati > Actinomycetota > Actinomycetes > Kitasatosporales > Streptomycetaceae > Streptomyces > Streptomyces sp. NPDC079020. The sequence continues at coordinate 58,138 of NZ_JBITUB010000019.1, forward strand.
GGCGGCAACCCCGCCGAGCTCAAGGCCGAGGTCGGCCAGCGCATGGTGACCGTGACGATGGCCGCGGACCCGGACGTGCCCGTCGCGGTGAAGGCCCTTGAGGCCGCGGGCATCCGCGCGGTGGCGCAGGAGTCGGGGAGGGCCCTCAGCGCTCCGGTGGCGGCCGCGGCCGACCTCGCCGTCGTCGTACGCATCCTGAGCGACGCCGGTACGGAGATCGCCGAACTCGCCTTCACCGAACCGACCCTGGACGACGTCTATCTGACGCTGACCCGCGAGGCCACCAGGAAGCCGGTGCTCGTATGACCGTCCCGATCACTCTCACCGATGAAGGAGCGTTCCGATGACGGTCATCGACGCCGAGACCAAGCCCCGGCCGACGGCGCCCCCGGCGCCGAGCACCGCCGAACAATGGGGCGGCAGCAGCCTGTTCACCCAGACCCTCGCGCTCACCGGACGGTCCATCCGGCCGTACCTCCAGGCCGGGGTGCTCGTCGTGACGTTCATCGAGCCGCTCGTCATGCTGCTGATGTTCGGAGGTGTGCTGCGGGTGCTCGGTGAAACCGCCGTGCCCGAGAGCGACATGTCCTACATCGCCAGTCTGGCCCCCGCGATCATGATCATCACCTCGGTCGCCGCGGGCGCCCAGGCGGGCAACGGTCTGATCAACGACCTGCGCAACGATGTGATCACCCGGTTCCACACGATGCCGATCTCCCGGTTCAGCGTGCTGCTGGCCCGGAGCTTCGCGGACGCCGCCCGGTCGCTCTACCAGCTGATCGCCGTGGCCGTACTGGCCGCGCTGATCTTCGACTTCGACCCGCCGGGCGGATTCTTCGGTGTGGTCGGCTCGATCCTGCTGGCCCTGCTCGTCGGCTGGTCCATGAGCTGGATCTTCATCGCCCTGGCCGCGGTGCTGCGCAACGGTGACGTGCTGCGCATGATCACCACCCTGTGCACCTTCCCGCTGCTGTTCGCCTCCAACGCCTTCGTCGACCCGGAGTCGATGCCGGTCTGGCTGCGCGTGGTCGCCGAGGCGAACCCGATCTCGTACGCCAACGACGCGATGCGCGGCCTGGTGGCCGGGCAGGCCACGCTCACGGAGATGCTCGCCACCCTGGGGGTCTCCTTCGTCCTGGTCGCGGTCTGCGCCCCGATCGCGAACCGTTCCTTCAAGGTGCTGTGACCCACGGCCACCGTGTGTTCCGGCCGGCGCCGCTCTGACCGGTGTGCCGGCCGGCCCCCGGCCGGGAGGCGGGATGCCCCGCCTCCCGGCCGATGCGCGTTTTCAGCCCCGGCCGCGGGAGATCGAGAAGATCACCCTGAGGACCAGGATGCAGCTGATCACCAGCAGGTTGTATCCGATCAGCTGGCTGAGGGAGACGGAACCGATGATCGTCGGTTTGCTGTCGATGCTCAGCAGCACGGCACCGACCAGCGCGATGATCCCGCCGATGAAGGACAGCAGCACATCGTGGACGAGCCCGCGCAGAAAGCGCCGGTCGCGCTCGTCCGCGAGCAGCCGTATCCGGACCCCCAGCCGGCCGTCCTCCAGGGCGCTGCTGATCCGGTCCACCCGCCGGGGCAGCCGGCGCAGGACGGACGTGAACGAGATCGCCTCGTCGACCAGTGAGTCCTTGACCCGCTCGAAGGTCAGCCGCTCCTGGATGCGGGCGGTGGCGAACCTGCGGGCCTCCGTCACGATGTCGAAGTCCGGCACGAGCCGTTCGACGGTCCCCTCCACCGTGGCCAGTGCCCGGAACGTCGCGGCCACCTCCGGCGGCACGGTCAGGCCGTGCCGGGCGACGAGCAGGAACAGTTCGGAGAAGATCTCCCGGTTCGGCCTGCTCCCGGGAGTGAGGTAGCGGGCCATGAACCGTCCCAGGGACCGCTCCAGCATCCGCTCGTCGATCTGCTCCGGACGGTCGACGATCTCCAGGAGCGCGTCGCTGAGCGCCGTGGGGTCGTCGCGGTGGAAGGCCAGCAGCAGATCGCGCAGCGCCGAGCGCATCGTCCGGTCGAGACGGCCCACCGACCCGAAGTCGATCAGCCCCAGTTCGCCGCTGCTCAGGAGCAGCACATTGCCCGGGTGCGGGTCGGCGTGGAACACCCCGCCGAGCATGATCTGTTCGAGGACGCAGTCCAGCAGCTGCCGGGACAGCTTCGCGCCGTCCAGGCCCCGTTCGGCGATGGCCTCCCCGGCGGAGGTCAGCGGAACGCCGTCCAGCCACTCCAGGGTCAGTACCCGCCGGGTGCTGTACTTCTCGTGGACGCGCGGCGTACGGATCGTGGCGGTGGCTCCCGATTCCGCCGCCCCCGCGGTGACGGCGGCCATGTTGCCGGCCTCGGTCCGGAAGTCCAGCTCCTCGTGGAGCGAGGCCGCGAAGCCGTTGATCAGCTCGCACAGGCCCAGACTCTGTGCCCACGCGGTGTGCTCCTCCAGCTTGCGGCCGATCCGGAGCAGAATGTCCAGGTCGCGTTCGACGACCGGTCCGGCCCCGGGGCGCTGGACCTTCACCGCGATCTCCTGGCCGTTCGCCAGCCGGGCCCGGTGGACCTGCGCCATCGATCCCGCGGCCAGCGGCTCCCGGTCGAACGAGGCGAACACCGTCTCCGGATCGCGGCCCAGCTCCTCGGTCAGCGCCTCCCGCACCCGTTCCCACGGCTCGGGCGCCGCCTGGTGGTGCAGCCGGGAGAACTCCTCGACGTATTCGGCGGGGAGCAGGTCGTAGCGGGTGGAGAGCATCTGCCCGAGCTTCACGAAGGTCGCGCCCGCCTCCTCCAGGGCCAGCCGCAGCTGCCGCGCGGAATGCCGGCGGCCCTCGGCCGAACCCTTCGGCGAGCCGGCCCGGCCGAGTCCGCGCAGCGAGGGCGAGAGGCCGTGGCGCATGGCTATGGCGCTGAGTTCCGCGTAGCGCCGGGTGCGCCCCACCCGACGCCGTATCTCACTGGGCAGCCGGACCAGATCGGACAGCACCCGGCTGGGCAGCAGCACCTCCGAGACGGCCAGGAAGAGCATCGTGACCAGGATTCCGCAGCCCACCTGTACGGAGGTCATCGCCGGGCGGTGACTGCTCGGGCCCATGGCCGAGATGATCTGCATCGTCGCCAGAACACCTACGGTCCCGCTGATCGCCGCCCGGATCTTGCCGATTCTTATACCGAGCAGGCGACGGGCCCCCATCGAGAGGCCTGCCAGCGTGAACACGAACAGGACTGGTATGAGAATCAGGAACGCTGTGTGCTGCATGGGCGGTGCCTTCCCGGACCGGAGTCCGCGTGCGGGTACGGGGCCGTGCGCCGGCAGCGGGTCGGGAGTGGCCGGGCGGCCGGTGCGCGGTCCTCCTGGCTGTCGGCCATTCTCTTGGGCCCGCCGGAGGCGCTCCACCGTGACCTGTTGCAGGAAGCTGCAGATGCGCCGGCGGGCGATGTCCCCGGCAGGACGTGCGGGCCTGCGGGCCGTGCTGCGGGGCGAAGTGACCGGGCGTCGGCTTTGCGCGAGCCGTTCCCCTCCGAGGCGTCGGGTTCCGCGGCTGACGACGGAGACTATGTCATCTCCGCCCGCCATGGCCGGGGCATGACACGGAGTCGGGCGGCACGGGGCGTCGGCCCGGAGGGCATGGCCCCGTCCGGGGGCTGTTCGCGAGGGTGGGTACAGGCGGAACCGGCGGGGACAAGGGTCTTCTGATGCCTTGTCTGGAAATCGCCGATGCTCCCCCGGAAAGATGCGATACGCACTATGGAGAGTTGGCCTGTTGTTCCACCTACCCGGTCGTGTACGGGCAGAAACCATCGCAGCCTTGGCACCAAGCTGTCGAAACCGGTCCTCGAAAGCCCTGACTGTGCTGGACGCGTCCTAGGTTGAGCTCGACAGCGCGGGCTGAACCAGCCTGTGAGAAAGACACTGCCGAGAGGTTGACGTGGCGGACACGGGGATCGGTTTGGATGCGCGCTCGGAGCTCCTCTACCGGAAGTTGCTCCTGCGGGCGACGTGGCGGACACCGGAGCTGGCACAGGCTCTCGCGTGGCCGGCGGATCAAGTGGTGCGAGTACTGGACGCGTTGCGGACCGAGGGTCTCGCCAGTGTCACCGGGGACGGCGAGGCGTTCCGCGCGGTGGAGCCGTGCATAGCCCTGCCGGCGCTGTTGGCCTGGCGGATGCGTGAGGGCCGTTCGCCGCAGCCCTGCCCGGTGCAGATCGGCCGGTTCATCGCCCTGCACGAGCAGGCGGAGCGGTTCGGGGACCCCGCCGCCGGCGGCGAGAGCCGGCACGACGTGTCCGTCATGGTCGAACGCATGGTGGCCAAGGTCGAGCGCGAGGTCGTCTTCCTCGTCCCCGCCCACAGCGAGGGCGGGTTCGAGTTCTCCCGCCCCGTCGCGGACATGGTGCTGAGGCGCGGCGCGCGACTGCGTTCCGTCTGGGCGTCCTCGGTGCTCCAGGCGCCGGCCGCCATGGCGCACGCCCAGTGGCTGGCCCAGGAGGGTGCCGCGCTGCACTCGGTCGGTACGGTGCCGCCGCGCGCGGTGATTATGGACGGTGCGGTGGCCGTGGTCATCGACGAGACCGAAGGGGCCCGTGTTGTGCGTTCCCCCGCGGAGCTGGAACGGCTGTGCGCTCTCGCCGAGCGGTTCTGGGAGCGCGGAGCGACCGTACGGCAGACGGGCAGGCAGCCCGGGGCCGCGACCCGGCGCCCCCGCTCGGAGGTCGTGCTCCGTCTGCTGGCCGAGGGCCTCACCGACGACGCGATCGCCCGCAGGCTGGGGTGCAGCGTCCGCACCGTGCGCAACGACGTCGCGTCGGCCATGGTCGCGCTCGACGCGCGCAGCCGATTCCAGGCCGGGGCACGGGCCATGCAGGTCGGCCTGATCTGAACCCTCCGGCGCGCGCAGCGCCGTCGCGGCCACCGGACCGGTGGCCGCCCGCCGTACCTCCGGCCGCCGGTCCGCTCCCCCCGCCCCGGGTGACGGCACGGGCGCCGTCACCGCGGGCTCACCCGGCCGCCGGCTCCGTCGGGGCGTCCGCCCCGGGGTCCGCCGTCACCACGTCCAGGGCCGCCGACAGCCGCTCCAGCGCCTCCACCGTCCGCGCGAACCCCTCCTCGCCCAGTTCCCCGGCCAGCCGCGCCGCGAACTCCGCGTGCCCGGGGTTGATCCGGCCCACCGCGGCCAGCCCCTCCTCGGTGGGCCGGAGCAGCTTGGCCCGGCGGTGGGCCGGGTTGGGCGCGTACTCCGCGAGCCCCTTGGCGACCAGCAGATCCGCGATCCGCTGCACGCTCTGCCGGGTGATCCCCATCGCCCGCGCGATCCCGGCCACGGGCAACGGCTCGTGCAGCACCGCGCCCAGCACCTGCCACCACGCCGCCGTCAGTCCGCCCGGCCGGGCCAGCCCGTCCGCGACACCGAGGAACTGGCCGTTGAGCCGGAAGGCCGTGAGCGCGGCGCTGCTCAACCGGTCCTGGTTCGCCCGGCCCCGGGCCGCTTCCTCCCGGCCAGGGGCCGGCTCCCGTCGCGCGCTCACCCCTGCAGCACCTCGAACGCGCTCGTGTCCGAGTCGTGGAACAGCCGGTACCAGGCGTTCAGCTTCTTCGGCTCGTACACCCCGAGCAGGGCGAACACCTCCCGGGCGAAGGCCACCGGCTCCGTCGGTCCGGCCGTGACGAGCAGCCCGCCGTCCGTGACCGCGTCGGTGTCCACGTACCGCTCGCCGCCTCCGTACCCCGTGGCGTCGAGGTAGAAGGAGACCGCGCTGGTGTGCGCCCGGTCGTCGAGCAGCCCTTCGCGGGCCAGCCCGGCCGTCGCTCCGCAGATCGCCGCGACCGGCACGCCCGCCGCGAGGAAGGCGCGGGCCTTGGCGGCGAACGGGGCCAGGGTGTCCCCGGAGTCCCAGAGGTCGGCCCCGGTGAGGATGAGCAGCGCGCTGTCCTCGGGCCCGAGGTCGTCGAGCGTCAGGTCGGGCTGGACCCGCATGCCGCCCATGGTGGTGACGGCTCCGGGGCCGGCCGCCACGGTCCGCACCCTGTAGCCGTTCCGGACGAGATGGGCGGTGGTGTGCCCGGTCTCCCAGTCGGCGAACGTGTCGTAGACGGCCAGGTGAACGGTTCTGCCGGTCCCGTCGTTCGTGCTCGTCCCGTCGCCGGCGCCGGTCGTGCCGGTGTCGTTCGTGCTGGTCATGGCGACCTCCTCAACCTCGATGACAGAATGCTGTCATAACGACAGCGTGCTGTCAAAAGATGCGGCCTCCCGCGAAACCCGACACCTTGCCGAACCACGCGCCCCATGCCATACAAGGTGGCCATGGAGCGCCGCCCCTGCCGCCCCCTACGCTCGCCGCATGACCCCTCATGCCTCTCATGTCCCGTTCATCGACTCCGCGGCCGGTGCGGCCGTGAAGGCCGCGGACCGCGCGCACGTGTTCCACTCCTGGTCCGCCCAGGGCCTGATCGACCCGCTCGCCGTCGCCGGCGCCGAGGGGGCGTATTTCTGGGACTACGACGGCAACCGCTACCTGGACTTCACCAGCGGTCTCGTCTACACCAACATCGGCTACCAGCACCCGACCGTCGTCGCCGCGATCCAGGAGCAGGCGGGCAGGCTCGCCACCTTCGCCCCCGCCTTCGCCATCGAGGCGCGCTCCGAGGCCGCACGCCTCATCGCCGAGCGCACCCCCGGCGACCTGGACAAGATCTTCTTCACCAACGGCGGTGCCGAGGCCGTCGAGAACGCCGTCCGCATGGCCCGGCTGCACACCGGGCGTACGAAGGTGCTCTCCGCCTACCGCTCGTACCACGGGGCCACCTCCACCGCGATCAACCTCACGGGTGACCCGCGCCGTTGGCCCTCCGACACCGGCTCCGCGGGCGTCGTCCGCTTCTGGGCCCCGTTCCTCTACCGCTCGCCGTTCCACGCCGGGACCGAGGCCGAGGAGTGCGCCCGCGCGCTCCAGCACCTGGAGGACACCCTCGCCTTCGAGGGACCGGCCACCATCGCCGCGATCATCCTGGAGACCATCCCCGGCACGGCCGGGATCATGACCCCGCCGCCCGGCTACCTCGCGGGCGTCCGCGAGATCTGCGACCGGTACGGGATCGTGTTCGTCCTCGACGAGGTCATGGCGGGCTTCGGCCGTACGGGCAAGTGGTTCGCCGCCGACCACTACGACGTGGTGCCGGACCTGATGACCTTCGCCAAGGGCGTCAACTCCGGCTACGTACCGCTCGGAGGCGTCGCCATCAACGCGGAGATCGCCGCCACCTTCGACACCCGCCCCTACCCGGGCGGCCTCACCTACTCCGGCCACCCGCTGGCCTGCGCCGCCGCCGTCGCCACCATCCACGTGATGGAGGACGAGAAGGTCATCGAGAACGCGGCGCACATCGGTGAGACGGTCCTGGGTCCCGGCCTGCGCGAACTGGCCGAGCGTCACCCCTCGGTCGGCGAGGTCCGCGGCCTCGGCGCGTTCTGGGCGCTGGACCTGGTCCGGAACAAGGAGACCCGCGAACCCCTCGTCCCGTACAACGCCGCGGGAGAGGCCAACGCCCCGATGGCGGCCTTCGGCGCCGCCGCCAAGAAGCACGGCCTGTGGCCCTTCATCAACATGAACCGCACCCACGCCGTCCCCGCCTGCAACGTCACCGAGGCCGAGGCCAAGGAAGGGCTCGCGGCCCTGGACGCGGCCCTCGCGGTCGCCGACGAGCACACGGCGTAGCCGGCCGGACACGACGCCTCCTCCACCCCTCTCCGCTCCTCCTCGCCCTGCCCGGATCCGGGCAGGGCGGTGGCTTAAGGTGACCGGAGCCGAAAAGGGGAGGGGGCGTCATGTGTGCGAGCGGAGGTGTGACCCGCAGTACGTTGCGTCAGCAGATTGCCGACGCACTGCGTGACGAGGTACTGGCGGGACGTCTGACACCGGGGCGGGAGTTCACGGTCAAGCAGATCGCCGAGCAGTACGGCGTTTCCGCGACGCCCGTCCGCGAAGCGCTCTTCGACCTCTCCGCGCAGGGACTGCTCGCATCCGACCAGCACCGCGGCTTCCAGGTCCGTGAGTTCACCGTCGCCGACTACCGGTCCATGGTGGAAGCGCGCTCCCTCGTCGTGGAGGGCATCTTCCGCAGCCCCGGGGACCAGGTGGCCGTGCGCTGCGACGGGATGGCATCGATCCGGCGCCGCGCGGCGGAGGCGGTACGCGCGGCGAAGGGCGGCGACCTCGACGTACTGATCGGGTACGACCTGCGGTTCTGGCGGGAGTTGGGGGCGTTCGTCCTGAACCCGTACATCACCGATTTCCTCAGCAGGCTGCGCGTCCAGGCGTGGGTGTTCGCCGTGCACCGGCTGCGTGGCAACGAGGACCGCGGGAGCTGGCTGTGGTTCGGCCACGAGGAACTGGTCGAGGCGATCGCGCGTGAGGACCGCGACCAGGTCCACGCGACGATGCGGGCGTACTACCTGCACGCGCTGGCGTGGGCGGACCGGCTGGAGGAGGAGGAGAGCCGGGCAGGCGCCCCGGCCCCCGCCCCGTCCGACCTCGACCCCGTCCCCGATTCCGACCCCGATTCCGTTCCTGACCCCGTTTCGGAACCCGATCCCGACTCGGCTCCCGCCTCCGGGGGGACGCGGGACTGACGGCGGGGCTCCCGGCTCCGCGGGGCTCCCGGTTGCCCCGCCACCGGATGCCCGCCCCCTCACCCCCTTCCCCCCGCCATCACTTCCGTCCCCGCCGCAGTACGTGCGGGGGCACTGTGCGCGGCGTACGGGTCGCATTACGCTGTCCCGACGACCGCCCGAACCCGTTGGAGAGCGAGACTTCGTGGCCTGTGACCTGTGGCTGGTCCCCCTCGTCGATGTGCTGTGCCACAGCCCCGACAATCCGTTCGCCGAAGAGATCGCCGTCTACGACAAGGCGCTGAGCGACGCGGGGCTGCCACCCGTCCCCGTCTACGCCTACATGCCGGGCCTGACCGGGGATGTCGCCCCCGTCGCGGGCTTCGACTACGACGCCCTGCACCTCCTGCGCCGCACGTATCTGCTCCGGCTGAGCGGGCTCGCCGTCACTCCCGTCGACGCGCTGGGCGGGGACTACGAGCAGCTGCTGGAGATGTTCGAGCAGAGCGCGCAGCAGTCGCACCTGGTCTGGCACTACGACCACGCCGGGGCGTACGTCCCGGTGGACTTCCTGTACCCGCTCGCCAATGACCAACTCCTGGAGGGCGGTGGGCCGCTGGGCTCGTCGCACGGGCTGCTGCGGGAGCTGCAGTTCGTGGCTCCGTCCATCGGCATAGACCCGGCCAACCCGCCGGTCGCCCCGCAGCCGCCCGCCCGGCCGACCTCGCTGGAGGAACCGGCGGCCCCGATCCCGTACGACGAGAGCCCGTTCGCGCGTGAGCGGCACGTCTGGCTGGGCCTGCACGCGGCCGTGACGCGCAGTCTGGCGCAGGGCTCGATGATCATCTTCAGCTGACCGCACGGGCCCGTCCCGGCCGCGTCCGCCCGCTTCCCGGCCGGGGCTGCCCGGCCCGATCGGGCCCGTTCCCGACCGGGGCCCGTCCCCGGCCCCGGTCGGGAACGGGCCGCACCCTCGGCGGCCGCACCTCAGCGGGGCGACTCCGGGGGCCGCTGCCGGGGCATGTTCGGCCGGGTGGCGACCGACGGCATCGAGAACCGTCCCGCCCCCGGCCCCGGCTCCGCACGGCTGTTCCCGCCGCCGGTCACCAGGGACTGCGTGCCCATGGGCGCGGGACCGGCCCGGAACTCCACCATCCAGTCCGCGGTCTCCGACCGGACCAGCTCCGTGATGTCCTCCGAGAACCGGCGCAGCACCCCGAGGCACCGCTCCGCGGCCTCGCTGGCCGTGCCCTCGGTCGGCCCGAGCACCTCGCGCACGCACTCCGAGGCCCAGTCGAACTGGAGCACCTGAAGGCGCCGCTGCACGGCCTGGGCCGTCGCGAAATCCCTCATCCAGCCCGAGGTCAGACCGAAGTACCGGTCGCCGGCCATGCAGGCGGCGCCCAGCAGCAGCGACATATAGCCCCAGCCGGCCGACCCGTCCAGCGCGCCCGTGAGGTCGAGCAGCGGCAGCGTCGCCCCCGCGACCACCCCGGCGGCGGTGCCGAGCCGCAGCGCACGGGCGCGGCGCCGCTTGCGGACCCGGTCGCGGAGATACCAGTCGGCGGTGCGCAGGGCACCCGACTCGACCCAGCGGTAGAGCTCGTCGAGACGTTCGGCGGGATCGCCCCAGTCGCCGGGGGGGAAGGCGCGGGCGGTCAGGTCGCGGGGCCCCGCACCGGAACCCGGGACGGACCGCTCGGTTCCGGTATCTCCACCGGATCCCGCGTCGGTCTCCTTGCGGGGCGGCCCCTCGGGCTGCATCTCCGGCTGACTCACCGGGGCACTCCTCTGCACTCTGCTTAAGGACTCTGCTTAAGGACTCTGTCCAAGAACGCGACGGACTCGGCGGACTCGGCGGAGCGACTGACTCGACTGACTCGACGTGATTCCCGGGCGTGACTCGGGGACGGGGGCAGTCGGCGCGGCCGACGGCCCCGCCCGGGTAACTCTGCGTTACCGGTGATGCCGGTATGCGTAGTGATGCGCGTGCCCTTCCTACCGCCGAATGGTGGGCCGTGGGGTCGAAATCGCGGGATTCCCGCCTGCGCACGGCCTGTGATCAGGTATAGGAGGCTGCTACAGGCCGTCGGAATCTCACCCGAAAGAGTTGGTCTCCGGCGGGTGGGGCGTGGCGACCGGCAAGCACGTAGGCTCGGCATACCGAAACATTCGTCGTCGAAATGCCAGGAGTGACCGTGATTCCCGGTGGTGGTCAGCCCAATATGCAGCAGCTGCTCCAGCAGGCCCAGAAGATGCAGCAGGACCTTGCCGCGGCCCAGGAGGAGCTGGCGAGGACCGAGGTCGACGGCCAGGCGGGCGGCGGCCTGGTGAAGGCCACCGTGACCGGTGCCGGTGAGCTCCGCGCCCTGGTGATCGATCCGAAGGCCGTGGACCCCGAGGACACCGAGACGCTCGCCGACCTCGTGGTCGCCGCGGTGAAGGCGGCCAACGAGAACGCGCAGGCGCTCCAGCAGCAGAAGCTGGGCCCGCTGGCGCAGGGCCTGGGCGGCATGCCCGGTCTGCCCTTCTGACCGAGCCCTACAGGTACCGACCCGTACCCACTACGGTACGAAGCAGCATTGAGGAAAGGCGTTCCGTTGTACGAAGGCGTTGTTCAGGACCTCATCGATGAACTGGGCAGGCTGCCCGGCGTCGGTCCCAAGAGCGCGCAGCGGATCGCCTTCCACGTCCTGCAGGCCGAACCCACCGACGTGCGCCGTCTCGCCCATGCCCTCCTGGAGGTCAAGGACAAGGTCCGGTTCTGCGCGGTGTGCGGGAACGTCGCCCAGCAGGAGCAGTGCGGGATCTGCCGGGACCCGCGCCGCGACCAGACGGTCATCTGTGTGGTCGAGGAGCCCAAGGACGTCGTCGCGATCGAGCGGACCCGCGAGTTCCGGGGTCGCTACCACGTCCTGGGCGGCGCGATCAGCCCGATCGAGGGCGTCGGCCCGGACGACCTGCGGATCCGGGAACTGCTGGCCAGACTCGCGGACGGCTCCATCACGGAGCTGATCCTCGCGACCGACCCCAATCTGGAGGGCGAGGCCACCGCCACGTACCTGGCCCGGATGGTCAAGCCGATGGGGCTCAGGGTGACCCGGCTGGCCAGTGGCCTGCCCGTGGGCGGTGACCTGGAGTACGCCGACGAGGTCACCCTGGGCCGCGCCTTCGAAGGAAGGCGGCTGCTCGATGTCTGACGCCGCCGCCGTGCATGTCCGGCCCCACCCACCGTTCGAGACCGCGCCCACGGGAGGTCCCCTCGATGTCTGACGCCACGCTGAACTCCGTCACGCAGGACCCGGACGACTTCGCCGTCCAGATCGCGGACCAGATCAAGACGTTCATCGTCGCGGTCACCGAGGTGTCCAAGGTCGAGGAGCCCGAGGAAGCCGTTCCGGTCCTGCTCCTCCAGGTCTCCCAGCTGCTGCTGGCGGGCGGCCGTCTCGGTGCGTACGAGGACGTCCTGCCCGACGAGCGCTACGAGCCGGACCTGGGCGCCGAGCCGGACGCGGACGGCCTGCGCGAGCGCTTCGCGGCCCTCCTGGAGCCGATCGACGTCTATTCCGAGGTCTTCGACCCGTACGAGCCCCGCAAGGCCCCGGTCCCGCACCGCATCTCCGACGACCTGGCCGACCTGGTCACCGACCTCGGCCACGGTCTGGCGCACTACGAGGCCGACCGCACGGCCGAGGCGCTGTGGTGGTGGCAGTTCTCGTACTTCTCCAACTGGGGCTCCACCGCCTCCGCCACCCTGCGCGCCCTCCAGTCCCTGATCGCCCACATCCGCCTCAACCAGCCCCTCGAAGAGCTGGACGGCCTGGACATCGACCAGGACCCGGGCGAGGACGACCTGGCGGAGGAGGCGGGCCGTGTGATGGTGCAGGAGATCGCGGGACCGCTGGGGCTGCGGCCGGTGAAGTAGCGGGCGCGATCCCCTCGGGAGCCGCTCCTCAGCGCCCCGCCCTCAGCGCCCCGCCCTCGCGAAATGCCGGGCCAGCGCGTGGAAGGACTCCTTCGGCTCCCAGTGCCAGGGGGACGCCGGGTCGTCGGGGTCGCCGTCGCGGATCGTCTTCACGAGGCTGTACGTGGCCATGTCCAGGTCGTGCAGCGGGTCGTCCGGGCGGTGGGGGGTGTCGGGGGCGGAGAAGGCGTAGACCAGCGCCGCGTACAGGCCCAGCGACTCGAAGACGTCGAACACATCGGTCAGGTACGCCGCCTGGACCCGTTCGCTGCGGACCAGGCCGCCCTTGATCTCGCCCTTCTCGTAGTCGACGACGTTCCAGCCCATGCCGCCCAGTTCGGGCGCGCCGACGAAGGTGCACGTGCCGCACTCGGTGATCGCGACCGGCTTGCCCCACCGCAGATACGGGCGCAGATCGCGGACGTAACCGGCCCGACTGCGGTGGTACGCGTAGTAGTTGACGCTCACCAGGTCGAAGAGGTCCCAGTCGACCACGTCCTCGTGCGCCGCGCCGTACGTCAGCGGCCCCCGGAACACGGATCGCCCGGTCCTCGCCGCCCGCGCGATGAACGAGGTGAGACGCCGCTGCATCAGCACGGGGTCGAACGTCCCGTTGAGCAGGTTCTCCACGCGTTCGAGCGCGGAGTCCCCCGGGACGATCCCCGGTACGTACAGCACGAACTCGCACCCGACGCTGAGGTGTACGCGCGCCCCCTGGCGGCGCAGCCGCTCCGCGTGCCGGCCGGTCTCGGCGAGGTGTTCCAGGATGTCCGCCTCCGGGACGTCGCCCAGACGCGGCTGGAGCCAGACGCACAGGCCGCGTTCGGCCGCCTCGTCCGCCGTTGCCGCGAGCCGTTCGACGCCGTCGCCCCAGACCGAGACGGAGTCGGCGTGCAGATCGTCCTTGATCGCCCGCAGGTCACCGCGCATGCGCGTCGCGTTCCACCCGGTCGCCGGGTTCTCGCCGTCCGTGACCTCGTACAGCACGCCCCGGTACGTCAGTCCCGGGCGCGGTGACGCACCGGCCGGGGCCGCTGTGAGCAGGGGGCCGGCCGCCCCCGCCACCCCCAGTGCCGCCGTCCCGGCCAGAAACCGTGCCCGGCTGATTCCGTTGCTCCGCACTGGGTGCCTCCCGTTTGTTCCGGCGTTCCGGTCGAGGTGCCCAGTGTCGTGAGCGCGGGGCGGCCGGGGCGTCGGCCGATGGTCTACGGCGGGCCGACGAAAGTCGCACGGTACGAGGGCGGTTGAGGCCTACCGCTCGGGCACGGTCACGCGGATCAGGGTCTGCTGGCCGTTGGCGACCAGCTTCCTGCGGCCGTCCTGGACGGCGAACACCTCCAGCCCGCACACGGTCAGGGTGCGTCCGGGCTTCAGGACGGTTCCGACTGCCTCGATGTGGTCACCGAGGGCGGGTGCGAGGAGGTTGATCTTGTACTCGACCGTGAGCACCTCCGCGTTGTCCGGGAACAGGGTGACCGCCGCGAAGCCACCGGCGGTGTCCGCGATCGCGCCGGTGGCGCCCGCGTGGATGAAACCGTTGTGCTGGGTGACCTCGGGGCGGCTCGGGAGCACGATGTGCACGCGGCCCGGCGCGATTCGCGATATCCGCGCACCGAGGTGGTGCATCAGACCGTGGCGGTCGAAACCGGCCCGGATACGGGCCTGCACCTCGGGGCTCGCCTGCTCCTGCTCCTGCTCCAGTTCCTGCTTCCGCTCCTGCTTCTGCTCCTGCTGTGACTGGTCTTTCACGGGCTCTCCTTCGGCAGGGATCACGATGCTCGAACCGGGTGGGGCGGGTGCGCGGGCGGACCGGGTGGTCCACGGGCGGGAACCCGCCGAACGGCGATCATCATGGCACCGGGGGTGTGGTGGAGGCCCGTGCTCCGCCGCCTCCCCGCCGCCGTTCGGGGGCTGTTGCCGCAGGTCGTCCCGGGGCTCAAGCCCCGAGTCGCGGGCCTCGGGCTCCGAGCTCTCTTCTGTGGGAACGGGTGGTTGAGGTTGAACCCACCCACCCTCCCAAGTCCCGTGCGGACCTGCGCAGATGAGCGAGCGGGCGGGGCGGGGGTGACATTCGGTGACCGGTTTGCGCCGCAGTGTGTGCGCGCTCTAGATTCGTGCCGAGCAACCCATGTTCCAGAGAACGGACGACCCCGGCGGTGCAGGAACACCAACCGGGGTCTGGCCGTACCAGATCGAACAACCAAGGAATTCGATCCACATGGCTGACGCCAATGTTAGTGCTGCCCTGCGTGCTCCCGCCCATCCCATGGCCAAAGCCGGGTATGGCAAGCGTCACGCGCCCGACGAAGCCCCGCGCGGCGCCGGTGACTTCGGCCATCTGGACGCCCGGGAAGCCGCCGTCGCCGCGTACGTCGACCGGCTCCCCGAAGGCGCCGCCATCGGCTACAAGGTGCTGGCCGAGGAGCTGCCGCAGTACGGCCAACAGGCCTGCCGCAGCGCGCTGGACCGGCTGACCCGGGCCGGGCACCTGCGGCGGATCAAGGTGCATGTCACCGTGGCCGACGGCGGCAGGCGCTGGGTGACGCGTACGTACTTCTCCCGCACCGCCCGCGACGCCGCCTGGTGGGCGCGGTACGTGCGGTTCGTCCGGGGCGTCGACGCCCCCGGCCAGCCACCGGCCCCGGACGCGGTGGAGCGGGAGCGGCAGCCCGGGTCGTCGCAGCGGGAACCGCGGCGGCCGGAGCCGGAGCCGGGCGTTCCCGCGCCGCGCTCGGAGGCGTACCGGCTCCTGGCCGCGCTCGGCGGCCGGGAGCCGAGGCTCCAGCTGTCCGACGGCGAGTGCGTGGCGCTGGAACACCTGGTCGACGAGTGGTTCGTGCGCGGGCTCGGCCAGGAGCAGATCACCCGGGCCCTGGTGGCGGGGCTGCCCGCTTCCGTGCATTCCGCCGGAGCCTTCCTGCGTACCCGACTGGAGAACAAGATGCCCCCCGCCCCGCAGCCCGGGAAGACCGACGGCCACCATGAGGAGATTCTCGGCGCCCTGATGATGTGCGCCTTCTGCGACGAGGACGAGACCACGGCCACGCTGGTCGACGGCGTCTGCGGGGACTGCCGCGCCGACATCGACCGCGACGAGGCGAGCGGGGCGGATGGCGACGTACCGGACACCTTCCTGGCCCGGCCGCGTCAGCCGCTGGACGTCGCCGCCCGGGTGGCCGAACTGCGCTCGGCCGCGGGGCGTGGGACGGTCACGGTGCCGAGGCCGAGGTCGCGCCGATGAGCGTGCGGGAGATCGATGAGCGTGCGAGAGATCGATGAGCGTGCGGGAGACCCGGTCGGGGCACCATGGAGTCAAGGAGGCGGCGCACCGACCCGCCACCCCGGTGACGCCGTGTGTGGGCTGGGACACATACGGGAGTGCGGGGGCGATCGGCGGGCAACAGCCCGGTACGAGCAGTCCGGGACGACACGCCGGATCATGTGGCGGGCGGGACATCTCACCATCTGGTATGAGGCGGGCGATTCCGGACTGCTCGTTAAACTGAGCCGACCGCAGTAATGGACTGAGCGAGGAGCGCACGTGGGCCTTGTCGTGCAGAAGTACGGAGGCTCCTCCGTAGCCGATGCCGAGGGCATCAAGCGGGTCGCCAAGCGAATCGTCGATGCCAAGAAGAACGGCAACCAAGTGGTTGTCGTGGTGTCAGCGATGGGCGACACGACGGACGAGCTGATCGATCTCGCCGGGCAGGTATCCCCGATTCCTGCCGGGCGTGAATTCGACATGCTGCTGACCGCGGGAGAGCGGATCTCCATGGCCCTGCTGGCCATGGCGATCAAAAACCTGGGCCACGAGGCCCAGTCGTTCACCGGCAGTCAGGCCGGTGTCATCACCGACTCGGTTCACAACAAAGCGCGGATCATCGATGTCACGCCGGGGCGGATCCGTACCGCGCTCGACGAGGGCAATATCGCGATCGTCGCCGGTTTCCAGGGTGTGTCCCAGGACAAGAAGGACATCACCACGCTGGGCCGGGGCGGATCCGACACCACCGCCGTCGCCCTCGCGGCCGCGCTGGAGGCCGAGGTCTGCGAGATCTACACCGATGTGGACGGTGTCTTCACCGCCGACCCGAGGGTCGTCAAGAAGGCCCGGAAGATCGACTGGATCTCCTTCGAGGACATGCTGGAGCTGGCCGCGTCCGGCTCCAAGGTGCTGCTGCACCGCTGTGTGGAGTACGCACGCCGATACGACATTCCGATCCACGTCCGCTCGTCCTTCTCCGGACTGCGCGGCACCTGGGTCAGCAACGAGCCGCAAGGGGACCAGCAGGTGGAGCACGCCATCATCTCCGGAGTCGCCCATGACGTCTCCGAGGCCAAGATCACCGTTGTCGGCGTCCCCGACAAGCCGGGCGAGGCCGCCGCGATCTTCCGCGCCATCGCGAACGCGGAGGTGAACATCGACATGGTGGTGCAGAACGTCTCCGCCGCGTCGACGGGACTGACGGACATCTCCTTCACCCTTCCCAAGGCCGAGGGCCGCAAGGCCATCGACGCCCTGGAGCGGACCAAGGGCACCATCGGCTTCGACTCGCTGCGCTACGACGACCAGATCGCCAAGATCTCCCTGGTCGGCGCGGGTATGAAGACGAACCCGGGCGTCACGGCGGGCTTCTTCGAGGCGCTGTCCGACGCGGGCGTGAACATCGAGCTGATCTCGACCTCCGAGATCCGTATCTCGGTGGTCACCCGCGCCGACGACGTCAACGAGGCCGTGCGCGCCGTGCACACCGCCTTCGGCCTCGACAGCGACTCCGACGAGGCCGTCGTGTACGGGGGCACCGGACGATGACCGCCCGCCGCCCTTCGCTCGCGGTCGTCGGCGCGACCGGGGTGATCGGTGGCGTCATGCTCCAGATCCTTTCGCAGCACGCGGATGTCTGGGGCGAGGTGAAGCTTGTCGCCTCACCGCGTTCGGCCGGCCGCAAGCTGGTCGTACGCGGTGAGGAGACCGAGGTCCTCGCGCTCGACGAGGACGTGTTCGACGGTGTCGACGTGGCCCTGTTCCTGGTGCCGGACGAGGTGTCCGCCCGCTGGGGCCCGCTCGCCGCGTCCAAGGGCGCCGTGGTCATCGACGACTCGGCGGCCTTCCGGCTGGACGACGACGTGCCGCTGGTCGTCCCCGAGGTCAACCCGCACGCCGTACGGCTCCGCTCGCGCGGAATCGTCGCCTCCCCGAACTGCACCACGCTGTCGCTGATCGTCGCGGTCGGCGCGCTGCACGCCGAGTTCGGGCTGCGGGAGCTGATCGTCTCCTCGTACCAGGCGGTGAGCGGCGCGGGCCGCGACGGTGTCGCCGCACTGCGCGAACAGCTGTCGCTGGTGGCCGGTACGGAGCTGGGTACGCACCCCGGCGACGTACGGCGGGCACTCGGCGACGGCGACGGGAGCCCCTTCGCCGCACCCGTGGCCCTGAACGTCGTGCCATGGGCCGGGACCGAAGCCGGGGACGGCTGGTCGTCCGAGGAACTGGCGATCCGCGAGGAGTGCCGCAAGATCCTGGACCTGCCGGATCTGAAGGTCACGGCGACCTGTGTGTACGTTCCCGTCATCGCGACGCACTCGATGTCCGTCCACGCGCGCTTCGAGAGCGAGGTCGCCGTCGACCGGGCGCACGAGATCCTGGCGACCGCTCCCGGCGTGGTGCTGTTCGACAGCCCGGCCTCCGGCGATTTCCCCACGCCTTCCGATGTCGTGGGAACCGATCCGACCTGGGTCGGGCGGGTGCGGCGCTCAATGGACGATTCACGCGCACTCGAAATGTTCATTTGTGGCGACAATCGGCGCAAAGGTGCTGCTTTGAACGTTGCTCAGATCGCTGAATCCGTGGCCGCCGAATTCCCCCGGGGCTGATCGAACCTATTTTGTAGGATCTGTGAACACCCGTTGCAGAATTCGCTGGTCTGAACCCCTTGAGCTGGGGCGTTGTCATATCCGACGATGATCTCCCGGCCACCTGCAACCGCATGTCGGTCGGGCAGCGTCTATGCCGTCACTTCTTGCGCGGCGGGGCGCAATTTTGGGGCATTTGGGGAAGAGCAGGTACGCATGAGGGCATATCGCACAGCGCTGAACGCGGTGCCGTACGCGTACAACCCTGACGGGGGGCAGTGTGTCCAACTGGCGTGGCAGAGGTTCTCGATATCACAGTGGTGGGCCCGTTGCGGGGTGCTTCGGTGCGTCCGCTCCGGCGGCCCCGCGCGCCCGGCGGCATGCCGGTGATCGCGCCCATGCCCGCCGCGCGTCCCGCGCGACTGCCGTCGCAGCGCGAGGGCGCTGAGGAGACGGTGGCAGCGGGAACCACGGTCGACCATCTCACCGAGACCTATCGCGCCCACTACCGTTCGCTGCTCGGCCTCGCCGCCCTGCTGCTGGACGACACCGCCTCCTGCGAGGACGTGGTGCAGGAGGCGTTCATCCGCGTGCACTCCGCGCGCAACCGGGTACGGGAACCGGAGAAGACGCTCGCGTACCTCCGGCAGACCGTCGTCAACCTCTCCCGCTCCGCGCTGCGCCGCCGCATCCTCGGGCTGAAGCTGCTCTCCAAGCCGATGCCGGACATGGCGAGCGCCGAGGAGGGCGCGTACGACCAGCTGGAGCGGGACGCGCTGATCAAGGCCATGAAGGGGCTGCAGCGGCGCCAGCGCGAGGTGCTGGTGCTGCGTTACTTCGCGGACATGACGGAGGCGCAGGTCGCGGAGACGCTGGGGGTGTCGCTGGGCTCGGTCAAGGCGTACGGCTCGCGCGGTATCGCGGCCCTGCGCGTCGTGATGGAGGCGCAGGCATGAGCGGGCCCGAGGGCAGGCACGAGAATGACCGGACTGGAAACGGAATTGTGAACCACGGGCCGGAGAACACCCCGGGCAGCGCGCGGGACGACAGCCGGGGCGGTGCCCGGGACAACGCGCCGGGCAGCGCCCACGACGACGCACCGGGGAGCGCCCAGGACGACACAGCGGCGCGTGCCCAGGACGACACAGCGGCGCGTGCCCAGGACGACGCACCGGGGAGCAGCGCCTCGCCGGACGCGGACGGCGAATCCGCGGACACCGGCCTCCCGGGCACGCTGACCGACCTCTTCGCGGGCCGGGCGCCCGGCGGGAGCGGTGGCGGTCCCGGTGGCGCGGGCGGCGGTGAGCTGGACGAGGTGGCGCTGCGCCGCATGCTGCGCGGTGCGGTGGACGGCCTCGAACCCGTCGAGGGCACCCTCGACCATCTGCGCCGCGCGGTTCCCGCCCGGCGCACCAGGCGGCGGCAGGCCGTCGTCGGGGCGGCCGCGGCGGCCCTGCTGATCGGCACCGCCGTCCCCGCCTTCGTCCACGTCGCGAACTCGGACGGCTCCTCCGACGCCCGGCCCGCGATCGCCGGACACGGCGAGCAGGCCCACGGCGGCAATGGCACCGAGCCCGGTGCCGAGGCGGGCGACGACCTGCCCTCCGGGGCGTCCGACCGGGAGAACGAGGGCGGCAAGGGCCTGCCCGACACCTCCGGCTCGCCCTCGGCGAGCGGTGGCGAGGACGCCGAGGGCTCCGAGACCGGCGGCACCGCCGACTCACCCCGCTCCGAGGCCGCGGCCATGCCGGCCTGTGACCCCGGCCAGCTCGGCGTCGCCTCGGCCGGAACGGGCGCCGCGGGCGCCGACGGCACGGTGTACGGCAGCTTCAAGATCGCCAACGTGTCCGGCAAGGACTGCTCGGTGAGCAGCGACGGCACGGTGGGTTTCACGGCCATGGGCGCGGCCGACCAGCACAAGATCGATGTCGTCCAGCACACGGCGGGAGACGCGGCGAGCGCCCTCCCCGACCCCTCGCAGGAGCCGGGAACGGTGCTGCTGAAGCCGTCCATGGCGTACGAGGTGCAGTTCGCCTGGGTGCCGACGGACACCTGTCCGACCACCGGCGCCAGCCCCAGCCCGACCCCGCCGGACGGTGCCGGGGGCTCGACCGGCGAAGCCCCTGCGGCGGAGGGTCCGCAGGCACAGTTCGCCAGCGGCGAGGGAGGCGGCACGGCGGACGGCAGCGTGGCCGTGACGCACACCCCGGAATCGGGCGCCCCGACCGCCGAGACGAAGATCCCGAACGCCTGCGCGGGCACCATCTACCGGACGGGCGTGCTCACCGCGTCGTAGACGCGGGGCGTGCCGCCGGTGCGGGGTGTGCCCCGTGCCGGGCGTAGAGGGCTCCGCGGTAGTGGTCCCGTGGTGTCACCGGCCGTTCGGGGCGGTGGCGGTGGGGCGAGACCCGCGCGGCAGGCCAGCTGAAGGGCGATGCGCTGTTCCGGGTCGTTGAGATCGGCACCGGTCGGCTCGGTGAACCTGCGGATCCGGGCGCCCACCGCGTTGCGGTGCAGATGGAGGACCTCGGCGGCGCGGGCCGGTGAGTTGTTGTGGTCCAGGTAGGCCTGGAGGGTGCGCAGGAGGGGTTCGGCGCGCTCGGGTCCCAGGGCCATGACGGGGGCCGGCAGCTCCCCGACCGCCTCGCGTGCGGCCTCGGAGGCGTACCACTCCAGCAGCATCCGGTCCACGCCCGCAGCGTCGTGCGCGGCCACCGGGTCGCCCCCGGCCCGCGGCAGTGCGGCGCGCGCCTCACGGGCGGACGACCTGATCCCCAGCGGACCGCGGTGCGGGACGCCGACGCCGCAGCGCAGATCGGCGTCGGGGTGCAGACGGCGCAGACGCTCCACGGCCCGCCGGGTCGCCCCGAGCACCTGATGACGACCCTCCGTGCCGGGGTCGGCGGACAGGGTGCAGAGCAGGGTGAGGGCGTCGTCGACGACCGTGGCGTTCCACTGGACGCCGGGCGCGGGCGCGGACATGGGCGTGGCGCGGGGGCGGATGCGGGCGGGGGAGTGGAGGCGTGCGCGGGCGGGGACGCGGGCGCGGCCGGGGGCGCCGCGTACGGGAGGACGGTGCGCAGCAGGTTCAGCGCTTCCGGCGCGGCGTTCTCCAGGACCCGGTAGCGCTCCGTGCCGTCGAGCGCCACGGGCACCAGGCGCAGCGCGATGTGCCAGGAATCCACCGGGAGGCCGAGCGCCCGCCCACGGGCCGCCAGCGGCAGCGCCCGGTCGCGGGGCGCGGTCAGCAGTTCGGCGAGGAGCTGCCCGCGCGAGCGTACGGGTACGTCGCCCGTGGCCCCGCCGGTGGCGGCGAGCGCCGCCAGCGCGAGCACGGCGCGGACCGCCGTACCCGCGTGACCCGGCCGGGCGGCCGAGGCGAGGCGCACCTCGCCGTCCGCTCCGGCCTCTGCCGCGCCCTCCTCGTCCGGCACCTGAGCCTCGTCCGGCACCTGAGCCTCGTACGGCACCTGAGCCCCGTACGGCACCTGAGCCCCGTACATCCCCCGAGCCCCGTACGGCCGGGCGGGGCGGACGACCGGAAACCACCCACACGGCCCCGGGACCCCCGGACAACCGGGAACCACCCACACAGACCTGCGCCACCCGTACGGACGGACACCCCCGACCTCACCTCGCACCGCGCCACGTCGACCTCACCTCGTCCCCCCGACCTCACCTCGCCACCCCGACCACACCTCGCCACCCCGACCACACCTCGTCACCCCCGACCACACCTCGCCACCCCTGTACGAGTCACCCGCGTACGAACTCACGAGACGGACACCCCCATGCGTATCGGTATCGACGTCGGAGGCACCAACACCGACGCCGCCCTCCTCAGGGACGACGGCCGGGTCATCGCCGCCGCCAAGTCCCCCACGACGTCCGACATCACCTCCGGTGTGACCGCGGCGATCCGTGCCCTGAATCCGCCCATCGAGGCCATCACCGCGGTGATGATCGGCACCACGCACTTCCTGAACGCGCTCATCGAGGGCGCCCGGCTGGCACCCGTCGCCGCCGTACGGCTCGGACTGCCCGCGACCGCCGCGCTGCCGCCGATGGTCGACTGGCCCGAGCGGCAGCGGCGGGCCGTGGGCGGCCACGGCTATCTGTGCCACGGCGGGCGCGAGTTCGACGGCCGGCCGCTCTCCCCGCTCGACCCCGGGGAACTGCGGCGTACCGCCGCCGACATAGCCGCGCGCGGCATCACCTCCGTGGCGATCTCGTCCGTCTTCTCGCCCGTCGCAGAGGAGGACGAGCGGCGCGCCGCACGGATACTCGCCGACGAACTCGGCGACGGCGTGCACTTCTCACTCAGCCACGAACTCGGCCGCATCGGACTGCTGGCCCGCGAGAACGCGACGATCATCAACGCCGGGCTGCGCGACCTGGCCACCGTCATCGTGGAGTCGTTCGGCAAGGCGCTCGCCGAGGTGTCCATCACCGCGCCGTTCTTCCTCTCGCAGAACGACGGCACCCTGATGGACGTCGACTTCGCCCGCACGTACCCGGTGGCCACCTTCGCCTCGGGGCCCACCAACTCGATGCGCGGCGCCGCCCATCTCTCCGGGCCCGGGGACTGCGCGGTCGTCGATGTCGGCGGCACGACGTCCGACGTCGGCATCCTCGTCGGCGGCTTTCCCCGGGAGGCGGCGGGCGAGAGCGAGGCCGCCGGAATCCGCACCAACTTCCGTATCCCCGACGTGCTCTCGCTCGGTATCGGCGGCGGCTCCCACGTATCGGAGGACGGCGCGACCGGGCCGCGTTCGGTCGGCTACCGGCTCACCGAGGAGGCCCTGGTCTTCGGCGGTACGCGGCTGACGGCCACAGACCTCGCGGTGGCCGCGGGCCGCGCCGAGGTGGGCGACGCCGCCCTGGTCGCACACCTGGACCGGGACTTCGCCGAACGCGCCCTGGACCGGATCGCCCGGCGCCTGGCGGAGACCGTCGACCGGATGCGCACCTCCGCCGCCCCGCTGCCCGTGGTCGCGGTCGGCGGCGGCTCGATCCTGGTGCCCGGGGCCCTGCCCGGCTTCGACGATGTGCGCAGGCCCGGTCACTTCGACGTGGCCAACGCGGTCGGCGCCGCCATCGCCCAGGTGGGCGGCGAGGTCGACCGGGTCTTCCAGGTCCCCGAGGGCCGCCGGGACCAGGTTCTCGCCCAGGCCCGTGAAGAGGCCGAGGGCCGCGCCCTGGACGCGCCGGGGCCAGGCAGGGGACCGTACGCATCGTCGACCTGGAGGAGGTGCCGCTCGCCTATCTGCCCGGCGGCGCCACCCGGATCAGGGTCAAGGCGGTCGGCGACCCGGACCTGACCCGTATCACCGAGGCAGCACACACCGCCGTGAACGGCACGGCCCGCGCCACCGGAGCAGCGGCACATGCGTGAGATCACCCTGGACAACCTGGAAGACATCGCCCGGGGCGCCGGCATCCTCGGCACGGGTGGGGGCGGCGACCCCTACATCGGCATGCTGCTCGCCCGCGAGGCCATCCGCAGGCACGGACCCGTCCGTGTCGTCGACTTCGACGAGGTGGCACCCGACGCCACTGTCGTACCGATCTCGGGCATGGGGGCGCCGACCGTCCTGCTGGAGCGGGTACCCAACGGCCGCGAGGAACTGGCCGCCCTGCGCGCGCTGGAGAAGTACATCGGGCGCCCCGCCACGCACATCGCCCCGGTCGAGATCGGCGGGGTCAACTCCATGCTGCCGATCGCCTGCGCCGCCGAGGCGGGGCTGCCGATCGTGGACGGGGACGCGATGGGGCGGGCCTTCCCGGAGGCCCAGATGGTGCTGCCCGGACTGATCGGGGTCCGCAACACCCCGATGGCCATCTCCGACGACAAGGGCAACAGCATCATCATCGAGGCCGTCGACAACCACGCGGCCGAACGCATCGCCCGCGCGGTCTGCGTCGAGCTCGGCTGCCAGATCTCCAGCGCGGACACGGTCCTGCGGGGCGACCAGCTGGCGGCGGGCCTGGTTCCGGCGACACTGACGCTGGCCGAGGACCTGGGCGCCGCCGTACGGGAGGCCCGCGCCGCGCACACCGACCCGGTGGCCGCGGCCCGGGACCTGCTGTCCGGCACCCACCTGCTGACCGGCAAGGTGACCGACGTCAGCCGGCGCACCGAGGGCGGGTTCGCCCGCGGCCGGGCCCGCGTCGAGGGCGTCGGCACGGACGCGGGCCGGACGCTGGAGCTGGACTTCCAGAACGAGCATCTGCTCGCCACCAGGGACGGCGAGACGGTGGCCACGACTCCGGACCTGATCTGTGTGCTGGACACCGACTCCGGCGATCCGGTCACCACGGAGGGCCTGCGCTACGGGCTGCGCATCAGCGTGCTGGCCGCGCCGTGCGACCCGCGCTGGACCAGCCCCGGGGGCCTGGAACTCGCGGGGCCGCGCTACTTCGGGTACGAGACGGACTACGTGCCCTTCCGCACGGCCTGAGCACACCGGCCGGGAACGCTGTGACCGTGACCTCCCGCCACCTGCCTGACCCCGGGGGCCCGGGGTCAGGGGGATCGGGGGCAGGGGACTGAGCCCGGGTGCTGGGGTCCGGGGGGCTGGGGTCCGGGGCCGCGGTCGCAGCGCTCCCGTCGCAGCGTTCCGGCCGCGGCGCTCCGGCCGCAGCGTTCCGGTCGCAGCGTTCCGGCCGCGGCAGTAGTGGCAGTGGTCCCGGGCGGGCCCGGGACCAGGTTCAGGCGGAGGCCTTGTCCTCGTCGCGCGAGAGTGCGGGGGCCTCGTCGGCCGGGGCCTCGGGGGCCTCGGTTTCGGTCGCCGAGGTCGCGGTCGCTGTGGTCTCGTTCGCCGGGGTCCCGGTCGTCCCGGTCTCGGGGACGAGGCCCAGCTCCAGGTCCCGTGCGGCCTCGGCCTCACGCCGGAGGAGCCGGAACCACATGAAGAGCACGAAGCCCGCGAAGACGAACCACTCACCTGTGTAGCCGAGGTTCTGGAAGGCCTTCAGGTCGAGCCCGCTGCCCTGCGGCGCGGCAGCGGGGACCGGCTTCATCGCGCCGCCCGTACCTCCGGCCTCCGCCTCGGGGAGCGTCACCCAGGCGTCGTACACGTCGTACGGGACGAGGTTCACCAGCGACGCGGCGCTGATGATGCCCAGCTGGCCCTCGGGGAGCCCGCCCTCGGAGTTGACGCCGTCGCTGTTCATGTTCTCGGAGGCCTGGAGGTCACCGGTCACGGTGACCTCGCCCCTCGGCGCGGCCGGAACGGCGGTGCGCCCCGCGGTGCCGGGCAGCCAGCCGCGTACGACGGGCAGGGCCTTGCCGCTGTCGGTCCGCAGCATGTTCAGGACGTAGAAGCCGTTACGGTCGTCCAACTCGCGGCCGGGGACCAGGAACTGGTCGGCATACGTACCGGACGCGACGGCCGGGCGGCCGGACGTCACCTTGTCGACGGGCAGCAGCGAGTCGAGCGGCTTGGCGGCCCGGGTACTGGGGTCGGGCTGCTTCTCGGCCTGCTCGTGCGTCTGCACGCGGTCCTCGAAACGGCCGAGCTGCCAGGTGCCCATGAACACACAGAACGGGATGGCCAGCACGACGAACAGGTTGATCCCCCACCATCGCGGGGTCAGCAGGAACCGGTACACCCCTCCACGGTACGGTCCCCGCCCCGGCCGCCCGGAGCGGGGTACACCATTTATCCGTCCCTTACGCGTCCCCGGGGGCGGTGACGGGCGGCCGCCACGTTGACGTCACACACCGCCCGGAGCACCCGGAGTGCCGGCTGCGGGCTCTGCCCTGGGCCACCGTGAGCCCCGGCTGTCCGCTCCGGCCACGCTCGCCCGGAGCCCGCCACCGGCCGCGCCCCAGATCCTCAGGCCCAGTTCCCCAGGCCCAGGCCCAGGCCCTCAGGCTGAAATCCCCAGGCCCAGGCCCAGATCCCCAGGCCCCGGACCTCAGGCCCAGGCCCCGGCTCTCAGGCTGTGGCCGCCGGGGGATCCGCCAGGTGCTTCAGCGCGAAGTCGAGCTCCAGCCGGACCTGCTTGATCCGCTCCTCCACGACGAGCGAGCCGTGCCCGGCGTCGTACCGGTACACCTCGTGCACCGCGCCACGCGCCTTGAGGCGGTCCACGTAGTTCTCCACCTGACGGATGGGACAGCGCGGATCGTTGACGCCCGCCGAGATGTAGACGGGGGCGCGCACCGAATCGACGTACGTGAGGGGTGACGAGGCCTCGAAGCGCTCCGGGACCTCTTCGGGAGTGCCGCCCAGCAGCGTGCGGTCCATCGCCTTCAGGGCCTCCATCTCGTCGTGGTAGGCCGTGACGTAGTCGGCGACGGGCACGGCGGCCAGTCCGAGGGCCCACGACTCGGGCTGTGTGCCGAGGCCGAGCAGGGTCAGATAGCCGCCCCACGAGCCACCGGCCAGGATCAGCCGCTGCGGGTCCGCGAGCCCGGACTTCACCGACCAGTCCCGTACGGCCGCGATGTCCTCCAGCTCGATCAGACCGACCCGGTGCTTGAGCGCGTCCGTCCAGGCGCGGCCGTAGCCGGTCGAGCCGCGGTAGTTGACCCGGACGACCGCGAAGCCGTGGTCCAGCCAGGCGGCCGGGCCGGAGGCGAAGGCGTCGCTGTCGTGCCAGGTCGGCCCGCCGTGGATCTCGAAGACGGTGGGGAACGGACCGTCGCCGGTCGCGGGCCGCTGCACGAGGGCGTGGATACGGCCGCCGGGGCCGTCCACCCACGCGTCCTCGACCGGCACCGAGTCGGGGGCCTTGGCACCGGGCGGGTCGAGGACCACGGAACCGGCGGTGGAACGGACGGCCGGCGGCTGCGCGGCCGACGACCAGAGATACTCCACGGTGCCGTCCGGGCGGGCGGTGGCGCCCGAGACCGTACCCGCGGGGGTCTCGACCCTGACCGGACCGTCGGCACCCGGCTCGTACCGCCACAGCTCGCTGCGCGCCTCGAAGCTGTGCTCGACCAGCAGCGCGGAGCCGTCCGGATACCACTCGGCGCCCACGTCGCCCGGCAGGTCGATGGGGAGGGCGGTCTCCGTGCCCGCGACCGGGTCCCAGATCATCGGCTCCCAGCGGCCCCTGCGCTGATGGCCGACGAGCAGCCGGGAGTCACCGGCCACGGGTGCGAAGCCCAGGACCGCGAGGCCCAGCTCCTTGGTGCCGCCCTCGGTGTCGTCCAGCTCGGCGACCATGGAACCGTCCGGGCGCACGACACGCAGCGCGGAGTGCATCGCGTCACCGTGCTCCGTGTGCTCCAGGGCGATCAGCGTGCCGTCGTGGGAGAGGTCCCCGACCCCGGCGGACTCCCGGTGCCGGTAGATCTCGGTGGGCTCCTCCCGCGGGCGTACGAGATGGACGGTCGTGCCGTCCTCGTCGGTGGAGCGGCCGATCACGGCGGTCCCGTCCCGCCCGATGGCGAGACCGGCCGGATAGGAGGGCTCCAGGCCGGGAGCCGCCGGCTCGTCCTCGCCCCCGGTGAAGGGCTGCCGCATCCACACACCGAACTCGTCGCCGTCGGTGTCGTTGAACCACCAGATGGCCTCGCCGTCGGGGGTCAGCACGCCGTCGGTCGTCCCGTTCGGCCGGCCGGTCGCCCGCCGCTGCTCCCCACTCGTCCGGTCCCACGCGTACAGCTCGTACGTGCCGGTGGCGTTGGAGACGAACAGTGAGCGCTCAGGGGCGTCCTCGGCCCAGTCGGGAAGGGAAACCCGGGGCGCGCGGAACCGCTGCTCCCACTCCGGTGCGGACGAGGCGTTCTGTGTATCGCTCATGGCACCATCCAACCCGATCGGACGCACGAGCGGGCAGCCTGTGGATAACCACTCGCGCCACCGCTCAGCCTGTGGGTAACTTTCCGCTCATGTACTCACCGACCCCGGACGACTGGCACGACGCCAACCGCGCGCGCTGGGACGAGCGCGTGGCGATCCACGCGGCGAGCGATTACTACGACCTGGACGGGTTCCGGGCGGGCAAGGACGCCCTTCGCGATTTCGAGCTCGCCGAGGTCGGCGACGTCACCGGCAAGTCCCTGGTGCACCTCCAGTGCCACATCGGGCTCGACACCCTGTCCTGGGCCCGGCACGGTGCCGCACACGTCGTCGGTCTCGACTTCTCCGAGCCCGCGGTGGAGACCGCCCGCGGTCTTGCCCGGTCGCTGGGCCTCGCCGCGGACCGGGCGGCGTTCGTCGCCGCTGATGTGTACGACGCGAGGGAAGCCGTTCCCGACTCGTCGTACGACATCGTCTACACCGGCATAGGCGCGCTGAACTGGCTGCCCGACATCGGGCGCTGGGCGGAGACCGCGGCCTCGCTCGTCGCCCCCGGCGGCTTCCTCTACCTCGTCGAATTCCATCCGCTGACCGACTCGATGGACGACTCGACGGGGGCGACGGTCATGTACGACTACTTCAGCCGTGAGGCGTGGGTGGACGAGACGCCCGGAACGTACGCGGACCTCGATGCCCCGACCGTCCACAACCGCAGCGTCGAGTGGCAGCACACGGTGGGCGATGTGGTCTCGGCGCTGGCGGCGGCAGGGCTGCGGATCGAGTTCCTGCGTGAGCACGATGTCGCGCCGGTCGCCCGCTTCGGCACGCTGGAGCACCACCCGGACGGTCTCTACCGTTTCCCCGCGGACCGGCCGCGGATTCCGCTGATGTACTCGATCAAGGCATCGCGCCAGGTCAGCGGCTGAACGCCGGTGGCTCGCGGCCGATTGTCAGTGGTGGGGGCCACACTCGGTCCATGAAGGACACGACGGACACGACAGGCGGGGCGGGCGGCGCGGGCGCGGCGGAGGGGACGGGCCGTGCCGCCACCGGCGCGGAACTGCGTGCGGTGGTGCAGACGTACTGGACCGCGGCGGACGCCCGTGACTGGGACGCCCTGGCGGCGACCCTTGCCGACGAGGTGGTGTACGACCTGCCGCAGAGCCGTGAGCGCATCCGGGGCAAGGAGCGCTATGTCCGGTTCACCCGGGAGTATTCGGGGGACCGGCACATCCGGATCGAGCGGATCGTGGCCGACGGCGAGGGCCGGCAGGCCGCCGCGCGGACACATGTCACCGCGGCCGGCGAGGAACTGCACGCGATTCACTTCTTCACGTTCGACGCGCAGGGGCGGATCACGGCGGTGACGGACTTCTGGCCCGAGTCGTACGAGCCTCCGGCAGGCCGGGAGCATCTGGTCGAGCGCTACTGAGCACGCCGCACACCGCACACCGCACAGAGCGCACAGAGCACACAGAGCACACAGCCACACCGCGCAGAGCTGCACCGCGCAGAGCGACTACGCGCAGAGCGCTGATCGATAGGCGCCATGAGTCGTGGGCGCCTGAGTCATGGCCGTCTGAGCCGTGGGCACCTGTGCACCGCCTCCGATCCAGTGCCGGAGCACGGTGCCGGAGCGCGGGCCCTACTCGGCGGGGACCGGGCCGGCGCGGTCCCAGCCGGGGGCGCGGACGTCCACGGTGAGGGCGGTCGTCGCGACCTCCTCGCCGCAGGTACGGCAGATCCAGACGGCATCGAGGTCGTGCGGGTGGGCGTGGAGGCTCTCCGCCTCCTGCTCGTCCCCGGGCTCATGCACCATCACGACCGGCGGCTCCTCGTTCACCCACCGGTCGCCCCAGTCCAGCAGCGCCCGGATCACCGGTGCGAGGTCCCGGCCCGACGCGGTCAGGTGGTACTCGTAGCGCGGCGGCCGCTCGTTGTACAGCCGGCGCTCGACCACACCGGCCTGCTCCAGTGCGCGAAGGCGGGCGGCGATCCGGTCCCGGGGCGCACCGGTGTTCCGGGCGATCGCCTCGAACCGGTGGTTGCCGAAGAAGATCTCGCGCACCGCGAGCAGCGCCCATTTCTCGCCCACCACATGGAGTGCGGCGGCAGCGGAACAGGGCCGTCCGGGCAGCGTGACGGCGAGGGGTTCCGGGTTCGTCGAAGCGTTCATCCCTACTAGGTTGCCATCTCAAACTCACTGGCGCTAGCTTGCCGTCATGACAGTTGGAAAATCAAACCCACTCGTGCCGCCCTCACCCGCTTACCCGGCCCCGCCCTCACCCGCTTCCCCGGCCCCGTCGGCAAACGCCTCCCCGGCTCCGGCCTCGACCGCAGCCCCGGCTCCGGAGCGGTCGCGTGCCGCCATGTGGATCATCGCGGCGGGTGTCTTCGTCGTGAACCTCGATCTGTTCATCGTCAACGTCGCCGTGCCCGCGCTCGGCGACTCCTTCGACGGCAGCTCCCTCGCCTCGCTGTCCTGGGTGCTCAACGCGTACGCGATCGTCTTCGCCGCGCTGCTGGTCGTCGCCGGACGGCTCGCCGACCGCTACGGCCACCGGCGGGTCTTCCTGCTGGGGCTGGCGGTCTTCACCGTCGGCTCCGCGCTCTGCGCCCTCGCCCCCGACGTCGGCTGGCTGGTCGCGGCCCGGGTCCTCCAGGCGGCGGGGGCCGCCGCCCTGATGCCGACCTCGCTCGCGCTGCTCCTCGTCAACACACCGCCGCAGCACCGCCCGCGGGCCATCCGGAGCTGGGCCGCGATCGGCGGCGTGGCGGCCGGACTCGGCCCGGTCGTCGGGGGCGTGCTGGTGGAGGCCGACTGGCGCTGGGTGTTCCTGGTCAACGTCCCGGTGGGCGTGGTCGGTGTGGTGGCCGGTGCCCGCCTGCTGCCCGACGCGCGCCCGGACCGCGAGGGCCGCCTGCCGGACCTGGCGGGCGCCGCGCTGCTCACGCTCGCAATCGGGTCCCTGGCGCTCGGACTGGTCAAGGCGGAGGACTGGGGCTGGAGTTCGCCGGTGACCCTCGGCGCGCTCCTCGCGGCGGTCGTGCTGGCCGCGGGCTTCGTCCTGCGCTCGGCCCGGCATCCGGCACCGATCGTCGAACTGCCCATGCTGCGTACGCCGGCGTTCGCGGCGGCCACCCTGGCGGCCCTGCTCTTCACGGTGGCGTTCGCGGCGATGCTGCTCACCGCGGTGCTCTGGTGCCAGCAGGTGTGGGGGTACTCGGCGATCCGTACCGGAATGGCCATCGCCCCGGGCCCGCTCGTCGTGCCGCTGCTGGCCGTCGCCTCCGGCCCGGTCGTCCGTCGCTTCGGCGCCGGTCGCACGGCCGCGCTCGGCTGCTTCCTGTTCGGCGTCGGCATGGCCTGGTGGGCCCTGCGGCTCGGTACGGAACCGGCCTACGCGACCGATTTCCTGCCCGGCATGCTCATCACCGGCATCGGGGTCGGCCTCGCCCTGACCACCCTGGTCGGCGCGGCCGCCGCCGCTCTGCCGCCCACCCGCTTCGCGACCGGATCGGCCGTCACGACCATGGCCCGCCAGACGGGTTCGGTACTGGGGGTGGCGCTGATGGTCACGCTGATCGGGGCCCCCGCCGCCCCCGACGCGGCGCTGGAGGTGTTCCAGGACGGCTGGTGGGCGGCCGCGGCCATCGCCGTACTGGCCGCCGGGACCGCACTGGCCCTGCCCCGCCCGGCCGCGGCACCGAACGCCGCCTGAGCGGACGCGGCAACGGAAGGGCGACGGAACGGCAGCGGCGGTCCACCGGGCCGAACCCGGTGGACCGCCGTACCTGTGGGGGGTGGAGCTGTGCGTGCCGTGCGTCCCTATGCGGCGGACCGGAAGGCGGGCAGGTAGCCGCCCGACTGTCCCGCAGCCTTGGGATGGTACGAGTTGTAGATCGGGATCGAGACGCTGTGGAGCCAGGCGTCACCGGAGCAGAGTTCGTGCCCGGAGAACTCGTCCGCCACGCTGGAGAAGGTGAACCCGGCGTCGGCCGCCCGCTTGGCGATGACACCGTTCAGTACGTCCGACGCGTTGTTGATCGCACTGCGCTCGGTCTCGGTGAGCCCGGCGATGCAGCTGCCCGAGAGCTTGTAGAACCGCGGGTAGCCCAGCACGACCACCCGGGCCTGCGGAGCCTTGGCCCGGATGCTGCCGTAGAGCGAGTCGAGCCGCGACGGCAGGGAGGTCTGGATCTGCGAGACCGCCGAGTTCACACTCCCGACGCAGGTGGCCTCGCTGGACAGGACGCAGTCCTGCATGACATCGGCGAACCCGACGTCGTTGCCGCCCGCGGTGACGCTGACCAGCGACGTGGACGAACTCAGCACCCCCAGCTGGCTGCTGGCGATGGAGCTGGTGGTCGCTCCCGAGCAGGCGACGAAGTCGAACGAGGCGGGGGAGTTCGCGGCTGCCCAGAGGTAGGGGTAGGCCTTGGTGCTGCGCCGGCAGTCGCCGCTGTCGGAGAGGTAACTCCCCGCGCCGACGCCGGAGGAGTAGGAGTCGCCGAGCGCCACATAACCGCCTGCGGCGGCCGAGTCGGCGGCCGCGGCGGGCCCGGCGACACCGAGGGCGGCGACGGCCGCGACAGCCAGGGTGGAGACGGATGCCCAAATTCTTCGTACTGACATGGCTGCCAGCCCTTCGAAGTGTGTGGGGGGTGGGGGGATTGGTGGAGCGCCCCAGTTTCTAGCAGCTCTTGGTACCCGCCGGTAATGGCCTGGCGAGAAGTCGTCTGATATGCCCGAATGATCGTTCGGGAGCCAGTGCTCCGCGCGTAGATAAACCCTCAAGCCGGTGTGAGAACAGGCAACTTCGGTGGAACTTTCGCCACACCCGGCGGCGCCGCCGCCGACAGTCGATGGCCGGGGGCGGCGTGGGAGCGCGAGCACGGCACCATCGGGCACGCGCACACAGCGCCGCCCGGCCGACAGCGGCATGCGCGCACCGAAGGGCCGCCCCGATCGCATCGCATCGCGTCACATTGCATCGCAGCGCGTCGTCGGGCCGGGTGAACCGTCCTGCCGCGCCGCCCGGTTCGCTCCCGAGGGGCCGACTCCGCAGCCGACCAGGAGGGGGCAGCTCGGAGGGGCCGGCCTCGGCGGTCCGCGTCGAGGCCGCCTCGGTGGGGCCTCGGTCGGTGTCCGCCGAGTCGGTCATGAGAGATCGTGAGTAGGTCAGTTGTTGCTTATCTGGAATGCATGTTCGGTCAATTCTGGCTGATGGCAAAGAAAACAGGCCACATCCGGTCTGGCCTGTTTGCCGGGACTCGGTTCGACGGCAGCATGACCAGGCTTGAGCGGTGCGTTGCGCCGCGGAGCGGGATCGTCGGGGGTACTGGTGAATCACGCATGGCCGCCATCCACATTTCTCGGCCGGCTGCGGGACTCGACGCGGGAAGAACTCCTGGGCCAGGGAACGCCGATGAATTATCCGCCGTCTCGCGCCCTGCTCCGGCAGGGTGACGACAGTCGGCACGTCCTGTTGATCACGAGGGGCGTCGTCAAGGTCGTCGCCAGCGCGGAGAGCGGTTACGACATGCTGCTCGCCGTCCGCATAGCGGGTGACCTGGTCGGTGAGATGGCGGCCTTCGAGGAGCGCCCCAGGTCCGGCACGGTGATCGCGTGCAGCGACGTGAACGCGCGGATCATCCAGGTGCGGGCGCTGGAGAGCTTCCTCTCCCGCCACCCGGACGCCCTGCGGGCCGTCCTCCATATGCAGTGCGCCCGGCTGCGCTGGGCCAACCGGCGCCGGATCGACTTCCAGGCGTACGACTCGCTGACTCGGCTGGCCAGGGTCCTGGCCGAGCTGAGCCAGGCCTACGCCCGGCCCGAACCGGACAGTGACGGCAAGCGCTGCGATCTCGGTGTGACGCTGACGCAGAAGGAACTCGCCTCGCTGGCAGGACTCAAGCTCAACACGGCGGAAAAGAACCTGGCCGTGCTGACGGCTCAGGGGCTCGTGGAACGCAGTTACCGGAACATAACCATCTGTGATGTTCCGAAGCTGCTCGAATTCGCCAAAGTCGTGGCGGAAAACCCGTACTGATACGGGATCACTTTGCG
This sequence comes from Streptomyces sp. NPDC079020, assembly GCF_044542225.1. NCBI lineage: Bacteria > Bacillati > Actinomycetota > Actinomycetes > Kitasatosporales > Streptomycetaceae > Streptomyces > Streptomyces sp. NPDC079020. The sequence goes on from NZ_JBITUB010000019.1 coordinate 92,380, forward strand.
TACGCACTCCTAGCCTTTCGGGCAGCACTTCATGGGCAGCGTCTGCCCATCACCTGCCCAGAGAGGAAATGATCGGGTGGCTGCGTGGCCTGACTTCTATCCCTGCACCTGCATTGCCGTGGACGCGCAGGGCTACGGAAGCAACAACGACCGTAGGCAGTCCGAGATCCAGCACGATCTGCCGCGGCTTCTGGACCGCGCCGCCAGGAGGGCCGGCCTGGACCGCGCGCAGTGGCAGATTCAGAACAAGGGTGACGAGCAGCTGGCGGTGCGGCCCGTGGACGGCAAGGAGCCGCGCCTGGTCGACGACTACATCCGCCATCTCGCCTCCGAGCTCCGCGAGTTCAATGCCCTGAGGGTTCCCGCGGCCCGGATGCGGCTGCGGGCCGTCATCCATCAGGGGCTGGTGGAACTGGCCGACAACGGTCTCGCCGGTACTGCCGTGGTGGCCACGGCGCGCCTGTTGAACGCGCGTCCGCTCTACGAGGCCCTGGCCGCGTACCCCGAGGCCGACCTGGTGCTCCTGCTGTCGGACGATGTCTTCCGTTCCATGGTGGTGGGCCGTCATACGACCCTGCTTCCCGAGGACTTCACCCGCGTCGCCGTCGAGGTGAAGGAATACGAGGCCACGGCCTGGCTGCGGGTACCCGCGCTCGGTGCGCCGGCCGTCTCCTCGCACCAGCCCGGGACCACGGAAACGGGGCGATCCGTGGACCCTGCGCCGGGGGAGCCCGCGGCGGTCCGGCCGGGGCCGGCCGTCGCGGGCGGTTCCGACGGGGCGGGCGGTTCCGACGGGGCGGGCGGTTCCGACGGGGCGGGCGGTTCCGACGGGGCGGACATCAGCAACCAATACGGCGCTGATCAGATCAGCGTCACCAACATCGCCGGCTCCGTCGACGCCCGGGGTGCTGTCTTCGGCTTCGGGAGCTCCGGTGGCTGATGAACCGGACCCCCACGACGGGCCGGCCGTACCACCCGTATCCGCTGCCGACGAGGACATCGCGCCGCACGTACCGGACGAGGTCGCCGGTGAGCCGGAAGCCGGCGAGGACATCCCCGGCCCGGATGCCGGACCGGAACCGGCTCCCGAGCGGCGCCGGGAGCCGGACGAACGGGACGAGGACGACCGGGGCTACGACGATCTGCGCCGTGTGCATCAGCTCGTCAACAACAACTTCTACGGCGTCGTCGACGCCTCCGGAGCGGCGTTCGGCTTCGGCGCCGTATCCTCCCCCGGTCTGGCCCCCGGCACGATCGAGCCCGAGGAGATGAACCGCGCCCTGCGGTTCTACGTCCCGCCCCGGCCCTGCTTCGACGAGGCGCTCGGGAAACTGCGCAGGGACGCCTTCGTCGTGCTGACCGGGGAGGACAGCAGCGGCCGGGGCGCAGGCTCCCTCGCCCTGCTCAGGGAGATCCTGGGCGGGGAGGCCAGGCTGCGCAGCCTGTCGCCCGCCAACGCCCTTGCCGAGCTGGCCGCTTCGCGGGACCTCAAGCCGGGCCAGGGGTACGTCATCCTCGACTACGTCGGCGAGCTGAATGTCGAGGCCGTGCAGGCGTACTCGATCAGGCGGCTGGGCGAGGAACTGGCCCGCAAGGGGTCGTACCTGGTGATGACGGCGGGTGGCACGACTCGTCGGCGGCTGGCGCTGCGGGACCACTGTGTGCCGTGGCGGGCTCCGGACCCCGTGGAGCTGTTCGAGCACTGCAGGGACCGGCTCCCGCGAACCGCCCTCGCGCCGGACATCGAGCGGGAGCTGCGGGAGCGGGTCGGGGAACAGCGCCGGCCCGCGGACATAGTCGCGGCGGCCGAGGTCCTGTCCCGGGAGGGCGCGGAGAAGGCGCTGGACACCCTTCGGGACCGGTGCCGAGAGCTGGTGCGTGAGCTGTTCCGCAAGCAGCCGTGCGCGGACGACCTGATCCCGCTGGCGGCCCTGGCCTTTCTGGAGGGCATCCCGGAGCGGACGTTCGAGAAGCAGTGCGCCGTGTTCGCCGCCTTTGTACGCGACTGGGAACAGAGCGGCGAGATGCCGGCCGCGGAGCCGGAGAGCGAGGGCAGGACGGTGTTGCGCGGTGCGGTGGCCCAGCAGTCCCGGGCCCGGTGGAAGGAGCGGGCGGTGGGCCTCGTGACCACCGAGCACCGGTCCGGGCCGAGCCGGAACGCCGGGCGTGGCGAGCGGCACCTGGTCTTCACCGAACCGCGAGTCCGCGAGTTCGTCATCGCGGAGCTGCACGACCTGTACGGCTACGAGCTCTGGTACCCGATGCGCCAGTGGCTGGCCGAGATGGCTCTGGTGGGTGATCTGGGCACCCGTACGGAGGTGGCCCGCGGCGTCGCGCTGCTGGCCCGGCACGCGCTGGCCGAGGTCGACGAGAACATGCTGAAGGTGTGGTCCGAAGGGCTCATCAGCCAGCGAGTGACCGCCGCGCTGACGCTCCAGTTCATGTGCGACACCGAGCATCTCGCGCCGCAGGCCCTGTACATCGCCCTGGGCTGGACGGAGAACAGCGGGCCGCGCCGCGCCGTGACGGCGGCGATGGCGCTGACGGGCCGCCTGGGCTCCCTGTACCGCCTGGACGCGCTCAACCAGCTCTGGTCGCTGACCCAGCGCGGGGAGCGGATCGCGTTCTCGGCCCACCGTTCGCTGGTCCTGCTGCTGCAGTCCGCGGAACAGGACCCGGAGCACGCGCTGCTCATCCTCAGGTACGTACGGACCATGATCGCCCGAGCCGCACGGGGGTCCAAGGAGCGGTCGATCGCGCTGCGGGCCGCCATCCAGCTCCTGCAGGCCGAACGGCCGGAGGCTCCCGAGCCCGTCACCGCGGCCCTTCTGCGCACAGCCCCGGGCAGCGCCCGCCACCTCGGTTCCCTGTGGGTGGATGTCCTGCACAGCGGCCACCGGAGCCGGGCGGTCGGCGCGCTGTGCCGGACGCTGGTGCAGCTGCGCGACGACCCGTCCGTCACCGGCGCCGTACGCGAACTCGGCGAGGCCATGCGGAACGCCATGAGCGCGCCCCAGTGGGCCGCGCTGCGCCACCACCTGTCCATCGCTCTCAGGCACCCTGACTATGCGATCCCCGGTGCCCGTCAACTGGCGCAGGTGCTCCTCGGATCCCTGCGCGGCAGACCGCCGGGCAGCTCCCGGCGCACCACCACGTCCCTCATATCCACCTCTCCCTTCCCTTCCGTTCAAGGAGGCCGAAGCACGTGAACTACCCCGTCATCGCCGAGCACATCCTGGCCACGGTCCAGGGCACCTGGTGGTCTCGGCGTCGCCGTCGCGACGACGTGCCGCAGTTGTCGCCCGGCGCGGTCTACGTCTTCAGGGTCGGCGGGAACTACCGCCCGTACCCCGAGGGCATGGTGTTCGACCCGACCCATCCCGACGTGATCGATGCCTCCTCCGTCAGCCTGGTCGACACCCGGGCGCGCCTGGTCGAGGTGGAGCGCACGCTCCCGTCGCTGAGCGAGGCGGACAACTTCACGGTGCGGACGTCCTTCACCTGCCAGGTGACCGATCCGACCGTCATCGCCCGGCAGGGCATCATCGACGTCACCGTTCCGTTGCGCGCCTACCTGGTGGCCGACGGGGACCTGCCGAGGGTGAGCGCCGGACACCGCGTGGAAGAGGTCAACGCGGTACGGACCGAGGTCAGTCACCGTATGACCGCCTACAGCGCGATCGTGCCGCCGCGGGTCGCGGGGATGAGCGTGGAGTTCGTCAGTGCCGAGGTCCACGCGTCGCAGGACCTGCGGGACTGGGAGCAGAAGCTGCGTGATGAGCGACGCCTCTGGGAACTCCAGCGGGGGCAGCGCGACTTCGAGACCCAGGACGCGCTCCGGATCGCGGAACTGCTCTCCCAGGGCTCCGATCACGTGGACGCCTTCGGCATCGCCCGGAAGGAGATCGGCATCACCGAGGCGGCGGCCCGCATCCACCGGACCACCCAGGAGGAGTCGGCCCGCGGCCACGAGGCCGAGACGTCGGAACGGACCCACACACAGGCGCGGGAAACGGCGGAGGCGCAGATGCGCCGCGACATGCTGCTGACGCTGCTGCGGCAGATGGGGGGAAGCGAGTACATCGACTATCACCAGGTCCTCGAACAGGTCCTGCAGGAGACGGGCGGCGGCCGGAGCGCGCCCGGCGTCGGACCCGCCGCCGGTGCTGGCCGCATGGTGGAGTCGGGACGGGTGAGCCCCGGCCGCGCCGAGGCGAACCGGGACGGCTCGCGCGACCCGCAGGGCGGCTTCGTCAAGGACGAGGACGATCTCGTTGACTGACTTCCTGACGAACCTCGTGACGGCCCCCGACACGGCGGACCGACAGGGCACCGGCCATGATGCCGCCGCGCGTACCGCCGGCCGCCGGGCCGCCGCCCGCACCGCCGGGAATGTCCCCGCCGCACGCGCCGGCGGGGACGGCGCCCCTGCCCGTACCGCCCGCCGCTCCTATGGCTTCGACGCCCCACGGCGGCTGCGGTCCCTGACCGGTGTGGACGAGGAGCTGCTGGCCAGGGTCAGGTACGAGCGGAGCAAGTACACGGCCCTGGGCGGGGTGGTGCTCGGCACTTCCGTCATCGCTGCGTTCTCCATGTGGAACTTCGCGACCGAGGCGCTCGGCGGCTTCTCGCCCGTGGTCCTCGTCCCGACGGTCATCTGGATGCTGTTCGTGCTCAACCTCGACCGCTGGCTGGTCACTCCGCAGCCCAACGCGCGGCGACGGGCCGGTCCCCTTCTCACGCGCCTGCTGATCGCCCTGATGCTCGGCATGGTGATCGCCGAGCCCCTGGTGCTGCGCATCTTCCAGACGGCCATCGAGCAGCGCGTCGCCGACGAACGCACGGACGCGATCGACCGGTTGCGTACGAACCTGGTCCGTTGCAACCCCGTACCGTCCACGACGCGGACCGCCACCCCGGAGGGCTGCGGCAGGTCGTACGTCCTCTCGTTCGGCGACACACCCGGTGAACGGGTCGAGGAACTGGCCGCCCTGCGTTCGGACGCCGCCGTCCTGCAGAAGCGGGTGGACCGCGACACCACCAGGCTGGAGGCCATCGACTCCGACGTACGGAACGAGTGCCGCAGGCTGATCCGTACAGCCGCCACCGGCCTCTACCAGCGGACGTCCGAGTGCCTGCGTCTGCGCGACAAGGCGCGGGACTACCGGGCGACCCACCGCACCAGCGAGAACGAGAAGCGGCTGACCCGCATGAACAGGCGCACCTTGGAGATCGAGGCCGAACAGACCGTGTCGCGCGGCGCCTTCCTCCAGGCACGGGCCGACGGCATCGAGCGGCGGCTGGGCGAGGAGCGGGCCAAGCAGAAGGGGATCGGTGTCCTGGAACGGATGCGGGCGCTTGACCAACTCGCGGCCGGGAACCCGGTGCTGTTCGTGGGCATCTGGCTGGTCCGCCTGCTGTTCGTCCTGCTCGATGTGCTCCCCGTGCTGGTGAAGTACTTGAGCGGCGAGTCCGCGTACGACCGCATGCTCACCAGCGCGAGCAACAGCGCCGTCAAGATCCACGACGAGGAGGCCCGGCTCGCCGAGCGCCGGGCCATGGCGGACATCGAGATCGCCCAGGACGCCATCGAACAGGAGGTCCGGCGGCACCGTGCCGAGTCGGAGGCGGCGCACCGGGAACACACGGCAGCGATGAACATCCGGGTCCGGCAGGCGGTGAACGCGCTGGAGGACGAGATCCGCCGCTCGTCGGCGGTCTGACGCACCCGCCTGCGCCGACCAGGAACACGTCGGCCAGGAACACGTCGGCCAGGAACACGTCGGCCAGGCACGCCGACCAGGAACACGTCGGCCAGGCACGCCGACCAGGAACACGTCGGCCAGGCACGCCGACCAGGAACACAGCACTACGGCCGCCTCGCCTGCCGGGGCGGCCGCCCGATACCGACCGGAACGGAGGGGGAAGCATGACCACACCCGGGGACGACACCGGCATGGTCCCGGACACCGGCGCCGCGGCCGACCACAGCGCGGAACTCGCGAGGGTCCTGCTGTCCGAGGCCCGTGAGGAACTCACGAAGGCCGACAGCAAAGCCGGCCTCATACTGGCGTCCCTGGGCGCGGCCCTGACCGCCCTGCTCGGCGCGATCGGCAGCGGCGTCATCGCCCTGCGGCAGTACGCGGTCGTCCCGCAGTTCTTCCTCTGGGTGGCCTGTGCCGCCTGCGTACCGGCACTCGTCCTGCTGGGCCTGGCCATCACTCCACGGCTCGGCAGCCCCCACTACTCCCGCACGCACTACTTCGGCGACGCGAGGCTCGCGATGTCGGCCACTCACCTGGAGCGGACAGTGCGCCGCACCGATGCCGTGTCCCGGGACCTGAGCCAGCTGGCGATCCTGTCCCAGATCGCCTGGACCAAATACCGATGCATACGCCACGCACTGTTCTGGGGCACGGTCTTCTTCGCGTCCGCGCTGCTGGGCATCGTGATCGGAGCGTCGACCTGAGCGGCAGCTCCCGCGCCACAGCGACACCTGAGGAGTGGCGCCAGCAACAGCCCCAGAAAACCACTCAGGGGCCTGATCCACTAAGTGGATCAGGCCCCTGACCTGGTATTTCAGCTGTCGGGGTGGCGGGATTTGAACCCACGACCTCTTCGTCCCGAATGAGGGCCGGTTACTGATCTAGCCAGTGCGGATGGCGTTTGCGCTGGTCAGAGCGTCGGTCTGTCTTGGTCTCGGGTGGTCTCGAAGGGGCTTGGGGAGCGGGTTGGCTCCCAGATGGCTCCCAGCGAGACCTCAGGCAACCGCTGCTGAGTCCGCGTTTCGCGCCACCCACGGAGGCCGACGAGGCGAGCAGTTCGACATTCGGCTGAGCCACGCGGAGCTGGCCCAGCATTCTGCAGCAGGCGACCACGCGACATACGGCGCATGGAACAATCCTGTCAGCCCCGACCTGCCCTGGACCGGGGGTCTGCGCTATGTCCGTTAACCATCGCAATTCTTGCTCACCTCTGCGGATCTACGTGTCAAAGAGGGTAATGCTCATGGGCTGCCCTGATCGCCGGACCTGTCAGGGCAGCCCAGCCCTACCTGGAGCCTGGCAGACTGCGATTGTGATACGCGAACCAGCAGAACTGCAGATCGATGACGACGGCCGCGTGTCCCTGCCGCTGGGGCTCCTCGCGGAGGCGGGCCTGGATGCAGGCGGCCGGATCCTGGCGTTCAGCGACGGCGACGGGCGCATTGTGCTGCAGCGAGAGGTAGACGCCTTCAAGGCCCTGCTGCAGGACGGAACTCTGTGAGTGGGGAGCCCACCGCCGCGAGGCCATTCCCGTTGCAGCGATCGGGGAGGTCGGTGTGCAGCCAGGTGGCGTCCGTGGGTGCGAGACTTGCGACCGCCCGACCTCGGCACGGGGAAGCGCCGAGAATGGAGTTGGACGGACAGGAACAGGTCCTCGCCGGGCGGGACGCCCTGGAGGAAGTTGTCTCTGAGCTGCTGGGAGTATGAGCGAGCAAGAAGTACCAGAAGCGCCGGCCGAGCAGTGGACACTGCCGGAGGGGTCGTGGGCGTCGTCGGCCGCGACCCGGCGGAGCATGCTTGGCAACCGAAGTCGTGATACCGAGCCCGAGCTGCTCCTCCGCTCGCTTGTCCACGCCGCTGGACTGCGCTACCGGGTAGCGGCAAAGCCGCTCCCGAAGATGCGCCGCACGGCCGACATGGTCTTCCGCCCTACGAAGGTCGCAGTCTTTATCGACGGCTGCTTCTGGCACGGCTGCCCGGAGCACTTCGTGATGCCCAAGACGAATCGGCTGTACTGGGAAGAAAAGATCGGCCGGAACATCCAGCGCGACCGGGACACAGACAACCGCCTCACGGAGGCAGGCTGGCTGGTGCTCCGTTTCTGGGAACACCTCGAACCAGAGGCGTGTGCCGCCACTGTCATCGAGGCAGTGGCGGCCCGGCGGCAGGAGGTCCAAGCCTCAAAGCACGCGAAGAAGACCTCCTGACCGTCACGTCGCTGGCGGCAGCGGTCAGCTGAACTCCGCCGAGTTCAGCGAGAAGAGCTCGTACCAGTGGTGGCCTTTTTGGCCTCTCTACGAGATGGAGTTGATCAAACCTGGCGGGACCTGGTCAGCTCCCGTCGTAGGCCACCTGCAGTCGCGTGGTGCTCTTAGCCGTGTGCAAAAAGGCGTCGCCCTGTCCGGCCAGAGCTTCGGCTCCCGTCTCGTCCAGAATGATGCGGCTGTCGGTCGCTGTCTTGACCCGCAGGGCGAGTTGGGCAGGGAAGTTGGAGCGGATGGTCGTAGAGATGACGTCCGCACTCGGTCGCTGCGTGGCTGTAATGACGTGGATGCCCGCAGCGCGGGCTTTCTGCGTCAGGCGCTTGAGCAGCGCTTCGATCTGCTTCTTCTCTTCGGGATCGCTAGTGAGATCGGCGTACTCATCAAGGACGATGACGATCCAGGGCTTTCGATCTGCCTTGTCGACCTTGGCGTTGTACTCGACGAGCTTGCGTGTGCGGATTGCCTTCATGTCCTTGTAGCGCACGGCCATCTCTTCGACGGTTTCCTCAAGGATCTCGATGGCGTCGGCAGCGTCCATACCGATCACGCCGTCAAGGTGCGGGTCATCCTCGAAGTCGACAAGCTCGGTGCCCTTGGGATCAACGAGGCGGAGTCGCAGGGTGCTCTTGTCGTACCGGACCAGGCCCTTGAGGATCGTATCCAGCGCGACGGACTTTCCTGATCCGGTAGTGCCGGCCACCAGCAAGTGCGGTGAGTCTGCAGAGGAGAGGTCAATGGTGACAGGGTTGCCCTCGATGTCGGCGCCCAGCGGGGCGATGAGGCTCTCGGGATTGGCCGGGCACCGCAGCCACAGCGCCTTGGCGTCGACCCCGTACTTCTCGTCGTCGATCTTGGGGATCTCGAAGAGCACGGAGCCGCGGTCGCTGCGGGCACGAATGCTGAACCCGGAGGGGAGCGCCAGGGCCAGGAAGATCTCGTCGCGTCGGTTGGTCAGCTTGTCCACGGTGACCCCAGGATTGGGGATGAACCGGAAGATATAGAAGCCGGGTCCCTCCTGCCACTTGCCGACCTCCGGTGCGGTGACCGCGACCTTGTGGCGGGCAAAGACGTCAACGATCTTGTTGTATCGAAGCGCCAGCTCCTCCTCGGAGAGCCCACCGCGGGAAGCTTTCAGAGGTGCAGGACCTGCCTCTGCGGCAGGGTGACGCGCAAGTACCGCTCCTGGCGCAGCTGTTAGAGCGGCCGCCCCGCCGGCCTCGGCAGATGCCGTTGTTTCTTCCAGAGTGGGCGGTTCGGCGGAAAGGCCCACAGAGGAGGTTTCGACGGTAGTGTCAGCGGCCTTCATGGTCCCGCTGAGGTCTCCAGAGACAACAAGGGGATCGGCGTTGGTGGGGTCCTCCTTGGCGCGTAGAGCGCCGATGAGGTTCAGCAGTTCCCGTTTGTTCAACCTCACCAGGGTGTGCCTGCCGAGGCTTCCGACCGCGGGTGCCGACTGATCGTCCTCTGCCGAGATAGCCACGGCAACGCCAGTGACGTGGCCGAGCTGGACATCCTCGGAGCGTAGGGCATCAAGGACCTTCGCCTCGACCTGGCGGTGGTCGTCATTACCGATCAGGGTACGAGCTGGAAGGTCTTCGGCCTGCGTGGTCTTTCCACTGGTCTGAGCGATCGCGGCAGCAAGCTCGTCCAGCCAGAAGGGGCGGTCGTGGCGAGCTTCGCCGTCCGAACGGAAGGCGTCCCTACACAGGTCAGTGGTGCGGTTGAGCTGTTCCTCAGCCGAACCGACGTCGAAGGTCTGGCGGAACTTGGACTCGGCGACCAGGACATCCAGGCGAACAGTGCCGTCGTCCTGGACCGTCAGCACAAACCGGCCGAGGTCGGCACGGGTCTTGTGTCCGCGGCCGAACCAGCGGTGGTGCTCGTCGAAGCTGATCCACGTGACCAGGCTCGTGCCCTGCCTAGAGACGGGAAACTGCTGGTCGATGACAAACCGCGTGGCTACCAGGCCGACGACTTCGTTGACCGTAGTGCCAATGCCGAGGGAGCGCAGCACGGCGCCAGGGGCCACGTTGCGGCCGACCTCGTAGATTCGTTTAGCGGTGCTTTCCGAGTCCTGCGGGGTGACGACACCGATCTGCTCAAGGCGGCGGCACAGTCGCTGAACGACGAACTGCCGACCGGTCTGCGAGCTGACAATGAGGGTGTAGGACTCGTTCTTGCCGACGCTGGGCTTGACGAGGATGACGTCAGGGCGGTTGCGCAGGGCATCGATTTGCTCACGGCCGATGAAGCTGTCGAGAGTGACGACCCAGTGGGCCACACGGTGCAGGGTCTCGAACAGGTTCTGGTGCTGGTCGAACTGCACCTGCATCTCGAAGTAGTCGATGCCGTCGACACTCTCCCGGGAGACCGGGGAACGGCGGTCGTAGCGCACGCACAAGGTCGACCAGGACTCAAGAGTCTCGTCGGCGGTCTCAGGCAACAGCGCTCTCACGACGTTCTCGCTGGTCTGAGCCAGGTTGTGTGAGGCTGGGTGCTTCCAGGGGTTGAAGTAGCCCGACAGGGACTCCTTCTTGGTGCTCTCCTTCATACTGGTCTGCGTGCCGAACAGTGCCGGCGCCAGAGCGAGGTCGATGGTGTCCTCCAGCCCTGACAGGTCTGCTTCCTGGTCGGGCTCCCATGCCTGAAGGATCAGTTGGACGTCGGGCAGGAAGCTGTCGTCGGACATCTCCGTACCGGAGAACTGCAGGTCGAAACCCTGGATGATCTCGTGGTGGGTGGCCTGCGGAGCCAGTACAACCAGATCAACTTTCAGACGAGGGTTCTTGGCCCGCATCTGCTTGGCCACGCGCATCGGTAGGACAGGGTCGCCGTTGCGGTCCAGAAGCAGTACGCGCAGCCCATCAAGCTTGTGGGGGTAGGTCGTCAGGTAGTCGGTGATGACGCGGACCATCTCGTCGATCGCGGTCTCGTCGACGCTGGAGAGCCAGTCCTTGGACTCGTTTCCGCCGTAGCGGACCGGTGCGTACTCCTCGTGCCCGGCCGACTCCCGCATCGGAATGGCAATCGTGCCGCCGGGACCGACGAGGACAGCAGGTGTCCCGTGTGGGGAGATACGGTCAATGGCGTCGAAGAAGAGCTCCTCGTTTTCCTGGTTTAGGCTCAGACCTCCCTCCTTGTTCAGGGCGGTCTCGATGCTGTCAGCAGCCTCCTCGTAGTTCTTTGCCAGCCAGCGCAGCTTCAGCGGGTGAGTGGCCAGCATCATCATGCGGTGGTCGGCAAGCCCGACAACATCGGTCAGGACGACAGCCTCGAGGTCTGCGTTCGGAGCGTTGTCGGGAACCAGGGTGGTGCGAGCTTCGCGGAGCACGCCTTCCCACTCACGTACGTAATCGTTGATCTTCCCGGCGTCAAGCCCGTCGCAGAAGCGGCTGAAATGCTCCAGCCTGAGGCGCTCCAGCTGACTGGCAAACTGCGATTCGGAAACAGGCAAGGGTTCGTCGGCCTGCCACTGCCGGGGGTCATTGAACCTTTCGAGGAAGGTGTCAAAGGTCAATTTACCGGTCTGGCCAGGGGGAGTTTGCCAGCCGTGTATGAGAGCCGCCAGCGCGATCTGCCCCGGGATGCCAAGAGGGTCCCAGCGAAAGCGTCGCTGGGCGCCGTCCATCTCGACCAGGATGCGCAGCGGGGCCCACTCCGTGTTCGGATCGAACGGCTCGTCCTCCTCCGGGAGGGGCGGCTTGGTCAGGTCCAACAGGCACTTCTTGACGTCCAGAGTCAGGCGAAGACCGGTGGATTCCCGGACGTCATCCAGGGTGTTGGCGTACAGGAAAGCGAAGAGCCAACGGCTCCACCGCCCAACTTCCTGGTTGCCTTCCAGCCCGACGACGACGGAGCCTTCCTCTTCATCGGAGAAGTAGGTCAGCTCGCGCAGCAGGGCACGCAGTGGGTCCTGGACGAACTGAGAGTCCGGAAAGGCAAGCTTCTCGACTTTGCGGCGCGACCGCTTGGACAGCAGGTCGGCCAGAGGCTCCGCCCCGCCGATAGGAGCCTCGTCAAGGAAACGCTGTGCGGCTTCCTGATCTCCGAGGTCGAGTGCATCTTCGATCACCATGGCGTCGAACTCGTCGACCCGATCTGCGTCGGCCTTCTCGATCTCCTGCCGGACCTGCTGGCCCAGGCCGATCTTCTTGGACTTCTGCTCGAAGACTTCCAGCCAGAGGGTCAGGTCCTGCTCTCGGCGCAACTGACGAGAATCCTGCGGAGTGGAGCCACTGCGATTGAGGTTGAGTACGAGGCCGCGCATGAGCTCCTTGGCAGTCTCGGAGTCCGTGCCGACGTGGTCCAAGGATTCCGCACTGAACTCGGTCGCGCTTATGCGGTCTATCAGGTCGTCCTCGGTGATCTCCTTGCCCGTGGGCTGCTTGAAGGCACTTACCGAGACGTTCTTCTTGATCCGGGTGGGCAGCGCGGCGGGCTTGACGAAGAGTCCTCGGTCTGGGAAGAGATCAAGAGCCGGCAGGGCAGCAGAGATCTCCGGGTAGACCACGTCAGGGGTGCGGACCTGAGTTGCTGCGACCTTCTGCGCAGTGTCGACCAGGAAGGCTGCCCAGCGGTGCAAGGACCGGGGCTCCTCATCCGTGACGGCACCCCAGATCGCCGGCAGAACGGTGCCCATCGCGGCTGGAACAGTGCCGATACCCCCCGCTTCCCGCCATGCTTCCGCCATGAATCTGTCGAACCCACGCTCGCCGGAGGAGTCACGGTAGTTGCCCAGGATCGTGGCATCGTTCAGGGCGTTCATGGCCGCCAGCCCCTGTGCGTCCGGAGACTGCCCCCACTCGAAGAGCAACACCGCCCTGCCCTGTCCTGAATTTCGCCACTTGGTCAGCTGGTCCTGCGGCCCCAACAGGTAGTCAGCGGGGACACCTTCGATTGGCTCTGAGGTGCCGACCTTGACGACAACCTGACAGTCCTGCGAGCCCAACAGCTGCCGGGCAGTGCGGCGGAGAGCCTCGGCCACGGTCGGTCGGTCGAAGCCGCTGACCCGTAGGACGGCGCGGGCCCCGTTGGCCTCAGTGACCTTGCGAAGTGCTTCGTCGGCGACGAACCGCCCGAGCGCTCGGATGCTGCTGTCGGTCACCGGGGCTCCCCTCGAACCATGCTGGTTGCATCTGAATATTGAGTGAGCAGACCAATAGCGGCGAGTTTCTCCCGGAACGCCTTGCCGTTGTGGTCAAGGACCGATGGGTCGACCTCGTAGGCCAACGGGCTCGCTGCCGCGACCTTGTCCTCCATCACAAGCCCATACCTCTCGTACAGCAGCGTGCAGAACTTGTCGAACTCCATCTCCGCTTCCTGAGCGACGGTGGCAGAGACCAGAGCCTCGAGCATCGGTGGCTTCATGGTGAAGTGTCGTCGTCCGGCCGTCGCGTTCAAGGCTCCGACAGCGGCGAGGGTCTCGCTGAAGAACGCTCGGGGTGAGGCGACCGCGGTGCCGCCTTCCTTCATGAATCTCTCGTAGCGGCGTTTTTTACCCTCGTCGCCTTCGGCTTCGCCGATCATCACCTGGGCCTGGACGTTGATCGCTTTGACGATGTCGTTGCGGAAGCCAGCGAGGTTCTTCTGCGATTCCCTGCGCAGCGGGGTTGCCTCGTTGCCGAAGTCCAACAGGATCGACTCACGGTTGGTGGCACCGAGCTTGGTGCGTGCGAGGTGGAGCTGATGGCGTGCCAAGCAGTAGGGGACCCAGTGCATGAGGCTCTCCGTGCGCTTGGCCCTCGGGACCGTAGCGATCCGACTGACGATGTTGCAGGTCCCCTCCCTCAGCAGATCAGGCCACGGGCTGAGCTCCTCATACAGCTCGATTCCTGTGTCTGAGCCCTCCACGGGAGCTTCGTCGTAGTCGAAGTCGTGCGCGCTGAGGGCCTTCGCGAGATTGCCCAGCGGGGTTTCGCTGTCCTGCACGAGGTCGCTCAGGCCCTGCCGGGTCGCTTCCTTGCGGTCAGGATCGAGGTCGGCACGAAGGGCTTTGTAGGCCCAACTCCCACCATCGCGGAAGAGGTAGCGCTCGATAATAGGAGCGTTGATGCCGACATCGACTTTGGTGGCCTGCTTGCGCTTCTTAGCGCTCTTCTTGGCATCGATTTGCTTGACTCGTCGTTCGACTGCGTCGTAATGGATGAGCTCACCGACGAACGGATAGATGTGCGCGCCGAACCAACTGGGCTGGCTGCGACGCCCTGGGATCTCAACCAACAGGGAGGAGAACAGGGCGTGGAGCGTTTCCATCGTCTCGGGAGAGTCCAGCTCGACGGCCTTGCCTAGTTCTTCATCGCCCTCGACTATGGGGGCCTTGGTCGCGATTCGCCGGGCCAGGTCGTGCGAGGTTCTCTTGTAAGCCGTGCCGGCTCCGTTGTCCAGGAGCCCTGCGAACTGCTCCGGGTCCTCCTGATGCGCCAGGTAGACGCCGCGGGCGATCGCGAGCATCTCAAGCGGGATGTAGAAACCGCGGCCCTGCTGTTCGAGATTCACCCCAAAGAGGCGAAGGACCACCTCGGCCTTGGAACGATCAGCCATTACGCACGCACCGACCTGATCTTGTCGCCGACGTCGATCATGAGTTTTCGCATGACGTTGCCCACCAGTACCTGGATCTCGTCGTCCTTGTTCGACGAGTCAGCCAGCTCAGCCAGGGATCCACTCAGGCCGCGGATCTCTGCCTCGTGCTGCACCTCGCTGCGCAGGCCCGCGGCCCACCGCGTCAACAACTCGAAACGCAAGAGGTCCGCTTCCACCGAGACTGCGTCCTGGTCAGGGGCGACGGCTGGGATACGGATGTAGATGGCCCGGTTGAGCCACTCGACGGCGTTCCGCATCTCGGGGGTGGTGCTCGTCCCGGCTTCCCGTTGCCACTGGGTGACCTGGTCGACCACCTCGACGCCCTTGCTGGGCACTCGCCGGGAGACCACGGCCGCGCGGGCGCGGTGTGTGAAGAAGGCGGGGTCAAGTACGAAGAAGTCAGGGTTGCTCGATGCCCGGTGAATGCCCTGGACGGCCTCCAGGCCCTTGAGAAATAGGTCTCGCACTCTGGTGTCTGCCGGGTCCCGGTTCTTGTCCTGGACACGCACAAAGTCGTCTCCGGCCTGCAGACCCATTCGGGCGAAACGGTCCGTATCGTCGTCACTGTTGAAGAAGTCGGCTCGCCGCAGGAACGTGTACAGGCCCCGCAACTGTTCGGCCTGCTTCTGGGCGTCCCGATTCGTGCGGACCTTCTGCAGGTAGCTGCTGGCATCCGCGGGAGGGAAGTCGCCCCCCGTATCTGGGTCCAGTCGGTCGTCGACCTGGCGACGGGAGACCCGGCCCGGGTCCAACTTCCGTAGCGCGAAGAAGGCAGGAACCAGGTGGCGCTGTTGCTGACTCAACCGGTCGCCGAAGAGCGCTTGGTGGTACAGGTGGGGAGCTTGCCACTGCCGGTTCGAATGCGACCGCTGGTACCTGGCGTGGACGTCATCGCAGGAGAGGCCGCCGGTGAGCATGTAGCTGGTGACCGACAGCGCCTGACGTGTCGTGATTACGGCCCCGGTCCGCTCGGCCGCAGCGAACATGTCCCGGATCGCGACCCGGCGCTGTGGCCCGCGGGTGGGATCACTCAGTTCGTTGCGATTGGCCAGGATCGGGCAGACCTTGCGTGCATCACAGGTCTCGCACCGCTTCCACCGCGATGACTGGGTCGTTGTCCACTGCTTCAGGATCCAAGGGATGAGCCCGCCGTTGGAACTGTCTGCCGCTACGGATTGGTAGTTGAGGTTGATGACGGTCACTGCACCATCAGAGTCACTGACCTGCCCGCGAACTATGCCTTCCGTGAGGGTCTGCACCAGAACCTTGGCACGTCCCGTGCCGGTTTTGCCGAGGTTGTCATCCTCGGCGACGCACTTGCGTAGTTGGCCCTCGTTCGCGCAGATGATCGCGATGCCTTTGTCCGGAGGGTCGAGAAGCTCCACGAGCTTGTGAGCACCGGCCTGCGGGCTGAGCTCGCTCAGATCGCTGAGGATGTACAGCGGGCGTCCGTTACGGGTCCGGCCGACAGGGCGGCTCGCGCCTTTTGCCTCGGACAGGCCGAGGAAGACCGCCTTCCGGACATCTGGCGTGATCGGCTCGTCACCAGCCCGCAGTTTGGCCAGAAGGCTGGCGCACAGGCTCGTCTTGCCATGCCCGGCGTCTCCGGTGAGGACGATGGTCTTCGTGGTCTGTCGCTCGATGGCGCTTAGCAGGTAGTCCAGCGTCACGACGGGGAACTGTGGCTGTGTCCAGTCTGCCTGCAGCTCATAGACCATCTCAGAGGTGTCGACGTCGAACGGCTGATAACGACGTATCCGTTGGACGTGTTTGTTGACCTCTAGCGGCATGCTGCTGTCCTTCGTCGACCGAACCCAGAGCTGCAGAATTTTAGCTGCCAGCGAGCCTGACAGTAGATCAAATGCTGCGACACGGCGCGAAAACGCTCCTGGCTTGGCTCTGGCCCCCTTGAAGGAACGTAGGCAGCAACAGGGCCGCAGGACGATGGTCGTTGACGAGGTTGTTCAGGGGGCGCGAACCCGACGTGATCGGCACGTCAGCCGATGGGTATGTGCCCGTCTGCAGCGCGTGATCAACCTTGATCGAGTACGATGACCGCTCGTTCCGCCGGTTCTACGAGCAAGTGCAGATGGGGGTCATACGTGGGTGAGCGACACCCCTTGCGGGCCAAGCGTCGGCCGAAGTTTGAGGAGGGTGTCGGTTCCCTGCGAGTCGTGGACCTCTTCGCCGGCTGCGGTGGCCTCACCCTCGGTATTGCCCAGGCAGCGCACAGGCTTGACGTCTCGCTCGACGTTCGTCTCGCGGTTGACTTTGAGGCGGCTCCCACCAAGGTCTTCAAGGCTAACTTTCCCAAGGCCAACGTCCAACAGGGGACCGTCGAATCCTTCTTCGATGGTGACCTTGGCGCCACGTTGACCGCTCAGGAGGAGAAGACTCTATCCACGGTGGGTCAGGTGGAGCTCCTGATCGGTGGGCCACCGTGTCAGGGGCACAGTAACCTCAACAACCACACCCGCCGCGATGATCCCAAGAACCGGCTGTACCTGCGTATGGCTCGTGCCGCAGAGGTTCTGCGCCCCAGCGCAGTCGTCATTGAGAACGTGCTGGCCGTTGTCAACGACAAGCAGCAGGTGGTCTCCCGCGCCATCGTTCACCTCAAGAGGCTTGGATACGATGTCGCCACTGGGCGTATCGACCTGCTCAAGCTCGGGGTCGCTCAGACACGCAAGCGCCACATACTACTGGCCATCCGCGAAGACGCGCTGCCTTTTGGGTTCTCGGCTGCTGACTTGCTGAAGGTCGAGGACGGCATTGCCGTACCGCATGACCTGCGTTGGGCGATCGGTGACCTGCTCGACGTTCCCGCCAAATCATTTTTTGATGAAGCTGCCATACCCAACGCGGACAACCAGCGGCGTATGAAGTATCTCTTCGAGAATGACGAGCACAATCTGCCGAACGAAGAGCGCCCCGAATGCCATCGCGGCGAGCATAACTATACCGCCATGTATGGCCGTCTATGGTGGGACCGTCCGTCTCAGACCATTACCAGCGGATTTGCGACGATGGGGCGCGGACGCTTTGTCCACCCTGCTGTTCCTCGATGTCTAACCGCCCATGAGGCCGCGCGCATCCAGGGCTTCCCGGACTACTTCAAGTTCGTCGACGAGAGGGTCAAGCCTCGCTACGAGCTGACTCGCACCGAGGTTCAGGTCATCATTGGCAACGCCGTACCCCCACCCCTGACCGAGGCGTTGACCTCCAGGCTCTTCGATGCTGAAGTTCTGCAGGCGAAGAGCGACGCGTCTCGACAGCGCGATGATGGCTTCGCTACCGCTGCTGTAGATCTCGCCTGCTGAGCCTCCAACGAACTGATGTCCGGCCGAGGGTAGTAGAGGCGGGCAATTATCCTGGTGGTGGCCGTATTTTCACGGAGCGCTTCACGCAAAGAGTCTCTGCCGCAAATGATCAAGTAGTGCTGGCGGAATCACGAGTTACTAGGTAGGGCGGCGAACGCAATCGGCTTACCTCGATTTCTTCTTTCCTGCAATTCAGCTGGGTCTGCGCTCTCGATAGAGGGGCGAAACCAGTCCACTGTCGTGGTGACTCCCTCCCTAAGTGCCACGGGTGTCACTGCCGGAAAGAGCGCTCGTAGGTGGCTGCTGTCGGCTTGAGAGTGCGGGACATCGCCGACGCGATTGGACGAGTGCTTGCGCTGGACGGTGCGACCAGTGGCGGTCTCGATCACTCGAATCAGGTCCATGAGGGATATGCGGGTTCCGAAGGCCAGGTTCACGGGGCGCGGCTCGGAGGCCCGGCGGAGGAGCGCGTCCGTGAGGACGCGGCAGACAGTGCCCACGTACGTGAAGTCTCTCGTCTGAGTGCCGTCGCCGTGCACAGTGACAGGTTGGCCGGCGAGTGTGGCGCTGATCCACTTCGGGATGACGGCGGCGTAAGGATGGTCGGCTCGCTGCCCCGGGCCGTAGACGTTGAAGAAGCGGAACGGCAGGACCGGCAGGCCGTAGCTGTGGTGGTACGCCCCCAGGTACGCCTCGGTGGCGAGCTTGGTGACTGCGTACGGGCTCATCGGGGCGGTGGCCAGGCCCTCATGTTTCGGCAGGCATGGATTCGAGCCGTAGACCGAGGATGAGGAAGCCGCGATCACGTGCAGGTTGCCGGCACGGCGGGCGGCTTCGAGGACCTGGAGCGTTCCCGTCGCGTTGGCATGGTGGCTGGCCAGCGGATCTTTCACGGAGCGAGGGACGGATGGCAGAGCGGCGAGGTGAACGATGGCGTCCGCGCGGTGGAACGCCTCGTCCAGGAGAGCGACGTCCTGGATGTCACCTTCGAAGAAGTCGACGTCCAGGTCCGCGAGGTTCTGCTTCGACCCGGTGCTGAGGTTGTCGATCACTCGGATCTGGGTGATCGCAGGGTCGTTCGCCAGGGTCCGGGCGAGGTTGCTGCCGATGAATCCGGCGCCGCCGGTGATCACGATGTTCACGAGGAGGTTTCCCTTCAGAGAGCGTCGATGTGGGCGCCGGCCAGCCGGCGGCGGCAGTCGAGTACGTACGGGGCGTGAGCGGTGATCGCGGCGTAGTCGAAGGCGTCGTGGTCGGCTAGAAGAACGACGGCGTCGGCTGCGGCGAGGTGCTCCGGGGTGGCATCGACACGCTGGAGGTTCTCCAGAGCGGCAGCACGGGGGTGGGCATCGTCGTTCACGTGAGGGTCCGCGGCCTGGACCTCGGCGCCCATGCCTGTCAGTAGTTCCGCGATGCGAGCCGCTGGGGTTTCTCGGGCGTCGCCGGTATTGGCCTTGTAGGCCAGGCCCAGCAGCAAAATGCGGGAGCCGTTGAGCGCCTTCCTGCGCTTGTTGAGTGCGTCCACGAGGCGACGGACCACGTAGTCAGGCATGTGGTTGTTGACGTCGTTGGCCAGTTCGACGAAGCGGAAGCTGCGGCCCAGAGTCCGCTGGACCTGCCAGGAGAGGTAGGACGGGTCGATGGGCAGGCAGTGACCGCCGACGCCAGGTCCTGGCGTGAAGCGCATGAAGCCGAAGGGCTTGGTGGCCGCGGCGTCGATCGCGGCCCAGATGTCGATGCCCAGGTCGTGGGCGAACATTGCCAGCTCGTTGGCCAGGGCGATGTTCACGTGCCGGAAGGTGTTCTCCAGCAGCTTCGCCAGCTCGGCCTCCCTGCAGTTGGAGACCTGGACGATCGTGTCGACGAGCGAGCCGTAGAAGTCCTGGATGGCCGCTGCCGATGCGGCGTCGATGCCGGAGACGACCTTGGGAGTGTTCTCCAGCCGCCACTCCCGGTTGCCGGGATCGATGCGCTCGGGACTGTAGCCGAGCTGGAAGTCACGGCCGGCGGTCAGGCCGGAAGCTCGTTCGAGGATCGGGCCGAAGAGCTCCTCGGTCGTGCCGGGGTACGTAGTGGACTCCAGGACGACGGTCGCCCCAGGCTTGAGGTGACGACCGAGCATCCACGCAGCGTCCTCGACGTGCGAGAGGTCGGGGGCTCCATCCCGGAGTGGCGTGGGGACAGTGACGATCGCGAGATCGAAGTCCGTGCAGTCAGCCGTGTCGAGGCTGGCGCGATAGGCCCCGGAGGCCAGGAGCGGAACTAGCCTCGCGTCCGGAACGTCCTCGACGTACGACTCGCCAGCCATCAACCGCTTCACACGCTCGGCAGCGACGTCGAAGCCGACGACGCGGTGCCCCACCTCAGCAGCCCGGACAGCGAGGGGGAGCCCGACGTACCCCTGCCCCACGATGAGTACGTGCCGCGGCTGAACCTCGCTCTTCGTGATCATGCGGACCACCTCTTTGGAGTGGGTTGAGGACAGTGCGTGCAGAACTGCCGGGGCGCGGTTGTCCTAAAATGAGGAATGCCTCGGCCGTACGAGACTCGCTTGGCCGCCTGTCTCGGACGGCCGAGCGCCTTTTCCACGCGGGCTCGTCCGCGGGATAAACAGCTCGCCGGGGGGATGCCCAGGTTCGATACGATGGCGGCGGCCTGCAGACCCGACCCATCACCGTGCGTCACCCGACTGAGCGACCTGAGTGGTCGCGCCTGCTGCAGCCTCCCGACTTGGGCCCGCCGCGGCACCGCCGCCGGCGCCTTACGTACGAAATGGAGCATCCAAGGATGGCTCGACACCTGGTAACCAGCGCGCTTCCCTACATCAACGGGATCAAGCACCTGGGCAACATGGTCGGGTCGATGCTTCCGGCGGATGTGTACTCCCGGTACCTCCGCCAGCGTGGTCACGACGTCCTGTACATCTGCGCGACCGACGAGCACGGGACACCGGCCGAGCTGGCGGCCAAGGCGGCCGGAGTGTCGGTGGCGGAGTTCTGCGGGCAGGCCCACGACGCGCAGAAGGCCGTGTACGACGGCTTCCAGCTCGCCTTCGACTACTTCGGACGCAGCTCTTCGCAGCAGAACGTCGAGATCACGCAGCACTTCGCGCGCCAGCTGCACAAGAACGGCTTCATTGAGGAACGGGCGATCCGCCAGGTGTACTCGCCGGTCGACGGCCGCTTCCTCCCGGACCGGTACGTCGAGGGCACCTGCCCGCACTGCGGCTATGACAAGGCCCGCGGTGACCAGTGCGAGAACTGCACCCGCGTACTCGACCCGACCGACCTGCTGAACCCTCGCTCGGCGATCAGCGGCTCTACGGAACTGGAGGTCCGCGAGACCAAGCACCTGTTCCTGCTGCAGTCCAAGCTCCAGCACGAGGTCGAGGCGTGGGTCGCCCGGCACGAGGAGCAGTGGCCTCAGCTGTCCTCCTCCATCGCCCGCAAGTGGCTCACCGAGGGTCTGCACGACCGGGCGATTACCCGCGACCTGGACTGGGGCGTCCCGGTTCCGGCCGACACCTGGCCGGAGCTCGCGGCCGAGGGGAAGGTCTTCTACGTCTGGTTCGACGCCCCGATCGAATACATCGGCGCGACGAAGGAGTGGTCGGACGCTGCACCGGATGGCGAGCTGCGGGACTGGAAGTCGTGGTGGTACGAGGCCGACGACACCGTGCGCTACACCCAGTTCATGGCCAAGGACAATGTCCCGTTCCACACGGTGATGTTCCCGGCCACGGAACTCGGTGTCCGCGAGCCGTGGAAGAAGGTCGACGTCGTCAAGGGATTCAACTGGCTCACATACTACGGCGGCAAGTTCTCCACCTCCCAGAAGCGAGGCATCTTCACTGACGCCGCGCTGGAGATGCTGCCGGCGGACTACTGGCGCTACTTCCTGATCGCCAACGCCCCCGAGTCCGACGACTCCTCCTTCACCTGGGAGCACTTCGCCGCCACGGTCAACAAGGACCTCGCCGACACCCTCGGCAACTTCGTCAACCGCGTGCTGTCCTTCTCCCGCAAGCGCTTCGGGGACGACGTCCCTGAGGGCAACGCAGCCGGCGAGGTGGAGGCGCGGCTGGGAGACGCGATCGCGCGCCTGCTGGCCGAGTACGAGGAGCACATGGAAGCCCTCCAGTACCGCAAGGCCGGGGCCGCGCTGCGCGCCCTGTGGTCGGCGGGCAACTCCTACCTGGAGGAGAAGGCCCCCTGGCTGGAGATCAAGACCGACCCGGAGGGTGCGGCCCTGACCCTGCGTACGGCGATGAACCTCATCCACCTCTACGCGGTCGTCTCCGAGCCGTTCATCCCGGCTTCGGCCGCCGCAATGCGCGGTGCCTTCGCCCTGGAAGGCGACACCGCGACCTGGGTGACCGCCGAGCAGGCCAAGTCCCTGGACGCCGTTCCCGCCGGTACAGCCTTCACTGTGCCGCCAGTGCTCTTCGCGAAGATCTCGGAGGAGGACCTGGAGTCCTACAGGACCCGCTTCGGCGGCGCCGACGTCTGACGAGGCCCCGTGCGCCCGTACCGGCCCTGGCCTCATCGGGCGGTACGGGCGTTGAGACGCCCGGCCAGTTCGGAGGGCGGCACGTTCATGAGCTGGATTCGAGGGGTACCTTCGTCGATCTCGATCCATGTCACGCCTCCGGAGCCGGGCACATACTCGAGGTAGTGCTCGAAGCCGTGTTGCGTGAGCTTCAGCAGGAGGCAGGCGATCCCACCGCCGTGTCCGACCAGCACGGTCGTGCGGTGCGGTCCGGTGGATAGTTCGTCCCACAGGTGCGAGTAGCGGGCTTGTACGTCTTCGGATGATTCGCCGCCCGGCGTGCGGAGCTGGTAGATGGGGACACCTTGACGGTCGGCTTCTGCCGCCGCGAGGTCTCTGGGCCGGCCACCAAGATGGCCGCTGTTCTTCGCTGCCAGTCGATCGTCCACGCGTGCGTCGGCCGGCGTGAGCGGGGCCGTAAGGAGTGCGGCCGACTCACTACATCTGGACATCGGGCTGACGAGCATCTGGTCGGCCACGAGTCCGGTTGCGGCCAGGGTGCAGCCAACGGTGCGGATGTCGTCGCGTCCGCGCTCGCTGAGCGTGCCGCCGACAGCTCTGCCTTGGTGGATACCGCGGGCGTTTTCCTCGGTCTCACCGTGCTTGACCAGGTAGATGTGTTTCGTGCTCATGGTGGTCCGTCTCCCTTCTCGGTCAGTCCCAGTCGCGGACGTCGACGATGGCGGATACGGCGGTGACGAGATGGTCGTGGTCGGCTCGTGTCATGGCTGGGAAGCGGTCGTAGTGCCACTCGACGTAGAGGACGGAGATGAGGCCGATCGTCCCGTCGGCGATCAGCTTCGTGAGTACCGGGTACTCGGCGCCCTCGATGTCCATCTTCACGACGACGTGATCGTCCGGGGCGACGGTCTGGCGCAGCCAGGCGCTGAAGTCGATGGCGGGCACCGGGATCGGTGAGTCGTAGTCGATCTGCTGGTCGTACACCGGCGGAACCCGCTTGCCGGGCATCACGGTGGAGCTCTCGTGGTGGCCGAGGAACAGATCGATCACCCCGTCATGCGTCCATACGGCGCCGTGAGAGACCTCGACACGGGGTGAGTGGGCCGCCCGTTCGACTTCGCGGTGAATGGCGGGCAGCAGATCCTTGTTGGGTTCGAACGCGTAGAAGTCGTGGTCGGGGAGCTCGTGGATGAAGCGGCTCAGCACGATTCCGAGGTTGGTTCCGCAGTCGATGAAGACTTTGCGCATGAAGGACTCCCGTGGTCGGTCGTAATGGCGGGTAGGTGGATTTCCTGTACGACGCGGTCGGCGAGCAGGGCAAAGTCGCCGGTTTCCGGGCGGTAGCAGCGTTCCTGGTAGCGGATGGTGATGCGGCGCACCGGTTCCTCACCGCGGTAGGGAGGAAGGTCGCCCCAGTGGTAGAGCTGGCCGCCGGGGGCCTTGAGCCGGCGCAGCCGCCGGGGCAGCGGACCCTTCGGCGTACCGGCGTTGAGCTCGATAAACATCGCGGTCAGGAAGGCGATGTGCTCGCCTGCCTGCTCGTCGTCCGCTTGCGCTCGGCCATAGGTCTGCTTGAGATGCTGGAGTTCGGCGGGATCGTCTACTGCGCCGACGAGGCGGTCGCGCAGTACTCGGTCCCAGACGATGCCGAGGTGGCCGTGGAGGATGGGCTCGCTGGTGAGGAAGTAGCCCAGGACGCGACCGAACTCGCGCTCGTACGGGCACATGAAGTCGTTGTAGAGCCCGAGCTTCGCGCCGGAGGCCGTCTCCACCTGCCAGTTGACGCGTGCGGTGAACGGTGAGTCCCACCAGCCGAGGTGCCACGGCTGCCACAGCAGGTCAGCCGTGCTGAGGACGAAGACCAGGAGTGCGATGACGACGGCCGGCCAGCCGAACGTTGGGGCGTACTCCGGATCAGGGAGCAACGCCACCGTCAGCGCGAGTGCCGCGTTGGTGCAGATGTTCTCCCAGAAGAAGATGCCGGAGGCCAAGACGACTGCGAGGTTGAAAACGGCCGTTGCGGCCAACACGACGACAAGAAGACGGCGGTCGTGGAAAGCGATGAGGCCAGCGGCTTCGACCAGCACCGTCAGGATGTTGAGGGGGCGGTCCACAACGCGTGCGCGGCGCAGGATGCCGGTCACGGTTTCAGGGGGCAGGAAGCGTGCCCATCCCCAGGAGTAGGCGGAAGCTGTGAGGTAGTGGGTGCGGTTGTGCCAGGCCCAGGACCAGGGGCGCGGCCCGAGGCGGGCCTTGCTCCACGCCGGCTTGACGTAGTGGGAGAGCGAGACGCAGCCGAGAACCAGTACGAGGGCGGTTGAGGATTCTGGCGTACTGAGGACCGTCGCCACGAAGACCCAAGCGAGGTACGCCTTGACCAGCCGCAACGGCATCATCGCGTGGTGCTTCCAACCGCGCAGCCGGCCGCAGTAGACAGCGAGCCACGGCAGCATGGCTGGTGCCCAGAAGCAGGAAGACACCGCGAGGAGCAGCAGCACCACTTTGGCTTGGCGCTGCGGGCCGATGGGCTGGGTCACGTCGTAGTCGCTCGTGGTGCCCTGCCACGTCAGCAGGGCGACCACGAATACGACGAACCAGCGGAAGAGGCCGGGGGCGGGTGTGGGGAGGAAGGCGAGCAAGGCGGAGGGGGCGGCCGTCGCGAGCGTCACTCGCCAGAACGTCGGCCGAGAGGCCAGTGTCCGCACGGTTGGAGAGATGGCGAAGCGGTAGCAGAGCACTGTGGCCGCCACGCCCACGGCGGTGGTCACGTACACGGGCAGTGAAGGCAGCTCCATGGCCGCCTACCGGGTGGAGGGGGTAGGGACCCGCCCACCGGCTGCGGGCAGGGTCTCGAGGTAGGAGGCGATTCGCTCGCGGGGGTCTTGGGTGAGGTGTTTGTCCCGATGGCGTTCGACGTTGGCGCGAAGCTCCCGGGCCCGGTTGAGGAAGTCGAGTATCGCCCCGCGTTCGATCCGTTGAGCGCTGGTGCCGAGTTCCGCCTCGTGGACCACCTTGGCGCACCAGTGCTGGTCGTACGTGGGCAGCGGCACCAGGTGGACCGGTTTGCCGAGGACGAACGCTTCGCTGATGAGGTTGAAGCCGGCGTTGGAGAAGACGGCCTCGGAGCGCGCCAGGTCGGAGATGAACGACTGGCGGTCGAACGGGCAGATCTCGATCCTGTCGCCGGCGTACTGGCGCAGGTTCTCGACCTCGTCCGAGTGCGCGTAGATCCGCAAGGTCCGGTCTGGGACGTACTGGCGGAAGACGTCTGCGAGGGTGCGGACGGAGTCCTCGGGGCCGTGTTCGAAGTACCGCGAGAAGTAGGCCGTGGTCATCGTCCCGGTCATGACCTGGGCGGAACGGACGAAGTCCGGAACGACGGGGGCGATGAACTCCAGCTTGCGGTCGTCGGCCTTCAGGGGGACGTATGAGCAGATGAAGGATCGGTCGGCCCGAGGGGCGAAGTAGCGCAGCCGCTGCTCGTCGGCGGTGCGCGCGTACCGGCCGACCGGCGGCAGGTCGAGGTGCCGGTACTTGCTCTGCTGGTCCACCGAGATGAGGGGTCTGCCGAAGTGGTAGGCCAATCGCGGTGTGTTGGGCTCGTAGTCCGTGATGAACACATCCGGGACGCCGGTTTCCCTGATGGCCCGGCGCAGCCGCAGGTGTCGGCTGATGCCGGCGGGAGTCTGCCGGATGTTGGTGCGTAAGACGTCGGCTGCGTGGATGCGGTCGTCGCGGGCAAGGAGCGTCGGCATCCACCCGTCCCACGCGGGGAATCCGAGGTCGCGGAAGTACTCGACTCGCGTGCTCCCGTTGGTGATGATCCGTACCTGGTGGCCGCGGTCGCGCAGGTACTGGGCGATCACGCTCTGCCTGACGGAATGCCCCATGCCGATGCCGTTGACGCCGATGATCACGCTGAGCGGCTGTGTGAGTGCGGACACGACGATCCCT
This sequence comes from Streptomyces sp. NPDC079020, assembly GCF_044542225.1. Taxonomy (NCBI): domain Bacteria; kingdom Bacillati; phylum Actinomycetota; class Actinomycetes; order Kitasatosporales; family Streptomycetaceae; genus Streptomyces; species Streptomyces sp. NPDC079020. The sequence continues at coordinate 118,774 of NZ_JBITUB010000019.1, forward strand.
TCGTCAGGCGAGCCGGGTGATGACGTTGTGGGTGATGGCCGCGACCTGGGGGTCGGTGGCGAGCAGTCGGGACCAGTCAGTGGTGGCGGCGGTGAAGACGGTGCCGGTCGCCCTGTAGAGACCGAGGGTGGCCGCACGGGGGCTGGGCACGGGCTCGCGGGCTGCGAAGTTCCAATCGGAGGGCAGTGGGGCGATGCCGAGGATCTGGAAGCTCTTCGGCGTTCCGTCCTGGCCGGTGGGCCGCGGGCGTCTCCGCCCATCGATCTCGTATGCGGCGCCGTCGCATTCGTACCCGACGAGCGCGCTGTCCTGGCCGAATGTGTCACCGGTTTTGAGGCCGGTCCCGGAGAACACCCAGTGGTCCGCGTCGGTGACGGTGAATCCGAGGGGTGCGCGCGGGCCGTCCCAATGCCCGCCGCCGTTTCGGTAGCTCACGCCCAAGAGGGCGTTCTCAGGCTCCGACTCCCACCAGTGGTCGGGGCAGCCGTACGAGCTGTCCGGGTCTGTTCCGGCAGGGGCGTCGGGAGGGAACTTCGCGCACTCAAGGGCCGAGCGGTCCTCGTCGGCACTCACTCGCCACCAGCAGCTGTTGGCTCCGAAGTTGGCGATGTTGCCACCTGTGTCGCGGAAGGCGGTTACGTTCCGACGGGTCTGGGCGGTCCAGTATTCGTCGTGCCCGGAGGAGACCAGGAGACGATATCCGTTGCCGAGGAGTCGGCCTTCGTCGAGGTCGAGATCCGTGCAGTAGTCGCTCTGAATCCCGTTCTCCTCCATCCAGGAGATGAAGGGAGCATCCCAGTGCGCAAACGTCTGCCGAGGTGACGAGGTGTCGTACGGATCGGGCAGGCCCTTGACCGGACCGCCGACACCGCCGCCGGGTCGGCGCAGGGTCACCCGGGAGGCGCTGTAGAGGCTTCCACCCCCCGCTGTGTTGTAGGCGTGATAGGTGGAAACAGGGATCTTGTAGAGGACCTTGCGGCCCGAGGGAACGGCGGGCGTGACGACCAGAAGGAATCTGGCCTCGCGAGCGTCCATGACTGGCTGGCTCGGACGGACCCCCGTGCTCAGGACTCCGATGTAGACACCGGACTGCCAGTCTCGCGGAACGATGAAGTCGTAGGCTGGCCACTGCCAGTCCTCGTCGTACAGTCCGGGTACGGCGTCCCGTCCGGGCCACTCGACGTGTCCCGTGTGCTTGGGTGTCGAGCCCCAGCGGTAGAAGTCGAGCCGGAAGCGATCTGCGGAGGTGGCGATGTGAAGTCGGATGCTGCGGCCGGCGTGGACCGAGAGGGACGCCGGGTATCCGTTGATGCCGGTCATGAGTGGGCCTGCGGCCGGGCGACTCCGACGTAGTGGTAGCGATCGACCTGCTCGACGTGAGACTCCCAGCCCAGGGCGTCCAGCCGTTTCGTGAGCCCGCCGGCGTCGTAAAGAACCTTCACGGTCAGGTGCTGACTTCCGTCGGAGAGTCTCCGGCGCACCGTCGGAACCGCACGCCCCTCGATTGTCTGCTCGATCTCCGCCTTTGCACGGGAGTCGTCGAGGAAGACCACGCAGCCACCGGGCTTCAGAGCCTTCCGGAGGGCCTTCCAGAAGAGTTCCAGGTATGCGGGCGGCACATGGCTGAGCCAGAAAGCGAAGAACACGGTGTCGTACTGGCGATCAGAAATCTGGCTGAAGATGTCCGCCTCGATGAAGCGAGTCGTCGAGCCCTCCAGACGGCGTTTCGCGATAGCCAGCATCTCGGGCGCGGCGTCCACTGCGGTCAAGCTGCGGGAGCGCCCGGCGAGCAGGTGGGTCCACTGGCCCGTGCCGCACGCCAGCTCCAGGACGTCTCCGCTGATGGGCAAGCGATCGAGCACGGGCGAGAGCCGGGGCATCCCCATACGGTCCGCGTATGCGGTGTCGTACTCATCAGCCCTTGCGCGGTAGTAGGCGATCTGTTGCTCCGACCGTTCGGCCGATGCGCTGTGCTGCTCTCCGATCTCGAGCATCCTCAGCTCCTCCATGAACCAGTAGCGATCGACCGCCAGTTGGGAGCTCGGCGGGCTGACAAGGTCCATGACAGCGGGGCGCAGGTCATCCGTGTATCACGGCGGGCTAGTGAGGCCGTTCATCGGCGAGCACTCCGACTTTTCAACATCTGCTTACACACGACTTCGCACAGGGCAGACTTACAGTCCCGATCATGTTGACCGATGGGCAGGCGGTAACTGACGTGTCGAGGAGCCGTGCGGGATGGCGCCCGGACAAGCTCCGCGAGGTGCGCGAGGCACACGGATTAACCCTCGAGCGTGCCGGCGAGCGTTTGCGCGAAGTGGCCACAAGGGCCGCTATCACGGTGCCCGCAGCCAACTTTCAGACGCTCTGGCAGCATGAGCAGGGCGAGGTATACCCGGGTCCGCACTATCGGCGCGCGTACTGCCTTCTGTACCGCGGTACGGAACCCGAGCTGGGATTCCGCCATCCTTTGCCCGACGAGGCCACGCACCTGAACCTCACGCCGGCGACGGAGTCCCGCAACGGGGCCCACGTAGTCGCTGTCGAGCGGGCGCTCTCTCAGATCACGCCAGGCACGGATGCCAGCGGCGATCTCGACGTTCAACAGCGGATCATCGACGCGTGGAAGCGTCGGCACACGGGCGGAGATCCTCATCGCCCGTCTCTGCTCATCGTCGGCGGCTTCGCAGGGAGCGGAAAGTCGGAGTTCTCCCGCTTCATCTCCCAGCTCACAGGATGGCCGGTCCTCGACAAGGACCCGATCACGCGTCCCCTGGTCGAGCGGCTTCTGGTGGAGATGGGCAGCGAGCCCAACGACCGGCATTCCGAGCTCTACCGTGAGCAGGTGCGGCCCCTTGAGTACCAGTGCCTGCTTGAGACCGCCTACGCCAACATCGACTGCTCCATCAGCACGGTGCTGACAGCGCCGTTCGTCTCGGAAGTGATGGATGTCCGCTGGATCCAGCGCCTGACCAACCGATGCGAGGCCCGAGGCGTCAGCGTCTCCATAGTCTGGATCAAGTGCGATGTGGAAACGATGCGTGAGTACATCAGCTTCCGGTCCGCCGCCCGCGACAGCTGGAAGCTTCAGCACTGGGACGAGTACGTGAAATCCGTCGACGTCGAACTGCGCCCTGCCGTCGCCCATATGGTGGTGGACAACCGGCTCGGCGCGGCTATATCCCTCACTGACCAAGTACGACGGGTGTTGGGAACGGTGTTCTGATGAACCAGGGAATCCTGCTCTACGGGCCGCCTGCCGCCGGCAAGGACACGGTGACGGCGGCTCTCGCCGAACTCGACTCGCGTTATGTCCTCTTCAGCCGACTCAAAATCGGCAGCGGCAAGTCTGCGGGATACCGGATGGGTACCCCGGATCAGCTGGCGGATCTAGAGAGGCGGGGCGACCTTATCTACCGCAATGACCGATACGGAAACACCTACGCTGTCGACCGCCAGGGCCTCGGGCTGGCCATGGAGGGTGGGCGCGTCCCCATCCTCCACCTCGGCCAGGTCGCAGGTGTGAAGGCGGTGACCGCCAAGTACCTCGCCGCCTGGTCGACGGTGCTCATATGGTGCTCTCGGGAGGCCACGGCCCTCCGCTCGACCAGCCGAGGCGATCGCGATACGGAGGCCAGGCTCGCCGCATGGGATGCGACGGAGAAGGATCTCGCCACCAACGATCACCCCGGCTGGGACCTCCGTGTGGACACCGAGGTCTCCTCGCCTGGGGACGCGGCAGTCCTCATTGATCAGCTCGTACGCGCGTCTGTGTGACGAGCCTCCACTGAACTCAGGAGTTCGAGAGCACGGGAGACGGTGACGGGCCTGTCGTGGACCTCGTCCCAGAGGTGAAGGGCAGCGGCAATCTCTCGCATGAAGCGGTCCGGCAATCCCGACTCGGTGAGCAGATCTGCGGCGTCTTCCAGTTCGGGCGCCCACCGCCAGGCGCGAGCGGCCGTCTTGGGAATGTAGTCCGTCTCCGTCAGATAACTGCCGGCGCGCTTGGAGGCGATCTGCAGGAGCTCGTCCGCGACGCCGTTCGCGTCGGCCAGCCCGTATGCCACGGCGGCCAAGACGCGGGACGCCTTCTGATAGCTGGAGTACGCCAGCTTCAGAGCGGAAGCCTGTCCGATCTCACTTCCCAGGGAACGTGTGTGCACAGCGGTCCCCTCAAAGAGGTCGGCAACCAGCGCGACGTGCCGCGTGGGGCCTGAGAGGTAAAGCGTTGGCTGCTTCCCCCCTACCGGAGGAGAGCCGACGACAGAACCGTCGACAACGGCTGCGTCAGACAGACATGCGGCGACAGCTCGGACCCTCTGCGGAGTGATTGCGTTGGCCTCGACGTACGTCCCGCCGCGGAAACCGTGCTCGGCCACTGCTGCTGCGACCACCTCGGCGGCTGCCGGCGGGCACAAGGAGACCACCAGGTCGACGCGTCGTAGGAGCTGCCTGAGATCGTCGACTGCTTCCATGCCTGCTTGCTCCGCACGTTGCCTGGAAGCGTTGCTGCGGCCGACAGGGCACCAGAGGACGGTCGTGCCTCGGGCTCGGAGCTGGGTTGCGAAAGCCGCGCCCATGCTGCCTGGATGCAGCAGCCCCACCGCAGCGATGTCGGACTTCACTTAGTCACACTCCTCGAACAGTCATTGGCCAGCAGCAGCGCGATGGCCGCCTCCGCGTCGGGTACGCAATGATCAGGTGCGGCGAGCCGAACAGGCCACGAACGCCCGTTGTGGATCCAGATTGTGCCTAGGCCGGCTCGACGACCTCCATCAATGTCGGTCTCTGGGTTATCGCCCACCATCAAGCCGCCTTGGGAGAGGCGGGAGCCACACGCTACGGCTGCCGCCTCGAAGACGACGGCAGAGGGCTTTCGTGCACCGACGGACTCCGAGACGCAGACGCCATCAACGCGACCGACCAGGCCGGTCGCCTGGAGCTTGGCGTTCTGGATGTCAGTTGCCCCGTTGGTGGCGATACCGACTCGCCAACCGGTGGCTCGTAGGGCATCCATGCCCGTGAGCACCCGCTCAGGGCATCTGACCGCCGCCGCGATGTCGGAGCAGTACTGCCTCCAGAGCGAATCAGCGGAGGACGGGAGACGGTGCTCGGCCCGTATGGACTCGAAGGTGGCAGGGAATGCTCGCGCCTGGACCGACTCAACCAATTGCGTGGCGGCGTGGCCAGCGAGGGAGTACCGAGCGGCGAACTGAGCGGCCCAGTCTTGGATGGCACCGTTTCTGTCGATCAGGGTGTTGTCGAGATCGAAGAGCACCAGCTTCTGCATAGGTGACGACCCTAGTCCGCCCGGATGCGCCGCTACGGAGTCGGCGCCGCCTCGTGGGCCTCTGAGCGACGCTGCAAGGCTGAGCTGGACGCGCGTCGAGTGGGACCTGTGGCCGTATAGCGACCTTGTTCAGGGGGTTCCACCGCGCTGGTAGCCGACCCACAACCGGCCGCCGACCTGCTCCAGCACCTCGTCCACGACTGCCGCGAGGGGCTCGATCCGCCCAGCCAATACTTCACGCAGACCATCGTGCAGGCGCATGCTGAGACCCGGCGCTGGGGTCTCAAGGCGGCGGGCCAGCCACTTCCCGCCCCCGTTCCAGGTTCCGCTAGCGGCCAGCGCCAACTCTCCGGCTCGTCTCACTAGTTCGGTGGCGATGAACAACCGTTCGCCCTGGTCAGTGCTCCCCACGAGATCATCGAGGAGGTCGGTGATCGCGTAGCGGCGGTCGTCTATCTCTTCGGCCGACACCGTGGGTGGCCCTGCGGCGGTCAGCCTTCGGGCTTCGGCGGCGAGGTGCGTCCCGACTCCGTCCTTGTCGAAGAGGAGGATCCCGTCGGCGCACATCCAGAGCAGTGGTGACCGGCGCTTGCGTACCTCACGCTGGGTGTACGCGTGCCACGTCGCTTCGGTGTGCACGAACATCTCCACCGGCCACTCATCCCTCCGCAGGCTTGCCCGGTACGGGGCGGGGGATCCGTGAAGGAGCACCACGATGTCGAGGTCCGACATCGCCGTGCGGCGGCCAGTCACGACACTGCCTCCTAAGAACGCAGCCCGAGCGACAGGGTGATGTTCCTCAACAACGGCACGCGCTGCATCAATCGCATCCATGCAGCAACTATCAGCGCTCCGCTTGGCGTGCGCACGGAAGATTCTTCGCAGAAGATGTCCCGCAGCTACATCGTGACTGGGGCGGGACTTACTCCGAGGCTCCAGCCGCACTCGGCCAGCCCGTCTCACGGACGCGGTCGACCGGAGGCCGGCACGCGGCCTGATCGATGGCGGTCTCTCAGGGCATGGACAGGCTCAAGATCCGCCATCGAGATGAGAGCGAGCCGCTTGAACAAAGTCTGTTCGCACTTCATGGAACCGAAGCCACCGACCGTGCGGGAAACGCTCCAGGGCCTCGCTCAGCGACAGCTGCTGACTGTAGGTGAACAGGAGGGCGCCAGCATCGGATGCGGATAGCAGGCCCAAGGCAACGATTTGGCGGCCGACCTGCTGACCGTACTCCGTGCGGCCTGGATCTTGGGAGTCCATCGCCTGCAGCTCGCGTAGGGAACTGAGAATCGCAGCGATCGGTTGATCATGATCCGAGAGAGCTTCCAGCTGCTCACGCTCCCCGGCTTCTTGGAGCTCCCTCATCGATCGCGTAGCAATGAGTGTCTGTTCCAACTCGAAGATCGTGTTGACTGTGGAGCCTTGTAGGACGTAGCCCTTCGAGACGATTTCCTCGGGCCCTTCGAGCTCGATCTTGCGATAAGCGTCCGTCGCTCTCACGGAGCGAGCATAGGTATCTTCGAGCGCCAGCTCGGCCTCCGGCAGCTCTTCATCGGCGAGATGGCCTGTCACGACTTCGGCAGAAAGCCGGAACTCATCCACAGCGCCGAGATATTCGACCCACACATCGCGCCTTACGGTCCGACGCCACTGTGTGTTCTGGTCTCGGCCCTGCGCCCTGACCGCTTCTATGGCTGCGTTCGCCTGCTCTCGCATACTGCGTGCCTGCCAGCGGGCCCCGAACAGGCCAAGCGCCACACCTGTCACCGCGATCAGTGCCGCGAGTATGGCGGCTACACCCTGATCCATCTCGGCATTATGTCATGCCGAGTATCACGCCGAAGGGTGAGCCTGCTGCTCTGGCGGCACAAGCGGTAAAGCGGACGATGGAGCAGGAGCGGATCCGCAAGAAGCTCAGGTCCGCTGAGGGCCCGCCACTCGGCGTGGGCTGGACAAGGGCGTCGCACGGATCCGTCACTCTGAGCCCGGTCAGCAAGGATCTGCCAACCCGAATGGGGTCGAGTGAGAATCCGCGAGCTTGAACGTGACAGAAGAACCAGCCAGTCTCAGATTCGCGGCCGATCGGCCGCCGAGTGGCCAGCAACCGTGAAATTCGGCCCTGGAATCTGACATCCCACAAGAGGAGCCTGTCTCAGTTCGCCGGGGGCAGACAAGAAAGAGTCGCGAAGGACTGGCCAGCGGGCGCAGATGGATGTCAACGTAGACGACCTTCCGGAACCCCAGGTCAGAGAGGTATTCGCCGTGAACTTCCCATCCACGAGCCCCGGTTTCTCCACCGCCACCGATGCCCTGAAAGTGCACACCTGGCAGCTTGGCCCGGGCCAGCCCACGCTAGTGCTGGATCAGTTCTCTGCCGAGGATTTCCACATGGTTGTGGACGACCGCGCCGACGTTCACGTCAATTCGAAGGACTGAGGTGACCCCCGGAGTGTGGACACAGGGGTTCATGCTGCGAGTGAGAGTTTAGCTGTCTTGTGGTGGTGCTGTTCGAACTCCATCGGGGAG
>NZ_JBITUB010000020.1:0-117757 GCF_044542225.1 Streptomyces sp. NPDC079020
CGGCCACACCATCCACACCAAAGGCATCGAGAAGAACACCCACGACAACCCCTTCGGAGCCGTCCTCTCCTTCCGCGGCACCCCCACCGACACCACGGTCGAGCACAGGCTCGCGGCCGAGGTCATCGAGCTCACCGACACCTTCCCGGTGCCGGACTCCAAGGCCTTCGCGGTCGGCCAGTGGTGGACCGTGCAGGTCGCCCCGGTCGAGGGCGGCGGCGCGGACGAGCGCGAGCTCCAGAAGCTGGTCGAGATCACCGAGATCATCGATGCCACCCACATCCGGATCGGCTACCTCAACGGCTGGGAACTGGCCGCCGGGCGCAAGCTGACCTGGCGCCGCGTCGAGCCGGTCCTCGACAGCCACGTCCGCAACCTCGTCTTCGAGGGGGCGGGCAAGGACGAGTACACCGGCTCGCACCCCGTCAGCTACGAATACGCCGTCGGCTGCGATGTCTCCGGCATCCACGCCACCGGAAGCTTCTGGCCGGTCATCATGCGCCGCTGGTGCACCCGGTTCCGTACCGAACAGTGCTCCCTGAAGAACCCGCCGACCGTCGAGTACGGCGGCGCGGGCTATCTCACCCAGCAGATCTACTGCCTGTACGGACGGGTGTCCGACTGCACCACGAGCAACGTCCGCCACCTCAACGACCTCACCGCCTCCGCCTACTGCACCGTCGTCAACTGCCACGGCGACGGCGACGACGCGGGCGGCAACCCGTTCACCACCCATGGCCAGTACGAGCACGACCTGCTCTTCGACGGCAACTCCGGTCTGATGGACATCGCCAACTCCGGTGCCCAGTGGGGCATATCGGCCAAGCGGATCACCGTACGCAGACACGTCTGCTCCTGGTTCACCGCCAACACCAAGATCACCGATCTCACCCTTGAGGACATCACGGTGATCGCCCGCCCGACGTTCGACCAGGCCGGCACCCTCACGGTCAACGCGGACGGCGCCCAGGTGCGCGGCTGCACCGCGAAGACGTTCGCCGTCGCCCAGCGCTCCGCCCGCTCCACCCGGCCCACCGTCATCAGCGACTGCTCCTTCGAGCCGCCCGCGGGCGCCGTCCTCGTCCAGACCCCGGTCACCGCCCCCGTCCACTTCGTACGCTGCACGTTCAAGGGCGTCGATGGCGCGGTCCTCAGGGGCGCCGGCCCCGTCCACTTCACCGACTGCACGGTCACCGGCGCCGACGACGCCGCCCCGCTCTCCGTGGGCTCCGCCGACCTGCGGATCGACGGCGGACGCTACGAGGGCACCGGCTTCGAAGCCAGCGCCGTACGCGACCAGAGCGTCACCGTCACCTCCGGCGCCCGGTTCACCGGCACCAACAAGGCCAAGGCCTTCCTCGGCCGCGCCGCCGGAACGGGCACCGTCACCTGGGACCTCTCGGCCCTCAACAGCACCACCACCGACGCCGCGACGGCCCACGTCCGCATCGCGGACGGGACCAACCACTACGCGGCGACCGGCAGCCGCTTCACCGGCGGCACCCTCCACCTCGCTCCGGCGGCCCTCGCCTCCGCCCTGCACACCGCCTGCGTGGAGCGCGGCACCCGGCGCACCGCCGTGCCGGAGAACGGCGGCCCGGCGCGCACCGACGGGAACCTGATCCTGTGAGCACGCTCCTGCGGACCGCCGCCCCCGCCGACGAACCCGCGCTTCGCGCCCTGTGGGACACCTGTTTCGACGCCCCGCAGATCGCCGCGCTGTACGCCCTGGATCCGGACCGCCACCGGCACACCTTCGTCGCGCAGTCCCGGCCCGACGGCTCCATCGACGCGGTCGTCGTCTACGTACCGCGGCTGATCCGGGACGCGCACGGCACCCCGCAGCGGGTCGGCGGCATCGGCAGCGTCGCCACCCGGCCCGAGGCCCGGGGTCAGGGACTGGTGCGGCGGCTGCTCGCGGAGGCCGAGCGGACGATGCTGGCCGAGGAATGCGCCTGGTCCCTGCTGTTCACCGGCACGCCCGGGGTGTACCGGAGTTCGGGCTGGCAGGAGTTCCGCAGCACCTGCACCGAGGGGACGATCACCCCGGCGCCGCCCACCGGCACCCACCGGATCCGGGAGGCCACCGCGGCGGACGGCGCCGCGGTGGCGGGCCTGCACGGCGCGGCCGGCGCCGCCCGGCCCCTCAGCTCGCTGCGCGCCCCCGAGGACTGGGCGGTCCGCGTCCCCGCCTGGTACGGCCCGCCGGAGCGCGCGCTGGTGGCCGAGGACCCGGTGACGGGCGAGCCCGTGGGCTGGCTCGTGGCGCAGTACGCGGGCGAGTACGCGGAGGTACGGGAGTTCGCGGGAGCCCCCGGCTGCCTGGACGGCCTGCTCGGCGCGGTCGCCGTCCGGGCCCGCGCGGCGGGACTCACCCGCGCCCGGGTCCGGCTGCCCGGCACCCCCGGACGCACCGGATGGCCGGCCCTCCTGACGGAGCCCAGGACCGTGGACGAGCACGTGGGAATGGCCCGGCCGCTGCTCGCCGCCCCCGAGGCGGTACGGGCCACGGTCACGGCCCCGGGGGCGGTCCACTGGTACGGCGACTGCTTCTGAGCCCGGCGCCCGGCCGGGTCAGGACGCCTCGGGCCGGCCCCGGTCGTATCCCGGTTCGGCCGGTTCGGCGAGCGGCGGCTCGTTCTTCATGTGCGAGGGGGCCAGGAACCGCAGGGCGTGGTAGCCGACGACGACGATCAGCGTCCCCAGCGCGATACCGCTGAGTTCGAAGTTGTCGGTGAGGCTCAGGCTGACATTGCCGATCCCGACGATGAGTCCCGCGGCCACCGGCACCAGATGCAGCGGATTGGAGAGGTCGACGCGGGCCCGGACCCAGATCTGGGCGCCCAGCAGACCGATCATGCCGTAGAGGATGACGGTGATACCGCCGAGGACACCACCCGGGATGGCGGCCACGACGGCGCCGAACTTGGGGCAGAGACCGAACAGGATCGCGAAGCCGGCGGCGCACCAGTAGGCGGCGGTCGAGTAGACGCGGGTGGCGGCCATGACCCCGATGTTCTCCGCGTACGTGGTCGTGGCCGGACCGCCGACCGAGGTCGACATCACCGTGGCCGCGCCGTCGGCCATGATCGCCGTACCGAGCTTGTCGTCCAGCGGATCGCCGGTCATCTCGCCGACGGCCTTGACATGCCCGGCGTTCTCGGCGATGAGCGCGATGACGACGGGCAGGGCGACCAGCACCGCCGAGAGGGAGAAGCTCGGCGCGTGGAAGCTGGGCAGCCCGATCCAGTCGGCCTCGGCGACCCCCGAGAGGTCCAGACGCCAGTGGTCGACCGCCTCGGTACCGCCCGCGGGCGAGTGGATCCTGCCGAAGACGCGGTCGAGGATCCAGGAGACCCCGTACCCGAAGGCCAGCCCCAGGAAGATCGCGATACGGGACCAGAAGCCGCGCAGCACGACGAGCGCGAAACCGGTGAACAGCATGGTGAGCAGCGCGGTCCACTGGTCCTGGGGCCAGTAGGTGCCCGCGGTCACGGGGGCCAGGTTGAACCCGATGAGCATGACCACCGCGCCCGTCACCACCGGCGGCAGCACGGCGTGGATGACACGGGCGCCGACCGCACGGACGAGGGCCCCGCACAGGAACAGGACCGCGCCGACGACCAGCAGCGCGCCGGTGAGCGTCGCCGCGTCGCCGCCCTGCGTCTTGATGACCGCGGCGACCCCGATGAACGACAGGCTGCTGCCGAGGTAGCTCGGGATACGGCCGCGGGTGATGAGCAGGAACAGGATGGTGGCCACACCGGAGGCCATGACGGCGAGGTTGGCGTCGAGGCCCATCAGGATCGGGGCGACGAAGCAGGCTCCGATCATGGAGACCACATGCTGCGCCCCCAGGCCCGCGGTGCGCCCCCAGGTGAGGCGCTCGTCCGGTCTCACGACCTCGCCCGGCCCGAGGTGCTTCCCGTCGCCGTGCAAGCTCCAGCGCACGCCGAGACTCATGTTCGCTCCCTGTGGGTCTGTGCGGTGCGCCGGTCCCTGTGCGGACATCCGGGGTTCACCTGCGGAAATGATCGGAGCCATGGTAGGGCCTGCGGTACGGGGGCCCGGTACGGGGGAGGCGCGGCAGACGTCCGCCGGGACCGGCCCGCGGGTAGGTTCGGGGGCACGGCGGACACGGTCCGATGGGCACGCGCTCCGTGAGAGCGGCCGATTGCGGACGTACCGTGGGAAACAGACACACCAAGTGGGGAACGGAGGCCCGCCGTGAGCGGAGCGGACCGGAACAACGTGTCACGGGAGCGGGTCCTGGACTACCGGGCCGCGGCGCACGGGCTCGACCGTTCCGCCACGGAACCGGCGGTGCTGGAGCTGGGGGCGCAGGACACCCCGAGCGGCTCCGCCCGGCTCGCGCTCGCCGCCCGCGGCGCGTCCGCCGACGGCCTGGAGCTGGTGTGGACCTTCCGGGGCGCGCCGCATCTGCACCGCCGGACGGACCTTCCGGCGCTCGCCACCGCGCTGTGGCCCCTCGACGACGCCGACGCGACGGCGCGGATCAGCACCACCGTGATCAAGGAAGGCGCGAAGCTCGGCCTGGAGGCGTTCCGCGCCACCGCCGGCGCGCTGCGTGCCGTGGTGACCGGGCCGATGGCCAAGGGCGAGGTGAGCCGCGCGGTGAGCGCGATGGTGCCGCCCGCACTGACGTTCTGGTGCGACCCCTGCGGGGCGCGCCACATCTCCGGGCTCCTGTTCCAGCAGGCCGGACTGCCGGGCGCCATCGGCGTCGGCCGGCAGGGCACCACCACGCTCTCCCCGCTGGAGCCGGGCTATCCGATGCCGGAGGCGGCCGACGGGACCGGCGCCCTGGTCCGGGCCTATCTGCGCTTCCTGGGACCGGCCACCCCCGCCGACGCCGCGAAGTTCCTCGGCGTCAAACCGGCCGTGGTCAGGGCGGTGTGGCCCGGGGACCTGGCCGAGGTGACGGTCGAGGGGAAGCCGGCGTGGCTGCCCGCCGAGCGGCTCGACGCCCTGCTGTCGGCCGAGCGCCCGCACTTCGTCCGGCTGCTCCCGCCCGGCGACCCGTTCCTCCAGGCCCGTGACCGCCGGCTCCTCGCCCCGGAGAAAACCCACGAGAAGGAGATCTGGCGCGCGATCAGCGCACCCGGGGTGCTCCTGGTCGGCTCGGAGCCCGCCGGGACCTGGCGCGCCAGGGCCGCCGGCCGCCGGGTCGACCTGACCGTCACCCCCTTCGCGCGGCTGACGGCAGCCACCCGCAAGGCGCTGGAGAACGAGGCGGCCACGGTGGCCGAGGCCCGCGGCGCCGACGAGGCCCGCCTGCACGTCGCCTGACCGCCCGGCCGTCCGCCTGACCGGCCGCACGTCGCCCGACCCCGCACCGTGCCTCTCAGTGCGGGGAAAGGTCCTCGGGGAGCAGCAGCCGCAGATCGTCCAGGCTAGGTACCGCCACGCCGCTCAGCCGTCCCGCGTGATGGGTCATCATCTGCTCCAGCGTCTGCCGGGCCAGCCGCGCGTTGCCGAACGCCGCACTCCTGGGGATGGCGTCGAAGTGGGTCCGCAGCGCCCCGGCCGTGCCGGGCGCGCACTCGTAGCCGTTGTCGGCCGCGTGCATACGGACGATCGTGACCAGTTCGTCCGAGGAGTAGTCGGGGAACTCGATCCGGCGCGGGAAGCGTGAGTCGAGACCCGGATTGGAGCCCAGGAACCGGTTCATCTCCGTGGTGTACCCCGCCACGATCACCACCACCTCGTCGCGGTGGTCCTCCATCAGCTTCAGCAGCGTCTCCACCGCCTCCTGGCCGAAGTCCGGGGAACCGGAGCCCGAGCGGGGTGTCAGGGTGTACGCCTCGTCGATGAACAGGACGCCGCCCAGGGCCCGTTCGAACATCTCCCGGGTCAGCTGCGCGGTGTGTCCGACATAGCGGCCCACCAGGTCCGCACGCGAGACCTCGACGAGCTGGCCGCGCGGCAGCACACCGAGCGAGGCCAGCAGTTCACCGTAGAGCCGTGCCACCGTCGTCTTGCCGGTGCCGGGCGGGCCCGCGAAGACCAGATGGTTGCTGATCCGGGGCGCGGGCAGACCGGCCTCCTTCCTGCGCCGCGCGGTGGCGAGCAGATTGACCAGATCGGCGACCTCGCGCTTGACGGCCGCCAGGCCCACCAGCGCGTCCAGCCGCAGCAGCGGATCCTCGTCCGGCCCGTCCTGCGGCGCGCCGCCCGCCGGAACGCCCACGTCCTGCGCGGTCAGCACGGCCAGTTCCCGCTCGCCGGCCTCCGGCAGGGCGGCCAGCCGGGACGCCTGCCGGTCCACCATCTCCTCGAAGACCTTGCGGGCGGTACGGCCGTTGCCGAAGCCCGCGTCGCGGGGAATCCGCTCGAAGCGGGTGAGCAGTGCCGAGCGCGCCGCCGGATCCAGCTCGTAGCGGTGGCCGGTGCACATCCGCTCCACGATCGTGACCAGCTCGTCCGAGGTGTAGTCGCTGAACTCGACGCTGCGGGTGAACCGGGAGGCGAGACCCGGGTTGGACGCCAGGAAGTCCGTCATCTCCTTCGGATAGCCGGCCGCCACCACCACCACGTCCTCGCGGTGGTCCTCCATCAGCTTCACCAGGGTGTCGATCGCCTCGCGCCCGAAGTCGGCGCCGCTGCCGCCCCCGTCGGAGAGCAGGGTGTACGCCTCGTCGACGAACAGCACCCCGCCGAGCGCCTTGTTGAAGGTCTCGGTGGTCTTGATGGCGGTGCCGCCGATGATCTGCGCCACCAGGTCCGCACGCGAGACCTCCACCAGATGCCCGGAGCGCAGCACGCCGAGCGAGGCGAGGATGGAGCCGTAGAGCCGTGCCACCGTCGTCTTGCCGGTGCCGGGCGGGCCCGCGAAGACCAGGTGGCGGCTCATCGGCGGGGCGGGCATGCCGATGCTCGCCCTGCGCTGCGCCATCCGGTTGAGGTTGATCAGCGTCAGCACCTGCTGCTTGACCTCGTCGAGGCCGATCAGCGACTCCAGTTCGGCCACGGGGCCCGTACCGGACCGGGCTTCGGCCGCCGCCGGGGCCGCTCCGCCGGGCAGCCGGCCGTCACCCGCCGCCTCCGCGTCCCGCGCGGTGCCCCAGGCGTCCGGGGCGCCGTTCTCCGTACTGGTCAGCCCCTCGACGGTGAGCCGGTCGCCGGGCACCGTCTGGCGCACTCCGCTGCCCCGGTTGCCGCGGACGGTGCAGCCGGTCAGCGCTATGGCGTCGGCGCCCTCCACCCGTATGCCGTCGGCGCCCGAACCGGTCACCTCGCAGCCGTTGAGCGAGGCCCGCGCACCCGCGGACAGCAGTACGCCGCACTCGGCGGACCCCGTCACCACGGCACGCACGGCGGCCAGTTCGCCCTCGGGCGCGAGGTGGACGCCCGCGCCGCCGGACTCCTCGATCCCGGTGTCCCGCAGGGTGAGCGTGCCGAGCGCCCCGATGTGGATCCCGGCCCCGGCGGAGGCACGCAGCCGGCCCTTGCCGACGAACAGGTTGCCGTGGCCCGAGACATGGACGGCAGAGTCGCCCGACCGCTCGACGACGCTCTCCTCCAGCCGCCCCCTGCCGTCCTTGACGACCTCCACACCGTGGGTGCCGGCGCCGGTGACCGTCGCCCGCAGCAGCAGCGGGTTGGCGCCGCTGCGGATCACGATTCCGGACCCGCCGCTGTCCCGCACCTCCAGGCGGTCGAACTCGGCGGCCGAGTCCTCGTCGAGCAGCACCCCGGTGCCCTTGGCGTCGTGGACGACCGTGTCCGTCAGCACCGGGGAGGAGAAGCCGGTGACCCGCACCGCGGGTTCCCCGGCGGTGGCGAACACACATGCCTCGAACGCGCCACGGCTGCGCTCGGTCACCAACAGGCCGTGACCGCCGGTCCGTTCGGTAGCGCACCGGGTCAGCGTCGGGGAGCTGCCGCCGCCCAGGACGAATCCGTGCCCGGTGACATCGCTGACGGAGACGTCCTCCAGGACGACCGGCCCGGCGCTGTTCACGAACACCCCGACGGCGGCCTTGCGGACCGTGCCGCGCACCATCCTGACCGAGCTCTCCTCCTCGACGGCGACCCCCGGCTTTCCGGTCGCCGATATCGCGCACTCCTCCAGGAGGACATGCGCCTGCCCGTTGGTGAGGACACCGTTGCCCTTGGTGTCCCTGAGCCGGCTGAAGCGGGCGGTGATCCGGCCCTGCTCACCGGCCACCACGGCGGAGGTGCCGAGGTGTTCGACGACGCAGTTCTCCAGGAAGCTCTCGGCGGAGGAGGTGGACACCACACCGGCGCCCACCGGGTTGCTGATCCGGCACTGACGCAGCGCCAGCGACCCGCCGTCCCGGGCGAAGAGCGCCGACCAGGCCGAACCGTGGATGTCGCACCGGTCCATCGCGAGCTGGCCGCGCGGTGCGTCGACCACGGGAAGTTCGTCGTCGTGCCCGCGCAGCACGAGATCCCTGACCATCACCGCGTCCCCGGTGAGGGTCAGCGCCGTCCCGCGCCGGGGCGCCAGCTCCACCGTCCCCTCGCCCTCGGCGGCGGTCAGGGTGATCGCGGCCGCGACCGTCAGGCTCTCCTCGTACCGCCCCGGAGCGATTCTGACGACCGCTCCGGCACGGGCGCGTGCGACGGCCTCCCCGACGGTGCGGTGGTCGCCCGTCCCGTCGGCGGCGACGGTGAGCATCTGGCGTGACACTTATCTGACCTCCCGGACCCCTGCGCCGTAGGTACGGGGCGGAGACGCGCGGCATGTAGGGCATGGGAAACTGCTGTGCCCATCATGCCTGTTGCCGCAGGTCGCCCGCCATGGTGGTCGGCGATTCCGGGGCCGCCGTGACATCGGTCCCGGGCGGGTTCCGGGGCAGGTACCGGTGGTGCGGGGAGCGTCGTTACCATCGGCGCATGCGATCTTCGAGGTCCTCGGTGTCCCGCGCACTCGGACCGGCAGCACTGGCCGCCCTGCTCCTGATACCCGCCGCCGCGTCCCCCGCCGGGGCGGCGGGGGACGCGGACAGCCCCTCGCTGCCGGGAATGCCCGCCACCGTCGCCGACGGCCGCCCGTGCACTCCGCGCTCCGCCAAGAAATCCGCCCAAGTCCCCTGGGCGCAGAGCTTCCTGGGGATCGACAGGGCCTGGGAACTCAGCCGGGGAGCGGGGGTCGAGGTCGCTCTCGTCGGCACCGGAGCGGACCTGCGGCGGGTCCCGGCGCTGGACGGCCGGGTCACCGGCGGCCCGGATGTGATGGCGGGCGGCACCGTGCGGGACGACTGCGTGGGATACGGCACGTTCCTCGCCGGGATCGTGGCGGGCGCGCGGCAACAGGGCCTCAGGGCGGCCGGGGTGGCCCCGGAGGCCGAGGTGATCGCGGTGCGGGCCACCGACAAATACGGTGCGACCACGCCCGAGGCGCTGGCCAAGGGCATCAGGGCGGCCACCGATTCCGGGGCGCGGATCATCCAGGTGGCGCTGAGCGTCCCCTCCGCGCCGAAGCAGCTGAAGGACGCCGTCCTCGCCGCGCAGAAGGCCGGTGCGCTGGTGGTGGCGCCCGCGTCCGCCCGGGAGTGGGAGCGCGGCGCGGCGGCGTCGCAGGCGGTGGACGGGCCCGCCTACCCGGCGGCGCTGCCCGGGGTGCTGGCCGTTTCCTCGGTCGGGCCGGGCGGCGAGCCGGAAGCGCCGGGCACGCAGAAGGGGCGGCGTACGCAGCCCAGGCTGAGCGCCCCCGGCGTCTCGGTGATGGGGCCGGGACCGGGCGGCCGCGGCCAGTTCACCGGCAGCGGCGACGCGGTGGCCGGTGCGTTCGTGGCCGGTACGGCGGCCCTGGTCCTCTCCTACCACCCCCGGCTGACCGCCGAACAGCTCGCGCACCGGCTGGAGTCCACCGCGTACGGGGCCGTGGGCGACGCGCCGGACCCCGGTATCGGGCTGGGGGTCGTCGACCCGGTGCGGGCGCTCTCCGCCGTACTCCCCGAGGAACACGCGCAGTCCCCGGCCGGAACGGAGAAGGCCTCCGCGCGGGCCGTCCCGCCGCTCGGCCCGCCGCAGGCGCGCAACCGGGCGCTGGCCGTGGCCGGCGGGGCGACCGGGGTGACGCTGCTGGTCGCGTTCCTGGGGTTCGTCCTGCCCCGCGGGCGCCGCAGGGGCTGGCGGGCGGGCCGGGCGGCGGGTCCGGTCACGGAAGCGCACTGAGCCCCGGCCGGTACCACCGGGCGGACAGCGGCCCCGGCGTCCGGCCCGCCGCCTGGGCCGGATCGTCCCGCGGGCCGGGTCCGTCCTCCGGTGACCCGTCCGCCCGGCCTCATCGTCCGACGATCCGCCGCAGCCAGCGGGAACGGGCATCGTGGGCGTCCCGGCTGAGGACCGCCCGCGGCGCGAGGGTGTCGAAACCGTGGAAGGCACCGGGCCACACATGCAGTTCGGCCTCGCCGCCGGCCCGCCAGATCGCGTCGGCGTAGGCCACGGCCTCGTCCCTGAAGGTCTCGGCCGACCCGGTGTCGACATAGGCCGGGGGCAGCCCCGACAGGTCCGTTGCGCGGGCGGGCGCGGCGTAGGGCGACAGTCCGGCGGTGCCGTACCGGTCGCCGAGCACCGCCTGCCACGCGGTCGCGTTGGAGGTCCGGTCCCAGGTGTCGAGCCCGGCCATCTGGTGGCTGGAGAACGTGGTGCCCCGGTCGTCGAGCATCGGGCTCATCAGCAGCTGACCGGCCGGGACGGGCCCGCCTCGGTCGCGGGTCAGCAGGGCGAGCGCCGCGGCGAGTCCGCCGCCCGCGCTCTTGCCGCCGAGGATGACGCGGTCCGCGTCCAGGCCCAGTGCCGCCGCGTGGCCGGCCGCCAGGACGAGTCCGGCGTAGCAGTCCTCCACGGGACCCAGGTACGGCGCCCCGGGCGCCAGCCGGTACTCGACGGAGATGACGGCGAGCCCCAGCGGCAGGGCCCACTCCCGGAGCAGCCGGGGCAGTACGGACCAGGCGTTGCCCATGATCATGCCGCCGCCGTGCATGTAGTACAGCAGCGACAGGGGGCCGGTGGCCCCGGCGGGCCGCGCGCTGACGAGCCTGACCGCCCGCCCGTCCCCGTCCGCGGGCGTCCGCAGCTCCTCCACCGCGAACCGGCCGCCGGCCCTCAGCGCGCGGAGGGTGGGCCTGGGGCGGGCGGCGGCGTCCCGCGCCTGTACCGCCGCCAGGCCCTCCGGCGTCAGCGGCTCCCGCGCCCCCGCTCCACCGGCCTCCAGCGCGGCACGCAACTCCGGGTCGAACGGGGGCGCGTGCCGCGCCGGTGAACCGGGGCGGTGCTCCGACGGCCTTCCACCGGTACCCATGACAGGACCTCCCCGGACCGGGGGATGCCCGGCGGCATCCCGACCGGGACAGCCTCCCAGCACCGCCGCGCGTGCGGCGCCCGGGGGGCCGTGCGCCCCCGTCCGGCCGGACGGATCAGCCCTCGCCCTCCGGGTCCGGCAGCAGCGGGGTCTGCACCTGCACCACACCCCTGCGGGTGATCAGCTGCGCCCGGCCCGGCGGCAGCTGCCTCGGCTTGGTGTCGTTGAACAGATATCCCTCCGAGGGCGGGCAGGAGAGCAGCGCGGCAGGCGTGTTGACCTCCAGCAGCCGGCGCAGCAGCGGATCGTTCATCGCCCGCGCCGCACCGTTGGCGCTGCGTGCCACGATCAGGTGCAGCCCGAGCTCCGCGCCCTGCGCGAGGTAGTCGAGCAGCGGCCCGAAGTGGTTGCTCATATTGCCGCCGGACACCATGTCGTAGTCGTCCACGACCAGGAAGACCTGCGGGCCCTTCCACCAGTCCCGCCGCTTCAGCTGGGCGGGCGAGATGTCCGCGCCGGGCAGGCGCTCCTTCATGGCGCGTGCGACGCCGTCCACCGCCTGCTTCAGGATGTCGACGGACACGGCATAGCCCAGCCGGTGCGACTCGGGGACGCTCTCCAGCAGCCCGCGCCGGTAGTCGACCAGCAGCACCCGGGCCTCGGCGGGGGTGTAGCGGTCGGTGACCGCCTTGCAGACCGAGCGCAGCAGGTTGGTCTTCCCGGTCTCCGCGTCGCCGACCACCACCAAGTGCGCGGTCTGGGCGAAGTCGTGCCACATGACGTCGAGCTGATTGCCCTCCAGGCCCAGCGGCAGGCGCAGATCGCCGTCCGCGCCGACCTCGGCGTCGGGCAGTTCGGTGGGTTCCAGCACCGACGGCAGGGTACGGACCGCGGGTGCGGACGGCCCGTGCCAGTGCTCGGCCACCTGGGCCACCGCGTCGGCCACGCCCGCCCCCAGGTCCGCGGCGCTGTCGCCGCCGTCCAGCCGGGGCAGAGCGGTGAGGAAGTGGTGCTTGGATTCGGTCATGCCGCGGCCGGGCGACTTGGGGATGGTCGCGGCGGACCGCATGTTGATCATGGAGTCCATGCTGTCGCCGAGGCGCAGCTCGAAGCGCGTGCCGAGCTGGTCCCGCAGCGCGGTGGGGATCTCCGACCAGCGGCCCGCTGCCACGATGAGGTGCACACCGTAGTTGAGGCCCCGTGCCGCCAGTGCCGTGAAGGTGTCCATGATGTCCATGAAGTCCTGGCGGATGGTTCCCCAGCCGTCGACGACGAGGAACACATCGCCGTACGGCTCGTCGGGCATCTCCCCGGCGGCCCGGCGGGCGCGCAGCATCGCCATCGAGTCGATGCCCAGCTCGGCGAACTGCTTCTCGCGCCGGGCCACCAGCCCGTGCACCTCGGCCAGTGTGCGCTGCACCCGCTCCAGGTCCAGCCGGCCCGTCACCCCGCCCACATGGGGCAGGTCGCGGAGCGAACCGAGTGACCCCCCGCCGAAGTCCAGGCAGTAGAACTGGACTTCGCGCGGAGTGTGCGTGAGGGCGAGCGACATGATCAGATCGCGTACGAGTGTGGACTTGCCGCTCTGCGGGCCGCCCGCGATGCCCACGTGCCCGCCCGCGCCGGACAGCTCGGCCACCAGGGGCTCGCGGCTCTGGTCGAAGGGCCGGTCGATGATGCCCACCGGCACCGTCAGCCCGCCGTGCAGATCGGGATCGATGGTGGTGAGACCCCGCTCGGCATGCGGCTCCACGCCCATCAGCAGGACGTCCAGCGACAGCGGGCTGTCCAGCGGCGGCAGCCAGACCCGGTGCGCGGGCCGGCCGCCCTCCCGCATCCGGGACACGGCCAGCGCGAGCAGGGACTCCTCGCTCTCCTCCGCCGCCACCGGCTGCGGGTCCGGGTCGGGCGCGGGGAGCCGGGGCGCGGTCCACTCCGTGCGGTAGGGGACCACCTGCCCGGCGACGGCCGACGCGCCGACCCTGCGGACGCCCTGATAGGGCCCGGAGACGTACGCGGCCTTGAACCGGACCAGGGTCCCGGTGTCCTTCTTCAGGATCGCGCTGCCGGGTACGGAGGGCAGCTGATAGGCGTCCGGCACACCCAGGACGCCGCGGCTCTCCATCGAGGAGAACGTGCGCAGCGCGATCCGGTACGACAGATGCGACTCCAGCTGGGTCATCCGGCCCTCGTCCAGCCGCTGCGAGGCGAGCAGCAGATGCACGCCCAGGCTGCGGCCCAGCCGTCCCACCATCACGAACAGGTCCATGAAGTCACGGTGTGCGGAGAGGAGTTCACTGAACTCGTCGACCACCACGAACAGCGTCGGCAGCGGCTCCAGTCCGGCGCCCGCCGCCCGCGCCGTCTCGTACTCGTACGCGGACGTGTAGTTCCCGGCGCTGCGCAGCAGCTCCTGGCGGCGCATCAGCTCACCGTGCAGGGCGTCCTGCATGCGGTCCACCAGGGAGGACTCGTCGGCGAGGTTGGTGATGACGGCCGAGGTGTGCGGCAGACCGTCCAGGCCCAGGAAGGTCGCGCCGCCCTTGAAGTCGACCAGGACGAAGTTCAGCTTCTCCGAGGAGTGGGTGAGCGCCAGCGCCAGCACCAGGGTCCGCAGCAGCTCCGACTTGCCGGAACCCGTCGCGCCGATCAGCACGCCGTGCGGGCCCATCCCGCCCTGCGCCGCCTCCTTGATGTCCAGTTCCACCGGGGTGCCGTCCCCGGCGAGCCCCAGCGGCACCCGCAGCCTGGCACGCTCGCTGCGCTCCTCGCGCACGGCGTCCAGATCGACCGTGTGCAGGTCGGGGAGGCCGAGCAGGGTCGTCAGCTGCACGTCCGAGGTGAGTGCCTCACCGTTGTCCGTGGTGATGCCCATGCGGTACGGGGACAGCAGCGTGGCCAGCGCCCTGGCCCGCCGGGGACCCAGCGCATCGGGCCTGCCGAGCGCCGAGGTGGTCTCCTTCCCCGACCGGTCGGTGCTGACCAGTTCGAGCCGCTGCCCGGCGATCCGCAGCCGCAGCGTGTGGCGGGACTGACGCCAGGGCAGGGAGCCGGACACGTCCAGCGTCACGGTGTTGCGGTAACCGTCGGTGGCCAGCCGGGAGTCGGCGGGCGTCCGGGCGCTGTCCAGCACCACGACGCAGTAGGGCTCCTCGGCGCTCGGGACGGCGTCCGTCTCGAAGGCGGGCCGTCCGGTCAGTTCCTCACCGAGCAGCGATTCGAGCCCCAGCACGGAATCGGTGACCAGGCGCACCGGCCCCCCGCCGTCGACGTCCGTCGGATGCTGGGCGTGCGGCAGCCACTTCACCCACTCCCAGGCGTCCCGGCGGTCATGGTCCGCCAGCACCACGATCCGCAGGTCCTGCGGCGCGTGGAACACACTCAGCTGGGCCAGCAGGGCCCGCACCATCGCGTGCGCGTCCTCCTCCCCGGACTGGAGCAGGACGCGGGCATAGGTCCGCAGATAGAGCGCGACCGGCTGGTCGGACACCGTGCCGTACGCCTTGATGAAGCGCCGCAGGGCGTGCGCGGACAGCGGCTCCAGATCCTCGACCGGCTTGGTGCTCAGCGGTGTCAGCTTCGTCGCCAGCTGCTGCTCGCCCACCGCGATCCGCACCTCGGCGAAGTCCGCGTGCGCCGCCCGCCGTTCCCACAGCCTCGCCGTGGGCACCAGGCTCCACAGGGACGCCGGGTCCGGATGCGACCACGCCTGCGCCTCCCGCTGCTGGGTGATCACCTTGCGGATGCGCCTGCGGCTGATCGACAGGTAGCGCATGTAGTCGCGCCGCTCACCGAGCAGCGCCCGCTTGCGGTCCCCGGAGGCCCGGACGATCTGCGAGACCAGCATGCCGACGGCCGACAGGGCCATCAGGCCGATGGCGACGTACATCATGGGACCGCCGCCACTGCCGGGGCGCAGGAAGATGAGCACCATGCCGAGCGAGCTGAGCGCCATCGGCATGTACGTGATCATGTTGCCCATCGCGCTCTGCGTCTCCGGCACCGTGGGCGGCTCCTGGAGGCTCAGTTCGCCATGGGGCATCTCGGGGCCAAGACGCCGGGGAGGCCTCTTGAAGAGGACCACGCTCAAAGGGAATCGCCTTCCTGAGGGGTGCCGGCGGTTGCCGTGACGTGTCCTGGGAGTGACGGGACGTCAAACGCCTGCGGAACGGCCGACGGTGCGGGAACGCAGGCCGGGTGGTGGGCGGGGGCGGGGCCGCCGATCCTGGCGGCACCCCACAACGTACAGACTGCACGCACAAGTTAATGTGATCAATCTGACCGCGTCGACCACTGTCCTGGAAGGCGATGAAACGCGCTTGACCGACATCTCCGCGGCACCCTTGTGCCGCCTCACGGTGCTGACGCCCGACCGCTCCGTCGAACTCGCCGTACCGTCCGACATCGTGCTCGCCGATCTGATGCCGACCATCGTCGACCACGGAGGCACCGACCTCTACGAACGTGGCGCGCAGGCGGGCGGATGGGTGCTCCAGCGCCTCGGCCAGGAGCCCCTCGACGACGAGAACACCCTCGGCGACCTGGGCCTGCGCGACGGCGAAACGGTACATCTGCGGCTGCGCGGGGACGCCCTCCCCGAGATCCACTACGACGACCTCGTCGACGGGCTCTCCAGCCGGCTGCGCGAACGCCCCGACTCCTGGCGGCCGGTGTGGTCCCACCACCTCATGACCGCGCTCGCCCTGAGCACCCTCGCCACCGGCCTCCTGCTCCTGCTGCTGCCCGGTTCCACGGGGCTCAGGGCGGTCTGCTCGGCGGGGACCGCGATCCTCCTGCTGGCCGGCGCGGCGGCCGCCTCACGGGCGGTCGGCGACGTCGGCGCGGGCGGCGCGCTCGGCGCCGCGGCCGTCCCCTTCCTCGCCCTGGCCGGAGCCCTGGTTCCCCAAGGGACGGAGTCCGACGCGGAACTGGGCGCCCGGCTGCTCGCGGGCTGCTCCGCGGCCGCCGGCGCCGCCGTGCTCGCCCTGGCCGCCGTGGGCGCGTGCGCCCCGCTGTTCCTGGCCGCCGCCCTGGCCGCGGTCCTCGGAGCCGCCGGGGGAGCCGTGATGCTCTTCGGCGTCCCGGCCACCGGCACGGCCGCCCCGCTGATCCTGGCGGTCGTCCTGCTGGGCCACTTCCTGCCGTCCCTGGCGTTCCGCCTGTCCGGACTGAAGGTGCCGCTGCTGCCCACCAACGCGGGCCAGCTGCAGGAGGGCATCGAGCCCACCCCGGACGAGCGGATCGCCGCCCGCGGCGCCGTCGCCGACAGCTACCTCACGGGCCTCTACGGCGCCACCGGACTGGTGGCCGCGGGCTGCCTCACAGTGCTGGCGTCCGAGAAGTCCTGGGCACCGCTCACCCTGGCCGCGGTCCTGTGCGCGCTGATGTTCACGCACGCACGGGCGATCGGCGGCGCCTGGCAGCGTCTCGCCGTGGTGCTCCCCGCCGCCTACGGTTCCGTACTGCTGACGGTGCAGCTGGTCCTGCGGACCGGCGACGGCTCCCGGCCGCTGCTCCTCGCCGGTCTGCTGGCGGTCGCGGCCGTGCTCGCCATCACGGGCTGGACGCTCCCCGGCCGCCGCCTGGTGCCCTACTGGGGGCGCGCGGTCGACCTGCTCCACCTTCTCTTCGCCATCGTCCTCGTCCCGCTGGCCCTGCTCGTCGCCGGTCTCTACCAGTACCTGCGGGGCCTCAACAGCTGAGCCGGCTCTCCGGCGTCCGCCGCCGGACAGCCGGCGGATCCCGGGGGCCGGCGGCCGAAAGCCCCGTACCCCGGGCCATCGCGTGCCGGGCCGATGCCCGGTCGGAAAGGCAAGGAATGCAGTCCAGGCGGGACCAGGTCCACGCGCACATGTTCGTCATGAGCCGGCTGTCACTGGGAATGCTCCGGGGCGACCCGGACGCCCCCGAGTCCGCGCACCGGCGGACCACCAAGGGCTTCGTCATCGGCCTGGTGGTCGCGGCCCTGGCCGCGCTCATCGTCGCGGTGTACGGGCTGGTGGTGCCCGGCGGCTCCCACGCGTGGAAGGCCACCGGAACGCTGGTGCTCGACGAGCGTTCGGGCGCCCGCTACCTCACGCTCGACGGAGTCCTCCATCCGGTACTCAACGAGACCTCGGCCAGGCTGCTGGCGGGTGACCGGATGAAGGTGGTGAGCGTCAAGCCCGCCTCCATCGAGGACGCCCCGCGCGGCGCCACCCTGGGCATCGTCGGCGCGCCGGACCCGCTGCCGCAGGCGGGCGCGCTCAGCCGCGAGGCCTGGTCGGTGTGCGCCACCCGGCCCGACGCCGCCTCGGAGCCGCTCCTCACCCTGGCCGTCGGCCTGAGCGCCAAGGGCCGGCCCGTCACCTCGGCCGGGGCCACCCTGGTCCGTACCGTCCCGGGCGGCACCACGTACCTCCTCTGGCACGGCACCCGGATGCGGCTGAACACCGCGAACTACGCGGTCCAGGCGCTGGGTTACGACCCCGACGGGGCCTACCCGGTGCCCGACGCGTTCCTCAACGCCCTGCCGGCCGGCCCGGACCTGGCGGTGCCGGACGTGGCCGGACGCGGGAAGGCGGGCCCCCCGCTGGCCGGCCGCCCGACGCGGATCGGGCAGCTCTTCGAAGGCTCCGGCGGCCACTACCTGCTGACGGAGCGGGGCCTGACCGAGGTCACCGCGCTGGAGGAGGCGCTGCTGAAGGGCGATCCGCGCACCCAGCGGACCGCCTACGCCGGAGAAGCCGTCGTGCTGCGGAAGATCGGCCCGGACGACCTGGCGCGCAACGAGGACCCGAAGGCGTCCCGGCTCGTGGGAGCCGGGGGCGGCACGGTCCCGACGGGGCTGCCCGAGCCCGGCCCGGTCGGCGCGGGCGAGGGCGTCTGCGCCGTGGTCGGCAGCGCGGACGGCAGGCCGACGGTCTCGGTCGTCCTGCCCCGTGCGGACGCGGTGGGCGGCCGGACGGTGTCCAACCAGCCGGGAATCACGGCGGGTTCCGGAGCGGCCGACCTGTTCGCGGTACGTCCGGAAGGCGGCGCCCTCGTCACGGCACTCTCCTCGGCGGGCACCGGTACGGCGTACTACCTGGTCACCGAGTCGGGTGCCAAGTACCCGGTCCCCGGGGGCGAGAAGGGACTTGAGCGGCTCGGGTACCGGGCCGGTCAGTCCGTACCCGTCCCGTCCGGTGTCCTCGGACTGCTCGCGTCGGGGCCCGCGCTGGACAACACGGCCCTGCTGACACAGGGACTCGTGGAAGCGCCGATGAACACGACATCTCGATAGCCGATTCCCCTTGCCCTTAAGGGAATTGAGGTTTCTTTGAGGATAGGGAGGTCGGGGAGCACGCGCTCGGCCCGGCATTCCCGCAGCTCACACGCGTATCGCAGATGAACATTCAGATTGTCGAAGAACATTCGTTCCAAGATCCCGTACGGCGTATTAACCTGATGATCCGTCGACTACCGGAGGTCCTGATTCCCGGTCTGGTCGGCCTGTCGTGCGCCCGTGGTGCCGCCGTGTTCCCGCAGTGTCCAGGAGGACCCCCATGTCTGATGTCTCCGGCTTCAACGTCAACTCGGCCGACGGCCTGTCCAACGATGAAACAGCGATGCTGGAGACGCTGAAGACGCTGGACCAGCATCTTCGCGACATGGACGAGGCGGGCCGCAAGGTCAGGACCATCCAGGGCCAGGTCCGGGCCGCCTACCAGGCCGGTTCCTCCGAGACCCACGCGGCGGGCATCGACGAGTGGCTCAGGGCGCACAGCCGGGTCATGGAGCGCACCCAGTTCTTCCGCGAGGGCACCGCGATGGCCAACCGGCTCCTCACGGACGCCGAGCACGAGGCGAAGGGCTACGCCGCCGGTATCGCCGGCACGATCAACCCCGGGTGACCTTCCCCGGCTCTCTCCCCGCCTTTTCTTCCCCGCTCGCTTAACCGTCTCACGAGGAGTTTCGCCATGACCGTCAAAATCAGCCACCAAGGGGTCCTGGATGCCATCAAGAACATGGACTCGGCCCAGCAGGAGATGAAGGAAGCGCTCGCCTGGATGGAGAAGAACTTCGGCGCGCTGCGCGACACCCTGAGCGGCCAGACCCGTACCTCCTGGGAGGAATTCCAGGCGGAGCTGGGCCGGATCAAGCTGCAGCTCGACGAGCAGTACGGGGTCGCCCGGACCACTCTCCAGCGGATGCACGCCCGGCAGATCGACGGCGACCTCGACGGAGGCCGCGGACTGAACAACCTCCAGGGCAGCTGACCCGACCGACCGAATCGACTTGTGAGGTGTGAGCATGGCTGGTGACGAGAATCCGGGCGACATCTTCCAGTCGACCGACGGTGTCTATCTCAGGTACGCCAACCAGGAGATCCCCCGGTTCCGCCGCGACCTCACGGTCAAGCCGGACTATGTGAGCCTGGGATCGAAGATCCCGCTCGCCATCGGGATCCCCGAGAAGTGCACACAGGCGAAGGCGCTGGAAGGGCAGCTGGAGACGTATCGCGCGAGCATGCGAACCCGGTACGAGACGGCCATCACGCTCCTGAACAACTTCTCGGCCAGCCTGCGGGACGTCGAGGCCAAGCACAAGGACGCCGAGGACGACTCGACGAGCATCGGTGGTGCCCTTGCCGACGAGTTCTCCGAGATCCTGACCCCGAAGGGAAAGTGAAACCATGGTCACGGTGCCCCCCGGGATGCCGGCCAAGTGGGAGGACATCCTCGCCATGTTTCACGACGGCACCACCAAGCTTCCGGACCGGAATCTTGTGGCGGGACCGGGGTCCAAGCGGTGGATTGCCTCAGCGGTGAACGGAGCCTGGTCCGATACCGCTACGAGGAGCGGCGGCGAGGAATGGGGGTTCGACGGGTATAAGGCATACTACTTCGCCTCCAGGACGGAAAAGCCGTACCTCGTTTTCGGATTCAGATATGACTGGAAGGAATTCGGCAACGACCCGGGGCCGTTGAGTGATTTCACGGGTGCCGCCGGGGCCATCTTCGGCTCCGTCTGGGCGGGTACCAACAAGGACACCAATCCGCTGATGTCCAAAAAAGCGGCCGACGTGTTCAACAACATGGATCTGTGGACCGGCGGGTGGGCCGTCGAGTTCAATAAGTGGGCCGAGAGCGTGGGGAACGGCTCGGAGGAACTCGAAGGGAAGTCCGCGGCGCTCTTCGAAGCCGTGCTCCTGGCGGTCAAGCGTTCTCTCCTGGAGACACAGTCCTACTACATGAGCGGCGTCATCAAGAGCGACCTGGAAGCCGTGAGTTCCAAGCTGAAGACGACCATAGATGTTCTGGCGAAGAATGCCTGGGATTGGTTCGAAAAGCGGGAGACAGTGCCGGTGGTCGCAGGGCAGACGCCCCGCGAAGCAGGTCCCATCTCCATGCCCTTCACCCACCTCTACGCCGAATTCCTTCGGGCGTTGGCAGCCAAGACCTTCACCACGGCGTACCGGGACAGGTTCGACGGTCTGGATTACGAGAGTGTGGAAGGCGAAGCCAAGCTGAACTGGCTCGCCGGTGTGAAGGCCGGGCTGGATGACGCGTCCGCACAGACGATGCTCGACCTGGCGACGGCCTACGACAAGGCGAGCGGGAAGCTTTCCGACGCGAACTCCGTGGTGAAGCCGACGTTCACCATCTCGCTGACGCCCGAGGAACAGAAGGACTTCTACGGCGGCACCGGTGCCGGAGGTGACGGTGGCACAGGCGGTGCCGACGACTTCCTCAACAAGTTCAAGGAGATGTTCGGCGGCGGCGCGGGCGGTGACGGAGGCGGCGGGGGCGGTGGCGGGGATCTGGGCCTCGGTGGCCCGCCACCGGTGACGGGGCCGAACGGGAGCGAGTCCTCGTCCAAGGGTCCGGGCACGAACGGCCTCGGTCTCGGTCCGAATCCGATCACCGGACCCAACGGCAGCACCTCCGGCACGAGCAACCCCCTGGGAAGCGGCGGGCTGCCGGCCGGCTCGCGCATCGACCCCAAGACCGGAGCCGTCACCGACTCCGCCGGCAAGCCGGTCCTCGGTGCGGACGGCAGGCCCCTGATCGTGCCGCCCGGGTCCACCATCGGCCCCGGCGGGAAGATCATCTCGCCCGCCGGCCCGAAGCCGCCGACGCTTCCGAACGGCTCCACCTCAGGGGGGAACCCGCCGCGTGGATTCGGGATCGACGCCGAGGGCAACGTCATCGTTCCCAAGGGCACCAAGGTGGACGCGCAGGGAAACCTGATCGGCGCGGACGGCAAGCCCCTGACCAACATGTACGGCGGGAAGCTCAGCGTTCCGCCGGGGTCCCGGATCAACGCCGACGGCACCATCAGCGACCCGCAGGGCAAGCACATCACCGAGAGCAGCAACAACCTGAAGACCCGCAACCCCAAGACGCTCGACGAGCTGTTCAACGGCCAGCGCCGTCCGTCCACGTCGAGCGGCGACCTCTTCGGTGGTTCGAAGGGCGCCTCCGAGACCCTCCGCAAGATGGTCGACAGCAACGGCAACGCGATCCGCGAGCCCTCGTCCGTGGTGTCCGGTCTCAGCAACCGGGCCCGCGCGGCCATGGGGCTGCCCGCGGCGCCGGCCGCCCCGCCGGGGCAGGGCAGCCTTCCCACCCAGTCGCCCGGCGCCCTCGGACGGGGCGGCGCCGGGGGCGGGTCGGGGAGCGGCATGCCCTTCATGCCGCCCATGGGCATGGGTGGCGGTGGTGGCGCCCCGGGCGGCGGGGCCAACGGCGGTGACCGGCAGCGCAACGTATGGCTGTCGGAGGACGAAGAGGTGTGGGGCACCGAGCCCGACGCCGGAACGGGCGTGATCGGACGATGAGTTCCACAGGCGCAGAGGCGGCAGGGATACCTCCCGGGGGCGAGGACTCCGTCATGCCGCCGGTGCCCGACGACATCCGCGCCGCGGCGCGCACCGCACCCGAGCACTGGTTCGGCACGGTGGACCCCGCGTGGAGCGGAGAGGGCGAGCCGCCGCTGTGGGCGGTGATCGGGCAGTGGCGCTCCGACGCCGCCGGCGAGATCGTCGAATGGCAGCGGAACGACCAGTACCGGCCCTCTCCGGGCATGCTCGGCTGGCCCGAACCGACGGATGACGTGGATGCCGCCATGCAGCTCGCGGCCACCGGTTACGGCGAGGTCGAGGGCGTCGCCCTGGCCGTGGTCACGGCCGAACTGGCCGTCCTGACGGCTCCCGGCGGTGGCGCGGTCAGCGTCTGCACCCCGGACGGCGATCCGGTGGTGCCGGTGTTCACCTCGCCCGCCCATCTGGAGCGGGCGGGCGCGATCGCCCACCGGGTGCTGCCGGTCTCGGAGGCGTTCGCGCTCGTACCGGAAGGCCAGGACCTGTACCTCAACCCGACGGGCCCCGTCGCTCTGCGGCTGTCCGCGGACGACCTGTCCCGCGCGGTCGACGCGCTGGAAGCGGCGGCGGAAGGCAAGGAGGAGCAGTACTGATGGTGTCGTTCCAGGAACAGCTCGCGGAGGCCATGGCCGGTCTCGCGGAGCAGACGAAGAAGATCCAGCAGGTCCAGGAGGAACTGGCCAGGGCGTCCGCCTCGGCGACCTCCAAGGACCGTATGGTGACCGCCTCGGTCAACGCCCACGGTGAGATCCTGTCCTTCAAGTTCCACACCGAGGGCTACCGCACCATGCCGGGGGCCCAGCTCGCCGAGGTGCTGAAGACCACCGTCAACGCGGCCCGTACGGAGATGAACTCCAAGGTGAGCGGGACGGTCCGGCCGTTGATGGGCAGTCAGGACGAGCTGGCGAGCGGCCTCTTCGGCGGTGGTGAGCTGGACGATCTGCTCGCTCCGCTGCGCGCGATGCAGCCGGAGGGGCTCACGGAGACGGTGCTGGGCGGCGGGCGCAAGCCGGCGGGCAACCGCGGCGAGGAGGACGAGTTCTATGGCTGACGGAACCCTGAGCGTTCCGGGCGATCTCCCGCGCCGGTTCACCCAGTTCGGCGCCATCTCGAGAATCGTCGGTGAGCTGGGCGTCCTCAACGACCACATCAACCTGGAGAACAGGACGGCGGGCGGCAAGGACGACGTGTACGCGAAGGAGTACCACAAGTTCGTCGACTCGACGGGCAAGGGGCTCACCTACGGCCTCGAAGGCCTCTCCGACCTGCTCGAAATGGTCGGCATCAGCGGCAACAACGCCTCGGTCATCCTGAACGACGCCGAGGACGACGCCAACCACATCGCCGCCGGCTGAGCCGGCCGAACTCCGAAGACGCGGCACCACACCATGGCGATTGAGGTTTCCGGGGGATGGGCGACCCTCCTCAAGACTCTGACCGGCATGCCCTTTCCGCAGGCGAACGAGGACACCCTGCGGCTGGTCAGTGATGAATATCGCCAGATGGCCGAGAAGTTCCGTGAGGT
Source organism: Streptomyces sp. NPDC079020 (assembly GCF_044542225.1). Lineage (NCBI taxonomy): Bacteria > Bacillati > Actinomycetota > Actinomycetes > Kitasatosporales > Streptomycetaceae > Streptomyces > Streptomyces sp. NPDC079020. The sequence continues at coordinate 23,668 of NZ_JBITUB010000020.1, forward strand.
GGAGGAGCTTCTGCGGCAGGTCGTCAGCCGTGTCGACGAGGACTTCGAGGGCGAGACCGCGACCCGGTTCGTGGCATACGCCCGGCAGTTCGTCGAGCGGACGAACGGCAATGAGAGCATCCTCGACCGGGCCTACGAGGACGCCATCAAGCTGTCGAAGAACGCCCACAAGACAGCCGCCGACATCGAGTACACCAAGTGGATGATCTTCGGCCAACTGGCCCTGCTCGTCGTTCAGATAGCCCTGGCCCAGGCCCTGATGCCGGTGACCGCGGGGCTGTCGGAGATCTGGGCGGCCGCCGCCATCGCCGCGTTCCGCTCCATGGCGCTGCTGATCCTCAAGTTCCTGCTGGCCCAGATCATCATGCAGACCATCACCGGTCTCGTCGGCGGCCTGCTGCTCGACTCCATCCTCCAGCTCACCCAGATCGGCCGCGGTGACCGTACGGAATGGAACAAGAACTTCACCGCGGACGCGGCGAAGTTCGCCGCCATCGGCGGCGCGCTGGGCGGGCCGTTCGCGCTGCTGGGCGGCGGGCTCGGCAAGCTGCTCGGCAATCTGACCGGCAAGGGCCTCGGCAAGATCCTGGGCAACGACGCGGGGAAGGTGCTGGGCAACGGGCTGGCCGGGGGCGGCAAGGGCGCGGGCGGTGCCGCGGGCGCCGCGGGCAAGGCCGCGGGCGGTCTCGGCAAGGGTGCCGGTGGCGCGGGTGCGGGCGGTCTCGGCAAGGGTGCGGGTGGCGCGGGTGCGGGCGGTCTCGGCAAGGGTGCGGGTGGCGCGGGTGCCGGAGCCCTGGGTAAGGGCGCGGGCGCCGCAGGAGCGGGTACGGGCAAGGGCGCGGGCGCCGCGGGCGCGGGGCTGGGCAAGGGTGCGGGCGCAGCGGGTGACGGCGCGGCCGGAGCGAGCGGCAGGGCCGGAGCGGGCGCCGCGGGCCAGACCATCTCGGAGGAGTCCGCCCGCAAGCTCGGCGAACGCCTGGGCAACATCATGGGCCGGACCAACGAGTCCCTGAACCATGTGGGGGCGGACGGCGTCAGGGGAGCGGCCGCCGGAGCGGTCGGACGAGAGGTCGTCAAGGACTTCGCGAACGCCTTCGAGAAGAACCTCGGGGGCTCCCTCGGCAACGAGACCGCCCGGAACCTGGGCCGCGACTACGGCGAGGCGCTGGTCAAGAACTGGGGCGGCAAGGCCGACTGGCAGGGGCTGACCCATTCGCTGGACGACGCGCTCAAGCCGTACGTGAAGGACCTGGGGGAGAACGGGGTGCGTGCGCTCTCGCACGACCTTCCCGGCTCCTTCGTCCAGACCATCAGCAAGAACATCGAAGGGAACATCGGCTTCCGGATCGGGAACTTCGTCGGCGAGATCGCCGGTGAATCGGGCCACGCCGTGGTCACCGAGGGCATGTACAACCTGATCTTCGGGCCCGAGCACAAGTTCACGGTCAGCGGCTGGACCGCGGCCGCGGGCGCGGCGGGCGGTGTCATGGGCCGGGGAGTGGCCCACGGCTTCCAGTCGCTGCACCACGCGGTCTCGGGCCCCCCGGCCGCGCCGCCGCCGCGCCCCCCGGTCTTCTCGTCCGACTCGCCCACGCCGCCGTCCGGCGCGTCGCGGCCGAGCACGGAGTCGAACGCGACGGTGCGCGACGGCTCCGGTCCGAGCAACGACTCCGACAACCGCACGCTCACGGATTCGGCCTCGGAATTCGGTTCGGACAACGCCTCGCTGCGGAGCGGCGACGACAACGGCTCGGACGGCGACAGCCTGTACTACCTGGACGTGGACGACCTCTCGGACAGCCGGACGCTGTACTCGCACGACGACGACGGGGACGCCGCACCGTACGACGCGTCCGGGGCGTCCGCCCCTTCCTTCGCCACCAGTTCGAACGGCGCGGACTTCACGAACGGCGTGGACTTCACGAACGACTCGAACGGCCCGAACGGCCCGAACGGCCCGAACGGCCCGAACGGCCCGAACTCCGCGCACGACGGCAGTTTCACGAACGACGGCAGTTTCACGAACGACGGCAGTTTCACGAACAACACGGACGGGTCGAGCAACACGGGCGGGTTCAATGCGGCGAACAACGGCGACACCGCGGACTACGGCAACACCGCCAACAACTCCGGCGACTCGACCACCGGCTCCCTCACACCGGAGCCCCCCGTACCGCCGGACTCCGTGACGGAGCTGGACCTCCTGCTGAACAGCCTCCCGGACGTGCCCGAGACGCTGTCCACCCAGGACCAGGTGCAAGCGAACCCGATGCAGGACGTCCCGGACGCGAACGCGCTCCTGGACGACCTCCCGGACGTCCCCGACACCCCGCTGGGCACGGTGCTGTCTCCGGAGGCGGAGCGGCTTCTGGCGGACCTGCCCGACGTACCCCGGAACGACCTCACGCAGACGTCCGACGACGGCTCGGGCGTGTCGTCGACCGGCCGGAACGACGACTCCGGGCCGGGAAACCGGACCGCGAACGACCTCGATCGACTCCGGGAGCGCCTGGACCGGCTCAGGGACCGGCAGAACTCCGACGACTCCGACTCCGACCTGGCCGCACGGCTGGCGAAGCTGCGGGAGGGCGGCTCGGACGGCCTCGGCAGCCCGGCGCGCGTGGACGAGCTGCGTGAGCAGTACCGCGCGGCCCTGGAGGAGGAAGGCATCGTCGGACCGGAGTCCGACGGGACGACGACGGGTATCGGAGGCGAGGGAGCCCTCCCGTTCCACGCCGCGGGCGGCATCGCGCCGCCGCCGCGCCCCGTACCGACCGTTTCCACGGGCCAGGGCGCCGGCTCCGCCCCCGGCGGGGTACGGCAGCAGACACCCGGAGGTCCGTCCACGGACGGGGCCGAGGTGCTGTTGCCCGACGTCCCGCAGCACGAACCCGGCGCCCTGCCCTTCACGGAGGACGAGCCGGACCTCGTGTTCCCGGACGTTCCCGATACCCCGCCCGGCACCGGGACCCCGTCCGGGAACCGGCCGGAGACGGAAGGAGCCGGGAGCGACGGGAAGGGACCGGCCGCCGAGGACCCGCCGAACTCCCTCCGTACGGAGTCGCAGGACGAACTGCCCTTCCGCGACGGCTTCGACCTGTACGACGACGGCAACGTCGATTCGCTGATCGCGCGCCTCGACGAACTGGGCGGCCTCACCGACGACCCGGTGAGCCGGCTGGACCAGCTGCCCGACGTACCCGAGGGCCTGACTCCCGGCGAGCAGCGCAAGCTGACCAGGGACGTGGAGCGGGAGACCGACGCCCTGCTGGCGGACGCCCGGCGGGTCGGCGTCGACAGCGAGACACGGCAGCGGCTGAGCGAGCGCATCCGCGACGACGTCCGGTCGGGCCGGCACGCAGACGCCGCCGACGGCCTGCGGGAGCTCGGCGACCTCGTCGCCGAGCACGGCCTCGGCGAACGCCTCCAGCAGTTCCGCGGTCATATGGACGGCGGATACGAGGCACGGGCCGCGCAGCTGGGCATGCGCCGCACGGAGTGGCTGCGCCACGCCCTCGACATCGAGCAGTCGGCCCTCACCAACGATCCCCGTCGGACGACCCAGCTGCTGGACGACTTCGAGAACCGGCTCGGCACCCTCGGGTCCGAGCTGAGCGCCCGCGCCGACAGCAGCCCCGAGGCCCTCCAGAAGCAGTTGGCCGACAACCGGCGGGCCGACGCGGAAGAAGCGGGGATGGACCGCGAGCGGTTCCGCGAGTGGGAGGACCGCCGGGAGCAGGCGGCGACCCCCGAGGATCTCCGCAGGGTGCAGGCCGACTACGACGCCGAGCTGGAGACATCGCGACGGCTGGCGACCTTGCGGGAGCTCGGTGCGTCCGAGACGGAGCTGACCACCTGGAAGAGCCGGTTCGAGGGGCCGGGCCGGGGAAGCGACCTCGACGCGCAGTACGAACGCCGCACGGTCACCCTCAGCAGGGATGCTGAACTGGATTCCTTCCGGGCGAGGCTGGATGCCCTGCGTGAGGGCGGCCCCCAGCAGGAGTCCGCGGAGCCGGTGCCCCCGCCGAACGACGGGGACGGCGGTGACGGCGGTGAGGGCACCCCCGGCCAGGACCGGTCCGCCGAGGATTCCCGGGCGGAGAACGACCGGATCCTGGAGGAGCGGCTCGACCGGCTGAGCGAGGGTGCGGACGACACCCGCATGTCGCGGGAGGAGCGGCAGCAGTGGGAGGAGCGTCGCGCGAACGCCGAGGACGACGCGGCGCGGCAGGCCGTCGAGCGCGAACAGCTCGACCGGATGGCACAGCTGGAGCGTGACCGGCGGCTGAAGGCCGTCGCGGACGGCGGCCCCGAGGGCGCGGAGCGCAGCACCGAACGCCGTGCCGCATGGCAGAGCAGGCTGGACGAGGCGGCGGGCGACCCCGGGGCCATCGACCGGGTCCTCGACAGCTACGACGCCGAGACGGCGGAGCTGAGGCGTGAGGGACAGGACCGCCTGGAACAGGAACTGCGTGCTCCGGACCGCCTGCGGGACCTCGACCGGCGTATCGACCGCTCGCTCGACAAGCTGCCCGAAGAGGTACGTGAACAAGCGGCGCACGACGCCCGTTCGCTGGCGGAACGCCTGCGGAACCTGGTCGCTACCGGCAATGAGACCGGTGGGCCCAAGGTGGACGACGGCGTTCCGGAGAAGAGCACCGACGTCCAGGACACGGATCTGACGGACACGTCGAACACGTCGGACACGTCGGAAACATCAGGCCTGTCGGGCCCCTCGAACACCGGCCCCTCGAACACCGGCCCCTCGACCACTGTGCGCAATCCGGTCTCCCGGACGGCGAACGTCGACGAGGGCGCCGGCAACTCGGAGAAGACCCCGCGGCCGGCCGGCCCCGGACAGGACAGGCGTGTTCCGGTGCAGCCGGGCGAGCAGCTGATGGAGGCTCCGCGGAAGCTGGACGACGCGTCGGAGTCCGGAGGGAAGGACGGGGACAGCGTTCACTCGCTGGAGCGGGACGACCTGCCCTCTCCGAATGCCCGTCGTGTGCGTACACAGACCGAGGACGACACACAGTCCCTCACCGACACGCGGACCGTGTCGGAGTCCGAACCGCACAACGACGCCGACCTCAAGTCCGAGGAAACCGACTCCGGCCTCAAGTCCGAGGACGACGACGCCGACTCCGTGGCCTCCGTCCCGAAGGACTCCGACATCCCGGTGAAGGAGAACGAGGAGCCGCCCGGCGGCCCCGGCGGTGACGGCTCCGCACCCGCGGGCTCGTCGGGCGCCCACCTGCCCACGGCCCGTGACAAGGCCCTGAGCGCTCTGTCGGCGGACGAGTACGAGCAGCGGATGTACCGGGTACGCCGCGACCGTCCGGACCTGACGACCGATGAGGCCCTCCGGGACGAGGTGTACCGCCGGATCGGGGACCCGGGTGTGAAGGTGGTGAAGGCGCACTTCGCCGACCCGCAGCTGACCGAGGGCGTGGATCCGCTCCCGCAGGAGCGGTCCGGAGAGTTCGTCACGTTCGACGACAACGCGATGCTGCCGAAGTCGCTGAAGGGGCACGGGCACGGACGGATCACCGTCAGGGGTGTCGACGCGCTGGCCGAATCCATCGCGGCGGGAGGGCGTCTGCGCCCCGACGGGCTCGACGAGTTGAAGCGCGTGCTCATCCAGAGTCCGCATACGCTGCTCAGCCCCCGGACCTTCATCCTGCCGACCGTGGACGGCGGCCACCGGGAGATCTCCCTCTCGGTGGAGAGCTACGGGAACTGGCGCCGCCACGCCGAGCCCTCGCCGTTGGCCGTCGTGGACGAAGTGACCGAGCCCGTACCGCACACGAAGGACGGGAAGGGGAACGAGGGCAGTTCGAGCACCTCGAAGACGGAGCGACCGCAGGCGGAAGGGTCCACGACCGACGCGTCGAAGACGGACGCTTCCAAGACCGACGCTTCCACGACCGACGCGTCGAAGACGGACGCCTCCAAGACCGACGCTTCCACGAAGGACGGGTCGAAGACCGCCGAGGCCGAGGCCAAGACCACCGACGCCCCCGTCAAGATCGAGACCGAACTCCGCACCCGCCCCGGCGCGACGGAGACCAAGTCCCTCGGCACCTCGCGCGCCTTCGGCGTGGCGATCCCGCTCGGGCCCTCCGCGGGCACCTTCGGCGCCTTCGGGTCGGTGTCCCTCAGCGCACGGCGGATGGAGGCCGGCTACACGTACACCCACGAGAGCCGCGCCCAGAGCAGTGTGACCACGGTCGGCAAGGACGGCAGCCATCTGCATGTGAGCGACCTGCACATCGTCGTCGAGTCCTCACGTGTCTGGGACAGGAAGGGCCGTGAGCTGTCCCCGGACCAGCAGCGGTCGGCCACTCCCGCCCAGCGGCACTACCGCATCCAGGACGGCGTCACCTGGCGGGTCCCGGACAGCGTCACCGACCCGGCGATCCCGGACCGGCTGCCCGCCACCTTCACGTTCGTGCAGGGCGCCCGGCCGCACCTGCTCGCCCCGCTGAGCGTCACCACGGAGACCCGCCTGCTGGACTGGGCACTGGCGAACTACCCCGAGGCGACCCCCGGCAGCTTCCTGCGCCACCAACTGGCCGATCTGTTCAGCGAGGAGAGCCTGCGCACCATGATCGCGCAGAGCTCCGGCGAGACGGTGGTCAGTGCCCCGCTCTTCGCCGGTCTCGGCAACCGGTCACTGGGCTCCGTCGAGCTCCGGCTGGTCCCGGTCGACGCCACACTGCTCCGGGCATCCGACAAGACCGAGATCAAGAAGGCCGACGCACAGCGCTCCACCGCCACCACGGAGAAGAAGAACACCCAGGGCGCCGGGGCGGGGATCTCCGCCGGTCCTCAGTTCGCGCTGCTCCAGCCCGCCGGCACCCTGAATCTCCAGATCGGGGGCTCGGCCGGCCTGACGACCCAGCGCGCGGAGAGCAGCTACAGCGGCAACACGGCCGAGTCCGTGCGGACGCTCAACAGCCGGGGCCACTCGGGGCTCTACGACGTCCGTTTCCGGATCGAGGTGCGCAAGCCGGGCGGCGGTTGGGTGTCGCCCGACGCGTCCGGGGCGACCGTCCGGGCCAACCCGAACCACCTGAACGAGGGCGTCGCCTTCCTCAATGCCACCGTGCAGCTGCCACGGGCCGACGCACGCCGGCTGGCCGGCTGGGACGACGGCACCGCACCCCTCCAGGGTGCCGAGGCGCCCCCCGCCCCCGCGTATCTGTCGCAGTCGAACCCGGCGACGTTCGGCCTGCACGCGGTCGTGGACCTCGCGGCGACCCGCACCCAGGAAACGGTCCCGCCCCACGTCTCCCTGACGGACGAGCTGGCCGACCGCGTCCAGATGGGGCTGCACCGCGCCTACCCCGACCTGGTGCTGCCGCCCCACCGGGACACCGACGTCACCGGCGGCGAGAACAGCGCCAACGACCGGAAGTACAACAACGCCGCCCGCAACACCCATCTGCTGCGCCAGGCCCTCTCCCGTACGGTGCTCGAAGGCTCCCTCGACCGCCTGACGAGCACCGGGCTGCGGATCCAGCTGGAGCAGCTCGACTCCGTCCACAAGCGGTACGTGGTTCTCACCGTGCGCGCGGAGGCGACGAACCGTCTGTTCGCTGGCACCCACCACGATCTGGGTCTGGCCAACAACGTCCTGTCGACCCGTCGCGCGGACAGCGCGACCACCCGTACCCACGGCTGGTCGGTCGGCATCGACGTGGGGCTCACCGGGATCGAGCGCTACGGCGCCACCGGGAGCCTCGGCTACCGGTACGGCAGGCAGACCGCCTACGGCATGACGTACGGCCCGACGCTGACCCCGGACGGCGGCATCACGAGTTCCGGGTCGCAGCACCTGTGGTCGTACGACCTGGTCTTCACCGCCGAAGCCACCAGCTTCACCCGGCCGCGCCAGATCGCCCGGACCCTGACCGGCGAACTGCTCAGCACCCGCTGGTTCGTGAAGCAGGCGGCCGGGAGCGTCGATGTGCTGACCACCGGGCAGGGGGAGGGACAGACCGCCCCGGCTCCCGTCACCGGCCGTGTGACCCTCGCCGTACCCGCCTCGCTGTCCGTCCCCTCCGCCCTGCCCCTCAACCGGCCGGAGACGGTCACGGTCCCCGCGCCCGTAGCCATGGACCCGGCCCTGGCCGAACTGCTCTCCTCCGGAAAGCCCGTCTCCACGGACCACTGGACGCCCCACGCCCTCTTCGGCGGCCTGCACTCCGTGCAGAGCGTCACCGCGCCCGAGCTCGTGGTGCGCCACCTCAGGGAACTGCTCGCCTCCGTCTCCGGCAACTCCTGGATCTATGGGACCGACGGGACCCCCGCCTCCACCGCCCTGGCCGAGGCGTTCACCCCCGGTCGCAACGAAGCGGACTTCAGCGACGCGGCGCAGACGGGCAAGCACGTCAGCGACCTGTTCGGGCGGACGGCCGTCACCGACATCACCGCGTCCGTCAGCGCCTGGCCCCAGGTGCGCGGGACGCGTGTCCTCGCCGTCGTCGACTCCAGCGACCTCGCCCTCTCCAACATCGGCTCGGGCACCAGCGGAGCGGGACACTCGGTCGCCCATGTCCGCAGTCACACCGTCTCGGCCCTGCTGGCCTTCCGGGCCAAGCACACCGATGCGTTCCAGACCTCCGGCACGTACGGCCTCACCGCGTCGCCGTACCAGCGCACCAGCACCGCGACCGCGGCCGAGACCTTCTCGGCGAACCCGGCCCACACCGTCCAGTACACCGGACCGATGGTCCTGGTCAGCGCCGATGTGGCCTGGCACCTCGCGGCCCGCTCCCAGCCGTCCGGCCTGCTCCAGGCACCCATGGAACTGATGCGCGGCCGGCCGCCCCAGGGCCGGGTCGTGGAGATCCCCGACGGCCTTCTCGTGTGGATGCCGCTCGACGAGGCGAGGAGGGCCGGTCTCTTCGACGACGGTCTCACCGCTCCGCCGCCCCAGCAGCTCTTCACCGCCGTCGGGGCGGCAGCCCACGCCACGCTCACGGTCGGACGCGTCGACATGTCCGGGGCGATCGGCGAGTTCATGAACCACCTGCTGGACACCCTGCCCCAGCACAAGAGCTGGCTCGGGCCCAAGAGCCTGCTGGCCGACCAGCTCGGCGGCCTGGCGCGGCAGATGACCACCCTGTCACCGTCCGGCATCCGGGCCCTCCAGACGGGCATGGAGAACGGCGGCACCTCCCTGCGGCTGGCCCGGAACAAGATCGGGCCCGCCAAGGACGCCAGCCTCACGGTGACCCTGCAACGGACCGGTTTCACCCCCGGCGCGCTGCGCCACGATGTGAAGCCCACGATCACCCGGCCCACGTCCACGGCGGAGACCGTCACGGAGAAGCTTGCGCGCGGGTTCGAGGCCGGCTACCGGCTCACCGAAGTGCCCACGATCTGGGACCGTCCGGGTCTCCGCAGCGGCGGCTTCACCCTCGACGACCGGGTCGGATCCACCCGCTCGTCCTCCCTGGCACACGCGGTCTCCGACGCCGTCAGCGCACAGGTGGCCTTCGAGGGACCAGTAGTGACCGGCCGGACGGCATTCAGCGTCACCTTCACCCTGGAGCTGCCCGACGGGACCGTGGTGACCCGGACGTACTCCGTCGGCGAAGCCGAGGTGGTGCTGCCGCTGAGCCTCGCCCGACCGCAGAAGACGGAACAGCAGAAGACCGAACAGCAGAAGACGGAACAGCAGAAGAGCGAATCCCGGGAGTCGGAACCGCAGAAGACGGAACCCCGGAAGCCCGCAACGAAGAAGACCGGAACGTCGGCGGCCCACCCGCCCCGGGAAGCCACCCGTCCGATACTGCTCCCCCCGGACCGGCAGCAGGCCGTGGAGCTGCGGGAGCGCGGCACGGCGGGCAGGAAGCTGTTCGCCACCGGCCCGGAGAGCGTCGTCGTCACCACCGTCGGCGGCATCCCCGTACTGCGGGACGCCGCGGCGTACGCCGTCGACCTCGCGGTCAAGGGACGCGGCACGACCACCGACGCGACGACACCGATGCCCACGGACAGCAGCGGCCGCTATCCGCGCAGGACGGTGCTGACGCGGCCCGGCACCGCCGCCGGTGAAGCCCTCAAGGGAGGCATCAGCACCGACGTGCTGAGCGCCTACCTTCCGCAGATGATCCGCGACAGCCTGACCGTCACGCTGCACGACACCACGTCGACGATCGGCGGGACGGACGCGACGCTGAAGATCTCCGCCGACGTCGACCTGTCGCGGGCCAGGCTGCTGGCCGTGGACCCGGGCGCGGGACTCGGCGGCAGCCGGCGGACCATGGACAACGACACCTACACGGGTGACACCACCGAAGCGCACCTGCCGGCGATGACCGGGGGACCGGCCTTCCAGACACAGCCCCTGGTGCAGGCCACCGACACTGTGCCGGGCTGGACGGACTCCGACACGGCGGGTGGTGCCGCCGACCGCCGGACCTCCGCGCTGACCACGCTCAAGCCCTTCGCGGGCGGCGCCGTGCTCATCCAGGCACCCCTGCGCGTACTCCAGACGGCGCAGGCGTCGCACCGCATCGCGGACCTGCCGGTCGTCCCGTCGGCGCTCAGGCCCGGAGGCCGGCCGCCTGTCACCGTCGAGCACACGGTTGAGGACGGCGTGACGATGTGGGTGTCGTTCGACGTCGCCCGCGAGCACGGACTGCTGCCGCCCGAGGTCGAGGCAGCGGCGGACACCGTCAAGGAGCAGACCAAGAAGTACACCGAGGCCGCCACGAAGGCGGAGAAGGCCGAGCGGCGCCTGCGCGCACTCGAAGTTGAGGTCTCCTCCCTCCGCGCGGAACTCCTGCGCCTCCTGGAGACGCCGGCGCCCACCGGCACGGACGTGGACGCGGCGCGGGAGAGCCTCGCCACGGCCCGCTCCCGTCACGCCGAGGCCCAGCAGGACCTGGTCAACCACCGCCGTGACCTCGCGACCGCCGAGCGGCATCTCGCCGGTGCCTCCGAGGCCGCCTGGCAGGCGGTCGACCACTACACGGTCACCGGCACCCGGCCCGCCGGCCCGCCGCCCCCCGCCTGGAGCGAACCGGTCGCCGCCGAGGCCACCGAACAGGCTCCGGCCGCGGTCGCCGGATACCCGTCGCCCGCCGAAGCCCTCGAAGCACAGGCCTCCCCCGAAAGCCAGGACGCTCTGCCGCCCCTCGTCGCGCGGGAGGACATCCTCGCCCGTACGGAGACCTGGCTCGACAACGCCGGGCCGCTGTCGGACAACGACGCCGTACGCCGGGAACAGACCAAGGCCGCGGGCTGGGCGCAGCGGCTGCGGACGGCGGACGCCGCCTACCGGTCGTCGCTGGAGGCCGTACTGGCCGCGCGGTCACCCATGAGGGCCGCCGAGCTCCAGGAGGCGCGGGCCCACAAGTCGACGGAACGGGCGGAGGCCGAGCGACGGCTCGACGCGCTCGACGCCGGGCTGAAGAACGCGCGGTCGGTCTATGACCGGGCCGTCGCGCAGCTGACGGCCGACCACCGCGAACTCGGCCTGGTGCAGGCGAACTTCGAGTCGGTGACCACGGCCACCCGCGAGGTCCTGCAGCCGGGGGCCGAAGGCGGCCCGCCCCGTGTCGTCACCCCCTGGCACCCCGCACCCGAACCCGAGGGCTACGTCCGCCCGGCCGACGCGAAGTCCTCGCCCGCGCCGTACACCGCCGAGGGCGAGGACACCCAGGGGCGGCCGGTCAGCCTGAAGTCGCCCGACGGCCGTGTCCTCCAGCTCATGGAGCCGCCCGCCACCGGACCCGCGCACCTCGACATCGGCACGAGCTTCCACCGGTCCCTGCTCGACGCGGTCGAGCGTGCCCGTCCGGGGCTCCTCGCCGAGCTGGGGCTCCAGGCGGCCGGCCGGGCCCTCTCCGCCGACGACGTCCAGCACCTGCGGGCCCGCCTCGCCGACCGGCTGATGGCGGACCGCGGCGAACTCGCCGAGTTCCTCGCGATCGATCCTCAGGAACGGTTCACCGCGCGGGAACTGGCCGACGCGGGAATCGAGCTCAACGCGGCGCAGGCCGACGAACACTTCGACTCGCGCGGACGACTCCCGGACACCGTGGCCGCCGGGCTGACTCCCGCACAGCGCCTGGAGCTGGCCCGTACGACACTGCTGCGCTCCGGCGACGGGCAGATCGGCGACCGCAAGGACGCGGGCTGGAACCACTCCGCGGGAGACCTGACGGTACTGCTCGCGGCCCGTGTGCTGGGGGTACCGGTCACCGTGGTCCGGTCGGACCTGAGCCATCTGACCTTCATGCCCGCACCGGGGACGGACGCGGGAACCGGTGAGCGGTCGGGCGTGGTGCTGCACCTCGCCGACGACCGGTACCGGCCCGCCGTGCCCACCGCGACGGACGGCATGCTGCTCAACGCCGACTCGGAGATCGTGGAGAGCACGGAGCCTGCCCTGTCCGGGAGCACCGCGAACGTGCCCGTCCGGTCCGCGGCCGCCGAAGGTCCGATCCACTACCTGGGCGACGGAACGGGCCCGCGCACCGCGGTGCCCAAGGAACTCAACTTCATCTGGCTGGGCGGCGTACTGACCGATGCCGCCCGCGTCAACATCCGGGCGTGGGCGGACAAGGCCCGCGACGCGCGTTGGAAGCTGAGCATCTGGACCGATGACGACGGCTGGAAGAACAACAAGGAGTTCCTGAAGGACCTGGTGGAATCGGGAACCGTCAGCCGGGGGAAGGTCAGGGACCTGTTCGACGGGAACAAGAGCTCGGGCGGGAAGAGTCTGCCGTCCAACGTGCCCAAGCTGTACGAGGCCGCGCGGAAGCTGAGCAGCTTCGCCATGGCCTCCGACGTCGCCAGGTACGCCCTGCTGCACAAGCACGGTGGGGTGTACCTCGATGTGGACCTGGCACCGGGGACGGTGGCGCTGAGAGACGAGGGCGTGATGCTGGCCAAGGGTGACGACACCCTGCCGATGTTCGGCCCCGAGCTTCAGGACTTCAGCAGCGTACGGAAGACGCTCTCCGTCGCGGCCGACGCAAACGTCGAGAACCGCATTCAGGAGGCCGCCCAACTCGCCTACGAGCGGGGGAGCTTCGGGAACCAGTTCATCGTCGCGCACCCCAAGAGCCGTTTCATGAGGCAGGTTCTGGAGAATCTGCCGGACGCCAACAGCAAGGACGCCCTCACCAGAGGTCTCCTTGAGGCGGACATGAAGTCGAAGAACGTGGCCGGCAGGACGGGGCCGGTATTTCTCTCCGGGCAGTTCGACGTGCACACCAAGGCACTCGGGCTCGTGCAGGTCCCGGAATTCACCTTCAGGCCGCCGCCCACGCGTTTCCGTGTCAGGTTGGCCGACTGGGAGGACTGGTCGGGTCTGGGCTGGGTGACCGCGGAGAGCGAGAACCAGGAAACCCCCCTGACGACGGCCCCGCCGTCCCGGCAGGGAACCCTGACCAAGCGCCTCGGTGACACCTTCAGGAAGTTCAAGTCCTCGGCGTCGTGGGGCACGGTCAGGTCCACCGCGCCATCGGCACGGGTGCCGGACAACGACGGGGAGTTGCCGAACAGCGTCCACACGTCCTCGGAGCGCACGGAGCGCACGGAGCGCACGGAGCGCACGGAGCGGAGCAGCGGGACACCCAGGGACGAACTCGTCGGCAAGGACGGCCGGAAGGTCTCCTTCGAGCAGGTCCGGCAGAGCCTCCGGACGATCCGGGACGCCAGGGGCGAGGTCATCGGATACGCGTCGCACAGCGACCGCGACTGGGCTCCGCGCAAGGACTTCTACGCGAACTACCGCGCGGACGAGAAGTCCTTCAAGGCCTACCGGGCGGCGGACGGCGGCAAGTTCGTCCCCGTCGCCGAGGACCAGGCGTCGCCCAGCACGGTGCCCTGGCACTCCGGCACGAGCACGCCGGCCGGACAGCGGACACCCAGGCCGGTGTTCTTCGACGCCCACGGTTCCCGGGACGGCGTCAAGCTCCACATCGACGGCGGGCTCCCGCTGGAGGTCGACGGCGCCCAGTTCGCACGTTTCATGGAGACGCTGGGGGACCCCGACCGGCCTCCGGCTCCCGTGGTGCTGGTGGCCTGCGACACCGCGAGCGTCCGCTCCACGGACGGGGGAAGCGTCGTGAGGGACGCGGCACGCGCGGTGCCCGGACGCCTCTGGTACGCCCCCGATGTCGCGGTCGGCCATGTGGGGCCGCCGGCCGGAGCCGCCGCGGGCGGAGCGACCGGGGTGCTGGCCCTCCTCCAGGACCGGACGACCGGGCGCCGGGGGCAGTGGGTGACCGCGAGCGAGCCCACCGAACTGGAAGCCCTGCTCACCCGGGAGAGCGGGCGGACCGGTGAGGCCACCGGGGGCGGGGTGAAGACCCAGGACGGTCAGGGCCTGCGGCGGGACGCGGACGAGCTGTTGCCGAACGCCCTGTCCGACGAGTCGTCGTCCACCGAATCCGTCGGGCTGAGCCTGGGCGGCGGTACGGGCGCGGGGCAGTCGATACCCAAGGAGCTGAACTTCATCTGGCTGGGCGGCGAGATGACGTCCGCCGCCCGCGGGAATCTCCGGAGCTGGGCGGCCAAGGCCGAGGAGTCCGGCTGGCACATGCGGATCTGGACGGACGACAGCGGCCAGGCCGCCAACCGTCGTTTCCTGGACAGCCTCGCCGAGCTCGGGCCGGTGACCAGCCCTTCGGTGAAGTCCCTGTTCGAGAAGACGTGGACGAGCCGGAACCCGCTCTCCGACGACGTGCTGGCGAAGGCCCGGCGGCTCTACAAGTCGGGCCAGGAGCACCGGAGCTTCGCGATGGCCTCGGACGCCGCCCGGTACGCGCTCCTCTACAAGAACGGCGGTGTGTACCTGGATGTGGACCTGGCACCCGGGGCGTTCACCCTGCCGTCGGACGGCGTGCGGATGCCGACGGGGGACAATCTGCCCATGTTCGGGCCCGGTCTGCGGGACGAGACCAGTGTGTTCGGCAAGCCGGCCCCCGGTGAGACACCGGACCCGAACCGGGTCCTGACCCCTGAACTCATCCGCGCGGCGGCCGAGGAGCGCTACCGGCTCGGTCAGTACGGCAATCAGTTCATCGCGGCCCATCCGCAGAACCCGTTCATGAAGCACCTGCTGCAGAGTCTGGTCAACATGAAGACCCTGACGCCGTTGGAGCTGGCGGCGAAGATCGGGGAGATCAAGGCGCGGAACGTGGCCGGCATCTCGGGTCCCGGCTTCATCGACACACAGATGAACACGTACAACAGGGAGTGGGAGAAGGCGCATCCGGCCGGGGCGAAGAAGCAGCTGAGGGGATCGGACCGGTTCAAGCCCTCGGACGCGGCCCGGAACGTCTGGATCGATCTGACCTGGGTGACCTCGGAGAGCTCCAACCAGGAGACCGCGTCGCTGACCGACGCGAACGAACCGGCACCGGCACCGGAGCCGGTCGCGCGTTCCGCCACCTTCCGGGGCACGCTGAGGAAGCTCACCGCCACGTTCAGGAGTGGTCAGGGGGACGGGGACGGCACCGGTTCGTTCTCCGGGTCCCCGCAGTTCCTCCCCAACACCCGGACCGTGCCCCGGGCCGACGACGGCCTCACCCCGCCGTCCTCGTCCTTCCTGCCGCCCTCGTCCGGACCGCTGTTCACGCCCACGTCCGGCGACCTGACACCGGACGCCCTGCTCACGAGTCCGGACGGACGCCAGGTGACCTTCGGCCAGGTCTACGAGGGTCTTCAGGTGATCCGTGACACCGACGGCCGGGCGCTGGGCTACGCCTCACACAGCCCCCAGGACTGGGCGCCCCGCAAGGACTTCTACGCCGCGTACCGCTCGGACGAGGAACTGTTCGCGCACTTCCGGACCGCGGGGGAGGGCAACCCCGTCCTCGACACCGACTCCCCGGCCGGCGAGGTCCCCTGGCGGGCCGGTGCCTCCGCGCAGGGTACGAAGGAGCCGGTCGAGCCGCTGTTCTTCGACGCGCACGGCACCGAGAGCGGCATCGAACTCCATGTCGTGGGCGAATCGCCGTTGGTCGTCGACGGGGCCCAGTTCGCACGTTTCATGGAGACGCTCAGGGATCCGGCCAAGCCCCCGGCCCCGGTCGTCCTGGTCGCGTGCGAGACGGCGAAGATCCGGAGCGGCGACGGCGGGAGCGTGGCGAAGGACGCGGCGGACGCCATACCCGGACGTCTCTGGTACGCGCCCGACACCGAGGTCGGCCACGCGAAACCGCCCGGCGATCCGGACGGCGCCACCGGTGTGCTGGGTCTGCTGGCGGATCCCGGCACCCGGCGCCGCGGTGAGTGGATCGTGGCCGGGGAGTCCCTCGGGACCGACTCCGCCACCGTGCCCGTTCCGCGGCGGGAAGCGGTGCCGAACACCGCCACGTTCTCGGACCTGATCTTCGCGACCCTCAACTCCGCCTCGCCGGACAGCGCGGAGCAGACCATGTCGCAGGACCTGACGCAGACCGGTCCGGAGGCCGAGCAGCCGGAACTCGTGACACCCGCGCCGGTCAACGAGGCGCCCGCCCCGCAGGAGCTCGTCCGGCCACTGCACATCACCTACACGGAGGACGGCGCGGACCCGGAGGCACTGGGGGCGGATGCCCATGCCGAGGACGGGGTGCGCAGGTACGTCTTCACCTCGCTGAACAGGGGGGACCACGACGCGGTGGCGCTGCTCCTGGACCGTTTGGAGGCATGGGAACCGCAGCCGGCCTATCTGGAGAATCTGCGCACTCAGGTGGACATGCTCTCGGCCGCCGCCGAGGCCCCTCTCCCCATTCCGAAGGAGCTCCATTTCGTCTGGCTCGGCGGCGACCTCCCCCCGGCCGCGCTCACGAACATTTTCGCGTGGGTCGACCTGGCCCATGGCGCCGGCTGGAAAACCAACCTGTGGACGGACGGCAACACGAAACTGAGCACGGGCACCCAGTTCCGGATCCGGACCACGAGGGGGTTGCAGCGGAGGCAGATCGATGCGGTCATCGACCAGCGCCTTGCGGATTCCTTCGGTGTGGCGAGCAAGGGAGGCGCGTACCCGTTCGCCTCCGACCTCGCGCGGTACAGCATCCTCAAGACGCATGGAGGGATGTACGCCGACGTGGACCTGGGCCCCGGAACGATCGACCTCACCGACGCGAGCACCCCGCGGCTCCGGCACAACGACCTGCCCGTCCTGGGCCCGCTCATCCGCGACGCGGAGAGCCTGGACAATACGCTGAAGGAGAAGGCGAGGCTGGAGGGCGTGGCCCATGTGCCGCTGACCGGGCTGCCGACCAGGGAGCAGGTCCGCGCCGCGGTGACCCATCAGCTGCACACCGGTGGCTACGGCAATCACTTCATCGCCGTGCCCGAGCGATCGGTGTTCATCGACCGGCTGATCGACAAGGTCGCCGCGAACATCGCGGATCGAGGGATCGACGGTGTGGACGACATGAAGCTGGGGGGCCCGGTGGCCTCGGGGCCGTTCCCGCTCATCCAGTTGCTGTTCCACCATCTGAACGTGGAGTTCGGCGTGAGCAATCTCCAGCCGGGCGAGTTCCACTGGTTCCAGCGCCAGGGCGAGCGTTTCCACGAACGCATGGAGTGGCTGACCGCCGAGAGCGAGAACCAGAGTTACGAACGGTGACGCCACGTCATATGTAGAGGTACGGGCGGGAACTGATCCCGCCGCGGAGCGACCGAGAGGACGAGAAAAGTCGATGGCAGGGAAAGAGGGCTCCCCCGTGAAGCCGGTGCGATCCACCGAGGAGGGCGAGCCCGCGCGCAACCGGGACGAGGCCGTGGGCACACCGCCCCCAGGCACTGGGGCGCCCGGAGCCCGGGGAAGCATAGGTGCCCCGCCCTCGCCGCCGTCGCGCACGCCGACGGAGGGCGGCGACGGCGGCATCACCGGTGGCAAGGACGGCGGAGCGAGGACGCCGACCGCCTCGAAACCCGTGCCGGAGAAGCCCGACGAGCCCGAGGCCCAAGCCCCCGCGGTGGTGCACGCGGCCGGGGTCTCCATCGGCAGGACCGCTTCCGGGCACGAGGAGCAACCGGACGGTGAGGCCTCGGCGGTCGCCCAGGAGGAGGCACCGACGGCCGTGAAGTCCGCCGCCGTGGCCGTCTCCACCGCTGCCGCAGGCGCCGCCTCGTCGGGTGCCCCGGAGAGCACCGCAGGGAAGACGGCCGGGGTGAACACGTCCTCGTCCGCCGAGGCCGCCGCGGAACCGGCTTCCACGAGCGGGACTTCCGCACCCACGGCGACGGCTTCCGAAGCGACGGCTTCCAAGGGGGCGGCCTCCGAAGGGGCGGCTTCCAAGGGGGCGGCCTCCGAGGAGGCGGCTTCCGAAGCGGCGGTCGCCGCCGAGCCGGCCGGTACCACCGCCACCGCCACCGCCACCGTCTCGGCCGCGGCGTCCTCCAGCCCGCCGGCCGGTGACGCGGCGGGCGAGGGCGGCGCCCCGGAGCGACCGGGCCGGGTGTCGCGCCCGATGGTGGTCGCGGCCGCCTTCGCCGGTGCGCTGCTTCTGGCGACCCCGTTCGTCGTGGCGAGCGCGCAGAAGGACGAGGCCAAGCCGGAGAACCGCGAAGCGGCGGCGGCGTGGAAGGGGGACGGGCGGGCGGGCGGCTACGTACCGGACACCGACCCCGACAGCCCCGAGGGCAAGCGGGCCGCCGCTGCCGGCAAGCCGGGCGCCGCCCCCGCCCGGGGCGACAAGGGGCCCGTCGGTGACGTACGCGCGGACACGGGCGACGGGCGCAAGCCCGCGGACGGCTCCGCCGGGGCCGGGTCCAAGGGCGCCAAGGACAGCAAGAGCGGCGCCGGAAGTACGGCGAAGAGCGGTTCCGGCGCCAAGGCCCCCACAGGCACGGGCTCGGGCACCCCCACCAAGGCCCCCTCGTCCGTTTCGGCGCCCAAGTCGGCACCCGCCGTGGTCTACAGCGGTGTGTCCGGACCGGAGTGCCCCACGCAGCGCTTCCAGAAGTCCGGCTACTACAGCGACGGCAAGGAGGGCTGGGCCACCCACAGCGGTGGCTTCAACGGCTACGGCTGCGCCGGGAAGTACCTCTCCATGCCCATGTCCGGCAGTTCCTCGAAGGACTCGGGCGGCTCGGCGACCTGGCTGTTCGACCTGCCCGCCACCGCCAGGAAGTGCAGCATCTCCGTCCACGTACCCGGGAGTTCCGACATCGCGCGGGTCGGCGGCGACCCGAGCTACTACACCGTGTACGACCGGTTCCTGCCCAGGACGAGCAACCTGGTCGGCTCCTACTACGTCCGCCAGCAGGATCGGCGCGGCACCTGGTACAACGTGCCGGGCACCTTCGCCGTGGACGCCCAGAAGCTCTCCGTGCAGTTGCACGACCGGGGCGAGGACAACGACTACGAGCACCACGCGATCTCCGCGATCAAGGCGACCTGCACGGGCTGAGGAACCGCCCGTCACCGGCGCGGAAACCGCCGGACACGGCAGGCGGCCCGGTTCAGCTCCCGCCCCGCACGACGTACGGGGCGGGAGGACCGGGCCCGCGCGCCCGGTTCAGCTCCCGCCGCGCTCCACCACGCTCCTGGCCGGCACGGTGCCGGGCCCGGACGGCCCGGACGGCCCCGCGTCCGGCCCGGTGACCTTGCGGTCGCCCGCCCGCAGCACCCCGGCCCCCAGGATCAGACCGAACGCCAGCACCGTCACCAGACCGAACGACACGACGAGTGACGTGGCCTCGGCGAGCGAGCCGATCGCCGAGGGGGCGATGAGCCCCGAGGTGTACGTGATGGTGGCCACGCCCGCGATGGCCTGGCTCGGGTTCGGCCCGCTGCGCCCGGCCGCGGCGAAGGCCAGCGGCACCACGACCGCCACGCCGAGCCCCAGCAGCCCGAAGCCGCACAGCGCCACCGCGGGGTCGGGCGACAGCACGACCAGCAGTCCTCCGACGGTCGCCAGCGCACCCCCGACGCGCACCGTGCGCACCGCCCCGAACCGGTCGACGATCCGGTCCCCGGCGATCCGCGCCACCGCCATCGTCAGCGCGAACGCCGTGGTGGACGCGGCGGCGAGACCCGCCGAACTCCCCATGATGTCCCGGAGGTAGACCGCCGACCAGTCCAGGCTGGCGCCCTCGGCGAACACCGCGCAGAACCCGACCGCGCCGATGATCAGCGCCGACTTCGGCGGCAGGGTGAAGCGCGGCGGAGGTTCCTCGTCCGGCTCGCTGCGCAGATCCAGGACCCCCTGACAGGCGATCAGCCCGAGCAGGCTGAGGGCGAGCGCGGCCAGCGTGTGATGCAGCCGCGCGTCGGTGCCCAGATGGGCGGCGACCGTACCGGCGGCCGAGCCGATCAGCGCGCCCACGCTCCACATCCCGTGCAGGCCCGACATGATCGAACGGTCGAGACGGTTCTCCACCTCGACGCCCAGCGCGTTCATCGCCACGTCGGACATCCCCGCCGTCGCCCCGTAGACGAACAGCGCCGCGCAGAGCGTCACCAGGTTCGGGGCCAGCGCGGGCAGCACCAGGGCGAGAGTCCACAGCGCCAGCAGCCCGCGCAGGGCGGTCCTGGCACCGAAGCGATGGCTGATGCGGCCGGCCAGCGGCATGGCGAGCGAGGCGCCGATCGCAGGGAAGGCCAGGGCGATACCGAGCTGACCGGCGCTGACCCCGGCATGGTCCTGGATCCAGGGCACCCGGGTCGCGAAACTGCCGGTCACCGACCCGTGCACGGTAAAGACGGCGGCGATCGCGAATCTGGCCCGCCTGACCTGATCCGTGCCGAAGGCCGTACCTGTGGAATCCGTTGTCATACCGCCGCGCCCTCCCCTGGAGATTCTGGCCCGCCGGGTCTGCTCCGACGCCTCTGCCCGCGATCCGGGGCGTAAACTATCAGGAACCCTGCCTGATAAATAGACCGCCTTCCCGCCGGCCGCGCATGGAATGAGTACGACGTGATCTGGAAGGATCCCGGCATGCCCGCTTCACCGAGCACCGCCCGAGCCATCAACGACCGGCTCGCCCTGCGACTGCTCCAGCGGGACGGCCCCTTGACGGCGACACAGCTCAAGACGCTGACCGGCCTGTCCCGCCCCACGGTCGCCGACCTGGTCGAGCGCCTGCGGGACTCCGGGCTGATCCAGGTCGTCGGCGAGAGCGGAGCCGCCCGCCGCGGTCCCAACGCGCGGCTGTACGGGATCGTCGCCAACCGCGCCCACCTCGCGGCCCTCGATGTGCGCACCGGGAGCGTCGCCGTGGTCGTCGCCGATCTGCTGGGGTCCACCCGCGCCGAGGCCACCATGCCGATCGGCAGCGACACCGGCACGGAACCCGCCGTCGAGCAGGCCGTCGCGCTCCTCGAACGCACCGCGCGCGAGGCCGGGACGGCCCCCCTGCACAGCGTCGGCGTCGGCGCACCGGGGCTGATCGACCCGGTCACCGGCGAACTGCGCGACACCAGTGGTCTGCCCGCCTGGCACCGGGGCCTGGTCCGGGTGCTCCAGCAGCGGCTGCCCGCCACCGTCCTGGTGGAGAACGAGACCAATCTGGCCGCCGTCGCCGAGCACCGGGTCGGCGCGGCCCGCGACCGCGACACGTTCGTCCTGCTCTGGCTCGGCCACGGCATCGGCGCCGCCGTGATGCTGGACGGGAAGCTGCGCCGGGGTGCCTCGGGCGGCGCGGGGGAGATCGGCTTCCTGCCGGTGCCCGGTACCCCGGGGATTCCCTCGGCCGTCAGCTGCGAGGGCGGCTTCCACACCCTGGTGGGCTCGGCGGCCATCTGCGAACTGGCCGCCGGCCACGGTATCGAGGTGCCCGTGTCCGCCGCCGGGGGAGACGCGGAGCCCGCCGCCGCGGCCGCCGTCCGGACCGCCCTCGGCCGGGGAGCGGCGGGCGCCCCGTTCCTGGACGCCCTCGCCGACCGGCTGGCGCTCGGGTGCGCCTCCGTGGCCGCGGTGCTCGACCCGGGCTGTGTGGTGCTGGCGGGCGAGGTCGGCCACGCGGGCGGGGCCGGTCTCGCCCACCGGGTCGAGGAGCGGCTGGCCGGGATGTCCCCCCTGCGCACCGAGGTGCGCGCCGGATCGCTCGGCGGCGCCGCCGTGCTGCGCGGCGCGCTGCTCACGGCGCGCGAGGCGGCCCAGGACGCGCTGTTCGCCCCGGGCGGCTGAGCCCCGAAGGAGCCGTGGGCGCTGTGGGAGCCGTGGGAGCCGCTCACACCGGGCGGCGGTACCTCCTGGTGAGGAACTCCTCGAACGTCGTCGTGCCCACGGCCCGTTCGGGTGTCAGATGACCTCCGCTCCGGAAACCCGAGTACGCCCTGCCCGCCAGCCGTACCGGCACCACACGCCTCCTGCGGCCGGTGGCCCGGAGAAAGGCGGCGGCCAGCCCGGTCAGCTCCCGGACCTCGGGGCCGCCCATGTCGGGCACCCGTCCGGCCGGGCCGCCGAGCGCCAGCCCGGCCAGCCGCTCCGCGACCTCACCGCTGTCCACCGGCTGGACCGAGACCCCCGCGGGCACCGGCAGCACGGGCAGCCGGGCGGCGGGGGAGAGCACGCGCAGCACGAGATCGTGGAACTGGGTGGTCCGCAGGACCGTCCAGCCGAGTCCCGATTCCTCGATCATCCGCTCGACCCGGTGCTTGACGGTGTAGTAACCGAGCGGCACCCGGTCCACACCGACGATCGAGATATAGACCAGATGGGGCACCCCGGCCCGCTTCGAGGCGGCGAGGAGATGCCCGGCCGCCCTGTCGTCACCGCCGCCGGGAGCGGTCGCGCAGTGCACGATCGCGTCCACCCCCTCCACCGCGGCGTCCAGCCCCTTGCCGTCGCGCAGATCGACGGCGTACGAGGGGGAGCGGCGGCTCAGTACGCGGACGTCCGCCCCGGAGTCGCGCAGCCGCGAGGCGACCTGCCGGCCGAGTGTTCCGGTACCGCCGGTCACCAGGATCGTCGTCATGGACGCAAGCGTGCCAGAGCGGCGGGAGACCGGGCGGTTCACCGGCCGGGGGGGCGCGCCCACTTCTTCGAGGTTGCCCTGTGAGCCAGCGCACAGACATCACCCGCATGGCCGAGGGCGGTCCGTGGCAGACTGATTGCGTACCAGTAGCAGCGCACTCCGGGGTCGGTGCAATTCCGAACCGGCGGTTATAGTCCGCGACCCGTCCGCAGCCAGCGGCCGGTTGACCAGGTGAGATTCCTGGACCGACGGTGAAAGTCCGGATGGGAGGCAGTGCGCGGCGGGTCGTCACCGGTACGCCGCCGTAGGCGGACGTCTGTTCCGGATCACCGGGACAGCAGCGTCCGTGCCCTCGGATTTCGGCGTTCCCGTGGTGTTCCGCTTCATCTGTCGTCATCGACAGGCCCCGGAGTCCGTGCCCGAAGAGGCAGGAGGACCCGGTGGCCACCGCAGCCGACATCACCGCCATGCGCCGAGCGATCGTGCTCGCAGCCCGCGGACTCGGCTCCACCAGCCCCAATCCGGTCGTCGGATGCGTGATCGCCGACGCCGCCGGAGAGATGGCCGGAGAAGGCTTCCACCAGCGCGCCGGAGGGCCGCACGCCGAGATACACGCGCTGCGCGCGGCCGGCGGCCGGGCCCGGGGCGGCACCGCCTACGTCACCCTCGAACCCTGTAACCACACTGGACGCACCGGCCCCTGCGCGCAGGCGCTCCTGGACGCCGGGATCAGCCGCGTCGTGTACGCGGTCGGCGACCCGAACCCGCAGGCCACCGGCGGCGCGGAGACCCTGCGCCGGGCCGGGGTCCAGGTGACGGGGGGCCTCCTGGCCGACGAGGCGGCGGCGGGCAACGCGGCCTGGCTCACCTCGGTGCGGCTCGGCCGCCCGTACGTCCTGTGGAAGTACGCGGCCACCCTCGACGGCCGGATCGCCGCCGCCGACACCACCAGCCGCTGGATCACCTCGCCCGAGGCCCGCGCCGACGTCCACCGGCTGCGCGCCGAGGCCGACGCCGTGGTCGTCGGGTCCGGCACCGTCCGTATCGACGACCCCCAGCTGGCGGCGCGCGGCATCGAGGGTGCCACCCAGCCGCTGCGGGTGGTCGTCGACACCGGGGCCACCGCCGTCGGGCCCGGTGCCCGCGTCCTCGACGACACGGCGCCCACCCTGATCGCGGTCGCGGACGGCGTCCCCGCCGCGCACCTGCCCGAAGCGGCCGTCCTGCGGCTGCCCCGGGCCGCCGCCGGGCCCGGCCTGGATCTGCCGGCCCTGCTCGCCGCCCTGCACTCGCGCGGCGTCCGGTCCCTGCTCCTCGAAGGCGGGCCGACGCTGGCCGGCGCCTTCGTCGCCGCGGGCATGGTCGACAAGGTCGTCGGCTATCTCGCACCCGTTCTGCTCGGCGCGGGCCCGTCCGCCCTCGCCGACGCCGGAATCTCCACCATCTCCCAGGCGTTGCGCCTCGAAGTGACCGAGACCTCCCGTATCGGCCCCGATCTGCGCGTCACCGCCGTCCCTGTCACCGCTCGGAAGGGAAACTGAGTGTTCACCGGAATTGTCGAAGAACTGGGTGAGGTCACCGCCGTCGAGAAGCTCGACGACGCCTCCCGATTCCGCCTGCGGGGCCCCGTCGTCACCGAAGGCGCCAAACACGGCGACTCCATCGCCGTCAACGGTGTCTGCCTCACCGTGGTGGACCTCGGCGACCACGAGTTCACGGCCGACGTGATGGCGGAGACGCTCGACCGCTCCAGCCTCGGTGCCCTCACGACCGGCTCCCGGGTCAACCTGGAGCGCCCCATGGCACTCGGCGGCAGACTCGGCGGACACATCGTCCAGGGCCATGTCGACGGCACCGGCCGCATCGTCCAGCGCACGGTCTCCGAGAACTGGGAGATCGTGAAGATCTCCCTGCCCGCGGAGCTGACCCGCTACGTGGTGGAGAAGGGGTCCATCACCGTCGACGGGGTGAGCCTGACCGTCGTCGACGCGGAGGCCGACCACTTCACCATCAGCCTCATCCCCACCACCCTGGCCCTGACCACGCTCGGCATCAAGCAGCCGGGCGACCCGGTCAACCTGGAGGTGGACGTGATCGCGAAGTACGTCGAGCGGCTGCTGGGCGCCAACGCGGTCCCGGGCGCTTCCCCCGGCGCGGCCCGGGGCGTGGTGCCGGACCCCGGGGAGCCGGTGACATGAGCGCGCTCACCTGGCTGAACTCGGAGGCGTTCACCGTCCTCGGGCAGCACATCATCTGGTCGGACATGATCGGCAACACGATCGGGGTGGCGGCGCTCACCCTCGGCTGGCTGCGCTCCATCTGGACCTGGCCCGCCCAGCTCCTCTCCGGCGTCGTCCTGGTCGCGGCCAATGTCTCCGTGCACCAGGCGGGCAGCGTCGGCAAGCAGCTGGTGGTCATCGCCGTCGCCGTCTGGGGCTGGCAGCAGTGGACCCGCGGCAGGCGGCAGGCCCAGGACGGCAGTATCGCCGTACGGTTCGCCACCTGGCGCGAGCGCGGCTTCCTGATCGGCGGCGCGGCCCTGGGCACCCTGGCCGTCGGCGGCCTCTTCACCGCGTTCCCGTCGCTGTCCTGGAGCCCGTGGGCGGACGCCTACATCTTCGCGGGCACGCTCGTGGCGATGCTCGCCCAGGCGCGCGGCATGGTCGAGTTCTGGTTCGCCTGGCTCCTGGTCGACCTGGTCGGCGTACCGCTCAATTTCCACAGCGGACTCGCCTTCTCCGGTCTCATCTACGTCGTATACGGCGCCCTCGTCCTGTGGGGCATGCGCGACTGGTGGCTGCGTACGCGGACACCCGCTCTGGAAGGAGCCACGGCATGACTGCCCAGCCCACCTGGTTGCACCGGGATCACGCCCACCTCGCCCTGGACCTCGCCCTCGACCCCGTCGAGCAGGCCATTCGCGACATCGCCGCGGGCCGGCCCGTCGTCGTCGTGGACGACGAGGACCGCGAGAACGAGGGCGACCTCGTCATCGCCGCCGAGAAGGCGACCCCCGAGATCGTCGCGTTCATGATGAGCGAATGCCGCGGCCTGATCTGCGCGCCGATGGAGAGCGCCGAGCTGGAACGGCTCGAACTGCCGCAGATGGTCGACCACAACACCGAGTCGATGAAGACCGCCTTCACCGTCTCCGTCGACGCCTCGTCCGCACACGGCGTGAGCACCGGCATCTCCGCCGCGGACCGCGCCACCACGCTGCGCATGCTGGCGGGCGGCGTGGCCGGCCCCGGCGACTTCGTCCGCCCCGGACATGTCTTCCCGCTGCGGGCGCGCAGCGGCGGTGTCCTCGTCCGCAACGGCCACACCGAGGCCGCCGTCGACCTCGCCCGGCTGGCCGGGCTGCGTCCCGCCGGGGCGATCGTGGAGATCGCGGGCGAGGACGGTGTGATGCTGCGGCTGCCCGAACTCGTCCCCTTCGCCCGTAAGCACGGTCTGACGATCATCTCCATCGAGGACCTGATCGCCTACCGCCGCAGCGCCGAACCCGCCGTCCGCCGCGAGGCCGAGGTCCGGCTGCCGACCGCGTTCGGTGAGTTCACCGCGTACGGCTACCGCTCCACCGTCGACGGCGTCGAGCACGTGGCGCTCGTCCACGGCGACATCGGCGACGGCGAGGACGTCCTCGTACGGATCCACTCGGAGTGCCTGACCGGCGACATCTTCGCCTCCCAGCGCTGCGACTGCGGCCCTCAGCTGCACGCCGCCATGCGACGCATCACCGAACGGGGCCGCGGCGTCGTCGTCTATCTGCGCGGTCACGAGGGCCGCGGCATCGGACTGCTCTCCAAGCTGCGCGCGTACGAACTCCAGGAGCGCGGGTCCGACACCCTCGACGCCAATCTGGAGCTCGGCCTGCCCGCCGACGCCCGTGACTACGCGGCGGGCGCCCGGATCCTCGCGGACCTCGGCGTCGCCAGTCTCCGGCTGATGACCAACAACCCCGACAAGACCGCCGCGGTCGTCCGCCACGGACTCGCCGTCACCGGCCGCGAACCCATGCCCGTACAGGCCGGCGAGCACAATCTGCGGTACCTGCGCACCAAGCGCGACCGTATGGGCCACGACCTGCCGTGGCTCGACGGTGCCACCGCGCCGGCCTGCGGCAACCAGTAGCCGCAACCCGTCCCACCATTCCTCCCGTGACCCCACGGAACGAGCAGTAGGAGAAACATGAGCGGCAAGGGCGCACCCGAACTGTCCGTACGCAACTGCGGTGACCTGCGGGTGGCCGTGGTCGCCGCGCAGTGGCACGAGAAGATCATGGACGGACTCGTCGACGGCGCCCTGCGTGCGCTGCGCGAACTCGGCATCGACGAGCCGACCCTGCTCCGGGTCCCCGGCAGCTTCGAACTCCCCGTCGTCGCCAAGGTCCTCGCGGGCCGGGGCTACGACGCGATCGTGGCCCTCGGCGTCATCATCCGCGGCGGAACCCCCCACTTCGAGTACGTCTCCCAGGGCGTCACCGCCGGCCTCACCCAGGTCACCGTCGACACCGGGGTCCCGGTCGGATTCGGCGTCCTGACCTGTGACACGGAGGAGCAGGCACTGGACCGGGCCGGTCTCGAAGGGTCCAACGAGGACAAGGGCCACGAAGCGGTCACGGCGGCCGTCGCCACCGCCGCGACCCTGCGTGCCGTCAGCGAACCCTGGCGCTGAGGGAGGGCCGGCGACCCCGTATTCTAAGGACCATCATGGCGAACAAAACCTTCGAAGAGCTCTTCGCCGAGCTGCAGCTCAAGGCCGCCGACGGCGATCCCTCCACCTCCCGCACCGCCGAACTGGTGGACAAGGGAGTGCATGCCATCGGCAAGAAGGTCGTCGAGGAGGCGGCCGAGGTCTGGATGGCCGCCGAGTACGAGGGCAAGGAAGCCGCCGCCGAGGAGATCTCGCAGCTGCTGTACCACGTCCAGGTGATGATGGTCGCCCGCGGAATCTCCCTCGACGACGTCTACGCCCATCTCTGAGCCGAACGCCGCTTCCGCACGTCCGCACAGCCCACCCCTTCGCACCAAAGGACCTGACCCCATGCTGCGCATCGCCGTCCCCAACAAGGGTTCACTCTCCGGGCCTGCGATGGCGATGCTCCATGAGGCCGGATACCAGCAGCGCAAGGAGTCCAAGGAACTCGTTCTCGTCGACCCGGAGAACGAGGTCGAGTTCTTCTACCTGCGGCCCCGCGACATCGCGATCTACGTCAGCTCCGGCCGGCTCGACATCGGCGTCACCGGCCGTGACCTGCTGCTGGACTCCGGAGCCGACGCCGAGGAGATCCTCCAGCTCGGCTTCGCCCGCTCCACCTTCCGTTACGCCACCAGGCCCGGCACCGCCCACGGCCCGCAGGACTTCGACGGAATGACGATCGCCACGTCCTACGAGGGCATCGTCGCCAAGCACCTGGCCGACGCGGGCGTCAACGCCTCCGTCGTCCACCTCGACGGCGCCGTCGAGACCGCCATCGAGCTCGGGGTCGCCCAGGTCATCGCCGATGTGGTGGAGACCGGAACCAGCCTGCGCAACGCCGGACTCGAAGTGATCGGCGAGCCGATCATGACGTCGGAGGCCGTGGTCATCCGGCGGACCGGCGCCCCCGCGGACGACCCGAAGGTGCAGCAGTTCCTGCGCCGCCTCCAGGGCGTCCTGGTCGCCCGCTCCTACGTGATGATGGACTACGACTGCCGCGTCGAGCACCTGGAGCGCGCCGTGGCCCTCACCCCGGGCCTGGAGTCGCCGACCATCTCCCCGCTGCACCACGAGGGCTGGGTCGCCGTCCGCTCCATGGTCGCCGCCAAGGAGGCGCAGCGGATCATGGACGACCTGTACGAGCTCGGTGCCCGCGCCATCCTCACCACGGCCATCCACGCCTGCCGTCTCTGACGGCAGGGGCACCGAGAACACCGACAGACAAGAAGAGCCCCTGATGTCCGCCTCCGCGCCCCGGCCCGAACAGCCCGCCCTCCCGGTCACCTTCAGGCCCACCCTCACCCGGGTGGTCCTGCTGGCCGTGGGCCTGGCGATGTTCCTGGTCATCACCGTCATCGCCCTGACCCTGGAGAAGCTGAACCCGGGGGAGCGGACCAGCTTCATCTTCGTCGCCGCGCTGTTCTTCGGCGTCCTGGCCCTGCTCAGCAGGCCCAAGGTGGTCGCCGACGACACCGGCGTCACCGTCGTCAACCTCACCCGTACCCGCAGGCTGGCCTGGGCGGAGATCCTCCGCGTCAACCTGCGGGTCGGTGACCCCTGGGTCTTCCTCGACCTCAGCGACGGCACCAGCCTGCCCGCCCTCGGTATCCAGCCCGGAATCGCCAAGAAGCAGGCCATCCGCGACGCCCGTGCGCTGCGCGCCCTCGCCGAGACCCATGGCACCGGGGCGGACACCGTGACGGAGAACGACTGAGCCCCTGCCCCGTCCGGCCTCTTCTTGATTACTCTGGAGGGCGGCGGCGCCCTGTGGCGCCCCGCCCCGCACCAGAGGGGCCCTCCGGGGCCCGCGGGGCTTTTCCTGCGACCCGAGGAGTGACTCCCTCCAGCAATGGACGGATCGTCCGGTAGTACCTGCGCCGCCCCTTCCCAGGAGGCGGCGGCATGACCACCCCCCTGCTGCTCCTGAGCGCGGCATTCCTTCTCATCCTCGCCAACGGATTCTTCGTGGCAGCCGAATTCGGGCTCGTCACCGTGGAGCGGCCGGACGCCGAACGCGCGGCCGCCGAGGGCGACCGGCGGGCCCGTACCGTCGTCGAAGCCCTGCGAGAACTCTCCTTCCAGCTCTCCGGCACCCAGCTCGGCATCACCATCACCTCGCTGGTCGTCGGCATGCTCGCCGAACCGGCACTGGCCCAGCTGCTCGCCGGACCCCTCACCACGGCCGGACTGCCCGAGGGCGCCGCCCCCGGCGTCAGCGTGGTCATCGGCATGCTGCTCGCCGCAGCCGTCCAGATGGTCATCGGCGAACTCGTACCGAAGAACTGGGCGGTCTCCAGACCGCTCCAGGTCGCCCGCTTCGTCGCCGGACCCCAGCACCGCTTCTCCGCCGTGCTGCGGCCCGTGATCACCGTACTGAACACCGTCGCCAACCGGCTGGTGCGGCTGCTGGGCGTCGAGCCCACCGATGAGCTGGCCTCCGCCCGTACCCCGGGCGAACTGGTCTCCCTGGCCAGACACTCGGCGCGGGCCGGCACGCTGGAACAGGACACCGCCGACCTCTTCGTACGGACGCTGTCACTGGCGGGCCTGACCGCCCAGCATGTGATGACGCCCCGCGTGAAGGTGAGCGCCCTCCAGTCGTCGGCGACCGCGGCGGATGTCCTCAACCTCACCCGCGCCACCGGCCTCTCCCGCTTTCCCGTCTACCGGGACCGCATCGACGAGGTCGTCGGCATGGTCCATCTCAAGGACGCCCTCGCCGTCCCCGCCCAGGACAGGCTGCGCACCCAGGCGGGCCGGATCGCCGTACCACCGCTCCTGGTGCCGGAGAGCCTGCCCGTCGAACAGCTCCTCCAGCGGCTGCGCAACGAGCAGCCGATCGCCGTCGTCGTCGACGAGTACGGCGGCACCGCCGGAGTCGTCACCCTTGAGGACATCATCGAGGAGCTCGTCGGCGAGGTCCGCGACGAGCACGACGCGGAGGGCGACGACCGGCCCGAGCTGGCCACCGCCGTCGGCGAGGACGGCCGCACGGTCTGGGACGCCGAGGGCAGCTGCCGGGTCCTCACCCTGCGCCGGATAGGCCTGGAGGTACCCGACGGGCCGTACGAGACGGTGGCCGGACTGGTCGCCGATCTGCTCGGCCGCATCCCCGCCCCCGGGGACCGCGCCGAGCTCCCCGGCTGGCGGATCTCCGTCCGCCAGGTCGGCCACTACCGCGCCGAACAGGTCCGCTTCACCCGTACGCCGGACCCGGCCGGGACGGGAACGGCCGCGGCGCCCTCCGCACGAGGGCTGCTGGAGGCCGTGCGATGAGCCTGGTCCAGCTGCTGTTCGCCGGGCTCCTGGTGCTGGCGAACGGCTTCTTCGTCGGCGCCGAGTTCGCACTCGTCTCCGTACGCCGCAGCCAGGTCGAACCGCTCGCCGCGAGCGGATCGGGCCGGGCCCGCCAGGTCCTGTACGGACTGGAGAACCTGCCGCAGATGATGGCCGCCGCCCAGTTCGGCATCACCATCTGCTCACTCACCCTGGGCGCCGTCGCCGAGCCGACCGTGGCCCACCTCCTCGAACCCGTCTTCCACGCGGCGCGGGTCCCCGAGGGGCTCATCCATCCGCTCGGCTACGCCCTGGCCCTCGTCTCCGTGGTCTTCCTCCACCTCGTCATCGGCGAGATGGTCCCGAAGAACCTGGCGATGGCGGCTCCGGAGAAGACCGCCCTGTGGCTCAGCCCCGGACTGGTCGGCTTCGCCCGGCTCTGCCGCCCCGTCACCTCGGCACTGGGCACCTGTGCCCGGCTGGTGCTGCGGGTCTTCCGGGTCGAGCCGAAGGACGAGGTCGAGGCCGTCTTCACCAGCGAGCAGCTCAACCGGCTGGTGGAGGACTCCGGGCAGGCCGGACTGCTGGAGCCGGAGGCCCAGGAGCGGCTGGAGGACGCCCTCGGACTGGGCAGCCGTCCGGTCACCGATGTGCTCCTGGAGCGGTCGTCGCTGGTGACGGTGGATCCCTCCGTCACCCCGCGGCGCATCGAGGAGCTGACCGTGCGGACCGGATACTCACGCTTCCCGGTCTGCGCGGAGGGCAGCGGCCCCTTCATGGGCTACCTGCACGTCAAGGACGTCCTCGATCTGGAGGACGGCGACCGCGCCGTCCCCCAGCAGCTCTGGCGCCCCATGGCCACGGTGCGCGCCGAGCTGCCGCTCGACGACGCCCTGACCGTGATGCGCCGCGCCGCGACCCATCTGGCCCAGGTGGCCGACGGGTCGGGCCGGGTGCTCGGCCTGGTCGCCATGGAGGACGTCCTGGAGATGCTGGTGGGAGAGGTCCGCGACCCGGCCCACCGAGTCTCGGTCCCCCGACGCGCGGTGGACGTACCGGCCCACCAGCAGGAACGGAAGACCCTGGCGGGACGGACCTGACAGGAGCGCCGCACCGGACGGGCGCGGATCAGACCCGTCCGGTGCGGGAGGACACAGCCCGGCCCCGCTGTCCGGCGCGCTGGGAAAGACCGCCTCCGGCCCCACTGCCCGGCGCACCGGGGAAGACCCCTTCCGGTCCCGCTGCGCCCCGCGCACTCCGGAACCCCGGAGGCGCCGGCGGCCACGGCGCCCCGGACCGAGCCGTCAGCCGGCCCCCGGCTCCTGCTGCGGCCCCCGGTCCGCCGGACCCCGCCCCGAGAGCACCTCTCCGTACGCCTGCATCAGATCGGGCAGCCGCAGCGTCGCCAGATCGTCGCGCGTCGGCATGGCCGCGTACCCCGACAGCCGCAGATCCCGGTACGCGCAGCTCTTCTCGTACAGCGTCCGCAGGAAGCGGCCGTTGCCCAGCTCGTCGATCCAGCCCTGGTCGACGACATGCCCGCTGATGCTGCGCAGCTCGTCCACCGACTCCTCGTCCCACACATCGCCGTTCTCGGCGGCCAGCACCCCGCCGATCGCGGTGAGCTCCAGGGGGCGGTAGCTCGGGAAGTCCACCCGGCTGGTGAAGCGGGAGGAGAGCCCGGGATTGGTGGCGAGCAGCCGGTCCATGCCCTCCGGATAGCCCGCGAGGATGACGACGAGATGGTCCCGGTTGTCCTCGGCCCGCTTCAGGAGAACCTGGAGCGCCTCGTCGCCGTACGCGTCGCCCTTGCTGTAGCCCGAGTTGGACAGGCTGTACGCCTCGTCCACGAAGAGCACCCCGCCGAGCGCCGAGTCGATCAGCTCATTGGCCTTGACCGCCGTCTGCCCCAGGAACTCCCCTACCAGGTCGGCCCGTTGGGCCTCGACCAGATGGTCGCCGCCGAGCAGCCCGAGCGCGTAGAAGACCCGGCCCAGAATGCGGGCCACCGTGGTCTTGCCGGTGCCGGAGGGGCCGGAGAAGACGAAGTGGCGTTTCGGGGGCTGGACGGGCAGCCCCTGCTCGGCCCGCAGCCGCGCCATGTTCAGCTGCGCCGACAGGGCCTTGACCTGGCGCTTGACCGGTTCCAGGCCGACCATGCGCTCCAGTTCCGCCAGCGCGCGGGCCAGCAGTACGGGATCACTGGGCCCGGCGGGGAACGCGGTCGCCCTCGGCGCTCCCGCGGTCCTGCGCCGTACGCCCTCGACCGGCGGTGGTGCGGCGGCCACCGGTTCCGCGTCCGGCCACGGTTCCCTGCCCTCCACGAGGTCGGTGCCGAGCGGGGAGTCGGCCTCCGGCTGGGGCTCCGCACCCGTGGCGTCCGCGCCGAACCCGGTCAGTGACACGGAGGCCAGATCCGCCGATTCGTCGTACCCGTCGCCCTCGGAGATCGCCGCGAGCCGGGCGGAGGTGTCCATGAAGGCCGGATCGACGCGGTGCACCGCACGGTAGAGCGGCAGGGCGGCGGCGCTGCGCCCCGTCCCCTCGTGGGCCCTCGCCAGCCAGTAGCGCAGCTCCTTGCGCTGCGGCTGCTCGCTGCGGCAGCGCATCAGGGCGGCCGAGAGGAGCGGTTCGGCCTGCCCGTACATCTCCATGCGCACCCGCGCCATGCCGCCGAAGAGTCCGGCCTCGATGCCGAGCATCGGATCGTCGACGAGCTGCTCGGTGTTGCGGACGAGCTGGTCCCAGTCCTTGACGAGATAGGAACGGCAGGCGTGCAGGAACCGCACCTGCGGGTCCGTGTCGACCGGGGGCAGCCCGGCCAGGGCCCGGTCCAGCTCCGGCACATGGCGGCCGTCCAGCCAGTGCGAGGCGTGCGCGAGCAGCAGATCGCGGGGGCTCTCCAGCACCGGCTGGACCCACCAGCCCAGCCAGTACCAGGAGTTGAGTGTGCGGCGATGGCGGGAGCGCTGTTCGCCGAAACGCTCGCGGTGGCGGTACATGCGCAGCAGCGCCGTGGTGGTGTCGATGCGCAGCGCGTGCAGTCCGAGCCAGCCGTCCGCCATGCCGGGATCGAACCGCACCGCGGTTCTGAACTCCTCCTCGGCCTGCGGATACGCGCCCATGGTGTAGGCGTCCACGCCGCGCAGCCAGGCGAGGTCGGCCGGGGCCTGTGCGCCCTGCGTGCCGATGTCCATCAGGTCCCCCACAAACCGTGCCCCCAGGATGTCCCGCCCGCACAGCATGCCCACCGGAGCGCGCTGAATCACTGTGCCGAGGAGGGGAATTGACCGCACCGAGGTGCATCGTACCGGTACGGAGGGTGAGCGGTTAAGAGACCGTCGGCGCAGGTGAGACCGTGACCGAGGGTGATCGGATCGCCCGGTGCGGCAGGAGGGGAGCGGGGATGAGAGCAGAACGAAGCCCCCGATCACGGGGGAACAATCGGGGGCTTCGCGTCTGTGGGGGCTCCGAAAAGCCGCACAATGAGAACGTAAGACCTGTAAGGCCCCTCGGTCAAGCCGAGTTGGGGTACTTCCGGGCCGATTTCCGGCTGCTCAGCACGATCCCGTAAGTCATTCACCGTGGGTGACGGAACGGTTCGTTCCCGCATCCGTGCGAGGTCCCGGCAGCCACTCGTATCCCTCGGACAACTGGCGTACCAGCGCATCGGCGAAGGGACGTGAGGGATCGTCGGCGAAGTGCCGTTCCTCGGCGGCGGTCCAGCCGTCCCAGAACTCCGCGAGCTCCGGCCCGTCGCGATGCCTGCCCCGCGCCCAGGACGCGGCCCGGTCCCACTCCATCCAGTACAGCGCGGCCAGCTGCGGGCGCAGCGCCCGGCGGCCGGCCCCGACCCCCTCGATCAGCACCACGGGCGCGGGCTCCACCGTCCGCGCCGGGCCGAAGCGCCGGGATGTCCAGTCGTACGGGGCGCAGCGGGCGGGTTCTCCGCGTGAGAACGGCCGGAGCACCTGCTCGCGCAGCCGGTCCGTCCAGTCGAAGAACTGTTCATGGGTGGCGAAGTCGTCCAGGTGCAGTACGGGCGCGCCGCCGAGCGCCGTCGCGAGCCGGGCCGCGAGGGTGCTCTTGCCCGAGCCGGCGTGTCCGTCGATCGCGATCAGCCGCACCGGCCCGCAGGAAGGGGGCAGGGAGCGCAGGGCTCCGGCCCGGCCGGTCAGGTCGTCCATGTGCCCAGCGTACGCAGGGGCCGCCACCGGGTCCGGAGCCGCCGCAGGTCACGCCAGTGGAGCAGACCAATATTGGTGGTGCGGCACAGGACGAATCACTGGCCGAACGAGGCGGTGACCCGGGATAGTTGGCGCACCGATCGGCATCCGCAGCCCCATTCCGCTCACGACCGGGGGTCTCGCCCATGACCAGACCGACTTCACGCAGAACCGTACTGACCGCCGCACTCGCCGCGGCGGCGGGCACCGGCCCGGTGATCGCCGCGGGTTCCGCGACGGCCGCGGCCCCTTCCTCCAACCGCTCCCCAGCATCCCCGGTGGCAGTCTCGGACGTGGACAACCGTTTCTGGAGCACATACACCGACTGGCGCTGCGGCTCGGGGGACGGAACCCGTGCCGTGACCGGCCGCAGGCCGGGTCTGGTGATCGCCGCCCCCGCCGGGCGCACCGACTACACCGACCCGCACACCGGGAGGACCGCCGCCTGGGAGTACGCGACCTGGACCTCGCCCGTCCACCGCTCCACCGTTCCGGCCACCGAGGTGATCGCCTCGTGGAACGCCGACACCCCGGCGGGCACCTGGATCCAGGTGGAGCTGGGCGGCGAGTACACGGACGGAACCACGACGCCCTGGTTCGTCATGGGGCGCTGGGCGGCCGGCGACGGCGACATCCGGCGCACCTCCGTCGACGACCAGACCGACGGCAGGAGCTCGGTCTGGACCGACACGTTCTCGGTGGACGACCCGGCGAGCGGGCTGCGGCTGGCCTCGTACCGGCTGCGGGCGACGCTCCACCGCACCCCGGGCAGCAGGCTCACCCCGACGCTGTGGCGGCTCGGCGCGATGGCCTCGGACGTCCCCGACCGGTTCACCGTCCCGGCCACCGCCCCCGGCCTCGTCCGCGAGCTGCGGGTGCCGCGCTACTCGCAGAACGTCCACGTGGGGGAGTACCCCGAGTACGACAACGGGGGCGAGGCGTGGTGCAGCCCCACCTCCTCGCAGATGATCATCGAGTACTGGGGGCGCAGCGCCACGGCGGAGGACCTCGCGTGGGTGAAGCCGGGCCTCGCCGACCCGCAGATCTGCCACGCGGCCCGTTACACCTTCGACTACCAGTACGAGGGATGCGGCAACTGGCCCTTCAACGCCGCCTACGCCGCCACGTACCGGGACATGAG
This sequence comes from Streptomyces sp. NPDC079020, assembly GCF_044542225.1. NCBI lineage: Bacteria > Bacillati > Actinomycetota > Actinomycetes > Kitasatosporales > Streptomycetaceae > Streptomyces > Streptomyces sp. NPDC079020. The sequence continues at coordinate 59,908 of NZ_JBITUB010000020.1, forward strand.
CGCCGCCGTCACCCGGCTCGGCTCGCTGACCGATGTGGAGCGGCTGGTCCACGCGGGCATCCCCGTCATCACCTCGCAGTCCTTCCTCAAGGAGGAGCTGACCGGGGCGGGCTACGGGACCTCGGGCCACCTGATGACGGTGATCGGCTTCACCGAACGGGGCGACATCATCGCCAACGACCCCGCCTCGCCCGACAACCCCGCCGTGCGCCGCGTCTACCTGCGCCGTGAATGGGAGAACATCTGGCTCCGCACCAAGCGCTACGACGCGAACGGCAAGGTCAGAAGCGGTACGGGCGGGGTCTGCTACGTCTACTGGCCCGCCAGGCCCGCACCGGGCCAGCGCCGGGTTCTCAAGGCGCTCGGCCTGCTGTGAGGTGCACCCGGCCGGGGTCCGGCCGGACCCCGGCCGGGTGCACCCCGCCCGCTCCCCGACGCGCAGCCGGAGTGTGACACGGTGGTGTACGGGATCGGGCCAAGTGATCGTGGGGTACCTACACGGCGCGGTACAGGCCGCGGCCCGTGCGGCGGACCCGGGACGTGCCGACCAGGCGGTCGAGGGTGCTTCGGACAGCGTTGATGCTGGAGTTGTCCGTGGCGCGGCCGAGCGCCGCGGCGACATCGCGGGCGCGTACCTCGACATCGCCGACCCCTGCGAAGTACTCCAGGATCTGTTCGGTGAGCCTGCCGTACTGCTTGTGCCCGCCCGCCTCGTGGGAGGACACCGGTGCCGGGCTGTGCTTCTCGGGAGTGGCCGTGGATTCAGGCTCCCGGCCGGGGCCGGGGCCGGGGCCGGGGTCCGGACGTCCAGCCGTTGACCGCGGCAGCGGTTCCAGGTGTGCGGCAGCCCCGGCCCCGTGGCCGGGCGCGGGGCCGACGGTGTCGGAGGGTGCTGATCCGGCAGGGGACATCAGGGTCTGAAGGGTGCCGAGAGCCCGCTGTACGGAGCTGAGATGGGCGACGACCGCGGCCAGTTCCCGCTCCAGGGCCTGCTTCTGGATCATCAGACGGGCGAGGTCCTCCTGCAGGCTCTCCGCGGTGACCTCGATGTCATGTGCCCTATGGGGTACGGAGACCATGTCTTCCTCTCGTCCTCGACCCGTTGTGGTCGCATCCGCGCCCGGCATCCCTCGAAATGTTGTCCGGTTCCCACGTTGGGTACTGCCGGACATCATAGGCGGGTACACCCTCGCTTCGACGAGAGACCGAGGCGCCCCCACGGCGCTTCGCGCACGCCTCCCGGGCTCTCAGGACGTGGGCGCCCCGGTCCGCGGAGGTAAGGGCCCGGGGGAGGGAACCGGCGCGGGGAGCGCGTCCCCGGAACTGACGGCCCGGAGCCGGAGCAGGGTGTCGGACACGGACTGCATCTGCACGTTGAGCAGAGCGAGCGAGCGGCGCAGGTCGGTGATCCGGGACTGGAGCGAGAAGGCCTCAGCGGCCAGCGACTGCGCGGTGGCCGCGGCGGCGCGTGGGGTTTCGGAGCGTTTCACAGGGGGCTGCCTTTCCGCGTGCACGGTGGACGCAGGGAGTGGGAGCCGGTCGGATGTCCGTACGGGCCGACGCGGGATTCCGTGGCCGCATTGCCGATTTCGGGCATAGCGAGCCCCTTCCTCGTGAGCGGGATGTCGAACGGGGTGGAATGCGAAAACGCGCGGACGGGAAATCCGCCGCGGTGGGATCCGTACGGCGGGAGGGACCGGCCGCCGAAGCCGGGGTGGCCCTGGGACCGGGCCACCCGGGAGCTCAGGACTGCCGGGCCGGCCAGTCGGTGAAGCGGGTGCCGGCGATCTGCGCGTCGGGACCGGGCAGGAGCGTGGTCTCCCCGAGCACGGCGCCGAAGTACCTGGCGCGCGGATCCGCCACCACCGTGCGCGGGTCGTTCTTCGCGGCGAGGGTCTCGCGGATGAGCTCGTCCAGCTGGAACGTGTCGGGGCCCGCCACCTCCACCCGGCCGTTGACAGGCGTGCCGACAGCCGCGCGGCCCACGGCGGCGGCCACGTCGTCGGAGTGGACGGGCCTGATCCCGACCGGAGCCAGACGCACGGTGTCCCCGTCCGTCGCCTCGTCGGCGATGCCCTTCATGAACTCGAAGAACTGTGTGGCACGGACGATGGAGTACGGAATCCCGGACGCCTTGATCAGCTCTTCCTGCGCCTGCTTGGCACGGAAGTACCCACTCTCCTGCAGGTGCTCGGTGCCGACCACCGACAGAGCGACATGGTGGGCCACACCGGCCTCGGCCTCGGCCTTGTGGAGGTTGGTGGTCGAGGTACGGAAGAACTCCATGACGGCGTCGTCCGCGAACGAGGGGGAGTTCGACACGTCGACCACGACCTGGGCGCCCTCAAGAACCTCGGCGAGACCCTCACCGGTGAGTGTGTTGACACCGGTGCTGGGCGCGGCCGGCACCGCATGGTGGCCGTGGTCGTTGAGCCTGGCGACCACCTTCGAGCCGATGAGCCCGGTACCGCCGATGACGACAACCTTCATGAGGGGAATCCTCTCGGGAGATTCTTTGGATGCGCCCGCGCGGTCCGAGATCTGTCAGCGCTTCGGCATCGGCTTCTTTCCGACTTCAATGAGTAAAGACCGGAGGGTCCCTGTGTCTGTGACAGGCGCCCGGAAGAATCTCTGGACTTTCTTCTCCGTCAGCCGGCGGCCCCGCGCGCACGCACGGGGTGAGCACCCGCCGAACGTACGGGAACGCGGGGATGTACGCGGCGGGAAACGGCCCTTCTGTGCCCGTCGGCGCCCGTCGGGCACATGGGCGGTGAGCGGTTCCGCGACCGCTCCTCACTCCGACGGGCAGCGCGCGAAGCGCGGGGGCGAGCCTTCAGCCGGTCAAGGACGCCACGAAGGGTGACAACTTCGCGGGGTTCATGACCCACATGATCCGGTCGATCCCCTCCGCGGACACATCCACGGACAGCAGGGCCACGGCGTCCCCGGCGGAGGAGACGAGCACGGCCGGCCGGCCGTTGGCCTCCGTCCACCGCAGCTGCGCCCGGGGCCAGAAGCGCGGCGCGAACGCCACGAGGTACTTGGCGACGTGCGTACGTCCGAGGACCGGGATCCGCGAGGCGCCGCGCACCCCGCCGCCGTCGGAGTAGCTGACGACATCGGCGGCGAGTACCTGTTCGAGCACCGTCAGATTCCCGGTCCGAGCGGCGTCCAGGAACACCGTGAGCAGGCGCCGGTGGTCGGCGGAGCTGACCTGCTCCCTGCGCTCGGCGGCCAGGTGCTTGCGAGCCCGGCTGACCAGCTGGCGGCTGTTGGGTTCGGTCGTCTCCAGGATGTCCGCGACCAGCCGGTAGGGGTACTCGAAGGCCTCGCGCAGGACGTAGGCGGCCCGTTCCACCGGGTTCAGCTTCTCCAGGAGCAGCAGGACGGCCAGTTCCAGCGCCTCGGCCCGCTCCGCCCCCACTTGCGGGTCCACGCTGGTGTTGACCGGCTCGGGCAGCCACGGACCCGTGTACGACTCCCGTCGTACCCGGGCGGACTGGGCGACGTTGATGGCCAGACGTGTGGTGACCGTGGTCAGGAAGGCCGCCGGTTCGAGGACCTGGGACCGGTCGGCCCCCTGCCAGCGCAGCCAGGCGTCCTGCACGATGTCCTCGGCCTCCGCCGCGCTGCCGAGCATGCGGTAGGCGATGCCGAACAGCCGCGGCCGCACCGCGAGGAAGTCCTTCGCCGCCCGGTCGAGGGAGGCGTCGTCGCCGGCGTGCATGGTCGCTCCGTTCCCGCTTGATCGTCCTCATGCTACAAACCGGCGGAACGCGGCGTCGGTTCAGCCGGGCGAACCCGGATCGGCGAGGTCAGTTTTGAGACAGCGTGCGCGCCGCCGTTGTGACATCGCAGGATTCCGGCCGCGGACCGCCTCACCTGTCACAGATCCATCCCCTGGCCGGTCATCACTGATGAGCGGCCGGGGAAACGCGGCCGGGCGACCGCCAGGGTGCTGCCCCGGCCCATGACGAACCCACGGAAGGCGCACACCGTGCCGGACAACCACGCGGCGAACCGCCGGACCACACGCTCGACGACGCGCGTATCCGGTTCGAGGTGACCACGACGGGCGCTCCGGGGAGGGCCCATGTCCGATCGTGTCCCCGAGGAGGAGCCGCCACAGCGCGCCCGCCTCGTGCCCCCGCGCACCACTGTGCGGGCCGACCGGCGGGGGACCGCCGCGTGGGAGGACACACCGTGGGATGAGCGCCGCCCGGCGTGGCCGGACGCCTCGTCCCCGTCTCCCGCACGCCGTCACGGCCGCAGCCGTCGCGGCGAAGCGCCGCTACCCGGGCCTCCGTACGGAGAACTCGTTGCCGTCGGGGTCGAGCATCAGCACCCGGCCGCTGTCGTCCTCGCCGATGCCGGGGCGCGTCGCGCCGAGCGAGACCAGGCGGTCGATCTCCGTCTCCCGGTCGGCGTCGGCGGGGAGCGCCAGCTCGAAGTACAGCCTGTTCGTACCCGTCTTCGGCGCCACCGGAGGACCACCCCATGTGATCTTCGTGCCGCCGTTCGGCGATTGGATCGCGGTCTCCTGGTCCTGGTCCCAGACCAGCGGCCACCGCAGCGCCTCGCTCCAGAAGTAGCCGACCGCCTGCGTACCGTCGCAGGCGACTGCTCCGATGAAGCCGGTGTCGGCGAGGAACGCGTTGCCCGCCCTGATCACGCAGAACTCGTTGCCGTCCGGGTCGGCGAGCACCACATGCCCCTCTTCCGGGAGCTGACCCACGTCGATGTGCTTCCCGCCGAGTTCCAGCGTTCTGGTCACCGTCTCCCGCTGATTCTCCGGCGAGGTGCTCGTCAGATCGAAGTGCGCCTGGTTCTGGCCGGTCTTCGGCTCCTGGCCAGGCAGGAACCGGATGCGGAACCCGGCGGCATCGGGGGGCAGGATCGCGGCGTCGTCGTCCGGACCGTCGGCCAACTCCCAGCCCAGGACTCCGGACCAGAAGCGCGCCAGGCCCGAAGGCCGGGTCGCGTTGAAGCAGATCGCGAACAGTTGACTGGTCATACCTCGTGTGTCTCCGATTCCCTGACGGCCGATACGGCGCCTCGCGACCCGCGGGCGCAGCCTAGAGCCGGGCGTGCGGTATCCGCATCCGGGTTTCGCCGGGGAGGAGCAGGGGCCTGAGCAGGATGACGATCGCGCGGTCCGGTGACATAAATCGTGTGACACCGTGTGCAGGGGAGAGGGGAAGGCGGTCATGGCCGGGCCCGGAGGTCCGCCCGCCCCCGCCTCCCGTCCCCGGCGTGCGGCGGGGGCGGGAGGCACATGCTCGGCTGTGCCGGGCGACTCAGCCGAACTGTCCGGGCTGATAGCTCCCGGCAGGCTGCTGGTTGATGACGTTGATGCGGTTGTAGGCGTTGATGACGGCGATGAGGGAGATCAGCGCGGCCAGCTGGTCCTCGTCGAAGTGCTTGGCGGCGTTCGCCCAGGCCTCGTCGGTGACGCCGCCGGCGGCGTCGGCGAGCCGGGTGCCCTGCTCCGTCAGTTCCAGCGCGGCGCGTTCGGCGTCGGTGAAGACCGTGGCCTCCCGCCAGGCCGCCACCAGATGGAGACGCTGAACGGACTCGCCCGCGTGGGTGGCGTCCTTGGTGTGCATGTCGGTGCAGAAGCCGCAGCCGTTGATCTGGCTGGCGCGGATCTTCACCAGTTCCTGTGTCGCGTGCGGCAGCGTGGAGTCCGAGACCACCTTGCCTGCCGAGTTGATGTGCTTCAGGACCTTGGCCCCCAGCGCATTGCCGAAGTAGTTGAGACGCGCATCCATGGTGTGCTCCTCGCCGTAGTGCGGATTCGCACTGATGACCTGGCTGACCCGCGAACTGTGACAGACCTGCGATGTGACCTGCGTCATATGTGAAGGGTGTCCGCCCCGTCCCAGGGCGCATGCCCCTCCCCGCACCCGGGCCCGGACGACGGGCCGTGCCTCCGCCCGGGGGTACACCCGGGTTTCCACGGGCGCGCCCGGCACCCCCTCCGGACGACGGTGGCTGGGTCACCGAGCCGGGCCTCGGCGCACGACGAACCGGGCCCGGCGGTCCGGACCACCGGGAGTGGGGAAGATCGTCATGCACGTGTCCAGCATCGACGACGTGTCGGAGTCAGGCCCGTCGGGCGCGGGTACGACCGGGAACGCGACGGCGACCGCCGTTCGTCCCGGGCCCGAGACGGCAGTGCACTTCGAGAGCGTCCGTTCCCTGCTGTTCGGGATCGCCTACCGGACTCTGGGCCGGGCCGCCGACGCCGAGGACGTCGTTCAGGACGTGTGGGTGCGCTGGCAGGGCGCGGACCGGGCGCAGGTACGCGATCGGGTCGCGTTCCTCGTCACCATCACGACCCGGCTCGCGCTCAACGCGGCGACCTCGGCCCGCGCCCGTCGCGAGGTCAGTGCCGGCGCATGGGGCCCGGAACGCGGGATCGCATCCGTCGATCCGGTGGGGGAGGCCGAACGCCGGGAGTCGCTCGCGTTCGCGGTCCGGCTGATGATGCAACGGCTGTCCCCCGTGGAACGCGCCGTGTACGTCCTGCGCGAGGCATTCGAGTATCCGTTCCGTGAGATCGCCGAGCTGCTCGGGCTCAGCGAGGCCAACGCGCGGCAACTGGCGGTCAGGGCCCGCAGGCGTCTCGCCGGACACGGGCACAATCCGGTCCATCCGGCACAGCGGGACAGGCTGCTCGAAGCCTTCCTCGACGCGGCGCGATCGGGCGACATGACGCACCTGACCGACCTGCTCCAGGAGCCCGGTCCTCCTGCTCCACAACCTCGTTGACCTGCTGGGTGACCGTGCCACCGGCCGCGGTGGACACGAGCTCGGCCGGGCGTTGAAGGCGGCGGAGGGGCCGATTGCCCGGGTCGCGCGCACTGGTGCATGATATGGACGACCCGAGTTGATCAGGGTCTGGCCCTCTGACCTGCGCGGTGGTGGTGGATGTCGAGCAGCGCTCCTCGGCGCGGGCTGCGTGGCCGGCGCAGTGAATGCGGGGCGCTGGATCAGGTGGTCGCCGGTGCCAGGGCGGGCCGGAGCGAGGTGCTGGTGCTGCGCGGCGAGCCCGGGGTCGGAAAGTCCGCGTTGATGGAGTATCTGGTGGGGAGCGCGGCAGGATGCCAGATCCTGCGGGCCACCGGCGTCGAGTCCGACATGGAGCTGGCATACGCCGGGCTGCACCAGTTGTGCGTGCCGATGATGGGGCACCTCGACCGCCTTCCCGGCCCACAGCGTGATGCCCTGGCCATCGCGTTCGGTCTGAGTGCGGGAAGCGCACCGGACCGCTTCCTGGTCGGACTGGCGGTGCTCAGCCTGCTGGCCGAGGAGGCGGAGGAGCGGCCGCTCGTCTGTGTGGTGGACGACGCCCAGTGGCTCGATCGGGTCTCCGCGCAGACACTGGCCTTCGTCGCCCGGCGGCTGCTCGCGGAGCGGGTGGCGTTGGTGTTCGCGGTACGCGCGTCGACGCCCGACCCGGGTGATGACCCCTTGGCGGCGCTGAGGGAGCTGGTGGTCCGGGGCCTGCGCGACGACGACGCGCGGGCGCTCCTGGACTCGGTGGTCCCCGGGCGGCTGGACGAACGCGTCCGGGACCGGATCGTCGCCGAGACCCGCGGCAACCCGCTGGCGCTGCTGGAGTTGACGCGGGGGCTGACCGCGGCGGAGCTGGCGGGCGGGTTCGGGCGCCCCGACGCGCGGCCGCTGGCGAGTCAGATCGAGCAGCGCTTCCTGCGGCGCATCGGGACGCTACCGGATGCGGCGCGCCGGCTGTTGCTGGCGGCCGCCGCCGAGCCGGTGGGGGACGTGCCGTTGCTGAGACGGGTGGCCGAGCGGCTCGACATCGGGGCGGACGCCGCAGGAGCGGCCGAGGCGGCGGGGCTGATCGAGTTCGGCGCGCGGGTGCGGTTCCGCCACCCGCTGGTGCGCTCGGCGGCGTATCGCGCCGCCGACCCCGGGGAACGCCGGGACGTGCATCGTGCGCTGGCCGAGGCGACCGCTCCCGAGTTCGACTCCGACCGCCGGGCCTGGCATCGTGCCCACGCGGCGGCCGAACCCGACGAGGACGTGGCGGGCGAGCTGGAGCGGTCGGCGGGCCGGGCCCAGGCCCGTGGTGGCGTCGCGGCCGCGGCGGCGTTCCTGAGACGGGCGGCCGAGCTGACGCCGGATCCGGCGAGACGCGGAACGAGGGCGGCGGCCGCGGCGCAGGCCACCTTCGAGGCCGGGGCCCCCGACGCGGCGCTCGAACTCCTCGCCGCCGCGGAGATGAGCCCGTTGGGCGAGGTCCAGCACACGCGGCTGGCCCGGCTCCGCGCCCAGATCGTCTTCGCGCGCAGGCGCGGCGGTGAGGCCCTGCCCCTGCTGCTCGACGCGGCCGGCCGACTGGAACGGATCGACGACGGACAGGCCCGTGAGGCCTACCTCGAAGCAGTCGGAGCGGCCGTCTTCGCAGGCCGCCTCGACGGAGGCGTCGGAGTGCGGGAGGTGGCCGAGGCCGCCCGCGCCGCACCGCGCGGACCGCGGCCTCCACGCCCGGCGGACGTACTTCTCGACGGCCTGACGACGCGGTTCGCGGAGGGGTACGTGCCCGGTGCGTCGCCGCTGAAGCCCGCGCTGCGGGCGTTCCGGCGGGCCGCCGGACGCAACGAGGACGACGCCATGCGCTGGCTCTGGCTGACGTGGCTGGTCGCCGGCGACATGTGGGACGACGAGGCCTGGTACGAACTGACCACGTACGCGGTCCGGGCGGCTCGCGCGACCGGCGCGCTCAACTTCCTTCCACTGGCCCTCGCCTACCGGGCCGCCGTCCACGTGCACGCCGGAGAGTTCGACCTCGCCTCGGCACTGATCAACGAGTCCGACAACATCACGGAGGTGACCGGCAATTCGCCCCTCGGGTACCCCTCGCTGCTGCTCGTGGCCTGGCGCGGCGAGGCCCGGGCGTCGGAGCTGATCCAGGCCGGCGCCCGGGACGCGGCCGCCTGGGGGGAAGGCCGGGCGATCGGCCTGTCCCACTACCTGCTCGCGGTGCTGTACAACGGCCTCGGCCGGTACCAGGAGGCCCTGACCAGCGCCGAGCGGGCGGGGGAGTACGAGGATCTGGCGGTCGTCGGGTTCTCCCTCGCCGAGCTCGTCGAGGCGGGCGCTCGCGGTGATGCCCTCGATGCCGCCGAGGCGGCCCTGCGCCGGCTCGAGGAACGGGCCGAAGCCAGCGGAACGGACTGGGCCCTGGGCGTTCTGGCCCGGTCGAAGGCACTGCTCCGCGACGGCCGGACCGCCGACCTGCTCTACCGCGAGGCCATCGAGCGCCTGGAGCGCAGCCGGGTCGCCGTCGACCTCGCCCGCGCCCACCTGGTGTACGGCGAGTGGCTTCGTCGCGAGAACCGGCGCGTCGACGCGCGCGGGCAACTGCGCACCGCCCACGACATGCTGCGCGGTTTCGGAGCACGTGCCTTCGCCGAGCGCGCCCGCCGCGAACTCCTGGCCACCGGCGAGTCGGTACGCCACCGCGCGGCCGACATACGCGAGGCGCTGACCACGCAGGAAGCCCAGATCGCCCGGCTGGCCGCCGAGGGAAGGACGAACTCCGAGATAGGTGCCGAGCTGTTCATCAGCCCTCGTACGGTGGAGTGGCACCTGCACAAGGTGTTCACCAAGCTCGAGGTCAACTCGCGGAACAAGCTGCGCGGAGCGCTGGCCGGCGCCTGACGGCCGGGCGTTCATTCGGCGAGCGGCCGGCCCGTGCCGGACACCTCGCCCCGCCCCGGGACGTCTTCCCCTCCACACGGTGTCTGCCACCTCTCTTGGGCTCGATCCGGGAGTCGTGCGAATCCCGGGCGGTGCGGCGTACTGGAGCATGCACGGCTCAGCCTCGCACCCGGATTGACCGAGCAGCCGGGGAAGTTGTGACAGGGCGGTCGGAACTGCGCTCGACCCGCACCGGCGAGCAGCTGTCTACCCATGGCACACGGTGTTTTGGCAACCAGCGGTCCTGCACCCACGCGGAGGGCAGGACCGTGGTCCCCAGGCCAACTGTCCGGCACAGCACGGGTGCTGGCCGGAACGCGGAGTGCGCGCCGAACCACTGTCCGCACTGGCGCCGCCCCGCTTCTGTATGTAACGTGTGACAACGTGTCACAGCGAAGGTTCGTCAGTGACGGCGTGCGGCTTGCCGTCGACGGGTTCTGCCGCGCTTGAGCGGAGGCGGGCGGTGGGCAGTGGGATCGGGACTTCCCGTCGCACGAGATTCGCTCGCGGCGTGCTCGATCGCCGCGGTCCCGCTGGGCCGGCGCTTCCCTCTGCCTCGTCCGCTTCGCCCCAGTGGCACTGATCACGATTTCTCGAATGACATCCATCTCCGAAGGAGAAAAACGTCCATGAAGAAGATTGCTTCGGCCGTGGCCGCCGCGTGCCTGACCGCGATGGTCGGCGTAGCGGCTCCGCTTCTGACCGCGGGGTCCGCCTCGGCGGCGTCCGCGTCGGAGAACACCATGAGCGGCACGGCCGCTTGTACGCACGCCTGGCTCTACTCGCAGCAGAACTACGGCGGAACCCAGTTCTTCCACGACTGCAACCAGAAGGAGATCCAGGGTTACCCGACAGCCATCAACTCCGTCATCTACAACGGTCCGGGGAAGCTCTGCGGCATCTCCAGGGACGGAAGGCAGAAGTACGCCTTCATGAACGGTTCCTACAGCTACGTCGGGGCGCCCTTCACGAACAGCAACCCGATGCAGGGGAGCGCCTGGAGCGGCATCCGTATCGGCGTTGATCCCACGGGGACCCCGCTCTTCCTTGAGTGCTAGTCGGCGACAACATCGCATGGCCCACGCAGGAGTCCGACATCTGTGCGGCCTCCTCGTTCCCGGCGGACAGGGTCGCCGGACCCTGTCCGCCGGGTGAATCGGCCGTCCCGGATATTCCGTCGTACCCAGAGAGGAACCCCATGAAGCGTCTGCTTTCCGCTGTCGCCCTCACCCTTCTTCCGTTGTCCGGTTTGGCTGTCACCGGTGTGACGGCGGCGCCGGCCCAGGCCAACGAGTCCGCGGCGCGCGGCGACTACGCTTTTCTCTACGCCCAGCAGAACTACGGTGGGCAGCAATGGGAGAAGTGGACGAAGTACAACAGCGTTCTGAGCACCGGGACGCCGGTCAACTCCGTGATCAACCACACCGGCAAGGACCTGTGCGGCTTCAATGACCGGAACCATGGCATCAATTACCGCTTCTTCAAGGGCGGTGCCTGGTCCTACGTCGGAAGCCCGTTCAGCGATGCGAGCCCCCTCATGTGGGTGAACTGGGCCGATGTGAACGGCTGCTGAGCATGACTCGGCCGGCGTGACAGCAGGCACAGAATCTGTTGCGTCTGCGAAAACGGCGTGAAAAGCCATCTGGCTGCCCCGTGGTCCCCCTCGGGGGCGGCAGCCAGATGGCTCCGCACGCTTCGTGGGAGCGCCGGCCGGATCTCCCGCGAAGGAAGCACAGGATGGTATTTCCGCGTCCGTCATCCATATCGGTACGGTGGTTCTCTTGACTCGCGAAAATCGAAACACTTTCCCCGGGCGCGCCTCAAAGATGTTCACACGGGGCTCCGGAAGGCGGACGATCACGCTTTCTGTCGCCCTGGCGCTGGGGCTGTCCGCGGCCATGATTTCCGCCATGACGGTGGACGGGTCCTCGGGCAGGCCGGTATCAGGGGATCTGATGAAAGACACTCTGCGATCCCTGCTTCCGGAGGGAAGCGTTTCGCATGAATCCGGATCGGGTCTTGCGGAATCACCCGAACCGTCCGCCCGCTTGGTGTTCGACGACGGGCGTGACAGATCGTTCGTCGAAGTGTCGGTCTCACGCCCGCCCCGTTCCGCTCTGCGTCTCGCGGCCGAATGCCCGCTGCGCTCGTACAATCCGTTTGATCAATGTGTGAAGAAGACCGTCGACGGTCATCGCACACTGGTGGTCAACCGAGGCTATGCCGATCCCTTCGAGCCCGAGGGGGCGAAGCAGTGGTCCGCGCGACTGCTGTCCAGGGACGGGGTGCTGGTGTCGGTCGTGCAGCGTGACGCTTCGGCCGAAAGAACGGGCGCCACTCCTCGCTCCTCACTGCCCTTGACGGTCGAGCACCTCTCAAGAATCGCCACGTCGAAGGACTGGGAACCCGTCATGGCGGCCGTGCCGCGGGCGCCGTCCCCTCCCGAGCTGCCCAGTACCGGCAAGATGACGGAGCGCGAAATCCTGCGCAACCTGGAGAAGTTGATTCCGGGGAACCTTCGGATTTCGCAGCGGGAGGGCAGCGGCAGGGGGTACGCCGATGTCACGGTCGATGACGGACGGGGCGAGTCCCTGCTGGCCGTGAGCATCCAGCAGTGGAAGCCCGGACGGAAGGAACTCGTGCCCTTGTTCAGCGAGGGGAAGAGCCTTCCCGGCGGCGGAAAGATCGTGACCCGCAGGGAGCCGCTGCAGAGCCACCCCGACATCGTGCAGTGGGACGTGGACGTCCTCTACGACGACGGACGCAGGGTGCTGATCTCGGAGCTGAACAGCTCCTCCTTCGGGACCCCTGTCACACGCAAGGCCCCCGTCCTCTCCATGGAGCAGATCACGTCGATGGCTCTCGCGGGGGTCTGGCGGGACGGCTGACGTGCTGGCCCGGTGCCGGCCGGACGATGACCGCCGGCGCCCGGCACCCGCACCCGTCCCGAGGCGACCCCGGCACGGAGGACCCGGCACGGAGGAGTCGGCACGGAGGACCCGGCACGAGAAGGGGCGGGGAGCCCTTCCGGCTCCCCGCCCCTCACACACGGTCCGTGACGGTCAGCTGATCGCCTTGATCAGCTCGCCGTCGGTGGTGTCACCGCTCAGCTCCCAGAAGAAGGTGCCGCCCAGGCCCTGCTGGTTCTTGTAGTCCATCTTCGAGGCGATGGTCGCCGGGGTGTCGTAGCTCCACCAGTTGGTGCCGCAGTGGGCGTACGCGGTTCCGGCGACGGTGCCCGTCGCCGGGCAACTGCTCTTGAGGACCTTGTAGTCCTCGATGCCCGCCTCGTACTTGCCGGCCGCCGCACCCGTGGCCGTACCGCCCGGCTCGGACTGGGTGACCCCGGTCCAGCCGCGGCCGTAGAAGCCGATCCCGAGCAGCAGCTTCTCGGACGGGATTCCGAGACCCTTGAGCTTGGAGATCGCGGCGTCGGTGTTGAAGCCCTCCTGCGGAATGCCGGTGTAGGAGGTCAGCGGGGAGTGCGGAGCCGTCGGGCCCTTGGGATCCCAGGCGCCGAAGAAGTCGTACGTCATCGGGTTGTACCAGTCGAGGTACTTCGCCGCTCCCGCGTAGTCCACCGCGTCGATCTTGCCGCCGTCCGAGCCGTCGGCGGTGATCGCGGAGGTGACCAGGTTGCCGGTGCCGAACTTGGCGCGCAGCGCGGACAGCAGGTTGCCGTAGGCGTCACGGCCGCTGGTGTCGCAGGTCAGGCCGCAGGCGTTGGGGTACTCCCAGTCGATGTCGATGCCGTCGAAGACATCGGCCCAGCGGGGGTCCTCGACCAGGTTGTAGCAGGACTCGGCGAACGCGGCGGGGTTCTTCGCCGCGTCACCGAAGCCGCCCGACCAGGTCCAGCCGCCGAACGACCAGAGGATCTTGAGGTCGGGGTGGAGCTTCTTCAGCTTGCGCAGCTGGTTGAAGTTGCCGCGCAGCTCCTGGTCCCAGGTGTCGGCGACACCGTCGACGGACTGGTCCGCGGTGTAGGCCTTCTCGTGGTCGGCGTAGGAGTCGCCGATCGCGCACTTGCCGCCGGTGACGTTGCCGAAGGCGTAGTTGATGTGCGTGAGCTTGTCCGCGGAACCGGATGTCTCGATGTTCTTGACGTGGTAATTCCGGTCGTAGACGCCCCAGTTGGTGAAGTATCCGACCACCTTGCCGCCGGCCGCCGTGGGGGCGGCCTCGGCGGCCGGAGCCGCCTGCTGCTGGGGGGCGGGGGCCGCGCCGGCCGATGACGTACCCGCGACGCCGAGAAGTGTGGCGCCGAGAGCGGCCGTACAGGCGGCTGCGGCGAGCGCCCTGAAACGGGCGCGGGGACGGTGCAGTCTGAACATCGTGGCTCCTCGTGGGGGAGGGCTTGAGCGTGGGGGGTGCGGGGTCGGACTCCGCGCACCGGTGCACCGGTGCGCGGCCGATCATGGTGAGACTTGGCATGAACGCGGTAAGGCGTTCGGTGGAACCGTAGAAGGACTAGACCAGTTGGGTCAATGGTTCGGACCAATTTCCATGACCGTCGGGCTCGCCGCGCACCCCGTGACGGAAGCGCTCCGATCGGGCATACTCAACGCGCCACGGCCGCTGGCCAGCGCCTCTCGTGATCCGGGAGGGCAGGATCGGTTGGGCAGTATGACTATTCCCGGGTGCAGCCCGGGAGATCACCCGGCGGCGCCGCCCACACCCCTGCGCGCGCGACCGTCGCAACGCCCGACAGGGAGGAGAGCGCCGTCATGACCGACCGTGCCCCGCAGCTGGTGGAACGCCACCTGCCCACCGAGGAATCCCGGCAGCTCGTCGCGCTCGTCCGCGACATCGTGTCGAAGGAGATCGCTCCCCGGGCCGCCGAGGAGGAGGAAGCGGGCACGTTCCCGCGCGGGGTATTCGCCCTGCTCTCCGAATCCGGCCTGCTCGGACTGCCCTACGACTCCGCGTACGGCGGCGGCGACCAGCCCTACGAGGTCTATCTCCAGGTGCTGGAGGAACTGGCCGCGGCCCGGCTCACCGTGGGTCTCGGTGTCAGCGTCCACTCGCTGGCCTGCCACGCGCTCGCCGGATACGGCACGGAGGAGCAGCGGACCGCGCACCTTCCGGCGATGCTCTCGGGCGGCCTGCTGGGCGCCTACTGCCTCTCCGAGCCCTCCTCGGGATCCGACGCCGCCTCGCTGCGTACGAAAGCGGTACGGGACGGTGACGACTGGGTCATCACCGGCACCAAGGCCTGGATCACCCACGGCGGAATCGCCGACTTCTACACGGTGCTGGCCCGCACCGGCGTCGAGGGTCCCCGCGGCATCACCGCCTTCCTCGTCCCCGGCGACGCCGAGGGCCTGAACGCGGCCGTCCCGGAGAAGAAGATGGGTATGAAGGGCTCGCCCACCGCCCAGCTCAACTTCGACGGGGTACGGATCGGTGACGACCGCCGTATCGGCGAGGAGGGCCAGGGCTTCGCCATCGCGCTGTCCGCGCTCGACTCCGGGCGCCTGGGCATCGCGGCCTGCGCCATCGGTGTCGCCCAGGCGGCGCTGGACGAGGCCGTCGGATACGCCACCGGGCGGCGGCAGTTCGGCCGCCCCATCGCGGACTTCCAGGGGCTGCGTTTCATGCTCGCCGACATGGCGACCCAGATCGAGGCGGGGCGCGCCCTGTATCTGGAGGCGGCGCGGCGGCGTGATGCGGGGGAGTCCTTCTCGCGGCAGGCGGCCATGGCCAAACTCTTCTGTACGGACACGGCCATGCGGGTGACCGTGGATGCCGTCCAGGTGCTCGGCGGCTACGGCTACACCCTGGACTTCCCCGTCGAGCGGCTGATGCGCGAGGCCAAGGTGCTCCAGATCGTCGAAGGCACCAATCAGATCCAGCGCATGGTCATCGCCCGCCACCTCGCGGGTCCCGAGACACGCTGACCCGGAAGGCCCGGGTCCGGCCGTGCGGGCGTCGCCATGATCCGGTTCCAGTCTTGGTCGTGGCGGCCCGGCAGGGGCCGGTGCTCTCCCCATGGCGGAGCCGGGCCCGGTGGACGGGTGGTTCGCCGGCGGGCGCTCCGCGGTACGTGCCGCGCGGGCGGCCCGCTCACCGCCGTGGAGCACAAGGCCGTCGACCGCGGGCACCACGCCGGACGGACCGTCGTGGTGCGGCGCGAGAAAGGGGTGCGGCCAGGAGAAGAAGCACGGCCAGGAGAAGAAGCACGGCCAGGAGAAGAGGCGCGACCCGGTGAAGAGGCGCGACCCGGTGAAGAGGCGCGACCCGGGTAAAGAAGCACGACCCCGGTAAAGAGGCGCGACGCGCGGGACGGGGCGCGACGCGCGGGCGGGGCGTCAGGCGGCGTGACGCCGCATCTGGGGCATCTGCAGCGGCCGCGAGCCGGGGCCGCCGGCGTGCGAGAAGGGCTGCATCCGCCAGTCGAGTCCCTGAGGGAGCGTCAACAGCAGGGCCGTCTCCTGCTCCTGGGCCTCCAGCGACTCATCGGCCGGCCGGGACTCCGAGGCGCCGCGTCCGGTGCCGGCGCACACCGTGAGGACGAACGGGTTCCACGGGGTCGGGCACAGCGCGTGCTCCGGGAGGGTGTCCTCGTCGGCCAGGAGCGCGATCGGCTGCGCGCAGTCCGGGCAGATCACCCGGTACATCTCGAATGTGTCGTACGCGTCGGGCGCGCCGTCCTCGTCGGGATCGACGGGCTCAGGTTCGGTACGTCCGGTGAGCTTCAGGCTCTGCATGGAAATTCCCCCCTCGGGTGGGCCGACAAGGCGCCACGGCCTCGACCACAGCAAGCACTTCCCGTCGCGCGCGGGCCGTAATCGCGAGCCGGTCGGATACCCACCCGTAAACCTGTGGTATTCGTCACATGCCGCCCGCAGGTGCCCCTCCTGAGCGCCCATGGGTGTGCCGGGAGGGACGTGGGGCAATAGGTTGATCCGCATGGAGGAGCTGGACCGTCAGATTGTGGAGTTGCTCGTCAAGGACGGGCGGATGAGCTACACCGACCTGGGCAAGGCCACGGGCCTGTCCACCTCGGCCGTTCATCAGCGCGTCCGCCGGCTGGAGCAGCGCGGGGTGATCCGCGGCTACGCCGCGGTCGTCGACCCCGAAGCCGTGGGACTGCCCCTCACCGCGTTCATCTCGGTGAAACCGTTCGACCCGAGCGCACCGGACGACATCGCGGAGCGGCTCGCCGGGGTGCCCGAGCTGGAGGCCTGCCACAGCGTGGCCGGGGACGAGAACTACATCCTCAAGGTGCGGGTGGCCACGCCGCTGGAGCTGGAGCACCTGCTCACCCGGATCCGTTCGCTGGCCGGGGTGTCCACCCGGACGACCGTCGTCCTGTCCACCCCGTACGAGGCGCGCCCGCCGCGCGTCTGAGACACCGGGGGCGCTCCCTGCGAGGGGGGCCGCGGCGCGAGCGGCTCCCGGCAGGCGCGAGACTGGTTCCATGACCGACAGCACCGCCCCCCAGAGCGCCCCCGAACACCGCACCGTGCTGCTGCGCGGTGGAGACGTCCACAGCCCCGCCGATCCGTTCGCCACCGCGATGGTCATCGAGCGCGGGCATGTCGCCTGGGTGGGATCCGAAGGAGCCGCCGACGCCTTCGCGAGCGGCGTCGACGACGTGGTCGACCTCGAAGGGGCCCTGGTCACACCGGCCTTCACGGACGCCCATGTGCACACCACGGCCACCGGGCTGGCCCTGACCGGGCTGGACCTCTCCGGTGCCCGCACGCTCGCCGACGCCCTCGATCTCGTACGCGCGTTCGCGAACAGCCACCCCGCCGAGCGGGTCCTGCTCGGACACGGCTGGGACGCCGCGCGCTGGCCCGAGCGGCGCCACCCCTCGCGGGCCGAACTGGACGCGGCCGCCGGTGGGCGGGCCCTCTATCTGCCCCGGATCGATGTGCACTCCGCCGTTGTCACGACGGCGCTGCTGGACCTCGTCCCGGGTGTCGCGGGGATGACCGGCTACCACCCCGACGCCCCGCTGACCGGCCCCGCCCACCACGCCGTACGGTCCGCCGCGCACGGCGCCCTCTCGCGGCGCCAGCGCGCGGACGCCCAGCGGGCCGCACTGCGCCACGCCGCCTCCCTCGGCATCGGCACCGTCCATGAGTGCGCCGGGCCCGACATCTCCGACGAGGAGGACCTCACCGGCCTCCTGGCGCTCGCCGCCGAGCGGCCCGGACCTCGGGTCTTCGGGCTGTGGGCGGAGCAGGTCACCGACGAGAAGAGCGCGCGCCGCATCCGTGAGCTCGGCGCGATCGGCGCGGCCGGGGACCTCTTCGTCGACGGTTCCCTCGGCTCGCACACCGCCTGCCTGCACGAGCCCTACGCGGACGCCCCGCACACGGGTACCGCACACCTGGACGCCGCGCAGATCGCCGCGCACGTGACCGCCTGCACCGAGGCGGGGCTCCAGGCCGGCTTCCACGCCATCGGCGACGCCGCGGTCTCCGCTGTCGTCGAAGGGGTCCGGGCCGCCGCCGGGACCCTCGGGCTCGCCCGGATCCGGGCCGCCCGCCACCGTGTCGAGCACGCCGAGATGCTGACCCCCGAAACCGTCGCCGCCTTCGCCGAACTGGGCCTCACCGCCTCCGTCCAGCCCGCCTTCGACGCGGCCTGGGGAGGTGCGGAGGGCATGTACGCCCAGCGTCTCGGTGCGGAGCGGGCCGGGACGCTCAACCCCTACGCCGCCCTGCTGCGCGCCGGGGTGCCGCTCGCCTTCGGCTCGGACAGCCCGGTCACCCCGCTCGATCCCTGGGGGACGGTGCGGGCCGCCGCCTTCCACCGCACGCCGGAGCACCGGATCTCCGTACGCGCCGGCTTCACGGCCCACACCCGGGGAGGCTGGCGGGCCATCGGCCGCGACGACGCCGGGCTCCTGGTGCCCGGGGCCCCGGCCGACTACGCGATCTGGCGTACCGATGACCTGCTGGTCCAGGCCCCCGACGACCGGGTCGCCCGCTGGTCGACCGACCCCCGGTCCGGCACGCCCGGCCTGCCCGATCTCACACCCGGGGCCGAACTCCCGGTCTGTCTGCGGACCGTGGTGTTCGGACAAACTGTCTACGTACGGCCGAACGAGTGACGTGTGACTATTTCGTACCGCCGATCGAAGGGCGTACGCCCGCTGCCGCGACCTGCGGATCTTCGGCACTGACCTGGCAATTTGGGCAAAAGCCGCAGGTCGAGCGAGTGTTGACAGAAAGCGCCCAGGGGCCGGTAGGTTCGGCCGGGTCCACCACAGGACGTCCGACCGGTTAAACCTCCACGCAGTCGTCGAACGCCGCTGGGTCATGGGGTGGTGTGCCGCACCGGCGCACCACCCCTGACAGCCAGGTTCAGCGTCCGCGCCTCGGGGGCGAGGGAAGGTTCGAACCGGACGGAGGGTGTGACCCGGGTGGGGCCCGGACGTTCAGTAGACAACGGCTCTCGGTCGACCCGCAGCCAGCGGGTCCCAGGTCGGCCCGAAGGGCGCCGGGCCCCGATCCGCAGCACCCCCGCCACGGCTCCGCCGACCGCTCCGTCCGTGGGTTCTGTCCCCAGTTCCACGGGTCTGCCCCGGCCTGCGGGTGCGGCTGTGCCACCGCGTCGGAATCCGACGGCGTCGCGCTCGATATGGTGTGCGTCTGCGTACGGACTTTAAGGGGCAGCAGTGAACGACGGCGGTCAGAGGCAGTACGGCCCGCTCGGCAAGGTCTTGGTGATCATTCCGACCTACAACGAGGTCGAGAACATCAAACCGATCGTCGACCGCGTGCGCGCCGCCGTGCCGGAGGCCGACATCCTGGTCGCCGACGACAACAGCCCCGACGGCACCGGAAAGGCCGCCGACGAGATCGCGGCCGAGGACGACAAGGTCCACGTCCTGCACCGCAAGGGCAAGGAAGGGCTCGGCGCGGCCTACCTGGCGGGCTTCGACTGGGGCTCCGAGCACGGATACGGCGTGCTGGTCGAGATGGACGCCGACGGCTCCCACCAGCCCGAGGAGCTGCCCCGGCTGCTCACCGCGCTGAAGGGGGCGGACCTGGTCCTCGGCTCCCGCTGGGTTCCGGGCGGCCGTGTGGTCAACTGGCCCAAGAGCCGCGAGATGATCTCCCGCGGCGGCAGCCTCTACTCCCGCCTCGCCCTCGGACTCTCGGTCCGGGATGTCACCGGCGGCTACCGGGCCTTCCGCACCGAGACGCTCAAGGGCCTCGGCCTCGGCGAGGTCGCCTCTCAGGGCTACTGCTTCCAGGTGGACCTCGCCCGCCGCGCCGTCGAAGCGGGCTACCACGTCGTCGAGGTGCCGATCACCTTCGTGGACCGCGAGGTGGGCGACTCGAAGATGAGCCGCGACATCTTCGTCGAGGCGCTCTGGCGGGTCACCGGCTGGGGCATCACCACCCGGACGAACAAGGCCCTGGGCCGCAAGTCCTCCTGAGGGCCGCTCCGCGGCCCGCCCGAGGCCCCACGGCGGCTCCCGGGAGCGCCTGCCGTCCCCCGACGCCATGATCACCCTCTTACGTCGTCCGCACGCCCGTACAGGCACACTGGGAGCATGACGACCGGCACACCGCCCCCGACCCGTCCGAAGCGTTCGCGCGCCCGCACCTTCCTGCCGCTCGGCATCGCCGCCTGGCTGGTGCTGGAGATCTGGCTGCTGACCGTGGTGGCCGACGCGGCGGGCGGGCTCACCGTCCTGCTGCTCCTGGTGGGCGGCGCCTTCCTCGGGGCCGTGGTCATCAAGCGGGCCGGCCGCCGGGCCTTCCGCAACCTCACCGAGACCCTCCAGCAGATGCCGGGGCAGCCCGGCGCCACGGCCGCCCCGCCCGCGGCTCCCCAGGGCACCAAGGGCAACGGCTTCCTGATGCTGGGCGGCCTGCTCCTGATGATCCCCGGCATGATCTCGGACGTGGCCGGGCTGCTCCTCCTGGTGCCGCCGGTCCGCACGATGCTCGGCCGGTACGCGGAGCGGTCCCTGGAGCGCCGGATGCGGGCCGCCGCGCCCGGCAGCCTCTCCGACGCCTTCCAGCAGGCCCGTATGCACCAGCCGGACGGAAAGGTCGTCCAGGGGGAGGTCATCCGGGAGGACGGCACCCAGGCGCCCTCGGGGCCCGACGACGACTCCCGGGGCCCGCGCCCGCCCCTGACGCCGTAGCGCGTGCCCGTGGGGGTGTCGCCGTGACACCCCCACGGGCCGGGCCGGGCGCACGGCCCCGCGGGGGCAGCTGTCCCGAAGCCGAAGCCGAAGCCGAGCCGGGCCGGTGCGTGGTGCATCGCGTGCCCGGTGCGGGCGCACAGAGAAAAGCCGCGGGCCGTGACACAGGAACTGTGTCACGGCCCGCGGCTCTTGAACGCGGTGTTGCGCGGTCAGGCAGATTTCCTGCTGTCCCGCGGATGCACGGCAATGTTCATGGCTCCGGAGCGCAGAACCGCCAGCCTCTCGGCCAGCACCTCCTCCAGCTCCTCGCGGGTGCGCCGCTCCATGAGCATGTCCCAGTGCGTACGCGCAGGCTTGCCCTTCTTCTCCTCGGGGCCATCCCCGTCCACCAGGAGTGCCTGGGCGCCGCACGCCTTGCACTCCCACTCCGGCGGAATTTCCGCCTCTACCGAGAACGGCATCTCAAATCGATGTCCGTTCTGGCATGCGTACTCCACCGCCTGGCGCGGGGCCAGATCGATGCCGCGGTCCGTCTCGTAGCTGGTAACCACGAGTCGCGTGCCGCGGAGAGCTCGCTCACTCATGAATCGTGCCTCCCGGGCTTGTCGCCCACAGGACAGGTGTCGCTGTCGTCGTCATCCGGTCAACGTCCGGTCGGCGGTAAAGATTCCCGTTGCCGGTCATGCGTCGCCCGTCGTGCCGCTGCTTTTCAGGGTTGAGTACCCACCATTGCCCGGTTTGTCACATCTGGCGGAAGGTGTCACTCAACGGTTTGGCTGTTTCCACTCGCAGTAACGGTCCTCCGGGCAGGCCAAAGGCGTACACTACCGGCCTTTGACTTCAACGTCTAAATCCTCTCCGGAACAGGATTGCCTGCGGCCGCCACGGCCCGCCGTACCGGGACCCTCGCGAGCAGCGCGGAACCGAGCAGGAAGAACACGACCAACGAGATGATCGCCTCCCGGTAACTGCCGGTCAGCTGGTACGCCACGCCGAAGACCAGCGGCCCCAGCCAGCTCAGACCGCGGTCGCTCATCTCGTACGCCGAGAAGTATTCGGCCTCCTTCCCGCGCGGCACCAGATGCGAGAACAGTGAACGGGACAGTGCCTGGCTCCCGCCCAGCACCAGGCCGATCGCCGCCGCGAGGGCGTAGAAGAAGAGCGGCGCGTCGGCGGGCAGGAAGTACGCGGCGATCAGGATCAGCGTCCAGATGACCAGCGACGCCAGAATCGTGCGCTTCGCGCCGTGGACCCGGGCGAGCCGCCCCATCCCCAGGGCCCCCGCCACCGCGAGCACCTGCACCAGCAGCACCGCCGTGATCAGGGTCGTCTGGTCCAGGTCCAGTTCCTCGGAGCCGTACACCGAGGCCTGCGAGATCACCGTCTGCACCCCGTCGTTGTAGATGAGGTACGCGAGCAGGAAGGACAGGGTGAGCGGATGGCGGCGCATGTCGCGCAGGGTGGCCATGAGCTGACGCCAGCCGGAGCCGACGGCCCCCTCGCCGTCCGGTGCCACCCGGCGGTCGCGCAGCCGGCGCAGGGGGATGATCGTGAATGCGCCCCACCACACGCCCGCCGAGGCGAGACAGATGCGCACCGCGTCGGACTCCGCGAGCCCGAACGATTCGTGGCCCGTGTAGAGGACCAGGTTCAGCACCAGGACCAGTGCGCCCGAGGTGTAGCCGAACGCCCAGCCGCGCGAGGAAACCGCGTCGCGCTCCTCCGGCTCGGCGATCTGCGGCAGATAGGAGTTGTAGAGCACCATCGACACCGAGATCGCCGCGTTCGCCACGATCAGCAGGAAGGCGCCCAGCAGATAGCGGTGGCCGTCCAGGAAGAACATCCCGGTCGTCGCCGCGGCACCGACATAGGCGGCGGCCGCCAGCAGCGGCTTCTTGCGGCCCGTGCGGTCCGCCGCGGCGCCCACGATCGGCATCAGTATCACGGCCACCACGACGGACGCCGAGACGGCATACGCGAACAGCGACCCGGCGCGCACGGGTATGCCCAGCGGATGGACGAAACCGTCCGGGTCCGCCGCGGCCTTGGCTATCGACGTGAGATACGGGCCGAGGAAGACCGTGAGCACGCTCGTGGAATACACGGAGCAGGCGAAGTCGTAGAAGTACCAGCCGCGTTGCTCCCGCAGCCGGGCGGCCGCCGCCCCGGTGTCCGGCGGCGGCAGCTCCGCCGGACCGGCCTTCCCTGTGGTTCCGGTACTCAACCCGCGCCCCCTCGATCGACCCCGTACGGACGTGGACGGGCCGGCGTCAGGACCAGGCCCCCCGCTCGCTCAGCACCGTTCGCAGCGTCTCGATGTGATCGGTCATGATGCCATCCACTCCGAGGTCCAGGAGCGCCGCCATCCGTTCGGGTTCGTTCACCGTCCAGACGTGGACCTGGAGGCCGCGCGCATGCGCGGTGCGGACGAACTTCCGGTCGACGACCCGGATGCCGTTCTGGGTCTCCGGGACCTGCGCGCACACGGCGCCCGCGCGCAGCGCCGCCGGAATGCCGTACGCGCGAAGCCGCAGGCCCAGGACCCCGCGCACGCCGTACGACGTGGCCAGACGCGGACCCGCCAGTCGGTGCGCCCTGGCCACCCGCGCCTCCGAGAACGAGCCGACGCACACCCGGTCCCAGGCGCCGGTCCGGCGGATCAGCGCGAGGAGCGGCGCGAGCGCGGACTCCGCCTTCAGATCGACGTTCCAGCGGGCCCCGGGAAACTCCTCCAGCAGTTCCTCGAAGAGCGGCAGCGGTTCGCTGCCCGCCACCCTGGCCCTGCTCACCTCGCTCCACGGCAGCTGCGATATCCGGCCCCGGCCATCCGTCACCCGGTCGAGCGTGGCGTCGTGGAAGGCGACCAGCCGCCCGTCGGCCGTGGTGTGCACATCGGTCTCGAAGTAGCGGTAACCCGCGGCGGCCGCCCTGCGAAAGGCGGCCGCGGTGTTCTCCGCCCCGTCCGCCGTCCCGCCGCGGTGGGCGAACGGGATCGTCGTGGGGTGGTCCAGATAGGGGTGGCGTCCTGAGTTCACTGCGGCAGTATGGACTGCTCCGGTGTCGTGGCGGCAACGTCCCCGGGGCCCTCGGCGGGCGCGGGGACGGCGAACACCCGCAGGAAGATCTGGGCGAGGGGGCCGATCGCCAGCGCGTACACGACCGTGCCGACGCCGAGCGAGCCGCCGAGCAGGAAGCCGGTCACCACGACGGCCACCTCCATCGCCGTGCGGACCAGCCGGATGGAGTGTCCGGTGACCCGGTTCAGGCCGGTCATCAGTCCGTCGCGCGGGCCGGGGCCGAACCGGGCCGTGATGTACAGCCCCGTCGCCGCGCCGTTGAGCACGACGCCCGCGAGCATCAGCGGGATCCGCACCCCGAGCCCGTGCGTCTCCGGCAGCAGGGCGAGGGTGCCGTCCATGGCCAGGCCGACCACGAAGACGTTCGACACGGTGCCGAGCCCTGGGCGCTGCCGGAGCGGGATCCAGAGCAGCAGGACGACCGCGCCGACGATGATCGAGACGACGCCGATGGAGATGCCGGTCAGTTCGGCGAGGCCCTGGTGCAGTACGCCCCACGGCTCCAGGCCCAGTCCGGCGCGTACCAGGAGGGCCGCACTCGCGCCGTACAACGCCAGACCGACGTACAGCTGGACCAGCCGCCGCGTGAGGTGGGTTCCGCTCGGGGTGGTGGTCCTGAACAAGTGGTGCCCCCTGATGTGGTGGTTGTGGACTGCTTCGTGGTTACTCTGGGGCGGGGGATTGGCCACCAACCATGGCCAATCCGAGGAAGGTGGACTGATTTCGATGGTGCAATGGACTTCGACGGTGGGGGCCGCGCAGCTCGCCCGGCAGCTCCAGGCCCAGCAGCCCCGGCCGGCCGGACCGGGCAGTCGCAGGCCGCCCGCCTACCGGGCGCTCGCCGACGGGGTGCGGCTGCTCGTCCTCGAAGGCCGGGTCCCGGTCGCCGCCCGGCTGCCCGCCGAACGCGAACTGGCCCTGGCCCTGGCCCTCAGCCGGACCACGGTGGCCGCCGCCTACGAGGCCCTGCGGGCCGAGGGGTTCCTGGAGTCCCGCCGCGGCGCCGGCAGCTGGACCGCGGTCCCGGCGGGCAACCCGCTGCCGGCCCGCGGTCTCGAACCGCTCCCCCCGGAGTCGCTCGGCTCGATGATCGATCTGGGCTGCGCCTCGCTGCCCGCCCCCGAGCCGTGGCTCACCCGCGCCGTCCAGGGCGCGCTGGAGGAGCTGCCTCCGTACGCGCACACCCATGGGGACTACCCGGCGGGTCTGCCCGCGCTGCGGCAGATGATCGCCGACCGCTATATCGAGCGCGGCATTCCGACGATGCCGGAACAGATCATGGTCACCACCGGCGCCATGGGTGCGATAGACGCCATCTGCCACCTCTTCGCCGGGCGCGGCGAGCGCATCGCGGTGGAGTCGCCCAGTTACGCCAACATCCTCCAGCTGATGCGCGAGGCCGGCGCCCGCCTGGTGCCGGTGGCGATGGAGGAGGGGCTGCGCGGCTGGGACATGAACCGCTGGCGGCAGGTGCTGCGCGATTCGGCCCCCCGGCTCGCCTACGTCGTCGCCGACTTCCACAATCCCACCGGCGCGCTGGCCGACGAACAGCAGCGCAGGGCCCTGGTCGACGCGGCCCGCTCCGCCGGAACGGTCCTGGTCGTAGACGAGACCATGAACGAACTGCGCCTGGACGCCGATACCGAGATGCCGCGACGGGTCTGCGCCTTCGATCCCGCGGGCAGCACGGTCCTGACCGTGGGCTCGGCCAGCAAGGCGTTCTGGGCAGGGATGCGGATCGGCTGGGTGCGGGCCGCCCCGGATGTGATCCGCAGCCTGGTGGCCGCCCGCGCGTACGCCGACATGGGCACACCGGTACTGGAGCAGCTCGCCATCAACTGGCTGATGCGGACCGGCGGCTGGGAGCAGGCGGTGGAGCTCCGGCGCGGCCAGGCCCGCGAGAACCGTGACGACCTGATCGCCGCGCTGCGCCGGGAGCTGCCCGACTGGGAGTTCGAGACGCCGCGCGGCGGGCTGACCCTGTGGGTGCGTACGGGCGGTCTCTCCGGGTCCCGGCTGGCGGTGGCGGGCGAGCGGGTCGGCGTCCGGGTGCCGTCCGGCCCCCGGTTCGGCGTGGACGGGGCGTTCGAGGGCTATGTGCGGCTGCCGTTCACGGTGGGGGGCCCGGTGGCGGACGAGGCGGCCGTGCGGCTCGCCGCCGCCGCCGAGCTGGTGAGGTCGGGTGTCGGCGCCGGGGTGGAGACCCCGCGGAGTTTCGTGGCCTGAGCGCCCCGGCCGTGTCCCGTACGGCGCCGGGCGGACGGCGGACCCGGAGATCCGCTGTCCGCCCGGCGCCCTGCGGGACGGGGGCGTCATCCTTCGGCGACCGCGGGCTGGGGCTTGCCCACCGGCTTCGGCGTCCTGGCGTCCCCCGGCACGGCATCCCGCGACACCGCCCCGGCCGGCACCGCGCCGGGGGACCCGGTCCCGACCGGAACCGCTTCCACCGGAACTGCTTCCACCGGGACCGCTTCTGTCGGGACCGGTTCTGCCGGAACCGCTTCGACAGGCACGGACACGGGCAGGGGCCCGGCGCCGTCCGCGTCCGGCGGCGTCCCGTGGCCGGGCAGCAGGTCCAGCACCGCCCGGCGGTGCGTCTCGCTGGTGGCGTCGTCGTGCGGGTCCGGCGTGGCCGGCACCTGGAGCCGCAGTACGGGTCCGGTGCCGAGCCGGGCGTATCCCCGGCCCGCCGGGACCTCGGCGGCCGGCGTGGTGTGCGGGCGGACACCCAGCACGGACGCGGCCTGCTCGTGCGAGGCCGGGCCGAGGACGACCCGGGCCCGGGTGTGGGTCCGTACGGTCTCCGTGAGGCTGTCCAGACAGTCGAACTGGTCGGTCATGACCACGATGACCCCTGCCGCCCGGCCGTGCCGCAGTGGCACCTGGAGCAGTTCCTGGGGATCGGGCCGCCCGTCGGCCGCCGCCAGGGGCCCGAGGGCGCTGGGCCGGTCCAGCAGGATCCAGAGCGGGCGCCTGATGTCGTCGGGGGCGGGATGCCCGGCCTGCCGTGCGCGGTTGGCGGTGATCAGGCGCCGCTCCGTCTCGTGGGCGGCCCATTCGAGGGCCGCCAGCGCTCCGGAGAGCCCGCACTCCACGGCGAGGACTCCGGCCCGCCCGGTCAGACAGCCGTACTCGCCCGTTCCGCTGCCTTCGACGACGAGGACATCGCCGTGCTGGAGGGCCTGGAGGGCGATGGAGCGCAGCAGCGTGGTGGTGCCGCTGCCGGGCTGCCCGACGGCCAGCAGATGCGGTTCCGTGGAGCGGGCGCCGGTCCGCCACACGACGGGGGAGGCGTCACGGGTCTCCTCGCCGTCCCGCACCGGCACGGTGCGCCGGACCGCGTCCGCGTCGGTGAAGCCGAGGACGGTCTCACCGGGGGAAGTGACGAAACGCTGGGCGGCGATGGAGGTGGGGAGCGGGCCCAGCACGGTCATCACGAGCTGGTTGGCCTCCTCGTCCCAGACGAAGCGGTACTCGCGGCCGCGTCCCGACTTGGCGTGCAGCAACTGCTCGATCCGGGCCCGGGAGGACTCCTCGCCGTCGGTGAAGTACGCCGGGTAGGACACCTGGAGGCGGGTGAGGCGCCCGTCGCCGTCGAACGTGAAGCCGCTGAAGACCTTTTCCCAGTCGCCGCCGTGGGAGAACAGCGGACCGGGGTCGTCGGCCAGGGAGAAGTAGGGCACGAGCGCGTCGTAGAGCGACTGCAGCCGCCCGGTCTCCGCCTCGTCCGGCCCGGTTCGCACCGGGGTGCGGTCCCTGCCCATCCATGCGGCAGCGCCCATCACGGTGATCAGGGCCATTCCGGGCCCGTACGGGACGAGCGCCACCACGAGCACACAGGCCGCGCCGAGGAACAGCTTGGGGCCACGCCGTTCCTTGGGGGTCGCCACCCACCTCCGCCGGCCCGCCACGGCCAGCAGCCGCAGACCACGGGTGAGCGTGATCAGTGGCTGGAGCACGTCGGTGGCGTTGTCGGCGGCCGTGCGCGCGAACTCTCGGCCGCGAGCGATCGAAGCGCTGCCGCTGGTCAGAATGCGGGGGAGTGGTCGCCGGGCCACGTCTGTCTCCTGAAGGGGGTGGAAGCGGTCGCGGAGCGTCAGAACTTGATCCCGCCCAGCAGTCCGGCGAGGCTCGCCCCGCCCGCTGTGATGCTCGGCGCGATGGCGGTGCCGGCCAGATAGAAGCCGAACAGGGCGCAGATGAGGGCGTGCGAGGCCTTG
Source organism: Streptomyces sp. NPDC079020 (assembly GCF_044542225.1). Taxonomy (NCBI): domain Bacteria; kingdom Bacillati; phylum Actinomycetota; class Actinomycetes; order Kitasatosporales; family Streptomycetaceae; genus Streptomyces; species Streptomyces sp. NPDC079020. The sequence continues at coordinate 88,062 of NZ_JBITUB010000020.1, forward strand.
AGTCCGTCCTTCTTGAAGAACAGGAAGACGATGATGCCGAGCAGTACGACGCCCGAAATGGAAAGGATCATGAGTGTTCTCCTGGTTGGGGGGACAGTCACCATGAGTCCTTCCAGGCTCACAGGAAGTATCTATACGATAAAGAGGTCATTCAGGTGAAAAGACGGGATTTTCACCTGATTGGCAGACGGAAGTTGGTTGCCCGGAGGGGAATTTCGGCTTCCGTGCCGGGCAGGAGTCACTCGCGGTGATGTGTTGCCGCATCCGGGCCGGGTCATGTCGGACCCGGAGCAGTACCCTGTCGATTCACTCGTACGGCCCTGTGCCGTGCACCCCACCTGGTCAGCGGCAGCATGAACGGTTATGGAAGGCGGTCCGTCCGATGAGTGAAACCCCCGATCCCGAGGTGGTCGAGCTGGCGGCCAAGGTCTTCGACCTGGCCCGCCGCGGCGAGACCGACGCGCTCGCCGCGTACGTCGACGCGGGCGTGCCCGCCAACCTCACCAACGACCGGGGCGACTCGCTGCTGATGCTCGCCGCCTATCACGGGCACGCGGCGGCGGTCACCGCTCTCGCCACCCGTGGCGCCGACCCCGGCCGGGCCAACGACCGGGGGCAGACCCCGCTCGCCGGAGCCGTCTTCAAGGGCGAGCGGCCCGTGATCGAGGCACTGCTCGCCGCAGGTGCCGATCCGGCCGACGGAACGCCGTCCGCGCTGGACACGGCGCGCATGTTCGGCAAGGCCGACCTGCTGGAACTCTTCGGTGCCCGCTGAGGCGCCCGCGGGCCTGCCGTGCGGCATGCCCGCCGGTATGTCCCGTGACCGGTCCGTCGTAAATGTGGTCGCGGTGGCGAAATGGCTGGGTCATCATGACGTCGCGGGTCCGCTCCGGACCACCGACGAGAGGCAGAGGAAGATGGTCTACACCAGGCAGAAGACGGCGGTCGGCCGATCATGTTGCTGCGCGGCATAGTGCCCTCGGGCACGTGGAACGGCACAGTCCCGGTTGCGTCGACAGCTTGATGTGAGGCATTTTCCATGTTCGATCCGTTCATAGCGCCGAGCGGCACCCTGCTCGGCCTGTTGCAGAGGGGCCGCGGCGACGGCACGCTCCACGCACTCGCCGCACCACGCCCCGAGGCCCTCGCGGCCCTCAACCACTGCGTCCTGAGCGATCCGCGGCACGACTGGCAGGTCGAGAACCGCTCCCTCTACTACGCCCGTCTGTACCTCGATCTCGACGGCGGCATCGAGGAGATCGAGCGGCACCTGCGCGACCCCGAGGACCACCTCGACACCGAGGACTCCCGTACGGGACTGGCGCTCGCGGTCCTGGGGCACCTCGCCTCCTACGGACGTGAGGACGCCCTGGCCCTGCTGCGGCGGTACGCGGTCACCGGGGCCAACTGGGCCTGGGCGCTCGACGAGCTCGCCCTGCGCGACGACGACGCGGGGCTGCGCTCACTGGCCGTGCCCGTCCTCGGCCGCTTCCCGGCCACCGAGGAGGGCGCCGCCGAACTGGCCGTCGCCGTGCGCGACGCCTTCGAACCGCGCCCCTGGCGGCTGTGGGCCGACGATCCGCGCGACGAGGTCGGCGCCCGGGTCAGGGCGGCCACCGAACAGGGCTCGTTCGACCGGTGGCAGCGCCAGATGCGCCCCGGCGGCCCGCGCCCCGGCTGGAGCATCCAGGCCGTCTTCGACTGGGCCCAGCAGGCACTGGAACGCGGCAGCGAACTGCACGTCCCGGCCGCCCGCTGCCTCGCCGCCGTCGCCGGCCCCGACGACCGGCCGGTGATCGTCGAGGCGGCCCGCAGCGGCCCCGAGGGCGCCCGCTGCGCCGCGCTGCACTACCTCGTCGAGGCCCAGGACCCGGCCGTGCTCGACCTCATCGAGGCCGCCGCCCTCAGCCCCTCGCGCACCGTCGCCGAAGCGGCCGTCGCCGCGTTCGAGCGGATGCCCGGCGAAGCCGCCGTGGACCGGGCGCGGAGCTGGGCCCACCGGCCCGACGCCCTCGGCGCCTCGGCCGGCGGGATCCTCGCCTGCCGGGGAACGGCCCAGGACGCCCCGCTCGTCCTCGGTGCCCTGCGCGAAGCCGTACGCGGCGAGGGCGCCGACGCCCGGCGGCTGTGGACCCTCGTCGACGGCACCGGCCGCCTCGGGATCGTCTGCGCCGCGCCCGTGCTGCGCCATGTCTACCGCGAGACGTCCTCCTCGCACCTGCGGGGCCGGGCCGCGCGGGCGCTGGCCGCCACCGACCCGTCCTTCGCCACCGGATTCGCGGTGGAGTGCCTGTGGGACTGCGAGGAGACCACCCGCGAGCTCGCCGCGCTGCACGCCGAGACCGGGGACATCCGGGTCGCCGAGCGCCTGCGCCGGCTGGCCGCGGACCCGGCCGAGGAGGCCGAGGTGCAGACCGCGGTACGCAGCAGGATCGGACCCGACGCACCGGCTGTCTGACACGCGCGAACGCACGCGCCGGGCGGTGACCGGTCCGGCGGATCCGGTCGTCCGACGGGGGACCCGGGTACCGGACGCGTCGGGGCAGGACTGCGCCACGCCCCGCGAAGTCCTTCCCCGCCCCCCTCCGCGCCCCGGGTCAGAATGGCGGAATGACCGGACGCTGGGAGTTCTGGATCGACAGGGGCGGCACCTTCACCGATGTGGTGGGCCGCCACCCCGACGGCCGTCTGATCACGCGCAAGCTCCTCTCGAACGACCCCGGGCGCTACGACGACGCGGCGGTCGCCGGGATCCGGCTGCTGCTCGGTCTGGACCCCGCCGGCCCGGTGCCCGCCGACCGGGTCGAGGCCGTCAAGATGGGCACCACCGTGGCGACCAACGCCCTGCTGGAGCGCCGCGGTGAACCCACCGTCCTCCTCATCACCCAGGGCTTCCGGGACGCGCTGAGAATCGCGTACCAGAACCGCCCCCGCCTCTTCGACCGGCATATCGTGCTCCCCGAGGCCGTCCACGACCGGGTGATCGAGGTCCCGGAGCGGATCGACGCCGGGGGACGGACCGTCAGACCCCTGGACCTCGCCCCGGTGGCGGAGGGGCTGAGAGCCGCGTACGCCGACGGTCTGCGCAGCGCCGCCGTCGTCCTCATGCACGGCTACCGCCACCCCGCCCACGAACGGGCCGTCGCCGACGCCGCCCGCGAGGCGGGATTCACCCAGGTCAGCAGCTCCCACGAGGTCAGCCCCCTGATCCGCCTCGTACCGCGCGGCGACACCACGGTCGTGGACGCCTACCTCTCGCCGGTCCTGCGCCGGTACGTCGACGGGATCGCGGCCGAACTCCCCGGAATCCGGCTGATGTTCATGCAGTCCAACGGCGGTCTGCGCGAGGCCGCCCGCTTCCGCGGCAAGGACGCCGTGCTCTCCGGACCGGCCGGCGGCGTCGTCGGCATGGCCCGCACGTCGCAGCAGGCGGGATACGACCGGGTCATCGGCTTCGACATGGGCGGTACGTCCACGGATGTGTCGCACTACGCGGGCGAGTTCGAACGGGAGCTGGGCACCCAGGTGGCCGGGGTCCGGATGCGCGCGCCCATGATGCGCATCCACACGGTCGCGGCGGGCGGCGGGTCCCTTCTGCACTTCGACGGCCGCCGCTACCGGGTCGGCCCCGACTCGGCGGGCGCCGTTCCCGGCCCCGCCTGCTACCGGCGCGGCGGACCGCTCACCGTCACGGACGCCAATGTGATGCTCGGCCGGGTCCAGCCGGCCCACTTCCCCGCCGTCTTCGGACCGGACGGGGATCTGCCCCTCGACGCGGACCTCGTGCGCGAGCGCTTCGACGCCCTGGCCGCCGAGGTGGCCGAGGCGACCGGGAACCGGACCACCGCGGCCGGGACCGCCGCGGGATTCCTGGAGATCGCCGTGCTGAACATGGCGAACGCCGTCAAGAAGATCTCCGTACAACGCGGCCATGACATCACCCGCTACGCCCTGACCGCCTTCGGCGGAGCGGGCGGCCAGCACGCCTGCGCGGTCGCCGACGCGCTCGGCATCGACACCGTCCTCGTACCGCCGCTCGCCGGGGTGCTCTCCGCGTACGGGATCGGCCTCGCCGACGCCACCGCGATGCGCGAACAGTCGGTCGAGGCCGAACTGGACGAGCCCGCCCGCGAGCGGGTGGACCGGCTGTGTGCCGAACTGGCCGGCCGGACCCGTGCCGACCTCCGCGCCGACGGGGTCCCCGACTCCGCCATCAGCACCGGGGCCCGGGTGCTGCTGCGGTACGCGGGCACGGACGCGGCGCTGCCCGTCGCCCTGGACACCGTGGCCGCCATGGCCGAGGAGTTCACCTCCGTCCACCGGGCCCGCTACGGCTTCACGATGGACAAGCCGCTCGTCGTCGAGGCGGTCTCCGTGGAGGCGACCGGAACGGCCGGGCCGCACACCCCGTACAGGCCCGGCGCCGCAGCCCGCGAGGGGGCGCCGCGGCGCGCGGACACGGTACGGATGTTCGCCGACGGCCGATGGCAGCGGGTCCCGCTGTTCCGGCGGGAGGACCTGCGCCCCGAGGACACCGTGACCGGCCCCGCCGTGGTCGCCGAGGACGATGCCACCACCGTCGTCGACCCCGGCTGGCAGGCCGCGGGCGGCCCGGCCGGCCATCTGGTGCTGACCCGGGCACGCCCGCGCCCCGACCGGACCGCGGTCGGCACCCGGGTGGACCCGGTGATGCTGGAGGTGTTCAACAACCTCTTCATGTCGATCGCCGAGCAGATGGGCGTGCGACTGGAGAACACGGCCCATTCCGTCAACATCAAGGAGCGGCTGGACTTCTCCTGCGCCCTCTTCGACGCCGAGGGCAACCTCATCGCCAACGCGCCGCACATTCCGGTGCACCTGGGTTCGATGGGGGAGTCCATCAAGGAGGTCCTGCGGCGCAACGGGAGGACGATGCGCCCCGGCGACGTGTACGCCATCAACGACCCGTACCACGGCGGCACGCATCTGCCCGATGTGACGGTCGTGACGCCGGTGTTCGACATCGACGGCGAGGGCGGCGGGGACGGCGGGAGCGAGAGCCGGGGCGGGGCCGGGGACGCGGGGGCCACGCTGCGCTTCCTGGTGGCCTCGCGCGGGCACCACGCCGAGATCGGCGGCATCACCCCCGGCTCCATGCCCGCCTTCAGCCGCACCGTCCAGGAGGAGGGCGTGCTGTTCGACAACTGGCTCCTGGTGCGGGACGGCCGGCTGCGCGAGTCCGAGACCCGGGAACTGCTCACCTCCGCCCCCTACCCCTCGCGCGCCCCGGAGACCAACCTCGCCGACCTGCGCGCCCAGATCGCCGCCAACGAGAAGGGCATCGCCGAACTGCGCCGCATGGTGGACCGGTTCGGAGCGGATGTCGTCGAGGCGTACATGGGCCACGTCCAGGACAACGCCGAGGAATCCGTACGCCGGATCGTCGCCGGACTGGACGACGGATCCTGCCGCTACGAGACCGACAACGGCGCCGTGATCGAAGTGGCGCTGAGAGTGGACCGGGCCGCCCGCAGCGCCGTACTCGACTTCACCGGCACCTCGCCCCAGCAGACGGGCAACTTCAACGCGCCCAGATCCGTCGTCATGGCCGCCGTCCTGTACGTCTTCCGGACCCTGGTCACCGAGGACATCCCGCTCAACAGCGGCTGCCTCAAACCCCTGGAGGTACGGATCCCGGAAGGCTCGATGCTGTCCCCCGTCCCTCCGGCGGCGACCGTCGCGGGCAATGTGGAGACCTCCCAGGCCATCACCGGGGCCCTCTACGCGGCCCTGGGGGAACAGGCCGAGGGGTCCGGCACGATGAACAACGTCACCTTCGGCAACGACCGTGTCCAGTACTACGAAACGGTCGCGAGCGGCTCCGGAGCCGGGGAGGGCTTCGACGGCACCGACGCCGTGCAGACCCATATGACCAATTCCCGGCTCACCGACCCCGAAGTCCTGGAGTGGCGCCTGCCCGTCCTGCTGGAGAGCTTCGGGGTGCGGGAGGGGAGCGAAGGGGCGGGCCACTGGCACGGGGGCCGGGGCGTGGAGCGCCGGATCCGCTTCCTCGAACCGGTCACACTGGACCTGCTCTCCGGCCACCGGCGCGTCCCTCCCTACGGCATGGCGGGCGGCGGACCGGGCGCGCTGGGGAGCCAGCACATCGAGCGCGCCGACGGTGTGACGGTCACGGAGCTGAAGGGCTGCGACACCGTCGGACTGGACGCCGGGGACGTCCTGGTCCTGCGCACACCGGGCGGCGGCGGATACGGGCCGCCCGCCGGCTGACGCGGGCCGGTTCCCCGGCGTGCGCGCAGCGGTCCCCGTACAGTGCGCGGGCCGGCTCTCCGCGGTGCGTGCCGGCCGTCCGGTACGGTGCACCGGGCATCTTCCGGCTCCCGGAACACCCGGGCCGGGGCGGTCGCTTCTGCGCCGTTTCGACCGTTGTCCGTGCGAGGACCTAATCTGTCCCACGTGACTTCGCCTGCCTACACGGACAACGCTGCGCCCCAGCTCAGCGCGGGGCCGCGGCCCGCCCCGGGCCCCGCCGCCGACGAGGGGCTCTCGCGGCGGCTGCGCGCGCTCGCCTGCACGGCACCGCTGCACGATCTCGACGTGCGCAAGGCGAACCTGGCCGGCGAATACACGGTCTACGCGATGGCGGAGGTCGCCCTCGCCGCCATCGACCTGGTCACGCTCAACATGGACTTCGACACGGGTGCCGACCATGACCAGATAGTGGCCAGACTCCTGCCCCGGGTGGGCGCGCAGGCCCCGCGGCGCCCCGTCGCCGAGCACGAGCGGGTCGCCCGCTGGGTCCTGGAGAACCTGATCAACGTCGGGAGCGTCGACCGCGGATTCCGCGCGGTGTACGGCACCTTCGGACCGGACGGCGTCTACGTCCGCCGGGACTACGACTTCAAGCTGATCGAGGAGGTCCCGGGGTACGGCGGCACCGTCTACCTCCGCGCCACCGACGAGGCGGTCAACGTCCTCGTCGGCGCCCTGGACACCGACGTCACCAGCGCCCAGATCGCCGCCGAGGTGAAACTGGAGGTCCTGATCAGCCGGGGCCGTCTCGCCGATGCCCAGCTCGCCGCCGAGCAGGCGCGCTACCGCACCGTGCAGTACGCGCAGACGCTCCGGCGGACCCTGGAGGCGACCCGGCGCAATGTGCGCGCGGTCGACTGGCTCAACACGGTCCCGGACATGATCGACGAAGCCCTGGACCACGTGGCCGACCGCTACCGCCACGAGAACGCGATCCTCACCAACATCCGCAAGGCGCGTGACGAGGCAGAGGACCCCGAGCACAAGCGGCGTGCCGCCGAGCTGGTCGACATCGTCAAGGACTGCATCCGCCGCCACACCCAGCTCCAGTCCCGGCTGCTGGAGGCCGGACCACTGTTCCGCGCCGAACAGGACCGCCAGGCGTTCGCCGCCCCCACCGCCCGGGTGGGCCTCGACCTGTACGGCCAGCTGGTCGCCCCGCTGCTCCCGCTCCCCGTCGAACAGTCGATCCGCGCCACCGACGCCTTCTTCGCGCACGGGACCGGACTGCGCACCCCCGCCTCCGTACGCGTGGGCGACCTGGTCGACATGCTCCTCGCCCCGCCCCTGGAGCGGGAGCACCTGGGCGCGGAGATGCCCGAGCCCGATCTGATCGCCACGCCGGACGACAGCCGGTTCAGCGAGGACCAGCTCGCGAGCGCCATGACCCTGCTCGACCTGGAGCACGACGCACCGCGCCGGCTCTCCGGACTGCTCGCCGAGGCCCGGCTCAGTGATCCCGAACTGCCGTACCTGGTCGCCCTGCTCGCCGTCCACGCGGCCAGCCCGCCCGTCGGTACCGCCTACCGCCAGGGCGAGCGGCGCCTGCTGTTCGCGGTCGACGACGGTACGGAGCTGGACGATCCGGAGTTCGGCGGCGCCGACCTGATAGTGGGCACCGCCCTGCTGGACGCGGCCGGAATGGCCGCCGACCGGAAGGAAGCCTCGTGACCGCCGCCTCCCGCCGGGTGCCATGCGGCCCCGGACACCGCCCCCCACGACCCGCGCCCCGCCGTGCCGTACCACTCGGGCCCCGCCCCGTACCGATGACTTTCCGCAGCAAGGAGCCACGGCCGTGAGCGACCACCACGCCGAGCACACCGACGTGTGGGGCGAGCCGTCCGGCCCGCATGCCACGCACAGCACCGAGGCCGCACCGGCGGCCGAGACGGCCACCGGCGCGCCGGTCACCCCGGCCGACGCCGCCGACGCCGCACGGCTGGTCTCCTTCGGACTCCAGCCCAAGCTGCTGCCCGCGCGCGACGCCGAGTACGCCGAACTGCTCCGCCGCTACCGCGAGGAGCCCGCCTTCGCCCGGCTCGCCGACGCCGTCGCCACCGGACTCGGACTCATCGTCCTGGAGGTGTCCACCCGGGCCGGCATGGCGGTGACGGCGGACGAGGACTCGGTCTTCGCCGTACGCATGGGCGACTACGCCCGCCGCGCCTCCTCCGACGCCGCCGACCGCTTCCTGCACGGGCTCGCCCACCTCGCCGTCGCGGCCATGGCCTTCCCCCGCCCCGAGGACCTCGCCGACGACGCGTACATCGGCCGCATCACGGTCAACGGGGTCGACGCGTTCGTACGGCAGGCCTGTCACCGGCTGGAGGAGCGTGCCGAGGAACAGGGCGACAACAGCGACCCGGCCACCGACGCCCCGGGACTGGAGGCCGGGTGGCGGATCTACGCCCGCCGCAGTGCCACCGGAGCGACCAAGGACGCCCGGCGGCTGGCCGGTTCCACCACCGGCATCATCGGCAAGGCCGTCGCCTTCCTCACCGACTCCGGCTTCCTCCAGCGCACCGGGGACGACGCGGGCGGTGCCTACCGCACCACCGCCCGCTACCAGCTCCAGGTACGCGACATGGCGGGCAGCGCCGCCATGGCCGAGCTGCTGGACCTCGGGGTCGTCCCCGTCACCGACGGCACGCCCACGCTGCTGCCCCCGCCCGACCCCGACAGCCTGGAGCTGGCCGCCGACGCGGGCCTGCCCTTCCACGCCTGAAGCCGCCCCGCAACCGCCGCTCCGCACCCGCTTTCCGAACGACGAGAGTCCGCCGCCATGTACGAGTTGTCCCGGGTCCGCCTCTACTCCATCGGGCCTGCCGGTGCGCGCTACGCCGACACCGTCCTCGACCTGCGCGGAGTGGGCGAGCCCGTACCCGACCCCGCGCCGGCCCAGGCCGAGTTCTTCGAGGAGGAGCCGGTCGGCCCGCCGCGCCGTCCGGCGCCAGCAGGTGTGCTCTTCCTGGAGAACGGCGGCGGAAAGTCCGTCCTGCTCAAGCTGATCTTCTCGGTGATGCTGCCCGGCCACCGCAACACCCTGGGCGGCGCCAGCTCCGGCGTGCTGCGCAAGTTCCTGCTCGCCGACGACTGCGGCCACGTCGCCCTGGAGTGGCAGCACACCCTCACCGGCGAATGCGTGGTCGTCGGCAAGGTCAGCGAGTGGCGGGGACGTCAGGTCTCCAACGACCCGCGCAAGTTCGCCGAGGCCTGGTACTCCTTCCGCCCCGGACCCGGACTCAGCCTGGACAGTCTCCCGGTCGCCGAGGCCACCTCCGTGGTCCGCCCCGCGGAAGGCGCCTCCGGCGCCCAGGGCAGGCGCCGCACCATGAAGGGCTTCCGCGACGCGCTGATGGACGCGGGCAAGTTCTACCAGCACCTCGACGTGCACTGGGAAGAGATCCACGACCGCTGGAACGAGCACCTCGGCGACCTCGGCCTGGACCCCGAACTCTTCCGCTACCAGCGCGAGATGAACGCCGACGAGGGTGAGGCCGCCGGGCTCTTCGCGGTCAAGAAGGACTCCGACTTCACCGACCTGCTCCTGCGCGCCGTCACCGACACCCGCGACACCGACGGCCTCGCCGACCTGGTCAGCGGCTTCGGCAACAAGCTGGGCCGCCGGGCCGAACTCACCGCCGAACGCGACTTCACCGAGGGCTCGGTCGATCTGCTGGGCCGGATCGTCGAGGCCACCGCCACCCGCTCCCGTACCCGCGACATCCACGCGGGCGCCGAACGCCGCACCCGCACCCTCGCCCGCCGCCTCGCCGCCCGCGCCACCGAGGAACGCGGCCGCACCGCGGAGCTGGCCCAGCAGGTCACCGCCGCCGCCCACACCGTCACCGGGGCCGAGGCGACCCGGAGCCACCGCGCCCTGATCGCCGCCGAACTGGCCTACCGGCACGCGTCGCTGGCCCTGACCGCCGCCGAGAAGGGCGCCGCGGCCCAGCGCCGCGAGCTGGGCGAGGCCAGGACCCTGCACGCCGCCTGGCAGGCCGCCGAAGCGGTCCTGCGCCACCGGGCCGCCGCCGACCGATCGGCCAGGGTCGCCGTCGCCATCCGCGAGGCCGAACGCGACGCCGCCCCCGCCCTCGCCGCCCGTGCCACGGCCGCCGCCGATCTCGTACGGGCCCTGCACACCGCCGCCGAGGACGGCGAGCGGGTGGCCAACGAGGAGGAGGAGCGTTCCGACACCCTCCAGGCCACCGGCGAGCGGGCCCACCGCGACGCCACGATCGCCGCCACCGAGGCCCAGCGCGCCCGCAGTGAGGCCGGACACCTGCGCCAGCGGCTGGCCGAGGTGGAGCAGGAGACCACCGAAGCGGTCCGGGCGGGCTGGCTCGACAACACCGCGCCCGACGCCGACCCGGCCCGCGCGGCCCTCGCCGCGAGCGACGCCGAGCAGTCGGCCGTCGCCGCCTGGGACACCGCCCGGGACGCCGCGCGAGCGGCGGCCGGCCTCGCCAGGGAGGCGGCCGCCGACGAGAGCCGCGCCGAGCTGGCCGCGGCACGTGGCGCGGACGGGGCGAAGGCCGCCGAGCAGTCCTACGAGGACGAGCTCAGGGCCGCCCGGTCGATCGCCGCCGACGACCGCCTCGCGGACCTGCTGAGCCTGCCGTCGGCCACCGGAGTACCGCACCCCCGCCGGGGCGCCCGCACCCCCGGCGCGGGGACCGGCACCGGAGGGGAGCCGGGCGGGCCCTACGGCACCGCGCACCGGGACCCCGCCGGCGCCCCCGAGGACGACGCCCGGCCCGGCACGCCCGCGGCCGGCCGCCGGGCCGGCATCACGACCGCCGTCGCCGAGGACACCGCCGGCACACCGCAGCCGCTGACCGCCGAGGAGTTCGACCGGAGCGCCGACGAGCTCCGCGACCTCCTCGACCAGGGCATCGCCGCGGCCGAGCGCAGGCTCTTCGACCTGCGCACCGCCGCGGCCGACGACGCGCGGATCCTCGGCGCGCTCGGCGACGGCGGCCTGCTCCCGCCCGGCCCCGACGTCCTCGCCACCGTCGAATACCTCGGCGAGCACGGCATCCCCGCCCTGCCCGGCTGGCGCTACCTCGCGCAGGCCGTCGACCCGGCCGACCACGCAGCGGTGCTCGCCGCCCGTCCCGAGCTGGTCGACGGCGTCGTCATCACCGACCCCGACTCGCACGCCCGCGCCCGTGAGGTTCTGGGGGCCGCGGCGCTCCTGCCCCGGTCCGCCGTCGCCGTCGGCACCGCCGCCGCGCTCCTCGCGCCCGTCCCCGCCCCCGGCACGGACGGGCACACGGACGGCGTCTTCCTCGTCCCGCCGAACCCGGCCATGCACGACGAGCACGCCGCGGACGAGGAGCGGCAGTCGCTCAGGAGCAGGGCCGCCGCCCGTGACGAGGACATCCGGACCCTCGCCGCCCGGCTCACCGGTGACCGCTCGCTCGCCGCCCGGATCGGTTCCTGGCGCGCCGACTGCCCGCCCGGGATGCTCGCCGAGCTCGCGGCCGCCGCCGCAGCCGCCCGTACCGCCGCCGAAACGGCCGAAGCGGCACTCGCGGAGGCCCGCTCGGTCCGCGCCGAGGCCGACGAGGCCGCCGCCGACACCGCCCGCGTGCGCGACGAGCGCCAGGAGACCGCACAGCGCGCCCGCCGTGCCGCCGACGCCCTCGCCGGGCTCGCCTTCCGCCTCCGTGAGCGCGCCGGGTGGCAGGCGCGTCTGCGTGAACTGGTCGACGAGGCCGCCGAGTCCGAAGCCCGCGCCACCGTGTATCTGGACCGGGCCCGCGCCGCGGACGAGGACCGCAGGGCCGCCCAGCGCGCCGGGGACGACGCCCGCCGCACCGCACGGGCCCTGCGCGCCGAGCGGGCCGAGATCGCCGGTGCCCCGGAAGTGCTCCCGGAGCCCGGGAAGGACACGGTCCGCACCGCACTGCCCACCCTGCGCGAGGCCTACCGCGCCGCGTCCCAGCTGTACGAGAAGGTCGGCGTCGGCGCCGACCTGCGCGCCGAACAGGCCCGTGCCGAGAGCGACGAGAGCGCCGCGCTCGCCGAGCTCGACCGCCTCACCAACAAGGTCCGCACCCGCGCGGCCCAGCTCCTCGAAGGGACCGACGGGGCGGACGGCCCCTCCCGACAGGCGGCGGCGGCACGGGCCGAATCGCTGGTCCAGATCCTGGAGACCCGTGCCTCCGCCGCCAGCGAGCAGCTAGGCCGGCTGCGCGGCGAGGCGGAACGGCTCGCACCGCGCGACGACGAACCGCACCACACCGAGCTGCCCGAGGACCTGTCCCCGGCAGACGCCGAACAGGCCCAGGCCCTCCTGCGCACGGCCACGTCCGAACGGGCCGCCGCCGAAGGAGCCCTGGACACCGCCCGCGCCGCCCACGCCGAACTGCTGCACGCCCACCGCACCGCCGAGGACTCCGCGGGCGGCTTCGACGAGACCGCGGCCCTCCTGCGCGACCTGCTCAGGGACAACGCCGCGGACGACACCGCCGAAACCCCCGACACCTACCCCGGCAGCCTCGACGAGGCCCGGCAGTCCGCCGCCGAGGCCCGCCGCTCCCTGCGCGGCTGCGCCACCGACCTCTCGGCGGCCGAGAGCGCCGTACGGGAAGCGAGCGACATCCTGGTACGGCACGCCAACTCCACCCGCTACGAGCAGGTGCGCACCCCCGCCCGCCAGCAGATCCGGGAGCTCCCCGCCGCGGCACTGCCCGAGCACGCGGAGAAGTGGGCCGCCGCCTTCGCCCCCCGGCTGCGCGTCCTCACCGACGAGCTGGTGCAGCTGGAGCGCAACCGGGAATCCATCGTCGACCGGCTCCGCGGCCTGGTGGAATCCGCCCTCACCACCCTCCGCTCGGCGCAGCGGCTCTCCCAGCTGCCCGAGGGGCTGGGGGAGTGGTCGGGGCAGGAATTCCTCCGCATCCGTTTCGAGGAACCCGACCAGGCCACCCTCACCGAACGCCTCGGCGAGGTCATCGACGAGGCGACGCACGCCGCCCTCAAGAAGAACTCCGACCTGCGCCGCGACGGAATGTCCCTGCTGCTGCGCGGAGTCGAGGCGGCCCTGCGGCCCAAGGGCATCGCCGTGGAGATCCTCAAGCCGGACGCCGTGCTCCGCGCCGAGCGGGTCCCGGTGGGACAGATGGGCGACGTGTTCTCCGGCGGCCAGCTGCTCACCGCCGCGATCGCCCTGTACTGCACGATGGCGGCGCTGCGCAGCAACGACCGCGGACGTGACCGCCACCAGCACCGGCACGCGGGGACGCTCTTCCTCGACAACCCCATCGGCCGGGCCAACGCCACGTATCTGCTGGAGCTCCAGCGCGCGGTGTCGGACGCGCTGGGGGTTCAGCTGCTCTACACGACCGGCCTGTTCGACACGACGGCGCTCGCCGAATTCCCCCTGGTCATCCGGTTGCGCAATGACGCGGACCTCAGGGCGGGCCTGAAATACATCAGTGTCGAGGAGCACCTGCGTCCCGGGCTGCCCCAGCAGCACCCCGACGGCGAGGTGGTGCACGGCGAGATCACGGCGACCCGAATGTTCAAGCGGAACGCGGCCCCCGAGGCGGCAGGCGCACCGGCCCCGGAACCGGCCGCGGGCTGACGTCCCGGGCAGGCGCACAGGCGCCTGCCCACGCGCACGGGTACGCGCACGGGGCCGGTCCTCCGGATCAGGGCCGGCCCCGTGCGCCTCAGGCCTGGGACAGGTCGCTGGCGCCCCGGTGCTCCCGCCGTATCCCCGTACCGTCCAGCTCCGCCGTCCGGGCCGCGCGCCGTGCCCGGCGACGCTCGCGGCGCATCCGCCGCGCCGTGCTGCTGGGCACGGACACCACACCGTTGCGCTGATGCCACACCTGACGGGTCACCCACACATCCAGCACCGACCAGGTCGCGACCACCGTGCTGGCGACCGAGCTGAGCACCATCGGGAAGGCGAGCCAGGAACCCGTCAGCGTGCACAGAAAGGCCACCATGGCCTGGATGAGCGTCAGCGACATGATCAGCACCGCACGCACCGCGGCCGTCCGCACCGCGTCGGGCATCCGTCGCTTCGACGCCGGTTCCTCCACCCACAGCTGCCGCGGAATCCGCGCCCCTTCCGTGGCCCCGGCCGCCGCGGCGCTGGCCGGCCTTCCGGATCTCCGGCGCTCGTCCGTATTCAAGGACCTTCAACTCCCCACCACTGTCCGACTTCAGGGTGGCTGCCCGGCTTGTGCCCGCTCTACGCGGGCGGAGCGAGTCCACCGTGCCGTGCAGGCCCCCGCAGTGCCATCTTCCCCCGTAGCAGGGGGACGTATGAACACTCGTGAAGATTCCCACAGAAAGGCCCCAGGGCGCCCGGACGGTCATGGAACGAAGAATTCCAGCCAAGTGCCACGCCCGGGTATACGGCGCTCTGTCACACAACCACTGTCGCTTTCGCGAAATTCATCTCAGGGAATACCAGGACAACTCACGATCAACTCGCGGGCGGGCGGCCGAAAATCTTCCGGAGGTGTCTTCGAGTTGCCTGTGCGTCAGTAGTAGGCTCGCGCCGTTTATTGACGCAGGACCGACGGTCGTCGACGCAGAAACGACCGACGGACCGTCGGGGCACGGGCGACGGACGTCGAGCAGGACCGACGGAACACACCCCCGCGTGCGGGGTCGATCTGGGGGAGGCCATGCGCTTTCGCGGGAAGTCCATCCGCAGGAAGATCGTGGCGTTGCTCCTGGTGCCGCTCGTATCCCTCACGGGCCTCTGGGTCTTCGCCACCTTCCTCACCGGCCGCGAGGCCAACCAGCTGATGAGCGCGAGCGCCATCGTGGAGAAGGTCAGCCACCCCCTGGAGGAGACCGTCCGGGCCGTCCAGGGCGAACGCAGACAGACCCTCGCCTTCCTCGCCGACCCCCGGGCCTCCGACGCCCTGCCCCTGCTGCGCCGTCAACGCGCCGCCACCGACCGCATCGTGGCGCAGGTCCGGGACAGCGCACAGCGGCAGGACATCCGCGACGCGCTGCGCCCCGCCGCCGAGGCCGAACTCGACTCGATCCTCAGCGCCGTCGACGGACTCGACGCCCTGCGCGACTCGGTCGAGAACCGCACCATCAGCCGCCCCCAGGCCCTGGACTTCTACAACGGCCTCGTGGACCCCTGCTACCGCTTCCTCAACGGTCTCCACAGGATGGAGAACGTATCGATGGACAAGCAGGTCCGCGCCCTGGTCGGCATATCGCGGGCGCGCGAAATGCTCTCCCGCGAGGACGCGCTGATCAGCTCCGGACTCAGCGCGGGCCGTCTCACCGCTCCCGAACTGCGCGCGATATCCGACCTCGTCGCCAACCGGAAGCTCCTCTACGAGATCAACCTCGAACTCCTGCCCTCATCGGAACGCCGGCGCGTCGAACAGTACTGGGGCAGCCCCGACACCGAACCGCTGCGCACGGCGGAGAGCCGGCTGATCGACGCCGGACCGGCGAAGGAGCCGGGCACCGTCGACGCCGAACGGTGGCAGCAGGTGGCCCCGCCCGTACTGGACCGGCTGGCCAACGACTCCACCGAGATGAGCAACCGCTTCCAGGACCGCGCCGAACCGGCCGCCTACCGTGTGCTCGTCCAGGCCGGTATCGCGGGCGTCCTCGGCTTCCTCGCCCTCCTCATCTCGGTCTTCGTCTCCGTGCGCATCGGCCGTGAGCTGGTCCGCGACCTCTCCCGGCTCCGCAAGGACGCCCATGAGGTGTCCGGTGTGCGACTGCCGAGCGTGATGCGCCGGCTCGCCGCCGGGGAACAGGTCGACGTCGAGACCGAGGCCCCTCGCCTCCAGTACGAACGGGACGAGATCGGCCAGGTCGGCCAGGCCCTCAACACCCTTCAGCGGGCCGCCGTCGAGGCCGCCGTCAAACAGGCGGACATGCGCCGCGGTGTCTCCGAGGTGTTCGTCAACCTCGCCCGCCGCAACCAGGTGCTCCTGCACCGTCAGCTGACGCTGCTGGACACCATGGAGCGCCGTACGGAGAACAGCGACGAACTCGCCGACCTGTTCCGCCTCGACCACCTGACCACCCGCATGCGGCGCCACGCCGAGGGCCTCGTGATCCTTTCCGGGGCCGCCCCGTCCCGGCAGTGGCGCAAGCCGATCCAGCTGATGGACGTGGTCCGGGCCGCGGTCGCCGAGGTGGAGGACTACGAGCGCATCGAGGTCCGGCGGCTGCCGCGGATCGGGGTCGGCGGTCCCGCCGTCGCCGACCTCACCCACCTGATCGCGGAACTCCTCGAAAACGCCACCGTGTTCTCCCCGCCGCACACCGCGGTCCAGGTCCACGGGGAACGCGTCTCCAACGGCTTCACGCTGGAGATCCACGACCGGGGGCTCGGCATGGCCCCGGACATCCTGCTGGACGCCAACCTGAGGCTCGCCGAGACCCCCGACTTCGAACTCTCCGACACCGACCGTCTCGGCCTCTTCGTGGTCAGCCGGCTCGCCCAGCGGCAGAACGTCCGGGTCTCGCTCCAGAAGTCCCCGTACGGAGGGACGACCGCCGTCGTGTTCATCCCGGCGGCGCTGCTGACCGACGCCCCCGACACACACGGCACCGGATTCCGCCTGGACCGCCGGGCCGAGCGGGCGATCATCGGCGGCCGCCCGGCGGACGACGCCCGGAGCGGCGAGGGGTCCAGGAAGGACGGCGTACGGGAGAGCGAGGACCGCAGGGCGGGCGGCCCCGGCAGGTCCTCGGCGCTCTCCCCGGTCCCCACCGGCCTCACCGACCCGGCCGTGCTCGACGGGCCCGTCGAACTCGAAGGCCCCGTCGGCCCGCTGGACTTCGTGAACAGCGCGCTCGACCGGTCCCTCGACCCGGCGCTCGGCCCCGTGCTCGACGGCGTCCGCGACCTGGAGGACACCGAGAGCGAACGCGGCGGCATCTTCCGCTCCCGGGACCTGCACCGCGCCGGCGACCGCGATCAGCACCAGCAGGCACGCGACCACAGTGGTGAACCGTCGGCGGACGTCCGTCCGATGCGGCCGGCCGGTCCGGTGCCGCTGCCCCGCCGCAAGCCTCCGACCCTCGTCGCCGACCGGGGGCGCCGGGTGGACGACTCCGGCCGTGCCGCCCACCGCACCGACGAGGACGCCCCGGCACCGTCCGGGACGGGTTCCGGTCCCACCGGCCCGGCCCGCACCACGACCGGCCCGGTCGCGCACACCGGCACACCACGCGCCCCGAAGACCCCACAGGCCGTGGTGCCTCCCGAGTCCTCGTACGCCTCGCGGTTCCCCGGCGGACCGGCGGCCCCGGAGACGGTGGGCGGACTGCCCCGACGGGTCCGGCAGGCGAGCCTCGCCCCCCAGCTCCGCGGGGAATCCGCGGGAGGGCAGCCGCACCACGACCCCGCGGACGGCGCCGACGACGTCGAGCGCGACGCGGACGAAGTACGCAATCGCATGGCCTCGCTCCAACGGGGCTGGCAGCGCGGCCGCCGGCAGAACGCCGAGGACGCGTCCGGCCCCGGCGATACAGCACCAGGAACCACTCCGGGAGGGGACGGTCGATGACCGCACCGAACGCCGCAGCACAGGACTCCGTACGCCAGGAGTCCGGCGAACTCAACTGGCTGCTCGACGAACTCGTGCAGCGCGTCGCCAGTATCCGTAAGGCGCTGGTGCTCTCCAGCGACGGTCTGGCCACCGGTACCTCGCAGGATCTGACCAGGGAGGACAGCGAGCATCTGGCCGCGGTCGCCTCCGGCTTCCACAGCCTCGCCAAGGGCGTGGGCCGGCACTTCGACGCGGGCCGGGTGCGCCAGACCGTCGTCGAGCTCGACGAGGCGTTCCTCTTCGTCACGGCCGCGGGCGACGGCAGCTGTCTCGCCGTTCTGGCCGACGCCGACTCCGACGTGGGCCAGGTGGCGTACGAGATGACCCTGATGGTCAAGCGTGTGGGCGCCCATCTGGCCAACGCCCCACGTACCACCGGTCTGTCCGCCGGAGGGTGAGGGGATGGCATGAGCGCCGACTCCTCCCGGGAGACCGTCCCCGGATCTCCGGATGCCCCCGGCGGCCCCCCGTCCTCACGCTGGTACGACGCGGACGCCGGACCGGTGGTCCGTCCGTACGCGATGACCCGGGGGCGTACCAGCAGCGCGTCACGCCACCGGCTCGACCTGATCGCGGTCGTCGTCCCCGAACCGGCGGCCGACGATCCCGGCCGGGACCAGACGCTCTCCCCGGAGCACGTGGAGATCGTCGAACTCTGCAGCGACATGCCCCAGTCGATCGCCGAGCTCTCCGCCGGCCTGGACCTTCCCGTAGGGGTGGTCCGGGTGCTGGTGGGCGATCTCGTGGAGGACGAGCTGGTGCACGTAACCCGTCCCGTTCCGCCGGCCGAGCTGCCGGACGTGAACATTCTTCGCGAGGTGATCAATGGCCTTCGGGCGCTCTAGCCGCAAGAAGCGGCCCGTTGAGCCCGTTACCCTGAAAATCCTGGTGGCGGGCGGATTCGGTGTGGGCAAGACGACCCTGGTGGGCGCGGTCAGCGAGATCAGACCGCTGCGTACGGAGGAGAGGCTGAGCGAGGCGGGCCGTCCGGTGGACGACCTGGAGGGTGTCGAGGGCAAGACCACCACCACGGTGGCCATGGACTTCGGACGCATCACGCTCCGCGAGGACCTGGTGCTGTACCTGTTCGGCACG
Source organism: Streptomyces sp. NPDC079020 (assembly GCF_044542225.1). Lineage (NCBI taxonomy): Bacteria > Bacillati > Actinomycetota > Actinomycetes > Kitasatosporales > Streptomycetaceae > Streptomyces > Streptomyces sp. NPDC079020. The sequence continues at coordinate 107,039 of NZ_JBITUB010000020.1, forward strand.
CCGGGCCAGGACCGCTTCTGGTTCCTGTGGGACGAGCTGGCCCAGGGGTCCCTGGGCGCGGTCGTCCTCGCGGACACCCGGAGGCTGGCGGACTGCTTCGCGGCGGTCGACTACTTCGAGCGCCGGAAGATCCCGTTCACGGTGGCCGTCAACTGCTTCGAGGGAGCCGACCGGTTCCCCGCGGAGACGGTGCAGGCGGCGCTCGACCTCGACCCCGGGGTGCCGGTCCTCGTGTGCGACGCACGCGAGCGGTCCTCCGTGCGTGACGTACTGGTCAGGGTGGTCGAGCACGCGATGGCCCGTGCCGACCGGCCCAAGGAGCCCGTCACCACCTGACAGCCGCGGGGCGTGCGGCCCCTCCCTCCGGCGACAGCGCGGGGGTACGGGCCGCCCGCCGTCCGGCGGGGGAACGCGCGGCCCGCACGGCGGGAGGCCGCGTCGTCGCCTGCGCAGGTCCTTGCCGCCCGCCGCCTGCTGCCCGCACGCCGCCTGCCGCCGCTCAGCGGTTCTCGGCGAGCCACTTCTCCGCGGTCTCCGCCAGCTCCCGGTCCCGGCCCGCGAGCATCATGCGGATCATCCGCACATCGCCGCGCAGCGACCACGCGGGATGCCCGAAGCTGGCCGGGTTGTTCTTCTCGATGAAGAAATGCGCCGGCCAGGCGGTGCCGTACCCGATCAGGGGCAGGGCCGCCGCGTAGCGCTTCCGGCCACGCGCCAGCCCGTAGACGGCGATCGTGAGACCGGTCAGCGTGCCGGTCAGATGGACCCAGCGGGTCGCGCTGCGGGAGTGCATCGCCACGTAGTAGGGCCAGAACTCCTCGTACGAATCGAACGTCTGCTGTGACATACGGGCACCGTAATGGCTGACGCGGCAACCGGATACGGCTGTTCCGCGTCCGAGAAGAAGAACGGGCGGCCGGAGCCCACGGGGGTGGTCCCGGTCGCCCGTTCCCCTCGCGCCTCCTGTGGCCGCGTTCAGTGCCCGGCGACGGACCGCCGGGCCACCGGGAAGTCGAAGTACGTGTCCGGAAATGGTTCCGGTTCGAAGGTGTAGTGCCACCACTCCTCGGCCAGATTCACGAAACCGACCCCGGTGAGCGTCCGCTTCAGGAACTGCCGGTTGGCGCGCTGTACCCCCTGGATGCGTGGGTCGTCCGTATGCGACAGCGTGTCGAAGCAGTCGTAACCCGTCCCCATGTCCACCGAATTGTCGGGGAAGCGTTCGTCTTCGGGCGCGAAGCAGTGAGCGAGGGGCTCGCCCGGCAGATACGGCCGGGTCGGCAGCGCCGGCAGCCTCACCACGGTCAGATCGACCGTGCTGCCCCGGCTGTGGCCGGACTTCTCCGCGATATAACCGTCCTCGAACAGCCGGGACTTGTCGACACGTGGGTAGAACTCGCCCTGCATGACCCGGTCGCCGGGATCCTTCGCCCACCTTACGAAGTGGTCCACCGCCCGCTGCGGCCGGTAGCAGTCGTACACCTTCAGCGAGTAGCCCCGGCGAAGCAGCCGTGTCTGCGCCGTGTGCAGCGCACGGGCGGCGGGCCGGGTCAGGATGCAGACCGGCCGGCGGTATCCGTCCACCGGCTCGCCCATGAAGGTGTGGGCCGTCGCGTAGCGCATCTCCTGGATGATCGTGGGGTCGACGGACCGCAGCGCGACGAACTCCTCGGGAGCCTTCGGTTCCGGCGCGGCGCGGGCCACCGGGGCGGCGGCGGTCGCGACGGACAGTGCGAAGGCAGCGGCTGCCGGGGTACGGAGAACAGAGCGCAGATCTGTCATGGGCACATCGTCTATCAGCTCCCTGCCCCGGGCGGAAGACCGATCGGATACAGTCCGCCCGTGTCCGAGCCCAGGAACAGTTCCCTCGACCCCGCTCAGCCGGTCCCGCACGGGAAGAACTCCCACTGCGGCGATTGCGGAGCCCCCTACCGTGACCTCCCCTCCGCCGATGCCTGGCCCCGCACCTGCGCCCGCTGCGGCACCACCGCCTACCGCAACCCGCTGCCCGTGGCGCTGGCCCTGCTGCCCGTCACCGACCGGCACGGCACCGGACTCGTCGTCATCACCCGCACCATCGAGCCCCGGAAGGGCGGCGTGGCACTCCCCGGCGGCTTCATCGACCACGCCGAGGACTGGCGGCACGCGGTCGTGCGGGAACTCCACGAGGAGACCGGCATCCAGGCCCGCGAAGAGGACGTCCGCCTCGCGGACGCCCTCAGCGACGCGGACGGACACCTCCTGGTACTCGGCCTGCTCCCGCGGCGCCCCGCCGCCGCGCTCCCGCCCTCCGTGCCGACCGACGAGACCTCCGGCCACCACATCCTGCGCGCTCCGCGGGAGCTGGCCTTCCCCCTGCACACCGAAGCGGTACGCGCCTGGTTCGCCGGCCGCTACGGCTGACCCGTCCCGCCCGCCGCACCCACCGCCCCCGCGCCGGGCGCGCCCCGCAGACCCCGCACCCGCACGGGCCGGGCCACCACGCCCTCCCCGCCGTCCCGCTCGACCACCACACGCCCGTCCGCCAGCCGCGTGGTGTACCGCTCGACCTCGGCCGCCTCCCACCCGTCGCCCGCATCGGGCACGACCAGACCGCCCCCACTGCGTCCCGGCGGCGGAGCCCACACCTCCAGCTCCGTCCCGCCGTCCGCGCCCCGCACCGGAATCACCGCTCCGGCCCGGGCCAGCACCGGAATCCGGGACAACGGGGCATCCACCAGGACCTGGCCCGGACCCTCGTACACCGCCCCGGTCGCCGTGTCGTACCACCGCCCGCGCGGCAGCCGCACCGCCCGTTGGTCCGCCCCGGGCTCCAGCACCGGTGCCACCAGCAACGCGTCCCCCAGCAGGAACGCGTCCTCGCAGTCCCGCAGCGCGCGGTCCCCCGGCGCCCCCCACCACAGCGGCCGCGCGTACGGGGCACCCGTCAGCCGGGCGAGCTGAGCCAGTGTCACGAAATACGGGAGCAGCCGCTCCCGCTCCGTCAGCGCCGCCCGCGCGTGCTCCAGCACCTCGGGCCCGAACTCCCACGGTTCCCTGCGGCCCGCGTCGATCGCGGCATGCGTACGGAACAGCGGCAGATACGCGCCCAGCTGGAACCACCGCAGATACAGCTCCGGCGAGGGCGAGCCGTCGAACCCGCCCACATCCGGTCCGGAATACGGCACCCCGCACAGCCCGAGACCGAGGACGAGCGCGAGCGAGGCCCGCAGCCCCGGCCATCCCGTCGCCACATCTCCGGACCAGGTGCCCCCGTACCGCTGCATCCCGGCCCACCCCGATCGCGAGAACAGGAACGGCCGCTCCTCCGGCCGCAGCCGGAGCAGACCCTCGTAGCCGGCGCGCGCCATCGCCAGCGCGTACACATTGTGGGCCTCGCGGTGATCGCCGCCGCGGCCCTCCAGACAGTGCCTGGCCGAGCGCGGCAGGGTCGGGTCCCCGAAGGGCGTGAAGGACACCGGCTCGTTCATGTCGTGCCATACGCCGGAGAAGCCCTGGGCGAGCCGTTCCCCGTACAGAGACCCCCACCATTCCCGCACAAGCGGATCGGTGAAGTCCGGGTATCCGCTGGCCCCCGGCCATACTTCCCCGACCACCATCCGCCCCTGGGCGTCCCGGACGAACGCGCCCCGCTCACCGACCGCTGTGCCGCTGTCGAAGAGCGGCAGCCCGGCCTCCGCCTTCACGGCGGGATCCACGATCGACACCAGCCGGACCCCCTCCGTACGCAACTCCTGTGCCAGCGCGGGCAGATCGGGGAACCCCCGGCGATCGACCGTGAACACCTGATGCGCGTCGTAGTGATCGATGTCCAGATGGATCGCGGACAGGGGGAGCCCACGCTCCCGGTATCCCGCGACGACCCGCCGCACCTCCCGCTCGTCGCCGAAGCCCCAGCGGGCGTGCTGCGGCCCCAGCGCCCACGACGGCGGCAGCGCGGGCGCCCCCGTCAGCGCCGTCCAGCCCCGCAGCACCCGCGCCGGCGTCCCCGCGACCACCCAGCAGCGCAGCGGACCCCCGTCCATCCGTACCTCGCAGGTCCCCTGCCGGTCGTGCCCGGAACCCGCCCCCACCTCGCCCTCGCGCAGCGTCACCCGCCCGGCCCAGGTGTTGTCGTGGAAGGCCAGATGGGTCCCCGCGTCCGAGACCACGACCTGCACCGGCATGGTCAGGGACAACGGATCGTCGCCGGGGCCGAAGCGCCCGCCCGGGTCGGTGTTCCACAGCCGGTACACCCCGTCGCGGAGCCGGGGCCCCGACGCCCGCCCGCCGAGCCCGAAGAACCGCGCGTCCGCCGGCACCTCGGAGCGCTGCACCCACCGCGCCGGCCCCCCGCCCACCGGCTCCCACCAGCGCGGCGGCAGCTCCCGCCGCAGCACCACCCCGCCCGGCGTCCGCAGCTCCACTGCCCCGTTCCGCGACACCGCCACCGTCAGCCGCTCCGAGACGACCTGCCAGCCACCGTCCTTGTCCGGCTCCAGCCCGGCCCGCGGATCCGGCTCGGGGGCCGCACCCGGCAACGCGTACGACGGCAACGGCTCCGCACCGTCCCAGGCCCAGAACACCGCGCCGCCCACCGCGACCCGGATCCGCAGCTCCGAACGGGCGAACCGCACCACACCCCCGCCGGGGCCGGGCTCCGCGCCCAGCACCGACCCGGGAACCCTGGCCCGCTCCGCACCGCGCCCGGGGAGCGCCCGCGCGTCCGCGCGCCGATGCCGCCAGGCCGTGCGCACCGTGCGCAGACCCCGTACCGAACCGAGCAATTTCACCGAGCGCACCAGGTCACGACCGTCCATGCGGATCACCCTGCCACCCGGTCACCCCGGAGAACTCTCCGTTCAACTTCCGTTCACCCATGGCCGGAGCACATAGCCGGACAAGCGACCATGGGCGGGCAACCCTGGTGTCCGGGACGATCACATGGCATCGTCCGTAGCAGGTGCTCACGCGCACACCCCAGCTCGTGTGCGCCACCACGCCCACCCCGCGTACCCGTACAGCCAGGGAGCCGACCCATGACCTCAGCCGCGAACGACGCCCCCCTCTGGCAGCCCGGCCCCGACCGCGTCGCGGCCGCCGCCGTCACCCGCTTCCAGAGCTGGGCCGCCGAACGGTACGGAGCCCCGGCGGAAGGCGGCTACCCGGCGCTCCACCGCTGGTCCGTCGACGAGCTCGGCACCTTCTGGCAGGCCCTCGCCGACTGGTTCGACGTACGCTTCTCCACCCCGTACGAGTCGGTCCTCGGCGACCGCGCCATGCCCGGCGCCACCTGGTTCCCCGGCGCCACCCTCAACTACGCCGAGCACGCCCTGCGCGCCGCCGAGGACGCCTCCCGCGCCGACGCCCCGGCCCTGCTCCACGTGGACGAGACCCACACCCAGGTGCCGGTCGGCTGGTCGGAGCTCCGCCGTCAGGTCGGCTCGCTCGCCGCGGAACTCCGCGCCCTGGGCGTCACCCCCGGCGACCGCGTCAGCGGCTACCTCCCCAACATCCCCCAGGCGATCGTCGCCTTTCTCGCCACCGCGGCCGTCGGCGGAGTCTGGACCTCCTGCGCCCCCGACTTCGGCGCCCGCAGCGTCCTCGACCGCTTCCAGCAGGTCGAACCCGTCGTCCTGTTCGCCGTCGACGGCTACCGCTACGGCGGCAAGGAACACGACCGGACCGGGACCGTCGCCGAGCTGCGCGCCGAACTCCCCACCCTGCGGGCCGTCGTCCACGTCCCCCTGCTCGGCACGGCCGCCCCCGAAGGCTCCCTCGAATGGTCCGCTCTCACCTCCGCGGACACCGAACCGGTCTTCGAACCGGTCCCCTTCGACCACCCCCTGTGGGTCCTCTACTCCTCCGGCACCACAGGCCTCCCCAAGGCCATCGTCCAGTCCCAGGGCGGCATCCTGCTCGAACACCTCAAGCAGATCGGCCTGCACTGCGACCTCGGACCCGAGGACCGTTTCTTCTGGTACACCTCCACCGGCTGGATGATGTGGAACTTCCTCGTCTCCGGCCTGCTCACCGGTGCCACGGTCGTGCTGTACGACGGCAGCCCCGGATACCCCGACGTCAGCACCCAGTGGCGCGTCGCCGAACAGACCGGAGCCACCTTCTTCGGGACCTCCGCCGCCTATGTCATGGCCTGCCGCAAGGCCGGCATCCACCCGGGCCGCGACCTCGACCTCTCCCGCGTCCAGTGCGTGGCCACCACCGGCTCGCCGCTCCCGCCGGACGGATTCCGCTGGCTGCACGACGAAGTGGCCGAGGACCTGTGGATCGCCTCGGTCAGCGGTGGCACCGACGTCTGCAGCTGCTTCGCCGGAGGGGTCCCCACCCTCCCCGTACACATCGGTGAACTCCAGGCGCCCTGTCTGGGCACCGACCTCCAGGCCTGGGATCCGGCGGGCAAGCCGCTCACCGGCGAGGTCGGCGAACTCGTCGTCACCCAGCCCCTGCCCTCCATGCCGATCCACTTCTGGAACGACCCCGACGGCAGCCGGTACCACGACAGCTACTTCGACATGTATCCCGGCGTCTGGCGCCACGGCGACTGGATCACCCTCACCGACCGCGGCTCGGTGATCATCCACGGCCGCTCCGACTCCACCCTGAACCGACAGGGCGTACGGATGGGGTCGGCCGACATCTACGAGGCCGTCGAGCGGCTCCCGGAGATCCGCGAATCCCTCGTCATCGGCCTGGAAGAGCCCGACGGCGGGTACTGGATGCCGCTGTTCGTGCACCTCGCCGACGGCGCCACCCTCGATGACGACCTGCGTGAAAGCATCAGACGGACGATCCGCGAGAACCTCTCCCCGCGCCATGTACCGGACGAGGTCATCGAGGTCCCCGCCATCCCGCACACCCTCACGGGCAAGCGCATCGAGGTTCCGGTCAAGCGTCTCCTGCAAGGAACGGACCTGGCCAAAGCGGTCAACCCGGGCTCCGTGGACAACATAGAACTCCTCCACTTCTACGCGGACCTGGCCCGCACCCGCCGCTGACGGACCCGCTGTCAGACCCCCTGGTTACGCTGAGTGAGCAATGACGCACAGTGCACAGGGGGACACATGGCGCACACGAAGTACGGCACATCCATGCGACGCACGCTGCGCCGCGAAGCACCCAGCACCATCGGCCTCCTGGTCGACGAGCAGGACTTCGCGGCCATGCGGCGCTACCGCACCTTCACGTTCGACGACCACACCGTCTACCTCCAGCAGGTCGAGGGTCTCCTCAAGTCCCTCGCGGCACAGGGCATGCACTCCACGGTCGCCCTCTTCGACCCCGAGGACTACGCGGAATTCTGTACGGAGTCCGGCCTCGACCCCGATGCCCCGGCCAGCCGCAGCCGTTTCACCGCCGAGGTCGCGGGAGCCGGCGCCACCGTCCGCTACAGCGGCCAGGCCCTCGACGAGCTCATCCCGCTCCTGGTCTCCCGGTCGGTCCGCCGGGCCACCTGGGAGTACGCCACGCTCCTGCTGGCCGACCTCGGCGAATGCGCGGACTGCGGCCATGACATCGGCCGCGCCGCCTTCGACCGGGCCTCGCACCTGCTGATGCGGCTGCTGGAAACCGCGGGAGAAGGCACGCACCATCTCGTCTGCAGCACCCCGACCGACAACGAGCAGTTGCTCGCCGTCCTGCACACCGAGCGCGGTCCGAAGGGCCCGGCCGGCCTCGAAGCATCCCAGGGAGCGGAGTTCGCCACCGTGCTCGCGGTGGCCATCGCCCTGGAAACCCGCGGGGGAGTGGTCCTGCGTACGAGCACTCCGGGCGCCCCCGACCGCGTCCACGGCTGGCGGCTGACCGCGGGCAGCCTCCTTCCGCTCACCGAGGGCGAGGTCTTCAGCGCCTACTGCACCGACGCGGACACCGGCGAACCGGTCGCCCCGGAGTCCGGTGTGGAGTACTGCGCGGGCTTCGACGTCGGTGCGGACACACCGGAAGCCCACCACTGACCCGCGGCGCGGACGCCGAGGGGCAACGCGAGGAGGGGCTTCCCGTCCACGGACGGAAAGCCCCTCCACCACACGGTCCCGGCCGGACCGCACGGACCTACTCGCCCGACAGCACCGCCTGGGCGGCGACCCGGGCCTCCTCGGCGGACTCCGCCGAACGGGCCGCGGAAGCCGCACGCTCGCACTGCGCGAGCGTGTACTTCGCGAGCGTCGCGCGTACATAGGGAATGGACGCGGCCCCCATGGAGAGCGAGGTGACACCCAGACCGGTCAGCACACACGCGAGCAGCGGATCGGCCGCGGCCTCACCACAGACACCGCAGCTCTTGCCCTCGGCCCGCGCGGCCTCGGCGGACATGGCGACAAGATCCAGCAGAGCCGGCTGCCACGGGTCCTGGAGCCGTGACACGGCGCCTACCTGACGGTCGGCGGCGAAGGTGTACTGCGCCAGGTCATTGGTGCCCAGCGAGAGGAACTCGACCTCCTGCAGGATCGACCGCGCCCGCAGGGCCGCCGACGGAATCTCCACCATCGCGCCGAACTTGGCCTCCAGGCCCGCCTCGCGGCACGCGTCCGCGAACGCCTTGGCGTCGATACGGTCGGCGACCATCGGAGCCATGACTTCCAGGTACACCGGCAGCCCCTCGGCCGCCTTCGCCAGCGAGGTCAGCTGAGTACGCAGCACCTCCGGGTGGTCCAGCAGGCTGCGCAGCCCACGGACACCGAGCGCCGGGTTCGGCTCATCCGCCGGGGTGAGGAAGTCCAGCGGCTTGTCCGCGCCGGCGTCCAGCACCCGCACGACCACGCGGCCCTCGGGGAAGGCCTCCAGGACGGCCCGGTAGGCGGCGACCTGCTTCCCCTCGGACGGAGCGTGCTTGCTGTCGTCCAGGAAGAGGAACTCGGTACGGAACAGACCGACACCCTCGGCGCCCGCCTCCACCGCCGCGGGCACATCGCCGGGACCGCCGACATTGGCGAGCAGCGGCACCTTGTGACCGTCGGACGTGGCACCGGGACCGCTCGACGCGGCCAGCGCGGCCTTGCGGGCAGCGGCCGCGCTCTCCATCTCGGCACGCTTCTCGTCGGTCGGGTGGACGAAGATCTCGCCGGTGCTGCCGTCCACCGCGATCACCGTGCCCTCGGCCAGCTCACCGGCGCCGGGCAGGGCCACCACGGCCGGAACGCCGAGCGCCCGCGCCAGGATGGCGCTGTGGCTGGTGGGCCCGCCCTCCTCGGTGACGAAGCCGAGCACCAGCGTCGGGTCCAGCAGCGCGGTGTCGGCGGGAGCCAGGTCGCGGGCGATCAGCACGTACGGCTCGTCGCTGTCCGGGACACCGGGCATCGGCACACCGAGCAGCCGGGCCACGATCCGGTTCCGGACGTCGTCCAGGTCGGCGACCCGGCCCGCCAGGTACTCGCCGGCGTTGGCGAGCAGCGCCCGGTAGGCGGCGAACGCGTCGTACACGGCGCGCTCCGCGGTGCTGCCGACGGCGATACGCCGCTCGACATCAGCCATCAGCTCGGGGTCCTGGGCCATCATGGCCTGGGCCTCAAGTACATGCTGCGCCTCGCCACCGGCCAGATTGCCGCGCGCAATCAGGTCGGCCGCCACCGCTTCCACGGCCTGCCGGGCACGCCCCTGTTCGCGCTCGGCCTCCTCCGCGGGAATCTGTTTGGCGGGCGGCTCCAGCACCGCCGTACCCATGTGCCGAACCTCGCCGATCGCCACACCGTGGCTCACGCCGACGCCTCGCAGCGTTGTCTCCATTTCACCCGTCTCCGATTGTGCGGTGACCCTGTCACCGCGGTGGATGTCCGACTGGCTGTTACCGCGCCGAGCGCGTCACTGCCAGCTGAACAGCGTGTCGCCGACCTTCACGTCGCCATCCTCGCGGACGTCGGAGAGGGACTCGGCCGTGGCTTCGAGCGCGACGATCGGGCAGATGGCTGACTTGCCGGCGGCCTCGACACCGGCCGGGTCCCAGCGCACGATGCCCTGGCCGCGCGTCACGGTGTCACCCTTGTTCACGAGAAGCTCGAAGCCCTCGCCGTTGAGCTGGACGGTGTCGATCCCGAGGTGCGTCAGTACACCGTGTCCCTGCTCGTCCACGACGACGAACGCGTGCGGGTGGAGGGAGACAACGATGCCGTCGACCGGCGACACCGCCTCGGACGGCTCACGTACGGGGTCGATGGCGGTTCCGGGACCCACCATCGCGCCGGAGAAGACCGGGTCGGGCACCGCGGTGAGTCCGATGGCGCGTCCGACAAGAGGGGACGTCACGTTGGTCATGGGGAGCCTCCCAGGGGGTGGAGATTCATGTGGTCGCCGCCGCGGCCGATGAGGGACGGCGTACTGCTCAGCAGCGTAAGTCATATGAAGTCCCGGTTCCGCCCGAGACCTACCGGTTGGCGGACCTAGGGGTGCACCGGAAACGATTTGCCTCACCTACCGGCGGCCTGTACTGTCGTACTCCTGCCTGACCCCAACGCGACATTGAGTCGGGGGTCGGCGGCGACGATTAAGCCCTGACTGTAGCCCGTATCGAGCTTCTGCATGTCTGCAGGAGGTTGGTCAAGGTAAAGGAAAAGGCCTGATAGAGTCGGACTCGCCGGAAAGGGAAGCGCGAAAGCGAAGAACTGGAAAGCGAAAATCGTTTGACCCGCTTCGGCCGGGAATCGGACACGAAAGAGTCTGATAGAGTCGGAAACGCAAGAACGAAGGGAAGCGCCCGGAGGGCCCCGGTGAAACGGGACCGAAGGAAGC
>NZ_JBITUB010000021.1:0-103492 GCF_044542225.1 Streptomyces sp. NPDC079020
CGCAGAGCTCCCTGCAACAACGGCACATCAAAAGAACCTGAAAGCCTCAACATAAACGGCACACCGTAAGGCGCAATCTCACCCCCCAACGCCTCCACGAACCACAACCCCTCCTGCTCCACCGAAAGCGGAAACTTGATGTCCATCATCGCGCAGTACCTCCAGTGCTTCGGCCAGCGTTCCAGACACGCGCCATGCCAGCCGTCGGGCCGGCGTGTGGGGTGGCCCCGAGGGCCGTGGCGGGGTCGGTCTCCAGCAGCGCGGCAACGCCAGCGACCGTTGGGTTGTCGAAGAAGGCCCGGACTGTGAGCCCGCCTGTAGTCGCAGAGTTGAGGCGGTTGACCATGCGAATCGCATGCAGGGAGGAGCCGCCGGAGGCGAAAAAGTGTGCCTGTTGATCAGCTGGCTCACTGCCCAGCACTTCGGCCCAGAGGGCGGCGACCGCTGTCTCGGCGGGCGTCCAGTCGGTCTCCGTCGCACCAGACAGCAGATCATCCCGCAGGGCGCGCCTGTCAGTTTTCCCGTGCCGGGTTACTGGTATCCGGTCCAACGGCCGGAACACGGCGGGGATGAGGAATGGGGGCAGCGTAGCCGCCATGTGTGCGCGCAGCTGCATGGGGTCCGGCGATGAGCCGGGCGCCGGCCGGTAAAAGGCTTGCAGCTGGACGGCGCCGCCGGTCCTCATAGCCGTCACAGCGGCGGCCTCAACTTCCGGGTGTCGCAGCAGGCAGGCTTCGAGCTCTGCGGGTTCGACCCGGTAGCCGTGGACCTTCAGCTGATCGTCCAGCCTGCCGTGGATCTCCAGCCGCCCCTCGGCCGTGATCCGTCCGAGGTCACCGGTCGGGTATCCGGGACCGCCCGTGCTGGGATCGACACCCGGTAGCTCGGTGATCTCGCCGTTCCTGCGGAGGTATCCCGTGGCCAGCCCCTCCCCGTCGATCCACACCTGGCCGAGCACACCCTTCGGCACCACTGAGAGCTCCCCGTCGAGTATCCGAATCGAGGTATCCCGCAGGGGCTGGCCAACCTGTACCCGTGGCGCCGCGCCGTCCACCGTGTCCTCAGTCAGGTCAGCTGCCGTGGCCCAGATGGTCGCCTCAGTGGGCCCATAGAGGTTGGTGACCTGGCACCCGGTGGCCACCAGTCGGACCGCCAACTCAGGCGGGAGCGCATCTCCACCGACCAGCACTTGCAAGGGCGGTTCGGGGGACCAGCCGGTCTCCAGCAGGCACTCCCAGCCGAACGGCGTGGCTTGGAGCAGGGTCACCTGACCGTTTTGAAGCCGGTCGACCATCTCTTCGATGCCGTCCGGTAGTGCGGGGGCGACGTCGACCGCCCCTCCCACGCAGAGGGGTAGCAGAAGTTCGAGCAGCGAGATGTCGAAGGTGATCGGGCTCGTCGCGAGAAGTGTGTCCGAACTGCTCGCCCCCAGCCGGGCGGCCAGGGCTGTGATCCGGGAGGCCAGTGCCGCGTGGCCCACCAGCACTCCCCGTGGTTCACCCGTTGTCCCGGAAGTGAACATCACATACGCCGCTGCAGGCCTCTGATGGGCCTTCAGGTCAGACACAAGGGTCGACGAGTGGATCTGGTCCAGCCGTACGCCGGGAATACCCCAACCGTCCACCCGGGAGTGGGTCTGGTCGTCAACTAGGGCTGCAGAGAGCCCGGCGACATCTCGCATCGTCGCAAGCCGAGCGTCAGGAAGGTCGTCGCCGAGCGGTACACACACCGCACCGATCTGCCAGGCTGCAAGCAGGGCAACGACGAGGCGCTCCGTCCTCTTCAACAGAATCCCCACGCGGTCTCCTTCGGAGACACCGGCGGTCGCGAGTTCGGCCGCAGCCGCGCCTGCGAGGCCAAGAAGCTCGATGTAGTCGAGGCTCTGTCCGCCGTGGCGTACCGCAACCGCGTGCGGGTGCTGGGCAGCATGCCGAGCCACCATGGTCAGCACGTCGTCGACCGGCGCCTCGGTGGCTGCACCGACCAACTCACTTGGAGCGACGGTCCGGACGGTTGCACCGAGTTCGCGCTCGGGGTGCTCTACCAGGGTGCGCAGACTCCGGTCGAGGTCGTCCGCCATCTTCTGCACTGTCCCGCTTTCCACCGCCGAGGTGTCGAACCGCCACACCGCAGTGAACTCCCTGGCGGTCTCCTCGAACTCGAGCTGCAGATCGAGGAAGGCGTGTGCAGAGTCGAGCCGCTGGAGCGCCCAAATTCCGCTCTCGGTATGGATCGTGCCGAGCTTGTGGTGGTGACCGACCAGGAACTGGTATACGGGATTCGTCCTGTGATCTCGGACGGCGTGCAATCGGTTGGCAAGGAGCAGGAACGGCACGCTCTCCCGACGGTATGCGTTGAGGCTGGCCTGGCGCACTTGCTCGAGCAACTCAGTGCCGCTGTCCGACCGACGCAGTTCCACGCTGACTGGAGCCACGTTGGCGTAGAAGCCGACTCCGTGCGGACCGGCCTCCGGCTCGAGGCGGTTGGCGCACGGGACGCCGAGCGTTAGTCGTCGTTGTCCTGAGTAGTCACTCAGGACGCTCGCGGCCGCCGCCAGCAGGACCATGAACGGCGTGGCCCCGTGCTTCTCCGCCAGGCACCGGACTGACGCGCTCAGCTCGGCGTCGATCGGCCTGCTGACGGTCTCCCCCCGGTAGGACCGCGCCGCAGGCGACCGCTCGCTGGCTGGCAGTGTGGCGGGGGATGCGGGCGGGCGGTGTGCATCGGCGGCTGCGGCGACACGGCTGTCCTCGATCGTCCACTCGCTGCGTTGCCGGGCTGCGTACTCGCGGTAGTCGGAGTACCCAAGGTCGCTTCCATCAGCCTGCTCGTAGATCCGGATGAAGTCGGTGACTGCCACTCGAACGGAGAACGCATCGAGGATCGCATGGTGTGCGCTGACCACGATTCTGGTGACCTCGTCCTCGACTCGCACGGCCTCGGCGGCCAGTAGCCGCCCCTCGGTCATGGTGCCGATACTGGCGGACAACCGGGCGTGTGTGGCCTGGACCACGGCGTCGACGCCTAGGGCGGCTGCCCGATGGTCGAGCACGGTCAGCTCGGTGGCGGCCTCAATGCTCTGCAGCAGTGCCTCGTCCCGCTCGGTGAATCGGAGGCGCAGCGCGGTGTGCCGTGTCTGCAGTTTGCGCCAGGCGGCTTTTAGACGGTCAGGGTCAACCGTGCCTCGATACTCCAGGTCAAACGACAGCACGTACGCCCTCGTGCTCTGCGAGTCGATCTTCTCGCTGAGCCAGAGCTGCTCCTGCTGGAACGAGGCCGGCACGTTGGCGCCCGGCGTGGCCCGGACCGCGGGACTGGTCCGGTCGCGTGGTGAAGTCGGATCGTGGAGTAGCAGCTGCACCAACTCCTTTGCGGTCGGCGCCTCGAAGAGAATGTGCAGCGGCAACTCAGCGTCGAGCTCGTCGCGGATGGCAGCCGCCGCTTGCATCGCGCGGATGGAGTCCCCGCCATTGGTGAAGAAATCGTCATCCACGCCCAGGGATGGTTTCCGGAGGACGTCACCCAGGATGCGGGCGACCATGCTCTCCAGAGGACTGAGCTCAGGTGCAGACGGGGACACGGATTACGCCTCTCTTGTCGTGCGAGTGCTCCGGGCCGTGCCGGATGATGAGGGGTTCGTCGCGGTTGATTGTGCGGTCAGGAGCTTCTGGGGGCTGCGGAGCGGGTCCACTCGGTGCGGTCCCCCTCCTCGAGCGCTAGCAGGTGGGAGACGATGCTGGCATCGGCGCCGAGGCTGACAGCGTGGACCGCTATCCCTGGCGCTTCCTTGGTGTATGCGCCGAATCCGCTCGAGAGCTTGAAGGCGCAGGCGCGGTAGGTGCTCGGCGCGGTGACGACCTGGGCCGCACCAATGCGGCCAAAGACGACCCGGTGGATGTGACCGGACAGCACGGCAAGCACGTTGGGAGCGCAGGCGATGATCCGAGCTACTTCATCGCGGTTGAGCAGCCCGATCTCGTCAAGGTACGGGATGCCCACCGTAAGCGGCGGATGGTGCATCGCGACCACCGTGGGGTGCTGGGGGTCGTCGGCCAGCACGGCCCGGAGCCATGCCAGCCGTGTGTCACACAGCATGCCCCAATGCTCGCCCCTGACGGTTGTGTCGCAGACCACGACTCGAAGGCCACCGACATCCGCGACGTACTGGAAGAACTCCTTTTGGTCCTCGCCCGGGCCGAACACCTTCGGGTGTCGCGCCAGCCGGCGTATTTCCTCCTCCTGGTCGTGGTTGCCCTTCACTAGGAGGACCGGTGATTCGGCTTGGTCGAGTGACCTCTGGAACTGCCGATACTGTTCTGGAGCGCCGTCGTGCGTCAGGTCGCCGGTGACAACGACCGCATCCACTGGCGCCTCGAGTCGGGCTAGGCGACCGAAGGCAGAGTTGAGCCTATGGCCTGAAATGTCATCATCTCCCCCAGCTCGAAGATGAGTGTCACTGAGGTGTGCAAGGAGTATTCCGCTCATGACAGCCCGTACGACCGTTCGGGAGCCACCCTCGTGAGCAGGGCTGGGGCGTATCCCCTGATGGCGCTTTCACAGGCCGATACGTAGGCCCGTGCACTGGCCACGCTGATCTGCTGCGGTAGCCCGGGAGCGATTCGATCAAGCAACGGGATATGCCCTAGCAAGGGCTGCAGCCCGGCCTGGCTCGGCGCGCGGCAAGAGCCGGAACAGCCGGTCAGCAAGTGTCCGGATGTTTCGGTGCCGATGGCGGACAGAACAGTCTCCATGGATCGGATCCGTGCCTGAGGGTAGTAACCAGGGCATCTGGTGAGGATGTAGGTGGCGGCGTCGACGGCACGGGGAGCGAGGACATTCGGCAGGTCGGTGGCAGAGTCAAGCTCATCGAGACCGCCCGCACCTTCGAGGACGACGTGTTCGAAGGTGCACAGCAGGCCGTCGAGTGCTGCCAGTACGGCGTCATGGGCGTCCTGGTACCCGCGTCCGGCGAGGCTGGTTAGATCGACGGAGTCCCGCCCACGCAAGCGGACTGCGCCGATGCGACGGCCCATCAACTCCGCCTCGCCGCAGTCGACCGCGGAGCGCCGCACGACAACCGGGCCGACTCTCGGGTCCTCGCGCAGCCCGGCCGCGAGGAGGTGCCCCTCCATTCCACTCGCTTGCGGGTCGTCGGTGACCAGCACAGCCTTGAATGGGGCAACCCGGCCTCCCAACGCTGCCACGGCCGCACAGAGGCCGATGGTGGCCATCGACTTGCCCACGCCAGGGCCATCGGCGAGCACGATCGAGGCGGTCACAGCGTGGTCCGGCAGGTGGTCACCGGAACGTCCTCCGGGCGCGGACCGGGACGCAATGCGGTGACGGCCAAGTGGAGCGCGTCGAGTTGCTCCGCCGAGCCGGCCATGGGCAGCGGCTGAGTGGCGATGCAATCAGCGTCGACATCGGGCAGTGCCGCCAGAAACCGTGAGACCGATCGGCCTGGCCCAAACTGAATGAACCGCCAGGAGTGTTGGGGGAACTCCGTGGCCAGCCTGCGGGCGGCGGCGCCGAACAGAATGGGCTGTTGCAGGTGTCTGACCCAGTGGTCGAGCGGCACGCCGTCCGTCAACGGCTCCGCCGTGACGCTTGAGATGATAGGCAGAGTTGGCATTCGGAGGGGCAGCCCTTCGGTCAACTTCCGTAGTCGGGACCAATGCCGTGGGTGGATTGGACGGTGGCCGGCGACCTCGACCTCGAGTAGCCGGCAGATGTCGCCAGCGTTCTCGAAGACCTCTCGCGCCCGCTGTACTGCTCGGTGGTCACCGGTCACGGCGAAGTGCCGGTCGCTGTTCGCAGCGGCCTGGCGGAGGCCGGTCTCCACCAAGACCCGGCGGAACCGATCGTGGTCCGTATCGACGGCGACCATCGCACCCTCGGCGCCGGTCACCAACGCGTCGGCCTGAAGCAGAGCGACCTGCAGTGCCTCGCTCTCAGTGACCAGGCCGGCAACCACTGCGGCGGCCAGTTCTCCGACGCAGGTACCGATTACCGCGTCAGCGGTGACTCCGGATTCCTGGAGCTGACGGGCGAAGCCGAGGTCAAGAAAGAGGCGCAGGCCCCAGATACCATCCAGCTCACGGAAGACGACATGACGACCCATCAGGGCCTGACGAATCTTGCCAGCCGCAGTTGGCCTGTCGAGGTGGTCCAGCAGGTCGGCGCCCCGTTGCAGGCTCTCCCGGATCGCCGGCACGAATTCTGCTGGGGCGACCAAACGCTCGTCATGGAAGTCTGCAGCCCCGGTGAACACGAAGCAGTACCTTCGCGGCCTTGCGGCTGGCGGGAGTGGAGTTGAGTCGGTCCTGGTCACGCATACACCTCTGAATGCACGGGGTTTGTGCCCTGGGCTAGTTCGGCGATCAGCGGCAGCGATGCGAGTACGGCCTGCGGCTCGACCCCGAAGTCGATCAGGCAAGCGATCTCGTCGACTCCACAGTCAGCGAGGCTGCCCAGTAGGCCCTGAACGCTGGCGACCGAGCCGATCGCAGTGGCCTCGTCTAGCAGACGGTCCGTCGCCCGACCAAGCACGAAGTCAAGGTCAGCGGAGCTGAGTTGCTTGAGATCTGCCCCAGCCCCAAGGTCGCCGGCAGCCCACAGGTCCATCGAGCCACGCAGATAGTTGGCGATGGGGCCAATGCAGCTGCTCCGGGCCTCGTCCCGGTCTGCCCCCAGGAAGGTGTGCAGCATGACGGTGACACTCCCGCGCTCAGGCCCGCCCGCGTACCGTCGGTAACTGGTGCGGTAGGCAGTGATATTGGCGCGCAGGCGATCCAAGTCCTGTCCGAGTAGGTGGGTCAGGACGTTCGCACCTAGAGACCCGGCGGTCCGGTACGTGTCGGTCCGGCCACCGGTGGTCAGCCAGACCGGCAGCTCGGACTGTACAGGTCTTGGGAAAGTCTCTATCTCTACGGGCGCGCCTGACGGATCCGGACGGATAACCGATCCACCGGACCACAACGCCCGGACGGTATCAATGGTCCGTTCGGTGACGTGCCGCCGTTCCTGGAACGGTCTATCGGCGAGGGCGAAGTCCTGCTGGCGCCATCCCGAAGCGAATGAAATCCCGACCCGCCCGCCTGACATTCGATCAACCATTGCCCATTCCTCGGCGATGCGAATCGGGTCGTGCAACGGGGCGACCAAACTACCGGCCCTCAGTTGCACATTTGAGGTCATCGTTGCGAGGGCTGCCGCAGTCACCGCGGGGTTCGGAAACTGTCCGCCGAACTCATGGAAGTGGCGTTCCGGTGTCCAGACAGCATGCAGACCAGCCGAATCCGCAAAGCGGGCCCCCTCGAACAGCAGTTCATAGTCAGTTCCAGGCGTCTGCGCCGAGTGCGCAAAGTAAAATAGACTGAACTTCATGACCGCCCCCATAGCCTCACGGATATATACCTACGCAATTTCTGCTAGCCAATTTTGTGTCGACACAAGATAGCGAGAAATCGAAGAATTCCGCTGCCGTCCAGCGTCGCATCACGAGCTCGGCCGCACCATTAGACCGAGGAGCCGTTACATACCGATTCTTGCAATGCTGCTGCCCGATGACCTCTGCAAAACTAACTGGGCGGTTCAAAGCTTTTCACATTCTCGACGGAGCGGAACTCTAATTCCGCCGTGCAAAAACGAGGCGCCTTCTTCGACAGGGCCCAGCGCGCCCCGCTCCTAAGTGGTTCTCCCTGCGTCGTTCAGTGGGCCGTTCTGCGTGTCTCCTCTTTGAGGCTAAGACTGACTCCGTATAGGTCTTCCCGGAGAATACCGACAGCAGACTTGATGAAGAGTGGCGCCGCGTAGCCACTTTTTGCAAGAGCTCCAGAGGGAATAGCGCCGATGATCGGGTAGTCAATGCCGATCACAGCTTGAAACATCACTTCACTCCCTCCACGAGGCCGGGGCGTCCGGTGGAAATGATGCGTAGGGGTGAGACCACCGTCGCGTTCCTTTCCGACCCGGGCACGGCCTGCCTGACGCCCACCAGAGCGTGGCACTCGCGTGGAAGACCTGCCGTGACAGCGCCGCCCAGGAGGCGTAGAGGGAATTGGGCCACAAGCATTCGCGTTCCCTTCTCTTCGGCACTGACGATCTCGCACTGAGGACCGCCCTCCGCCCTTCGGCCTTGGGTGGAGTCCAGTACCACGGGTTTCCCCTCTGAAGGCACGACGACTTCGTAGACCGGGACCCCGAAGTTGAAAAATACCCGAGTCTCACCATCCGGTGACGACTGTGGGGTGATACGAAAGACGAGAATATCGTCGTCCCAGGTGATCTGCAGGGTCGCGTGGATTGCGTGCAAGTTTCGGCGGTGCGTTATGACGCCTATGCCCTCGGATCCGAGCGCATAGCATGGCGACGATTCGCCGGAAGCCATCGCGTGGACATTAGTCGCACCCAGGTTGCGCACGTACTCGGACGGTTCCTGGCTGCGGACGACTAGATTCTCGAAGTCCTCGAGGGGTGTGGGCCACGAAACAGCCAACGGGTGGTCGAAGTCAGCCCAGAGGACACGTGAGTTCCACAACGGGTAACCTGAATAACGCTTCAGACCCGCTGGCACGTTCCCGATGAGGTGCTCAGCCGCGTGGGCGACGAATGCGACAGCATCCGTCGCATGGAACCTTTCGACCAGATCGCGGAATCGTTGTGCATCGAACTCATCCTCCCTCGCCATATCCAGGGCGTCCGCAAGCTCACCCAACGGCAAATTCGCCATCGGATAGCGCCAGGCCCGGTTTGTGCAGTTCTTGTATATGTGGGCACACGTGACAAGTGTGGCGGCTTCGGGACGCAACATGGCGATCCTGCCGTGCGGAACGTCCACCCAGTGCCATTGTTCCGCGAGGTCCTCGTAGCTGATCAGAGATCGGATCGCGGACGGATCAGAACCCATCGGATCGATGTCGATGCGGCCCTCAACTCTGTGGCCGCCATCCTGACTGTGGGGGAAGGCGAACACCGGAAACCCCCGGTGGATGTCGAGCATCACCTGGGATTCGCGGTCCTCCGCGTCCCCGAGCACGAGGTATCCCACCTCGTGGAACCCTACGTAACGCTCGAAATCCTGGTACCCCAGAGAACGGGCGAGTGACATGAACTCCACTGGATCGCGGGGAAGGAGGTCGATATCGCTGGAGCCATGGTGCGGCGCACGGCCGCGGGTGTTGTAGTGCGGCGTGAACCCCTTGATCAGAAGAGTTGGACGGTCCTGGTCGCCCAGGCTCTGGAGTCGGAGGACATGCGCTGTGTGTGCTTGTGCGCGGGCGGCGATCCGCGCGTCGATCTCTGCCAGCGAGCCGACGACCTCGAAGTACCCCTCTGGCTGTGCCGAGTCGGCCCATCGGGCCAGGAATCGCCCCGTGAGCCGATGGGCAACCAGAGCCTCGACAAGCTCCTCTGAGGTCACTTCGCCCTGCGTCGGCGCGATGTCCATGCCGGGGTAACCAGCCGCCCATGACAAGAGGGCGGTAAGTGAATCTGTCTGACGCATTGATGAGACTCCGTATCCAACTGGGCAGTGTGTGCGGACGCGAGTGCGGGCACCCGGATCGCCGCTGGCTGAACCCAGACCGCAAGTAACTACCCGGCTAGGTTGGTGCATCGTTGCACCAGCCATGAATCGTGGTCAAGGAGATCGACAAAGCTGGGTTGAGATCGCGATCCCGTGCGGCTGGACCGCAACGTCGTTGTCTGAGACGGTATTTGACTGCACTGCAGGTCAGGGCCGCGGAGGCTGGAGACAGGACAGTGCGGCACGTGCGGACGTGCTCGCTTGGCCGGCGCTGTAGGGTGGCGCGGATCTTGCTTCCACGTGGTACAACGATTTACTGGCGGGCGCTGATCGCATCCGGAGGGCGCGTGGCGCACCAAGCCGTGTCTACGCGACCGGTTGCTGCGATGTCGGTGCGCCGGTCGACATGGAGGTATCCGTTGAGCACCGATTCGGGCGGCGGAATGTGGGCATCTCGATTGATCCGGCACTGCCTGCCCCATCGCCGCAACCTAGCGCTAGCTTTCGGCGCGTCGATCTGCGGAGTGGGCATAACTGCGCTTGTGCCCCTCATCCCGAGGGCGGTCATCGACGACGTGAGACATGGTGACGGCGGTCGGCCCGTCAGACTGTGGATCACGCTGCTTGTCATCTCTGCCGGGCTGGTCTACGGTCTGACCTTCGTCCGCCGCTATTACGCGAGCCTCCTCGCCCTCGACGTGCAGCACGACCTGCGCACCGCGATGTACCGGGCGATCGTGGCCCTCGACGGCACAAGGCAGGACGCCCTGTCCACAGGGCAGATCGTCGGCCGTAGCACTAGCGATCTCCAGCTGGTTCAGAGGCAGTTGAGCCTGTTGCCGACTGCGATCGGCAACACGATGCTCTTCGTCTTCTCCATCGTGGTCATGCTCGTATTGTCTCCTCCACTCACCCTGATTGTGCTCGTGGCCGCACCGGCTCTGCAGTACATCGCCCAGCGCAGCCACCGCCATCTCTTTCCCGCCACCCAGCAGGCACAGCAGCAAGCCGCGGCGGTTGCATCGGTGGTCGACGGGGCCGTGGGGGGCGTGCGGGTGGTCAAAGGGTTCGGCAGGGAGCAGCAGGAGTTGCACAGACTGCGCTCGGCCAGCACCAAGTTGTTCACGGCGAAATTGCGCACGGTCCGGCTCAACGCGCGCTACACACCCGCGTTGCAGGCCGTGCCCACTCTGGGACAGGTCGGCGTGCTCGCCCTCGGCGGATGGATGGCCACCCGGGGGGACCTCTCCCTGGGGACCTTCGTCGCCTTTTCCGCCTATGTCGCGCAACTCGTCGGCTCGGTCCGGATCCTCGCCACGATGGTCACGCTCGGGCCACAGGTCAGAGCGAGCGCCGAGCGATTGTTCGCCGTGATCGACGCCCAGCCCGTGATGGCGATCCGGCCGCAAGCGCACGATCTGGACGTCGCCGGCCCCATGAGTATCGAGTTCGATCACGTCACATTCGGCTACAGCAGCGACACCACCGTGCTCAGGGACTTTTCGTTGGACATTCAGGCTGGGGAGACCGTCGCACTGATCGGCGCCTCCGGCAGCGGCAAGTCCACAGCCGCCATGCTGGTGCCGCGCTTTTACGACGTCGACGCAGGGGCGGTGCGCGTCGGCGGCCATGACGTACGCGACCTCACCATCACATCCCTGCGCTCCGCCGTCGGCGTCGTCTTCGACGAAAGTTTCCTTTTCGCGGAGTCCATTCGCAACAACATCGCCTACGGCAAGCCGGATGCCAGCGATGAGGAGGTGGTGGCCGCAGCCCGGACCGCCCTGGCACATGGGTTCACAACGCATCTGCCACAGGGTTACGACTCCGTCATCGGCCTGCGGGGCATGACCCTGTCGGGTGGTCAACGCCAGCGCGTCGCCTTGGCGCGCGCGCTTCTCCCCGAGCATCGTGTCTTGATCTTGGACGACGCGACCTCGGCGGTTGACGCGCAGGTAGAGCGGGACATCCAGACGTCATTGCGTACCGCCGTCGCCGAGCGTACGGTGCTGCTCATCACTCACCGCCGCTCCATGCTGGCGTTGGCTGACCGCGTCGCGGTCCTGGAAGACGGTGCGCTGCACGATGTAGGCACTCAGGAGGAGTTGCAGGCCCGCTGCGGCCTGTACCGCCGGCTGCTCTCCGACACCGCGGAACGTGTCGAAGACTCTGAGGGGGACGACACGGATGGCGCGGCTGATGAACCCCCGATGCCTGGCATTGGTGTCGACCTCCCAAATCCACGGACCCTCTCTCCGATCGGCACCGGGACGGTCAAGGCCGCCGATCTCCCGAACGTGCACGAACCCACGGCCGAAAGAGCCGAGTCGGCATACGGATTGCGCGGCCTCCTGCACGGTCTCGGCACGCCGTTCACCCTGGCTCTGACGCTTGTCATCCTGGACACGCTCGCCTCGCTGCTTTTGCCGATCCTCATCCGGCGCGGGATCGACGACGGTGTCCAGCGCCTTGCGGTGAACGCGGTGTGGACGGCTTCAGCACTGGCATTCGCCCTGGCGCTGGGGCAGTGGGCCGTGCAGACCGGGGCCCTACGGCTAGCCGGGCGCACTGGCGAGCGGGCCCTCTACGCGCTTCGCGTCAAGATCTTTGCCCACTTGCAGCGTCTCGGACTCGACTACTACGAGCGCCATCTGCCTGGGAAGATCATGACCCGGATGACCACAGATGTGGACGCTCTATCTGCCTTCCTGCAGACGGGCGCCACCGCCGCGCTCGTCTCCCTGCTGACGTTCTTCGGCATCCTGATCGCCCTCATCGTCATCGACGTGCAGCTCGCCCTGGTCACCTGTATGACTCTGCCGCCGCTGGTCATCGGCACCTATGCTTTTCGGCGGCACAGCGTGCGTGCGTACGCTCAGGCGAGGTCACGCGTCGGCACCATTAACGCGGACCTGCAGGAGTCACTGTCAGGACTTCGCGTCATGCAGGCGTTCCAGCGGGAAGGACAATGCGTCGAACGCTTCACCAGACGCAGCTGGGAGTACCGTCAGGCACGGGTTCGCGGGCAGTGGCTCATCGCGCTGTATTTCCCGTACGTGCAACTGCTGTCATCCCTGGGCGCCGCCGCAGCGCTCGCTGTAGGAGCGGGTCGGATGGCCACCGGGACCCTCACGGCCGGAGCGTTGGTCGCCTACCTTCTCTACATCGACCTGTTCTTTGCTCCCATTCAGCAGTTGTCGCAGATATTCGACAGTTACCAGCAAGCAGCTACATCACTCCAACGCATCCGGGAGCTTCTCGCTGAGCGCTCAACGACACCGGTCGCCGCACGCGCACAGTCAGTAGGCTCTCTGTGTGGGCATCTCTCCTTCAATGAGGTCTGGTTCCGGTACGACGACGGCACCCCCGCCCTCCGCGGTATCGACCTCGACATCCCAGCAGGGCAGACGGTGGCATTCGTCGGTGAGACAGGGGCAGGAAAGTCCACCCTCGTCAAGCTCGCGGCACGGTTCCATGACCCCAGCTCCGGGGTGGTCAGAGTGGACGGCCGTGACCTCCGCGACCTCGAGTTGACCGAGTTTCGCCAACGGCTGGGCGTCGTCCCACAGGAGCCATACCTCTTTTCCGGAACCGTGCGCGACGCCATCGCGTATGCCAGACCCAGAGCGTCGGACAGCGAGGTGGAGGCCGCCGCGCGTGCCGTGGGGGCGCACGCCACGATCACATCGCTGACAGCGGGGTACAACCACAAAGTCACGCAGGGCGGCCGAAACCTCTCTGCCGGCGAACGGCAACTCATCGCACTCGCACGCGCGGAGCTCGCCGCACCCGACATCCTGCTTCTCGATGAGGCCACCGCGTCCCTGGACGTGGCGACGGAGACAAAGGTCAACAACGCGATCGAGCGGGTGGCGAAGCAGCGCACTACCATCATCGTGGTGCACCGCCTCACCACGGCCGCCAGAGCCGACCGGGTGGTGGTCCTGGACCGCGGGCGCGTTGTGGAGGACGGCACCCATGAGGAACTACTTTCCGTCGACGGGCGCTACGCCGCGCTCTGGGAGTTGTTCACGGACGGCTCGGTGGCACGGGTTGAGTCGGCCTGAAGCGCGGTTCCGGTGTTGCCACCGGCCCGTTTCTCCAGGCCGCTCTCCGAACCCGGCGTACCCGTCTCCGAGTACCGGGCTCTCCACAGTTCCTCTCGTCGGGCTGGTTGTCAGGCTGTGGGCCAGGGGCTGGGGATCGTGTCGCCCCGGTAGCGGTACGGGGTGATCGCCGGTGTCCGCGCCAGGTTGATCAGTTCGACCCCGTCCGCGGTGATCGGCAACCATGATCCGTGAGGGCCAAGGAGCCAGCTGCGGACGTCCTTCCACGACCAGCGGTGCATCGTATTGAGCCACATGATCACGCGATGCCAGGGGAAGGCCCCGAGCATGCGGAACGTGTGCTTCGCGACTGCGTGCCGGAAGTAGTTGGCCCAGCCGCGCGCGATCTGGTTGAGCCGGATCAGCACGTCCCTGGGGTCGGCCTGTGACGTCCTGCGGGTCAGGGCACGACCGCCACCAGATAAACTGACTACTGGTCAGTAAAGTCAGCATTGAGTCAGCATTCGTTCCACCAAACGTCACCACACCCTGCCCTGCATGGGAGTCCCGCCCAAGACCCGCAGCGCACCCCAAGGACTAGGCGAGCAACTACGAGTCGACCAGAAACGGAGCTTTCACCACGCCAGTCGGCCTGATGCCAGTTCGGGCGATTATCCCAGCTCAGCGCACCCTCCCCCGCGCCTTCAGCGGCACCACAGGCAGCTCCGGAGCTGGAATCGGAGAGCCGTCATAGCCCTTCACCTCACCGAAACGGGTCCCGTTCATCCAGTCCTCGCGAGCCTGTGCGATATCCTCCTGGGACCGTCCGATCCAGTTCCAGAACATGACGATCTCCTCCTCGAACGGCTCACCCCCCAGGAGCATCAGCCCTGCGTCGGAGAGGGCACGCAACGGCAGTTCGGAGCGGCCGCAACCGAGGTACAGCATCGAGCCCGGCAGTACGGGTACGCCGTCGACCTCGGCCTCGCCGGACATGGACAGGACCGCGTACTCGAAGTCCGGAACCAGCGGCAGCCGGGCCTCGGCGCCCTGCGTCAGGGCCAGGTCCGCGCCCACGATCGGGGTGTAGGCGGTGCCCGGTGAGACGGCGCCGTCGAGTTCACCGAGGATGACGGTGGCGGTGAGGCCGGGCGCGGTGACGCCGGGCAGGTCCGCGTGGTGCTGGAAGTGCGGTTCGACGTCTCGGTGGGCGTCGGGGAGTGCGACCCAGAGCTGGGCGCCGTGCAGAAGCCTGGCGTGCGACTTCGGGCTCTCCTCGGAGTGGCTGATGGCCCGGCCGGAGGTCATCAGGCCCAGTTCACGGGGCC
Organism: Streptomyces sp. NPDC079020; assembly: GCF_044542225.1. NCBI lineage: Bacteria > Bacillati > Actinomycetota > Actinomycetes > Kitasatosporales > Streptomycetaceae > Streptomyces > Streptomyces sp. NPDC079020. The sequence continues at coordinate 14,901 of NZ_JBITUB010000021.1, forward strand.
GCACCGTCTGCAGGCTGCCCAGGCTGTCGCGGTGCAGGACCTCGCCGTCGTGGAGCCAGCTGACGGTCTGCAGACCCATATGGGGGTGGGGCGGTACCTGCATGCCGGGCTCGTCGGCGATGTCATCGGGGCCGTAGTGGTCCACGAAGGCCCAGGCACCGACCATGCGGCGGCCCAGGTTGGGCAGCAGCCGGCGTACCTCGGTGGACTCGCCCAGCTGGACGCGGCGCGGGCTGAGAAGTTCACGTACCGGTTCGGCGACGACGAAGCCGCGCCCTCCGCAGACGGAGAGTGCGGCCTGGCGATCGAGATTGCTCATGGCGCACAACCTATTCCCGTACGGGCGCGGAGAGCCGGTCCCCACGCCGAAAATGTAGTGGAATGTTAAACCATTGTGTGGTGTTGTCACCCCCGAGCGCGCAGCTGCACGAAGTCTCGCGCAGCCCGCGCGGAAGACAAGCAGGAGGAAGACACGTGAGCGAGACCTATTACGAGTTCGGCACGCCCGCCGACCGGTGGGACCGGGCACAGATGTTCTTCGAGGCCGGGGAATACCTGACGGCCGCCCGGATTCTGGGCGGCCTGGTCGAGGAGACGCCGCACCAGGTGGCCCCCCGCCTGCTGCTCGCCCGCGCCTACTACCACTCCGCCCGGCTCGGCAAGGCCGAGACCGAACTGCGTGCCGTGCTGGAGCGTGACCCGGTGGAGGACTACGCGCACCTCATGCTGGGACGCACCCTGCAACGCCAGGGGCGGCACACCGAGGCCACGCCGCACCTGCGGATGGCGGCCGCGCTGACCGGGGATTCCGGTCCCGGGACGGCCTGATCCGGGACCCTCCGGCCCCGGTACCCCGGTCCGGGACGCCCCCGGACCACCTCGCCCGGGAACCGGCCCCGGCCGGGGGTGCACCAACCCGGTGCGCCCCCGCCGGGGCCCGGCCGGGGGCCGCTGGCTCAGGCCGGGGCGCCGTCCGCCGGAAGGGAATTCGCCACGCGGTCCAGCCATTCCGTCATCAAGGCGGCCTCGGCGGTGCTGAGTCCCGATTCGTGCGAGTGGCGCAGCAGCGCACTCAGCCTGACAGCCGTGGAGGGGACACCGGCTTCCGCCGGCTCACCGGGGACCGTGTCCGGGGTGAGGACAGCGGCGTGCACGGCGTCGCGCACCCGCCGGGACATGGTGCCGTCGGAGAAGGCCGCCGGGCGGGCCACCAGCATGAGCGCCACACCGGTGTTCGCCGACATGATCATCTGTGCCGCGAGCGCCGGGGCGATACGCAGCCTTCCGGCGGCGGCGGCCCGCTCCAGGTCCCCGGTCAGGATCCGGTGCCACTCGATCGCCGCCTCCGGCGGTGTGCGCATCGCGGGCGAGTTCATCAGCCGGTAGAGGTTCGGGTTGCGCAGGGCGAACTCCACATGGCCGTCCCAGCCGTCGCGCAGGTCCTCGACGGGGTCCGTCGTGTCGTCGCGCTCCCGCTTGGCCGCCAGATACGCGTCGAAGCCATGATCGACGACCGCCGACAGCAGTCCCTCCTTGTCACCGAAGTGCCGGTAGAGGGCCGGGGCTCCGACCCGCGCCGCCTCACAGACCGCACGCGTGGAGATGTCCCCGTCCGGCGACTCCCTGACCAGATCGGCCGCGACTTCCAGAATGCGTGTTCGCGTGCTCATCGAACGGACGGTATCAAGCGGCGCACGGCGAGGTCCGCGGCCATCACGCGATGCCGCCGTTGGCGCGTACGACCTGGCCGTTGATCCAGCGCGCGGGGCCCGCGAGGAAGGAGACGACCTCCGCGATGTCCTGTGGGGTGCCCAGCCGCTCCAGAGGCGCCCGAGCGGCCATTCTCGCGATGGTCTCCTCGTCCTTGCCGTCCAGGAACAGGTCGGTGGCGGTCGGCCCCGGGGCCACCGCGTTGACCGTGATGTCCCGGCCGCGCAGCTCGCGGGCGAGAATCGGGACCATGGCCTCGACCGCACCCTTGGTGGCGGCGTAGCCGCTGTACCCGGGAAGGGACAGCGCCAGCACGGAGCTGGAGAAGTTGATGATGGCCCCTCCGCCGCGCAGACGGCGCGCGGCCTGCTGACCGACGACGAACGTGCCGCGGATGTTGGTGCGGTGCATCCGGTCCAGCGCGTCGAGCGCTACTCACTTTCGGGGGCGGCGCCCGGTAGCGCCGTTGCCCCGCCACCGCGTACGACGGAACCCGCCGGGACTGCCCCGGCGGGTTCCGTCGTACGTGTGCGTCGTCAGTACCGGTCCTCGTACAGGAACCGTCAGTTCACCGCGCCGGCCGGGTGCGGCTCCGTGGCGCCCCCCGTCGCCGCGACCCCCGTACCGGGTGCCAGCAGCCGCTCGGTCAGATGGCCGAAGGCCAGGCCGAAGACCGTCCAGAGGGTGGTCTGAATGGCCAGCGTGGAGATCCTGAACTCCCACAGCAACGAGGCTGGGAAGTCCTTGCCGACCTCGTTGAACGAGGGCAGGAACGCGTAGGCGAGTCCGATCAGCAGGACGAACCCGGCGGCGGCGGTGATGGCCGCGTTCCAGTTGCCCAGGCGTGGGGCGAGCCGTCTGCCGAGGATCACGGCGGCGACGGCCAGCAGCACGCTGAGGGCGACCATCAGGAAGAACAGGGCGGTGCGCTTCCCGATGGTGCCGGGATCACCGACGGCCGGCGGGTTCGCCGGATACTTCAGGAACGGCACGATGTACACCGTCAGCAGGGCGGCGCCCGCGATCAGCGCGGCCGTGGCCCTGGGGCCGAAACCGCCGATACGGCCGAGGGCGTAGCAGAAGACGAGAGCGGCGATCCCGCCGATCGCCACACCGAAGACCAGGATGCCGGTGGCGAGTCCGCCGGTGGCCTGCATGGTGCGGCTGACGAGTTCCTCGCCGCCGCCGTGATCGTGGCTGTGGGCCTCCTCCAGCGCGATGGCGGCGTCCACTTGGGACTCGCCGAGGAAGTAGGCGACGACGAGAGCCACCGCGCCCGCGATCAGGCCGGCCAGCATGCCGCGCACGAGCAGAGCTCTGACAGATATGGAGTTCACGAGAGTTTCCCCTGTTGTCTCAGTGGCAGGGGAAGCCGAGCAGGTGACGGCCGTCGTGAACCCATTCGTGGACACCTTCGCCGGAGATGACGGCGGTGGCACCCTGCTCGGCGCCGACGAAGTACAGCAGGACGAGCATGAGAACGCCGAAGAAGACGGCCCAGGGCGCGATGGCCTTCGCCGAGATCGGGGCGAGGGCGGTTGCACCGCTCGTGGGGGCAGCGGACTGTGCCATGGCAGAACCTCCTGTGGGAACACGCGTCCCTTTTGTGGTGCCTCAGACGAAGGTGCCGGGTCTGACTTCCCGCGCGGGAGGCGGGTACACAGTGGCGCGACCGTGCCGGATTCTCACCGGACTTCCGTCACACCGTCGTCATGGTCGACGTGACCATACCGCCTGTACGCAGGCACCGCCATGGTGCGACCGGGGTGGTCACCGGCCTCCGGAACCATGAGAACCTGCGCCACCGGGGCCGCAGTTGAGGAGAGTGGAGGACGATCGTGACGGTACGGGTGATGTTGATCTCGCCTGCGATGAACGCGGCGTTGCGGGAGGCGCGCTTCGACGGTGAGGCCGCCCTGGACCGCGCCGGAGAGCAAAGCACCCGCGCAGCCGCCGGATCGGTGCCTGCGGCCGGCCGGTACATGAGCGGACCCTCGCAGCGGTGTCTGCGGACGGCCGAGGCGCTCGGCCTCACCGCGCGGACCGAAGCCGCCCTGGCCGACTGGGACCTGGGGCGCTGGCGCGGGGAGCGGCTGGACGAGGTGACCGCCCGGGAGCCGGAGGCGGTGGCGGCGTGGCTCGGCGATCCTGCGGCAGCCCCGCACGGCGGCGAGTCCCTGCGTGATCTGACCGCCCGGGTCGGTGGCTGGCTGGACACGGCCGCGGACGGGGCCGGGGCCGGGGCCGGCGGAAGCGTACTGGCCGTGGCAGGACCCTCGGTGGTGCGGGCGGCTGTGGTCCATGGCCTGGCGCTGCCGGTGGCCGGGTTCTGGCGGCTCGACGTCGTTCCGCTGGCGCTCACCGAGCTGAGCGGCCGGTCCGGACGGTGGAACGTACGGCTGGGACGCCCGTTGAGGAGCGCCGGGGAACGCTGAACCGGCTCCGTACACAACCCCCCGGTACGTACGCCCCCGTACACACGCGGCCTCAAGGGTGTCCCGTCGTCACTGGTGGATCAGCGCGCGGCGTCGGATGCGGTGCGCCGACAGCCTGCGGTCACGCAGCCTTCCACCCCACCCATCAGCCGTGCGGCACCCGCCCCATCAGCCGTGCGGCACCCACCTCGTCAGCCGTGCGGCACCAGGACAGCCGTGGCGGCGATGCCGTCCTCGACCCGCCATCTGCCGTCCAGCGTCAGCGGCAGAGCCGGGTCGGTACGCAGCAGGCGTGCCGCGAACGTGCCCTCCATGGCCGGGCCGCCGGCGGCCCTGTCGAAGGTGATCTCCGCCTCGTCGAAGTCGAGTTCGCTCCCGGTGACCGGGTACCACGCCTTGAAGACGCTCTCCTTGGCACTGAAGAGCAGCCGGTCCCAGTGCACCGCGCCGTCGTCGTCGGAGCCGGGCGGGGCGTCCCAGCGGCGCTCCGAAGGCAGCGAGATCACGTCCGCCACTCCGGCGGGCAGGGGGGCGTGCGGCTCGGCGTCGATGCCCAGGCTCAGGGCGTCCGTGGCCCGGGCCAGCGCCGCCGCCCGGTAGCCCTCGCAGTGCGTGAGGCTGCCGATGATCCCCGCGGGCCACAGCGGTACCCCGCGCCGGCCGCGCAGTACCGCCACGGGCGGCAGGCCGAGGCCGGCCATGGCCCGGCGCGCGCAGGCGCGGGCGGTCGTGAAGTCGTTGACGCGCTTGGGCACGCTCTTGGCCACCATTTCCCTCTCCTCGGGGAAGAGGATTCCGTCCGGCACCGTTTCCCGGCGGGTGGCGGCGCAGGAGACGTACTCGGGGAGCAGCCGGTCGATCACGAGGTGCCTTCGGGGTCGGGGTGCGGTGCGTGTTCTCCGGCGGGGGTGCCGTCCGGGGTCGCGGGGCGTTCCTCGTACGGGAGCATCTGTCTCAGCAGGCCACGTGGGTGGCCGCGCTTGCGCCACTCCCGGGGATAGCCGATCGAGACCTCCTCGAAGCGCACCCCGTCGTACCACGTCGTACGGGGGATGTGGAGGTGTCCGTAGACGACGGCCGCGACGTTGAACCGGCGGTGCCAGTCGGCGGTGAGTTCGGTACCGCACCACTGGGCGAACTCCGGGTACCACATCACCGAGGTGGGTTCCCGTACGAGGGGCCAGTGTCCGGCGAGCACCAGCGGGATGTCCGGGTCGTGGGCGGTCAGTCTGCGCTCCGTCTCGGCGACCCGCGCGCGGCACCAGTCCTCCCGTCCGGCGTGGGGGTCGGGGTGCAGGAGGTACTCGTCGCTGCAGACGATGCCCGCCTTGTGCGCGATCGCCAGCGATTCCTCCATCGTGCTGGCTCCGGGGGCACGGAAGGTGTAGTCGTACAGGAGGAAGAGCGGGGCCACCGCCACCGGGCCTTCCGGGCCGGGCCACAGGGGGAACGGGTCCTCGGGAGTCGTCACCCCCAGGCTCCGGCAGATCTCGACGAGGTACTCGTACCGGGCCTGCCCGCGCAGCCGTACGGGGTCCTTGTCCACCGTCCACAACTCGTGGTTTCCAGGGGTCCACACGACATGGGCGAAGCGCTCCGCGAGGAGTCCGAGCGCCCACTGGATGTCGTGCGGCTGCTCCGCCACATCGCCCGCGACAATCAGCCAGTCCTTGTCCGACGCCGGGCGCAGCGACTCGACGATGGCCCGGTTGTCGGAGACCCCCGCGTGCAGATCGCTGACCGCGAGAAGGCTGCCGCCCGTGTAGTGGGGGTGCGCGGCGGAGTCGGCCGGGGAGGCGGGCGAGGTCATGAGAGGCATTCCCGATCTGTCGGTCGGCGTACGGCTCCGCTCGCTCGGTGCGGGGTCAGGGAAAATCTACCGTCTCGCACACGTGCGGTGTCCTGGAATGAATCTTCGTCCGGAAACACCGCACGTGGCTCGCGGCGGGTGACCGACCGGACCACTGCCGAAGGGGAGTTGTGTACGCCGGCTGCCGCTCCGTCAGCTCGCGCGGATGCCGCTCGCCCCGGATTCGCGGGCCGGGGTACTCATGTCACCTTCTGTCTCCGGCGAGTTCGGCGGCGGGCCGGCCCCCGGGCGCGGGCGGCGCGGTCGGGCGGGCACCCGGTACGGCGGCGGGGAAAGCGGGCGCCGGGGGGACCTTCGCGGGGCGCGGGCCGCGCGGCGGGCGCGGGAGCACGTTCGCGTACGCCGGGATCCTGAGCAGCGCCACAACGGCGAGCAGCGCGCCCGCCGACGGTACGAGCCCGGCCCATGGGGGCAGCTGCCCCGTGTACACGAAGGTCGCGGTGAGCGTCGCGGCAACCGCGCCGAGCCCCAGGACGACCGCCACGCCCGGTTTGGTGAGGCGTACGCGGCGCAGCCGGTGGGCGATGTGATCGGTGCGGTCCGGCAGCATCGGCCGGGAGGCCCGCCGGCGCGACACCAGCACAAGCACCGTGTCGGTGACGGCCACCAGTGTCAGCACCGGCAGCGCGGTCCACGCGGCTCGCTCCGGCGGCGCCGACGCGTGGACGAGCACGCAGCATCCCGCCAGGACGAAGCCGGTGAACTGCGAGCCGCACGCGCCGGGGAGGAGCCGCGCGGGGTGCCAGTTGTGGGTCAGCAGAGCGATGAGGGCGGCCATGAGCGCGGTCAGCACAAGGACCACGCCGGACCGGCCGTCGGCGGCGGCGCAGACGAGCAGGCCGGCCGCCGTGACGGCACAGACGGTGCCCAGCGCGCCGTCGGAGTTGTCCAGCATGCTGAAGGCGTTGGTGAGGAACACGATCCAGACCATGCCGAGCACGCCCGCGGCCGGTGACAGCCCGGAGAAGGACACCACGGCGACCGCGGCGGCCGTCTGCGCGGCCAGCCGCGGCCAGCTGCCGAGCGGTCGCAGATCGTGGACGAGCCCGACGACGGCGACGGCGCCGGACGCGGCGAGCAGGGGCAGGACGGAGGTACCCGGTTCCGCGAGGCCCAGCCCGGTTCCGGCCCAGGTGACGGCGGTGACGCTCAGGACGGCCGCCGGTCCGCCCAGGTACGGCAGGCGGACGCGCGGCGGGCGGCCGTCCGGACGTGCCACCGCTCCGCGCCGGCGTGCCGCCCTGCGGATGCCCGCGGTGAGCAACGCCGTGATGAACAGCGCGACCGCACCGGAAGTGATGATCCCCACCACGTTCACCTGCCCTGCCTTTCCCGACACGTGCCCGTGCGGCGATCGGCGCTCCGGTTCCACGGTTCGTCCGGCGCATCCGTCCGCGCACATCGGTGTCGCCCGTTCGTCGCGCCATCCACGTGATGCGCGACGCCACCCGGGGGGAGTCCCCCACAACTTAAGGGGAAGATGTCGGAATATGCCCCGAATAACACGAAAAACAAGGCACTGATTGAGGTTCCGGCAGGAAGGCCGGGAGGCGGGTCAGCCGCGGCCGCCGTCCCGGTACGTCTCCAGGAGCCTCAGCCACACCTCGCTGATGGTCGGATAGGCGGGGACCACGTGCCAGAGCCGCTCGATGGGCACCTCGCCCGCGACCGCGACCGTCGCCGAGTGCAGCAGCTCACCGATTCCGGGACCGACCAACGTGACGCCGAGCACGGTCTCCCGGTCCAGGTCGACGATCATCCGGGCCCGGCCCCGGTACCCGTCGGCGTACAGGCCGGCGCCCGCCACCGACGCCAGGTCGTGGTCGACCGCGCGGACCCGGAATCCGGCTCTTTCGGCCTCGGCGAGGGTGAGCCCGACCGAAGCGGCCTCCGGGTCGGTAAAGACGACCTGGGGGACGGCCGCGTGGTCGGCGGTGGCCGCGTGCGCGCCCCAGCGGTCGGTCTCCAGCAGGGGGACGCCCTGGGCGCGGGCGGCGATGGCCGCGCCCGCGATACGGGCCTGGTACTTGCCCTGGTGGGTGAGCAGCGCGCGGTGGTTGACGTCGCCGACCGCGTACAGCCAGGTGGTTCCCTCGACGCGGCAGCTGTCGTCGACGGTGAGCCAGGAGCCGGGCTCCAGGTCCACGGTCTCCAGGCCCAGGTCGTCGGTGCGCGGCGCCCGGCCGGTGGCGAAGAGGATCTCGTCGGCCTCGATCCGCTCACCGTTGTCCAGGTCCACGGTGACCGGTCCGTCCTGCCCGGCCCGGTGCACGGCGGTGGCGGACACTCCGGTGCGGATCGTCGCGCCGGCCCCGGTGAGCGCCTGGGCGACCAGTTCGCCCGCGAACGGCTCCATCCTCGGCAGCAGGCCACTGCCCCGGATCAGCATCGTCACCTCGGCACCGAGGGCCTGCCAGACCGTCGCCATCTCGACGCCGACGACTCCCCCGCCGACGACGGCCAGCCTGCCGGGCACCTCCTTGGCGCTGGTCGCCTCGCGGCTGGTCCAGGGCCGGGCCTCGGCGAGCCCGGGAAGGCCGGGGACGACGGCCCGGCTGCCGGTGCAGACGGCCACGGCGTGCCGGGCGGTGAGCCGCTGTTCCGTACCGTCGGGGGCGGTGACGGAGACGGCCCGGACCCCGGTGAGCCGGCCCATGCCCCGGTGGACCACCGCGCCGATGCCGTCCAGCCAGGCGGCCTGGCCGTCGTCCTTCCAGTGCGAGGCGAACGCGTCGCGGCGGGCCAGGACCGCCGCGACATCGAGCGGCCCCCGCACGGCGGCGCTCAGGCCCGGGAGGTGCCGGGCATCCGCGCGGGCGACGACCGGACGCAGCAGGGCCTTGCTCGGCATGCACGCCCAGTACGAGCATTCGCCGCCGATCAGCTCGGACTCCACGACGGCCGTGCTGAGCCCGGCCGCACGGGCCCGGTCGGCCACGTTCTCTCCCACCGGACCCGCGCCGATCACCACGACGTCGTACTCGATGCTCTCCACTGCGCCCTCCGCTGTGTCGGTCATGCGAACAGTCTGATCGTGGGTGTGCGCGGCGGCCACATGGGCAGGCGGAATAGCGCAGGAGCGGTCACCGTTGTGCGGGACACGTCCGAACGGGCAGAGGAAGAGGTATTTGAGCATGAGCACCGTAGAGCTCACCAAGGAAAACTTCGATCAGGTCGTCAGCGACAACGGCTTCGTACTGATCGACTTCTGGGCTTCCTGGTGCGGCCCGTGCCGACAGTTCGCGCCGGTCTACGACTCGGCGTCCGAGCGTCACCCCGATCTGGTCTTCGCCAAGGTCGACACAGAGGCGCAGCAGGAGCTGGCGGCCGCGTTCGAGATCCGGTCCATTCCCACGCTGATGATCGTCCGGGACAACGTGGCGGTGTTCGCCCAGCCCGGCGCTCTTCCCGAGGCGGCTCTGGAGGACGTCATCGGACAGGCCCGCAACCTGGACATGGACGAGGTGCGCAAGTCCGTCGAGGCCCAGAAGCAGGGGCAGCCGGAGCAGCAGTAGCGGCTCTCCCCGCGCGGCACGTCAGGTGAGGGGCCCGTCCGTCAGGACCGGCCCCTCACCGCTGTCCGCCGGGGGATCAGGTCCCGGTGTCCTCGTCCTCGGGCGAGGCGGCCGGCGCGTCCGCGGCTTCGCCGTCCGGCCGGCCCCCGGGGCTGTCCCCGGGCTCCGGCGTCCCCCCGGCCGCGGGCTCCCCCGTGCGCCTGGCCGCACCGCTTTCCACGCTCTTCTCCGAGATCCGGACCGAGAGCCCGTAGTCCAGCTCCGCACCGTCGACCAGCAGCGCCTCCACGGTGCGGGTCGACGGGTCGATGTCGGCCACCACTCCCTCGCCCGCGTAGCGGGGATAGCCCGACGCCCCCGTCTCACCCGTGGCGGCCACGACCGCCGAGCGGATGGCGCGGCCGGGCCCGGGGGCGCCGGTGCCGGACTTCTTGAACCCGGGGACCAGCAGGATCTCGTAGCTCTGCGGATGGCTCATGCTCCGACGCTAGACATCCGCCGTTCCCCGCGCATGTCGTCGCACCGCCGGCGGCGGGGGCCGGTCAGCTGGATTCGCGCGGGACGGCCCGTGCCCGCAGCAGGTCGTGCCGCTCCGGTCTTCCGGCGGGGTGCTGCATCAGCCGGTCGATCATCTCGGCCAGCGGCTGCCGTGTCGCCAGTTCCATCCGTACGGTGCTCAGCCTGGGCCGCAGCAGTCTGCCCAGCATCAGATCGTCCGCGCCGATCACGGCTGTCTCCCCGGGCACCGCGATGCCGGCGTCCTGAAGGGCTCTCGTCAGCAGCATCGCGTACTCGTCGTTGTAGGCGAAGACGGCGTCCAGGCCGAGTGTGCGCCAGCGGGCGGCGAGAGCGGCGGCCGATTCCTCCTCGTAGCGCAGCGGCAGAGGCTGGATGCGGGCACCCGCCGGTTCCGCCGCGCGCAGTGCGCCGGCCAGCCGGGGTTCGGCGAACGGGGCGAGGGCGGGCTCCTGGGGCATGACCACCCCGATCCGGCGGCGGCCGCGCGCCAGCAGATGGCCGACGGCGCAGCCGCCGATCTCCCGCTGATCGATGACCAGGGCGTGCGCGCCGTCCACCGGTTCCGGGCCCAGGGTGATCACCGCCTTGGCACCGGAGCGGGTGAGCACGGCTATGCCGTGCGGTGTGAGGGCGACCCCGGCGGGTGCGACGACGGCGACGGGCCGCAGTTCCGCCCATGCCCTGGCGGCCTCGTCGGCACCGAGGCCGCCGCTGCCGTACTGGACGACGGTGTAGTCCAGGCGCCGCAGCCCGGACTGGAGTTCTTCGATGAAGTGCTGGTGCAGAGGCCCCGCGGGGCTGTTCCCGTCGGGCAGCAGCACCATCCGGGTGTGTCCGGCGCGCAGGCTCCGGGCTGCCGCGTGCGGCACATAGCCGAGATGGACCGCGGCTTCCCTGACTCTTCGCCGGGTGGGTTCGCTGATCCGCACGGTGGCGTTGTTGTTCAGTACGTACGACACGGTGGCCCGGGAGACTCCTGCGAGTCGCGCCACGTCGGCGCTGGTCGGAACGGAGACTGCGGCGGGCTGTTTGGGTAACTGGCTCATGGCGTCGGGCAGTCTTCCAGACCGGGCGGTCCCAGGAACGGTCCGGGGCCCCGTAGCGCGGAGCCGGGGCGCCGGAAGCGGTGTGCCGGCACCCCGGTGACGGCGGCCCGCGCCGGCGTGGGGCGTTCAGCCGCGGGCCAGCTCCGGCCACAGCGCGGGGTCCTCGAAGTTCAGGGCCCACAGAGCCGTGTTGCGTACACCGTGGCGGCGCAGCACCGGCAGATGGGTGGCCACTCCGTGTGCGTCCTGGTACCAGACCTCGTGCGGTTCTCCGCCGTCGCGGTAGGTGAAGTACGGCGTGCCCGAGACCGTGTCGAGCCGGTAGGGGGCGCCCTGTTCGCGGCGCAGCGCCTCGGCCTCCTTCCAGGTCACGTGTCCGGCCGCGGCCCTGCTCCCGCCGGCCGGCCAGTCCCAGCCGTACGCGGGAAGCCCCATCTCCAGCTTGGCCGCCGGTACGAGGGCGGTGGCGCGGGTGAGGATGTCGTCGTACCACCGGGTGTCGGCGATGGGGCCCGGTTCGCCGCCGGCCCAGTGCAGGTTGTAGGCCATGATCCGCATCCGGTCGGCGACCCTGCCGATCGCCGCGTAGTCCCAGATGCGTCCGGTGGTGGCGGTCTTCGGGAAGACGGTGATCACGCACTTCTTGTCCAGCGCGTGGAGCCTGTCGCACAGGTCGGTGGACAGCGCGGTGAAGCCGTCGCGGACCTCCGCGTACGTGGCGTCGCCGGTGGCGGCGATCGACTCGTAGTCGAGGTCGAGCCCGTCGTAGTCGCGGCTGCGGGCGGTGCGCAGCAGGGCGTCGGCGTGCTCCTCGCGCCGGGCGGGGCTGGTGAGGACCGCCGCGAGGGCTCCGGCCTCCATCGTCTCCATGACGGTGGGCACCACCTCGGTGCCCACCCGGTGCAGTCCGTCGATGATGCGGCGTTCTCCGGCACCGGGGTGGGCGTCGATCCGGCCGGCGGAAATCGCCTGGTACCAGAAGGGGCTGACGGTGTGCAGTTGACCGGCGTGCCGCAGCGCGTCCTGGTACGCGCCCTCCTGGTCCCAGTAGGGCAGCCAGGCCGACACCGTGCGCGGGAGGGTCCCCGGGCCGCCTCCGCCCGCACCGGAGTCCGACCCTGAGGTTGAGGGTGAGGGTGCGGACGCCTGTCCTCCGGGACGCGGCGGATCCGACGCTCCGGCAGGAGGCGCCGGGAGCAGGGCTGCCGCGAGGAGTGCGGCGGCGGCGAGGGTCCGGGACAGCGGGACGGTGAGGGTGTGGGCCATGAGGCCGAGCCTGCGGCCGGTTCGACGGCCCCGCTCCATGGAATGGGCCGTCCAGGTCCTACGGTGATGTGATGACGTTCCACCACGGCACATACAGCACCGCCGGTTCGTCCGGCTCTCCCGGCCACGGCGGACCGGCCGCGACCGCCCAGGCCGATCCGCGCGATGTGGGCCCGGTCCGCACCCTGTACGCCCCCGACCGCGACGGCGATCCCGATCCGGGCGAGATCGTCTGGACCTGGGTGCCGTTCGAGGAGAACGACGGGCGCGGCAAGGACCGGCCGGTTCTCGTCGTGGCCCGCGAGGAGGCGGGCACCCTGCTCGCCGTCCAGCTCTCCAGCAAGCAGCACGATCCGGACCGCGAGTGGGTGGCGCTGGGAGCGGGGCCCTGGGACAGCTCGGGCCGGCCGTCCTGGGCCGATCTGGACCGGGTGCTGCGGGTGCACGAGGACGGGATGCGGCGGGAGGCCTGTGCGCTGGACCGGGAGCGGTTCGAGCTGGTCGCCGTGCGGCTGCGGGAACTGTACGGCTGGAGCTGACCGGGGGCCGGCCGGCCGGGGCGGCGGACCGGCCGTCAGCCCTGGAGCCGGTCGGCGAACGTACGGGCGAAGGCCGTCCGGACGGCGGACTCCGGGCCGCGTTCGAGGATGCCGAAGACGATCTGTTCGAAGTGGCCGCCGAACCGGCCGCCGTCACGGAGCAGCGTGTGGAAGGCGCCCGCCACCTGTGCCGGATCGTTCCGGAACACCCCGCAGCCCCACGCGCCCAGCACCAGCCTGCGGTAGCCGCGTACCGCCGCCACCTCCAGCACCCGTTCGGCGCGGCTCGCCAGCGCGGCCGGGATGCGGTGCGCCTGGTCCGGGGTCTGCCTGCGGATGACTCCGGCGTTGGGCGCGGGCGAGGTGAGGAAGCCCACGCTGTACGGGAGGTCGAGGAACCGTCCCCGGTCGTCGCGGAACACCGGTACACCGGGCGAATGAATCACCCGGTCGGTGTAGAAGGCGCTGCGTTCGGCACGGTGGTGGGCGTAGTACTCGGGGGCGCGCAGCAGGGTGGCGTGGAGCGCGGAGCCCCGGCACAGAGCCTCTTCCTGGGCCTGCGCGCCGTTGAGGTAGCCACCGCCCGGGTTGCGGGCCGAGGCGTAGTTGAGGACGGCTACCTTGCCCGCCGCCCCGCGGGTCATCCGGTGTGCCGCCTGGAGGCTGCTCTCGCCGGTCACCTCGACGGCCGGGGTGCGGTCGGTGTCCAGGGCGGCGACGGGCACCGGCTCGGGGCCGTAGAGCCGGGTGCCGGAGAGCGCGGCGCTCAGCGCGCGCTCGATGGACACCTCCCGGCCGTCCTCGGTGCGGTACCGGCCGGCCTCGACGGCCTTCTCCGTCTCCCGCGCGATGCCGCGCAGCCGTGCGCTCATGGGCGCGCCCCCGTGTGGTGCATACGGGGCATGCTCGGCTCCGTACCGGCATGGACGCAACCGGTTTTCCGTCGGCCGGGGGCACTCTTGTGCGATCTCGTGGGAGGGGTTTGGGTGGTATCGATGTAACCGTAGAGGAGGCCCGTATGCCCCCGGACAGTTCCGGCGATCACGGCCCGCGCCCTTCCGCCGACGCGCCCCTCGGTGAGGGCGAGGCGGAGGACTTACTGCGTGGCATCTGCTTCAAGACCGGCCCGCCCCGCACCGTGGGTGTGGAGCTGGAATGGCTCGTCCACGACCGGGACCGCCCCGACGTCCCGGTGTCGCAGGAGCGCCACGACGCCGCCGTGGACGCGGTCCGCGCCCTGCCGCTGAGCGCCTCGCTGACCTTCGAGCCCGGCGGCCAGCTGGAGCTCAGCTCGCTGCCGGCGGACTCGCTGATGGCCTGCGCCGAGGCCACCGCCGCCGACCTCGCCGCCGTCCGCGACACCCTCGGGCGGCTGGGCCTCGCGCCGGTCGGCCTGGGCGTCGATCCGTGGCATCCGCCGCGCCGCAGACTGCTGGAGCCGCGCTACGAGGCCATGGAGCGGGCGCTCGACCGCTCGGGGCCGGCCGGGCGGGCCATGATGTGCACCTCCGCCTCCGTCCAGGTCTGTCTGGACGCGGGGGTGGAGGAGCCGGGTCCGCTCGGCTACGGGCGGCGCTGGCAGCTCGCGCATCTGCTGGGCGCCGTTCTGGTGGCGTCCTTCGCCAACTCCCCCTTCCAGCAAGGGCGCAGGACCGGATGGCGGTCCACCCGGCAGTCCCTGTGGGCGAACCTCGACCCGGTACGTTCGCTGGCCCCGCCCGGCCGTCTCCCGCCGCGCGACGCCTGGGCCGCGCATGCGCTCGAAACGACGGTGATGTGTATCCGGGGCGATGCCGTCCCCTGGACCGTGCCGGACGGGCTCACCTTCCGGGAGTGGATCCGCAGCGGTGTCCCCCGGCCGCCCGTGCGTGCCGATCTCGACTACCACATCACGACGCTGTTCCCGCCGGTGCGTCCGCGCGGGCACCTCGAACTCCGCATGATCGACGCGCAGGGCGGACCGGACGGATGGCTGGTTCCGCTCGCCGTGACCACCGCGCTGTTCGACGACCCGGAGGCCGCCGAGACCGTGTACCGCACCGTCAAACCGCTGGCGGAGACGGCGGGCTCTCCCGCCGCGCCCCGCAATCCGCTCTGGACGGGCGCCGCCCGGGACGGGCTGGCCGATCCCGAACTGCGGGCGGCGGCCGTCATCTGCTTCGAGGCGGCGCTGGACGCGCTCCCCCGGATCGGCGCGAGCCGGGCCGTGCACGACACCGTGGCGGCCTTCCACGACCGCTTCGTCGCACGGGGCCGATGTCCGGCCGACGACCTGCCCGATCCCGCCGGCCCCGGTACCGCGACCCCGGGGAACGACCCGGCGCCGCACTCCGGAAGGGGCACCTCCTGATGACCGACTCCCACGGCACACCCGGCATCGGCCCCGAGACCCTGCGGCGGCGCGCCCATGAGGCGCTCCTCGGCGCTCGCGACCGTACCGCCCTGCTCACCGGGAGCGTGGACGACGGTGAACTGACCGCGCAGCACTCCCCGTTGATGTCGCCGCTGGTCTGGGACCTGGCGCACATCGGCAACCAGGAGGAGCTGTGGCTGCTGCGCAACGTGGGCGGCCGGGAGGCCATGCGCCCGGAGATCGACGGGCTGTACGACGCCTTCGAGCATCCCCGCGCCACCAGGCCGTCGCTGCCCCTCCTCCCGCCCGCCGAGGCACGCGCGTACGCCGCCGAGGTGCGGGGCAGGGCACTGGACCTGCTGGAGGGCGCCGAACTGCACGAGGGCGGCCGGCGGCTGGAGCGGTCCGCCTTCGCCTTCGGGATGATCGCCCAACACGAGCAGCAGCACGACGAGACGATGCTGATCACCCATCAGCTGCGCTCGGGGCCGGCCGTGCTGACGGCCCCGCGGCCGCCCGCCGCCACCGACGCCGCGGCGCTCGCGGCCGAAGTACTGGTACCGGCGGGCCCGTTCACCATGGGCACGTCCACCGAGCCATGGGCGCTGGACAACGAACGGCCCGCGCACCGGCGCGAGGTGGCGGCCTTCCACCTCGACACGGCTCCGGTGACCTGCGGCGCGTATCAGCGGTTCATCGAGGACGGCGGATACACCGACGCCCGCTGGTGGGCGCCGGAGGGCTGGGCCATGGTGCGGGAGCACGCGCTGTCGGCACCGCTGTTCTGGCACCGGGACGCCGGGCAGTGGCTGCGCCGCCGGTTCGGGGTGACCGAGCCGGTGCCCGCCGACGAACCCGTGCTGCACGTCAGCTGGTACGAGGCGGACGCGTACGCCCGCTGGGCGGGCAGAAGGCTGCCCACGGAGGCCGAGTGGGAGAAGGCGGCCCGCCACGATCCGGCGTCCGGGCGGTCCCGGCGCTACCCGTGGGGCGACGAGGACCCGACCGCGGACCGGGCCAATCTGGGGCAGCGCCATCTCCGCCCCTCGGCAGCCGGGGCCTACGCGGCGGGCCGGTCCCCGTACGGCGCGGGCCAGCTGATGGGCGATGTGTGGGAGTGGACCTCCAGCGACTTCCTCCCCTACCCGGGCTTCGCGGCCTTCCCCTACCGCGAGTACTCGGAAGTGTTCTTCGGCCCGGAGCACAAGGTGCTGCGCGGCGGCTCGTTCGCCGTGGACCCGGTCGCCTGCCGGGGTACGTTCCGCAATTGGGACCTGCCGGTACGGCGCCAGATCTTCTCCGGCTTCCGGACCGCGAGGAATGCCTGATGTGCCGTCATATCGCCTATGTGGGACAGCCGGTGTCCCTCGGCGAGATAGTCCTGTCACCCCCGCACTCACTGGTCCGCCAGTCCTGGGAGCCGCGCCGGCAGCGATTCGGCACGGTCAACGCCGACGGTTTCGGCGTGGGCTGGTACGCGGACGGCGACCCGGTCCCCGGCCGCTACCGGCGCCGGGGCCCCGTCTGGGGCGACGAGACGTTCACCGATCTTGCCCGGGTGGTGCGCAGCACGGCACTGCTCGCCGCGGTCCGTGACGCGACGGAGGCCGGCGCGGACGGGGAGGCGGCGGCCGCTCCGTTCGCCGCGGGCCGGCTGCTCTTCAGTCACAACGGGGTGGTCAGGGGCTGGCCCGGGTCGATGACGGACCTGGCGGCCACGCTTCCCCCCGCCGAACTGCTGGCGCTGACCGCCCGCTGCGACTCCGCACTGATCTGGGCGCTCGTGCGCCACCGGACGGCCCGGGGCGACGCCGTACCGCAGGCCGTCGCCGACACCGTGGGCGAGATCGCGGCCGCGGCACCCGGCTCCCGGCTGAATCTGCTGCTCACCGACGGTTCCGTCGTCGTGGGCACCGCGTGGGGCGACAGCCTCTGGTATCTCCACGTTCCGGCCCGCCGCACGGTGGTGGCCTCGGAGCCGTACGACGACGATCCCCGCTGGCAGGAGGTCCCCGACCGGACCCTGCTGGTCGCGACCCTTGCCGATGTCTCGCTGACCCCGCTCAAGGAGCCCACCGCGTGAGTCCCTTTCTGCTGACCCGCACCCTGCCGGAGGACGCGACGGACGAGGCGCTGCGCGCCGACGTCCTCAGCGGTCTGACCCGGCACCCGAAGGCCCTGCCGCCCAAGTGGTTCTACGACGCGCACGGCAGCGAGCTGTTCGAGGAGATCACCCGGCTGCCCGAGTACTACCCGACGCGAGCCGAACGGGAGATCCTGCTGGCCCGCGCCGGGGAGATCGCCTCGGCATCCGGTGCCCGCACCCTGATCGAGCTGGGTTCGGGCTCCTCCGAGAAGACCCGGCACCTGCTGGACGCCATGCCCGCACTGCACAGCTACGTACCCGTCGACGTCAGCGAGAGCGCGCTGAGCGGGGCGGCCGCGTCCCTGCTCGCCGAGCGGCCGGACCTCTCGGTGCACGCGCTCATCGCCGACTTCACCGGCGGTCTGGCACTGCCCGGCACCCCGGGGCCGCGGCTGGTCGCGTTCCTGGGCGGCACGATCGGCAATCTCCTCCCGGAGGAGCGCGCGTCCTTCCTGCACTCCGTACGGTCGCTGCTCTCCCCCGGGGACGCGCTGCTGCTCGGCACCGACCTGGTCAAGGACCAGGGCACGCTGGTGGCCGCGTACGACGACGCGGCCGGGGTGACGGCCGCGTTCAACAAGAACGTGCTGCGCGTCGTCAACCGTGAGCTGGGGGCCGATTTCGCGCTCGACGCCTTCGACCACGTCGCGGTGTGGGACCCGCGTGCCGAGTGGATCGAGATGCGGCTGCGGGCCCGCCGGGCGCTCACGGTGAAGATCCCCGAGCTGGACCTGGTGGTTCCGTTCGGGGCCGGGGAGGAGCTGCGTACGGAGGTGTCGGCGAAGTTCCGCGAGGAGGGGGTGCGCGGGGAGCTGGACGCCGCGGGGCTGCGGCTGGATCAGTGGTGGACGGATTCCGCGGGCCGGTTCGCCCTGTCGCTGGCCACGGCCGTCTGACCGGCGGCCAGCACGGCGGTGCGGGCCTGACGGGCGAGCGCCCCTCTGCCGGGCCCACCACGTGCGGGGATCGGCGCCAGGACGCCGATCTCCGCGGTGAGTCCGGCGGCCCGCACCACCCGCCACAGGGAGGCGGCGAGCGGGTCCTCACCGACGAACGCGACGGCTCCGGCGGCCTCCCCCGGGCCGCCCGCGCGTTCCGGGCCGCCCCGGGAGGGGGCGGCGTCCGGACGGGTGCGGTGGCCGTGGTGGACGCGGTAGTCGATCCGGACCGGCCGTACGCTCGCCCCGGCGTCGATCGCGGCCTGGAACACGGCGGGCGCGAACCGGTTACCGGGGCCCCGCCCGCACCAGGTGCTGCCCTCGGGGAAGGCGACCACGCGGGAGCCGGAACGCAGGGCCCCGGCCACGGTGCGCACCGCGTCCGGCAGGGCACGCAGCCGGTCGCGCTCGATGAAGAGCGTGCCGCCGAGCGCGGCCAGCGGGCCGAGCAGCGGCCAGGCGCGGATCTCCTTCTTGCCGAGCATCCGGCCGGGCAGCGCGGCGGCGACCAGCGGGATGTCGAGCCAGGAGATGTGGTTGGCGACCACGAGTTCGCCCGCGCCCGCCTCCCTGCGCCACTCCGGCCTGCCGCTGATCCTCAGGCGTACGCCGAAGGCGCGCACCACCGTGTACGCCCACCCGCGGATCAGCCGGTCGCGGTGCGCCGTGCCGAGGAGCAGCACGGCCGGTACGCACACCACCCCGAGCAGGACGAGCGTGCACCCGGCGAGCAGCAGAGCCGCGGCGGGCAGGTGCGGCCGGACCGCCCCCCGATGCCCGGCGCAGTCGTGCGGGGTGCAGGGCGCGGCGGGCAGCCAGGCGCTCATCGCAGCGGGGCGAGGGAGAGGAAGTGCCGCAGGTAGCGCGGGTCGGTGCGGCGCAGGGACAGCAGGACGTAGAGGTCGGCGACGTCGAAGTCCGGGTCGTACGCCGGGGCTCCGCACACCCAGGCGCCCAGGCGCAGGTAGCCGCGCAGCAGCGGCGGCAGATCCGCGCGGGCGCCGCCGGTTCCGGCGGGGTGCCCGGAGGTGTCCCAGAGGCGGCGGGGGGTGACCCAGTACTCCTCGGGCGCCAGGTGCTTCGTACGGACGGTCTCCCAGCTGCGGGCGGCCAGGGCGCCGCCGTCGGCGAGGGATATGGAACAGCAGCCGGCCAGCCAGGTGTGGCCGGAGCGTTCCATGTAGCGGGCCAGTCCGGCCCAGATGAGGGCGATGACGGCCCCGTCGCGGTGTGCGGGGTGGACACAGGAGCGGCCGACCTCGACCAGGTCGTGGCGGATGGGCCCGAGCCGTGCGAGGTCGAACTCGCTGTCCGCGTAGAGCCGTCCGGCGACCCGGGCCCGTTCGGGCGGCAGCAGCCGGTAGGTGGCGACGACCTCTCCGGTGGCCGACTCCCGTACGAGCAGGTGGTCGCAGTAGGCGTCGAAGGCGTCGATGTCCAGACCGGGTTCGGGGCCCTCCAGCCGGGCGCCCAGCTCGCCGGCGAACACGAGGTGGCGCAGCCGCTGGGCGGCGCGGACGTCGTCCTGGCCGGTGGCGAGGGAGACCCGGTAGGCGGGGGCCCCGGGAACGGACGTGGCCGGCCGGTCGGGGACCGGGGGGCGGGGGGCGGCGGCGAGCGGGGTGGCGGGCAGCGCGGTCATGGCAGTCTCCGGGGACGGATCAGCAAGGGCGGCTGCCGGGCCGCCGCGGTGGCGCGACGGCCCGGCCCCTTACTTCTTCCGCTGCCGGCTGGATTTGACATGACCGCTACGGAGAGCGGGGATGTGCGACGGCTGAATCCCGCGCGCGGGGCACCGGCGTACGACCCGGCGCGCAACCGGCACACCGGGTGGGGCGGTCACGTACTCCGGGGGGTACGTACGGCGGGAGGTCACGTACGACGGGGGTACGTACGCCGACGCGCCGCCCGGCGTACGTACCGCGTCGGCTCAGCCGCCCGTGAGCATCGCGGTGATGCGCTCCGACGCCGCCTTGGCCTCCTCGGCGGGGTCACCGCCCTGGAGAACCGCCGTCATGTACGGCTTGATCGGGTTCTCGGCCTCGACGGCCGCCCACTGGGGCGAGTTGGGGGTGGCGCGGCCCTCGGTGGCTCCGGCGGCCATCGCCACGGTGCCCTCCTCGTCCCCGATGACACGCGCGAGGCTCGGCTTGTTGGGCACATAGCTCATGGTCCGGACGAGTTCCGTCTGCCACTTCTCGCTCGCCAGCGCCTTGACGACCTCGATGCCCGCGCTGCGCTGGTCGGCGTTCTTGGGAACGATCAGGTCGGAGCCTCCGGTGAATACGGAACCCGGGGCCTTCGCCGTCTTGCCAGGAATGGGGAAGTAGCCGAGCTTTCCCTTGAGTTCGGGGTTCTTCTGCTCGATGAGGGAGGCGGCCCCGGGCACCGAGATGATCTGCGCGACGTTGCCCCGGGCGAATACGTCGGTCTGCGGGGGCTTCTCCTCGTCGGCGTCCGTGGGTCCGTCGCCGAGCGCCTGGAGTTCCTTGTAGAACTCCATTCCCTTGAGCGCCTCGGGTGTTCCGAGGGCCCCTTCCCAGTCGCCGCCGTTCTCGTCGGCCAGGTCCCCGCCCTCGTCCCAGATGAACCCGGCCAGGACATACCAGTTCTGGCCCGCGAGATAGATGCCCTGGTTTCCGTCCCTGTTGAGCTTTTCGCCGGCCGCGATCCACTCCTCGCGGGTCTTCGGCGGAGTCTTGATTCCCGCCTGCTCGAAGATGTCCTTGTTGTAGATCACCACCCGGTTGGCGGCGTACCAGGGGATTCCGTACTGAACTCCGTTGATGCTTCCGGGCTGGGCGAGCCCGGGAATCCAGTCGTCGCTGCCCAGGTCACGCATCGATTCGAGCGTGAGGTCGCGCAGCCCCCCGCTGACCGCGTACTGGGCCACCTGGGTGTTTCCGACCTCGATGACGTCCGGGGCGTCGTCCCCCTTGAGCGCGGACATGACCTTGGGGCCGATTCCGCTCCATTCCTGGATCTTGAACTCCAGGTCGACCGAGGGGTGCTCCTCCTCGTACGACTCGGTGAACTTGTCCAGGAATCCCTGGGAGACGCTGTCCTTCATCAGCCAGACCGTCACGGTGCGGTCGCCGGAACCGGAGTCCGAGAAATAGCCGCATCCACCGAGAGCGACGGAGGAGACGAGCGCGACGGCTCCGGCGAGTATGCGGTTTTTCACTGGGTCACCTTCTGCGGAACGGCACGACGGAATCAGAACCCGGTGTGGGGGGACTGCGGGCATCGCTCGCACGGGCGTGGCTGGATTTTGGTATGGACCATTCGCCAGGTCAAGGCCCGCGCGAGCCCGGGACGAGCCGATTCTCCCTCTCGCGCGACATCCCGAAATGAGGCAACGTGGTCACAGGAAAGGGGACATAAGATGCCTAACCACACCTATCGGGTCACCGAAATCGTAGGAACCTCCGAGGAGGGCATCGATGCGGCGGTCCGGAACGGCGTTGCCAGAGCTTCTGAAACGTTGCACAATCTCGACTGGTTCGAGATCACTCAGGTGCGCGGACACATCGAGGATGGCCGGATCGCGCACTATCAAGTCGGCCTGAAGGTTGGCTTCCGGCTCGACGAGAATGCCTGATCAGGTCCGCCCTTCGCGTTCCTGCGCGTCCTTCAGCACTTCCGGGGCGACCGCCCAGCGAGCCCTCACCACGGCGAATCCGGCCGCCTCCGCCGCATCGCAGACCAGCTCGTCGTCATCGACGAGCACCCGCACCTCACGCGTCCGGCCCAGCCGCTTCAGGCTGTCCAGCTTGGTACGGCGGGCCGGCCGCCGGTCGTTGTCACGGCGCATATGGAGCGTGCCCCCGGGCAGCCCCTGCCGGGCCAGCCAGTCCAGGGTGTCGCGGCGGCACCGCTCCGGCCGTCCGGTCAGATAGGCGACCTCGCACTCCTCGGCGCACTCCAGCGCCAGAGCGACCCCCTCCGCCAGCGGGGGATCATTCACCGCGGCGGTGAAGAAGGCGTTCCAGTCCTTCGTCCGCCCCTCCAGGTGATGCTGCCGGTGGGCACTGTCGGCGAGTGTGCCGTCCAGATCGAAAACGGCCAGCGGCCGCGCCTTGTCGCTCACTCCCCCAGCTTAGGCAGCACCGGCCCGGCCCTCCGGGAATCCTGGCGGGGGCCCGGCGTTGAACACGGTGTGAGCCCTCTGATCGCGTCGACCCGCTTCTCCGTCCTGGACCGTTCCCGCACCCGCGAGGGTCATGACGGCCCGCAGGCGCTGCGCGACACCGTGCGCCTGGCCCAGGAGGCCGAGGCTCTCGGATTTCACCGCTTCTGGGTCTCCGAACACCACAGCGTCCCGGGGGTCGCGGGCTCGGCCCCGACCGTGCTGGCCGCCGCCGTCGCCGCCGCGACCTCCGCCATCCGGGTCGGGACCGGCGGGGTGATGCTCCCCAACCATCAGCCGATCGTGGTCGCCGAGCAGTTCGGCGTGCTCGCCTCGCTGTTCCCGGGGCGGATCGACATGGGGCTCGGCCGCTCGGTGGGATTCACCGACGGCATCCGCAGGGCGCTGGGCCACGGCAAACGGGACGCCGACGACTTCGCCGGGCAGCTGGAGGAGCTCCTCGGCTGGCTGGACGGCACCCAGCAGGCCCATCCCCAGGTCCACGCCCGCCCCGCCGAGGGCCTGGACATCCCCGCGTACGTCCTGGCGACCGGCGAGGGCGCCGCCGTCGCGGCAGCGGCCGGCCTGCCGCTGGTCATCGGCGACCTGAGCGGCAGGGACAGGCTGCTGCGCGCCGCCGAGGTCTACCGCAGGGACTTCCGGCCGTCCGCCCGGTCGCCGGAGCCGTATGTGATCGTCGCGGGCACCGTCGCGGTCGCCGCCACCGAGGCCGCGGCCCGCCGGCTGCTGATACCCGAAGCCTGGTCCATGGCCTACTCCCGCACCCATGGCTCCTACCCCCCGCTGGCCCCCGCGGAGCGCGTCGAGAGCATCGCCATGACGGAGCGGGAGCGGAGCATGTTCGAGCGGGGCCTCGCCGGGCACATCCACGGCACCGGGGAACAGGTGGCCGCGCGGCTCGAAACGGCCATCGGGGAGACCGGCGCCGACGAGGTGCTGGTCACGACCAGCACGTACGACCGCCAGGGCCTGCTGGACTCCCTGCGGCGGCTGTCCGCGCTCACCGGCCGGAGCGCGGGCGCGGACCGGGCCGCCCGGGGCGGGCGGTACTAGAATCGAACCGCTTGCCCCGAATTCTCCGCCCAGATCAGTTTCCGTACGGAGCCACGCCCCGATGCCCTCCCCCCACGATCCGTACGTCCGGGTGCGAGGCGCCCGTGAGCACAACCTCCAGGACGTCCATGTCGACATTCCGCGGGACACCCTCACGGTGTTCACCGGTGTCTCGGGTTCCGGGAAGTCCTCGCTGGCCTTCGGGACGATCTACGCCGAGGCCCAGCGCCGCTACTTCGAGTCCGTCGCCCCGTACGCCCGCCGGCTGATCCACCAGGTCGGCGCCCCGGCGGTCGGCGAGATCACCGGACTGCCGCCCGCGGTCTCCCTGGAGCAGCGCCGCTCCGCGCCCGGGTCGCGTTCCTCGGTCGGTACGGTCACGACGCTCTCCAACTCGCTGCGCATGCTGTTCTCCCGGGCCGGGGACTATCCGGCGGGCGCCGAGCGGCTCGACTCCGACGCCTTCTCCCCGAACACGGCGGCCGGGGCCTGCCCCTCGTGCCACGGCCTCGGCCGGATCCACCGCACCACCGAGGAACTGCTCGTACCGGAGCCCTCGCTGTCGATCCGGGACGGGGCTATCGCCGCCTGGCCCGGGGCCTGGCAGGGCAAGAACCTGCGCGATGTGCTGGACGCGCTCGGGTACGACGTGGACCGGCCGTGGGAGGAGCTGGCGGCCGCCGACCGGGAGTGGATCCTGTTCACCGACGAGCAGCCCGTGGTGACGGTCCATCCGGTGCGCGAGGCGGGCCGGATCCAGCGCCCCTACCAGGGCACGTACATGAGCGCCCGGCGCTATGTGATGCACACGTTCGCGGCTTCCCGGAGCGCCACGCTCCGGGCGAAGGCGGAGCGGTTCCTGACCAGCGCCCCGTGCCCGGTCTGCGCGGGCAGCAGGCTGCGGCCGGAGGCGATGGCCGTCACCTTCGGCGGGCGGACGATCGCAGAGCTGGCCGCGCTGCCCCTCGCCGCGCTCGCCGGGGTGCTGTCCTCCGCGGGCGGCGGGGAGACGGCGCGGGTGCTGACGGCCGATCTGCTGGCGCGGATCGGTACGGTGACCGAGCTGGGCCTGGGCTATCTCAGCCTGGACCGTACGGCTCCGACGCTGTCCTCCGGCGAGTTGCAGCGGCTGCGGCTCGCCACTCAGCTGCGGTCGGGGCTCTTCGGGGTGGTGTACGTCCTGGACGAGCCCTCGGCGGGGCTGCATCCCGCGGACACCGAGTCCCTGCTCGCCGTGCTCGGCCGGCTCAAGGAGGCCGGGAACACGGTGTTCGTGGTGGAACACCAGATGGACGTGGTGCGGCACGCGGACTGGCTGGTGGACGTGGGTCCGCTGGCCGGGGAGCACGGTGGCCGGGTGCTGCACAGCGGGCCGCCCGCCGGGCTCGCGGACGTGCCGCAGTCCGCCACGCGCCGGTTCCTGTTCGACAGGGCTCAGGCGCCGGTGCGCGAGCCGAGGACGCCGTCCGGGTGGCTGGGGCTGACCGGGGTGGACCGGCACAATGTGCGCGGCGTCGACGCGGAGTTCCCGCTCGGGGTGTTCACCGCGGTGACCGGTGTCTCGGGTTCGGGGAAGTCGACCCTGGTCGGCCAGGTACTGGCCGGCGCGCTGGCGGACCGGCAGGGCGCGGACGGGCCGCCGGGCGCGCGGTACTGCGCGTCGGCGCGGGGGCTGGAGGCGGTGGACCGGCTCGTCCAGGTCGACCAGAAGCCCATCGGCCGTACGCCCCGGTCGAATCTGGCCACGTACACCGGACTCTTCGACGTCGTACGGAAGCTGTTCGCGCGGACGGAGACGGCGCGGGAGCGCGGCTACGGTGCGGGGCGGTTCTCCTTCAATGTGCCGGGCGGGCGGTGCGAGACCTGTCAGGGCGAGGGGTTCGTCTCCGTGGAGCTGCTGTTCCTGCCCAGTACGTACGCGCCCTGCCCCGACTGCCACGGCGCGCGCTACAACCCGGCGACCCTGGAAGTCACGCTGGGCGGACTGACCATCGCGCAGGTGCTGGACCTGACGGTGGAGTCGGCGGCCGGGTTCTTCGCCGGCACCCCGGCGGCCGGGCGCAGTCTGACGACGCTGCTCGATGTGGGGCTGGGGTATCTGCGGCTCGGTCAGCCCGCGACGGAGCTGTCGGGCGGCGAGGCGCAGCGGATCAAGCTGGCCGCCGAGCTTCAGCGCACCCGGCGCGGCCACACCCTGTATCTGCTGGACGAACCGACGACCGGGCTGCATCCGGCCGATGTCGACGTGCTGATGCGGCAGTTGCACGGGCTGGTGGACGCGCGGAACACGGTGGTGGTCGTGGAGCACGACATGACCGTGGTGGCGGGCGCGGACCATGTGATCGATCTGGGGCCGGGAGGGGGCGGCCAGGGGGGCCGGATCGTCGCGACGGGCACTCCGGCGCAGGTGGCCCGGGCGGCGGGCAGCCGCACGGCCCCCTATCTCGCCAGGGCCCTGCGGACGGACCCCGGGGCGGCGGTCTCCTGATCCGCTCCCGACCCCCCGGCCCCCCCGGGGCCCGGGGGGTCACGAGCGGTGTGTGCGGGTCCGGTCAGCGGGCGGCCTTGCGGGTCGCGCGCAGCCACTCCTTGTTCATGGCCGCGATCGACGGCAGCGGAATGCCCTTCGGGCAGGCCGTGGCGCACTCGCCGGTCAGGGTGCAGCCGCCGAAGCCCTCCTCGTCCATGGTCGCGACCATGTCCAGGACCCGGGTCTCACGTTCGGGCGCGCCCTGCGGAAGCACATTGAGGTGGTTGACCTTCGCCGAGGTGAACAGCATCGCCGAGCCGTTGGGGCAGGCGGCCACACACGCGCCGCAGCCGATGCACTCGGCGTGCTCGAAGGCGAAGTCGGCGTCCGGCTTGGGCACGGGCGTGGCGTGCGCGTCCGGGGCGGTGCCGGTGGGGGCGGAGATGTAGCCGCCGGACTGGATGATGCGGTCGAAGGCCGAGCGGTCCACGACGAGGTCCTTGACCACCGGGAACGCGGCGGCCCGCCAGGGCTCGATGTCGATGGTGTCGCCGTCCTGGAAGGACCGCATGTGGAGCTGGCAGGTGGTGGTGCGTTCCGGGCCGTGGGCGTCGCCGTTGATGACCAGGCTGCACGCTCCGCAGATGCCTTCGCGGCAGTCGTGGTCGAAGGCGACGGGCTCGTCCCCGCCGAGGATGAGCTCCTCGTTGAGGGAGTCGAGCATCTCCAGGAACGACATGTCCCGGGAGATGCCGTCGACCTGGTAGGTGGCCATGGCGCCGGGCGTCTCGGCGTTCTGCTGGCGCCAGACGCGCAGGGTGAGCTTCATGCGTAGCTCCGCTGGGTGGGGTGGACGTACTCGAAGACGAGGTCTTCCTTGTGCAGGACGGGGGCTTCGCCGGTGCCGGAGAACTCCCAGGCCGCGGCGTAGGAGAACTCCTCGTCCCGGCGGGCGGCCTCGCCGTCTGGGGTCTGTGACTCCTCGCGGAAGTGGCCGCCGCAGGATTCGGCGCGGTGCAGGGCGTCGAGGCACATCAGCTCGGCGAGTTCCAGGTAGTCGACGATGCGGTTGGCCTTCTCCAGCGACTGGTTGAACTGTTCTCCGGTGCCGGGGACCTTGATGCGGCGCCAGAACTCCTCGCGGATCTGCGGGATCCGCTCCAGGGCCTTGCGCAGTCCCTCCTCGGTGCGGGCCATCCCGCAGAACTCCCACATGAGTTCACCGATCTCACGGTGGAAGGAGTCGGGAGTGCGGTCGCCGTCGACGGCGAGCAGCAGGTTGATGCGGTCCTCGGTCTCGGCGACGGCCTCGGCGACCGCCGGGTGGTCCGCGTCGACGGTCTCCGTGTGGGGGCTGCGGGCCAGGTAGTCGTTGATCGTGGACGGCAGGACGAAGTAGCCGTCGGCGAGGCCCTGCATCAGCGCGGAGGCGCCCAGCCGGTTGGCCCCGTGGTCGGAGAAGTTCGCCTCGCCGATCGCGAAGAGCCCGGGGACGGTGGTCTGGAGGTCGTAGTCGACCCAGAGGCCGCCCATCGTGTAGTGCACGGCGGGATAGATCCGCATGGGTGTGCTGTACGGATCCTCCGCGGTGATCCGCGCGTACATGTCGAAGAGGTTGCCGTACTTCTCCTCGACCCCGGCCCTGCCCATCCGTGCGATGGCGTCGGCGAAGTCCAGGTAGACGCCCTGGCCGCCGGGGCCGACGCCCCGGCCCTCGTCGCAGACGTTCTTGGCGGCCCGGGAGGCGATGTCACGGGGCACGAGGTTGCCGAAGGCCGGGTAGATGCGCTCCAGGTAGTAGTCGCGCTCGTCCTCGGGGATCTCGCCCGCGGGACGGTCGTCGCCCTTGGCCTTCGGGACCCAGATCCGGCCGTCGTTGCGCAGCGACTCGCTCATCAGCGTCAGCTTGGACTGGTGGTCGCCGGTGCGCGGGATGCAGGTGGGGTGGATCTGGGTGAAGCAGGGGTTGGCGAAGTAGGCACCGCGCCGGTGGGCGCGCCAGACGGCGGTGGCGTTGGAGTTCATGGCGTTGGTCGACAGGTAGAAGACGTTGCCGTAGCCGCCGCTGGCCAGGACGACCGCGTCGGCGAAGTAGGTGTCGATCTTCCCCGTGATCAGGTCGCGGGCGACGATGCCGCGGGCCTTCCCGTCGACGACGATCAGGTCGAGCATCTCGGTGCGCGCGTGGAGTTCGACGTTACCGGCGGCGATCTGCCGGGCCAGCGCCTGGTAGGCGCCGAGGAGGAGCTGCTGCCCGGTCTGGCCCCGGGCGTAGAAGGTGCGCGAGACCTGGACGCCGCCGAACGAGCGGTTGTCGAGGAGGCCGCCGTACTCGCGGGCGAAGGGAACGCCCTGGGCGACGCACTGGTCGATGATCTCGACGGAGATCTGGGCGAGCCGGTGGACGTTGGACTCCCGGGCGCGGAAGTCGCCGCCCTTGACGGTGTCGTAGAACAGCCGGTGGACGGAGTCGCCGTCGTTGCGGTAGTTCTTCGCGGCGTTGATGCCGCCCTGTGCGGCGACGGAGTGCGCCCGGCGGGGCGAGTCCTGGAAGCAGAACTGGACGACGTGGTAGCCCTGTTCGGCGAGGGTGGCGCCGGCCGAACCGCCCGCGAGGCCGGTGCCGATGACGATGACGGTGTGCTTGCGGCGGTTGGCCGGGTTGACGAGTCTGGCCGTGAAGCGCCGGGTGTCCCAGCGTTCGGCGACGGGCCCTTCGGGTGCCTTGGTATCGGCGACGGGCGTGCCCGTGGTGTAGTGCGAGTAGTCGGTCATGTCAGCTCACGACTCCGGTCATGACGGCGACGGGTACGGAGATGAAGCCCAGCGTCAGCACCGCCGCCAGCACATTGGCGAGGGTTTTCAGAACGCGGTCGCGGGTGGCGCTGCCGACGCCCAGGGTCTGCGCGGCGCTCCAGAATCCGTGCTGGACGTGCAGGCCCATGGCGAGCATCGCGACGATGTAGATGGTGTTCCCGTACCAGGTCGAGAAGGTGTCGACGACGTTCTGGTAGGGACGTCCGGACTGGAAGCCGCCCGGGTGCACGGTGCCGGTCGTCAGGTCGAGGATGTGCCAGACGATGAACAGCGCCAGGATGATGCCGCCCCAGCGCATGGTCCGGGTGGCGTAGCTCGCACGCGGCTTCCGGTGGACGTATCGGGTCGGGCGCGCCCTGATGTCGCGCCGGCTCAGCTGGTACGCGGACACTCCGTGCAGCACGACGGCGGCGACGAGCACCACCCGGACGATCCACAGGGCCCACTCGTAGTGCAGGAAGGGCTCGCCCATGGTCCGCAGCCAGTGGGCGTAGTGGTTGAACTCGCCGGATCCGAAGAAGATCTTCAGGTTGCCCACCATGTGGACGACCAGGTAGCCGAGCATGATCAGGCCGCTCACAGCCATGATCATCTTCTTGCCGACGGACGAGTCCCAGAGCGTACGCGTCATGGACGGCCGTCGGTCCGCCCGCGTTGCCAATGCCATGGACACGACGCTAGGGCCGAAAGGCCCATCAGTCCAAGACATGGTGTGGCTCATCTTCATAGGCTTTACCTATCGTGCCGCGTTATCGTCGGTGCATGCACCTCCAGCAGCTCTCCTATTTCGTGGCCGTCGCCGAGGCCCGGCACTTCACCCGCGCCGCCGAGGCGGTGCATGTCTCGCAGCCTTCGCTCTCCCAGCAGATCCGGGCGCTGGAGAACGAGCTGGGCGCCGAACTGTTCAGCCGGGCACGGGGCAACATCACCCTCACCGACGCGGGCGAGGCACTGCTGCCGCTGGCCCGCCGGATCCTCGCGGACGCGGACACCGCCCGGCACGAGGTGCAGGAGCTGGTGCAGCTGCGGCGGGGACGGGTCCGGCTCGGGGCGACCCCCAGCCTCTGCACGGGTCTGCTGCCGGACGTCCTGCGCGCCTTCCACGATCTGCATCCGGGCGTCCGGCTGCTGCTGGAGGAGGGCGGCTCGCACGACCTCGTACGGCAGCTGGCGCGCGGTGCGCTCGATCTCGCCCTGGTCGTGCTGCCCCTGCCGGCCGCCTCGCCCGCGCTGACCACCGTGGAGCTGCTCCACGAGGACCTGGTCGTGGTCTCGTCCGCGGCGGAGGCCGCCCCGGGGCGGGGCGGCAGGGTGCGGATCCCCGATCTCCAGGGCGCGCCCCTGGTGATGTTCCGTCACGGCTACGACCTGCGGGAGCTGACCGTGGCGGCCTGCCGCGCCGAGGGCTTCGAACCGTCGTTCACGGTGGAGGGCGGCGAGATGGACGCGGTCCTCGGTTTCGTCCGGGCGGGGCTGGGCATCGCGGTGGTGCCCAGCATGGTCGCGAACCGGGCCGGGCACGATCTGCGCACCACGCCGCTGGCCAGACCCGGGCTGCGCCGCACGATCGCGCTCGCGCACCGCAGCGATGTGGCACCGCCGCGTGCGGCGCGGGAGCTGCAACGCGTACTGCTGTCCTCGATCGCCGGACGGGCCGGAGGTCCGGGCCCGTCCGGCGGCTGAGCACACCCTCACGGACCGCCGGGCCGCCGGACCGCCGGGCCGACGCGGGTCCGCCCGGCGGGCCCGTCACACCGCGTCGGCCAGCAGCAGGCTGTGAATACGGTCCGGGGCGCCGGGGCGGGCATAGTACCAGCCCTGGGCGGTGTCGCAGCCCAGCTCACGCAGCTGCTGGGCCTGGGCCCCGGTCTCCACGCCCTCCACCGTCACGGCCAGCTCCAGGCTGTGCGCCAGCGACACGATCCCTTCGACGATCTTCAGGTCGACGGGGTCGGCCGGGTGCTGCTGCATGCCCTGGGTGAAGGAACGGTCCAGCTTGAGCACACTCACCGGCAGCCTGCGCAGATTGGCCAGGTTGGAGTATCCGGTGCCGAAGTCGTCGAGCGCTATGTCGACGCCCATCTCCGCCAGCTGCCGCAGCGGCTTGAGCAGATCGTCGTCGGCGCCGATCAGCGCGGACTCGGTGACCTCCAGGCAGAGCGCCCCCGGTTCCAGACCGGAACGTTCCAGCACATCGACCGTCTCGGCGACCAGCCGCGGGTGGTGCAGCTGGGTCGGCGAGAGATTGACGTTGATCCGCAACGGGCCGCCGTCGCTGTGCCGTTCCTGCCAGAAGTTGGCCTGCCGGACGGACTCCTCCAGCACCCAGCGGCCCAGCGGCACGATCAGCCCGGTGTGCTCGGCGAGCGGGATGAACCGGTCCGGGCCGAGCACCCCGTGCTGCGGATGGCACCAGCGCACCAGCGCCTCCGCACCGTGCACACTGCCGTCGCCCAGGTGTACGAGCGGCTGGTACTCGATGAAGAACTCACCGCGGTCCAGCGCCGCGGGCAGCGCGGTGGTCAGCCCGTGCCGGGTGATGGCACGCGCGTCGGCCTCCGCGTCGGCGAGTTCGAACCGGTTGCCGCCGGCCGACTTGGCCCGGTACATCGTGATGTCGGCACTGCGCAGCACCTCGGCGGCGCTGCGCTCCCCGGAGGGGCCTTCGACGATGCCGATGGAACCGCGCACGGTCAGCTCCCGGCCGTCCAGCCGGATGGGCGTGGCGAGCACACCGAGGATGCGGCAGGCGAGTTCGTCGACCTCGTCCTCGGTGTCCGGTCCGGTGGTCAGGGCGACGAACTCGTCGCCGCCGAGCCGGGCCACCATCTCGCCGGGCGCCGTGGCGCAGCTCTGCAGCCGGTCGGCGACCTCGACCAGCAGCCGGTCACCGGCGGCGTGGCCCAGGCTGTCGTTGATCGCCTTGAAGCCGTCCAGGTCGAGGTAGCAGAGCCCGAAGCGGGCGCCGTTCCTCGCGGAGACGGCCTTCTCCAGCCGTTCGAAGAAGAGCGTGCGGTTGGGCAGGCCGGTGAGCGCGTCATGGGTCGCCTCGTAGCGCAGCCGCAGATTGAGGAGCCTTCGCTCCGTGGTGTCCTCCAGCAGGGCGAGCTGGTACTCCGGGCGGCCCTCGGCGTCCCGCAGCAGCGACACCGTCAGATTGGTCCACAGGACCGTTCCGTCATTGCGGTAGTAGGGCTTCTCGACCCGGTAGTGCTCGCGTTCGCCGCGTACCAGCTCGTTGTAGTACTTCCAGACCTGCGGCGAGTCCTCGGGGTGGACCCACTCGTTCAGCTTGTGGCTGCGGACATGGTGGTCCAGGCCGCCGAACATCCGGGTGAGGGTGTCGTTCACCTCCAGGACGTTGCCGTCCAGGTCGGCGATGCCGATGCCGATGGCGGCGTCCTTGAAGACCGCCCGGAAGCGCGCCTCCGTGGCGTGCAGCACCTGCTCCGCGTGGGAGCGGGCGGCCAGCGCCGAGCGGGCGATGGCCTCCTGTTCGGACAGGGTCCGCTCACGCAGCGCCTGGGTGAAGCCGCCGGCCATCGCGTGCTGCATCCGCGCGCAGCGGGCCCGGCTGTCCTCGGTGGACAGTTCCCTGGGCCCGTTGCCGCCGCAGTACAGGACGAGATAGGAGTCGACGACGCCGAGCGTGGAGCTGAGGGCGTCCGGGTCCGTGCAGTGGGCCTCGACCAGCGCCGCGCCCACGCGCTGGGCGGGCGCCGCCTCGAACGGGTGGGCGTGCAGGATTCCGTTCAGCTCCCGTGCCAGCGGCAGGAGATGCTGCTCGAATTCCGGTCGGGTCATGGAGGTGGCCGTCGAGGGGAAGATGGCCCGGCTCCAGATCGTGGCGAATCTCCGGAGCCGGCCTTCGGGGCCGTCCGGTTCCGCGTCCGGCTCACCGGACGCCTGGGCGGGAATGCTCACGCCTTGCGTCCTACCCCTGCGAAGCCCGAGAAGGCGAACGGGTCCTCCTGCTCCGGCACCACGGGGGTGTCCGGGCGCCAGTGAGGCATGGCGACGAGGCCGGGCTCGACCATCTCGTACCCCTCGAAGAACCTGCTGACCTCGGCGCGCGAACGCATGACGAGCGGATTGCGGATGTTGCGGTAGACGCCGACCGTGCCGCCCGCCTCCGCCTCGGACAGCGGGACCCCCTCGTACGAGGCGTGGGTCATGACGATCAGGCTGCCGGGGGCCAGCGCCTCACGCAGTTCGGCGACCGCCGTGTACGGGTCGTCGGCGTCCTCGATGAAGTGGAGCACCGCGACGAGCAGCAGCGCCACCGGCCTGCCGAGGTCGAGCAGTCCGCACACCTCGGGGCTGTTCAGGATGTCCCGGGGGCGGCGCAGGTCGGCGGCGGCGACGACCGTACGGTCGTCGCCCTCCAGCACTTCCTGGCTGTGCGCGACCGCGACGGGGTCGTGGTCGATGTACGCCACCCGGGACTCGGGGTCGGCCGCCTGGGCGACTTCATGGACATTGCCGAAGGTCGGTATGCCGGAACCGATGTCCAGGAACTGGCTGATACCCACACTTGTGGCGTAGCGCACGGCCCGGCGCATAAACGCCCGGTTCGCCTGCATGATCTTGGGAAGGCCCGGCATGAACTCCATGGCCTTGCGCGCCGCTTCCCGGTCCACCTCGAAATTGTGCGATCCGCCCAGATAGAAGTCGTACATGCGAGACACGCTCGGCACCGAAATGTCTATGCCTTGCGGTGCCCAGGCGGGACGCTCCATCGATGTCTCCAACAAGTCGCCACGGCGATCCGGCCATGTTCATGGTCAGTGTTGACCAGAGGCTACTGATCGACCGCCAAGAGAGCGAGCGGAAACGGAAATTAGCGGTCCGTTATTGGTCACACACCAGTGGCATGTGCGGTGTGATCCGTCGCTGCCTGTACGCATTCAGCGACGGACCGGCACTTCGGGCGCCGTTTTCCGGCACCCGGCGGCGACTTGGACGAATGCGCGCGGTGATGCCGAGGATCACTTCGGCGCACCGCCGAGTTAGGCACGAGCGGGGACCGCGTATCATGTTCCGCCGACGCCCCGGCAGTTGGCGTCCCCGCGCTTCACATCACCGGAAAAGGTATAGACCTACCCTGCGGTGACAGCTTTCACCGTATTTCCCGGCCCCCGGGGTGAGCATCGCTCACTTCTTGAGCAGTCGCCCGTACGGAGCTTCGAGGGATCTCCCCCGTTCCGGGTCCTCGCGCGCCAAAAGCCCTGAGGGATCGACCGGTTCGGCAGCGCGTACACCGGCACCTCAAACGTGAACCGTCAATTGTCCCCTCTATCAGGCGAATCCACTGCCACTCCTCGCGTGTCCGGCTTCGGCGCAGAACATGCTCCGGATCGTGTACGGATCACTCATCGGGCGGCTCACGGCAGCCGCCGCGCTCATCTGGCTCATAGCCCTACCGCCGCCCGCGTACGCCGACGCGTGTGCGGTGGCCTCGATCGGACAGGGCGACAGCGATTACGCGGTCGCCGTGGCGGGCGGAGCACGGTGCGAGGAGGTCGCCAAGCCCGAACCTCCCCCGCCGCCCACCAAGGAGCCACCACCGCCCCCTCCTCCGACCCGTCCCGCACCACCACCTCCACCACCTCCGCCGCCCCCTCCCGCACCGGTCTCCGCACCACCGCGGCCGGAGCCTTCGCCGCGGGTGCCCACGCCACCGCCCCCGCCGAAACCCTCTCCACAGTCCGCTCCGACACCTTCGGCACGCGTGGCGCCCCCGGCCCCCCGGCCCGTGACACTCCCCACCTACCGCAGGGCGGCCCGCAAGGCACCGGGGAGCGGGCCGTCGCTGGTCTCCCTGACCCTGCTGATCACCGCCCCCGCGGTATTCGCCGTCGCGGTGCTCCGGCCCCGCTCGTCCCGCTGACCGAGGGAGAAACCCATGTCGGAATGGCTTGTTCTGACCCTTGCGATGGCCTCGGCCTGCGCCGTCGTCCTCACCATCGCCGTCCTCAACAACCGCCGCGTCGGTGAGAACGACGACCCGTCCGAGACACCCGACGTCATCGAGTACATGACGATGATGATCGGCGTGGTGTACGCGATCGTGCTCGGCCTCGCCATCGCCGGAGTCTGGGAGGGCCGCAGCGCGGCCCAGGAGTCGGTACGGCTGGAAGCCCAGGCGCTGCACGAGGTGCGGGCGCGTTCATCGGTCTATCCGGCCGAGGTCCGCGACCGGATCCGCGCCGATGTCGACGCCTATGTCGGCCATGTCGTCCGTGACGAGTGGAAGGCCATGTCCGACCACGGCAGGCTCACCGACCGGGGAACGCGCCTGCTGGACCGGATCCGCGCCGACGTCACCGGGTACGAGCCGAGGACCGACCACGAGGGGCAGGCGTATCAGCCACTGGTCGACCAGGTCGCCGCGGCCGACGACGCCCGCAGTTCCCGGGGGCAGAGCGCCGGAGCCACCATGCCGGGCGTGGTCTGGTTCGGACTGATCACCGGGGCGCTGGTGACGGTCGGGCTGATCTTCACGCTGCAGATCCGCAGAACGTTCCGCGAACTGCTGCTGGCGGGCCTCTTCAGCGTGCTGATCGCCTTCCTGCTCTTCCTCATCTGGGACTTCGACTCACCGTTCGGCCGGGGCATCTCGGCCACCGCCGCCCCCTTCCTCGACCTGTTCCCGCACGCGGGCGGCTGACCGCCGCCACCCCCGGCCGGTGCGCCGGCCGGGGGACAACGCTGCCCCATTCGCCGGACTCTGATCGCGGGCGATATGAGCAACTTCTAGCGTTTCGCGTATCGAGGTGCATTTCCTATTCCTTGTGGAAATCCGTTCCGCAGCTGCTCCTCGGGGACCCGGAGGATTCACCATGCGCGCGATACGTGTCGCACCCGCCGCCCTGCTCGGCGCCACCGCACTCACCCTGCTGATACCGGCCGCCCAAGCCGTGGCGGGCGGCACGAACACCTCGTTCAACCCGACCGTCGCCCCGTCGGTGGTCGCCCCGGGCGGCACGGTCACCCTCGGCAGCGGGGGCTGCACGGGCAGTACGACCGTCACCTCGGGCGTGTTCGGCACCACGGTCATCGCCGGCGGCAGCACCTCGGCCACCGCCACGGTCGACGCGGCCGCCAGACGGGGTGCCGTCTACGCGGTCACCTTCGTCTGCGGCTCCACGGGGGCGAGCAGGAGCGTCGACCTGACCATCACCAGCGGCGCCACCGCCACCCCCACCACGGCGCCCACGGCCAGTTCGACATCCATCGCGCCACCCGGCGGGGTGACGGGCGGACTCGGGGGCAGCATCGGCACGATGGACGCCACCAGCATCGCCGCCGGTACGGGGCTGGTGCTGGCGGCGGGGGCCGGGGCCGTCTACTTCGTGCGGCGGCGCAACGCCGGCCGTCAGCACTGACCCGCGGCACACCGCGGACGCACGGCAGTCGCCCCGGGTCCTGATCCAGGACTCGGGGCGACGGGCGTATCGGGCCGGGCGGGAGGTTCGACGCCCTAGACCGCCGCATCGCTCGACCGCCGGCGCCGGACGATGAAGACGGCGCCTCCGACGGCCGCCGCGGCCACCAGAGCGCCGCCGATCTGCATCTCCACGGAGCTCGGCCCCATGGAACCGCCCAGGCCGCCCTGTGCGCCCCGGCCCGGCAGGACGGTGAACTGGTGCGTCGCGACGGCGCCGTTTCCGCCGTTGCCGCCGTTGCCGCCGTCGCCCCCGTTGCCTCCGTTGCCCCCGTTCCCGTTGAAGTCGTTGCTGTCGTTGTTGTTGTTCTCGTTGTTGTTGTTCCCGTTGTTGTTGTTCCCGTTGTTGTTCCCGTTGTTGTTCCCGTTGTTGTTGCACCGCACGGACAGGTTGTAGTGCCCGGGTGTGGCGTTGCGCCGGATGTGCGCCGTGGCGTACCCCGTACGGCCCGCCGACAGCTCGGTCGTCGGGAAGGCGTTCGACCAGACCCTGCCGCCGTGGCGGCAGCCCTGTGCGGTCACCTGCATCGTGGCGCCCTGGTGGACCGACGAGGGATTGACAGTGATGTTGCGCGGAGCGTCGCCGGGAGCACCGCCGGCGGCGGCCAGCGGGGCCGCCAGCCCGACGGCCGCGAAGGCGGTCGCGGTGACCGCGAGAGCGCGTGAAGCACGCATGGTGTGAACCTCCAGCGGGGCACGCCCCGGAGTCCTGTCCTCCGGGATGGATCGAAGAGAAACGCGTCCCATGACGAACCCTCACCAGTTCCCCGGACCGTCGCACTTCGGTACTGCTCCACCCCGGTGAGCCGACACGCCGTACGGAAACCCCCGGGCCTGACGGAGTCGCAGGTCACAGACCGTCAGAACTTTTATCCGCTCATTACTCCGAAGAGCAGACGGCCCGGGTGGGCCGGCCGGTGCCGCCACCCGTTCGCCCCTCTCTGATCGCCGCCCCGCCGCACGGCACCTAACGTTCCCCTCGTCGCAACGAAGGGAGAACCATGGGCCGGGACTACTCGGGGGCCGAGCGGACCAGACGCGTGCCCTGGGGCGCTGTCGCCCTGGTGATGCTCACCGGCCTCGCACTCATGCGGAACGGAGCGGACATCGCGCCGGGCCCGCCCCAGCCCGCCGCGGCCGCCTCCCTGGACAAGGGGCAGGACACCGCAGGTCCGCCCGTGGAGGGCGAGCCGGTGCAGACCCTGCCGTACGCCCCCGCCGCCCGGGTCCAGATCCCGTCCATCGATGTCGACGCACCCGTCATCGACGTGAATCTGGACGCGAACGGCTGGATCGCCGCGCCGCCCCCGGAGGACCCCAACCTGGCGGGCTGGTACCAGAACGGGATCGCGCCCGGTCAGCGCGGAACCGCCGTCGTGGTCGGCCATGTCGACAACAAGTCCGGGCCCGCCGTGTTCTACGGGCTCGGCTCGCTCGCCAGGGGCAAGCAGGTCGAGGTGACCCGCTACGACGGCCGGATCGGCGTGTTCGAGGTGTACGGCGTGGAGGTGTTCTCCAAGGACGACTTCCCCGGCGCCCGGGTGTACGGCGACACGGGCCACGCGGAGCTCCGGGTGATCACCTGCGGCGGCGGCTACTCCAGGGCGGGCGGGTACGACGGGAACGTGGTCGTCTTCGCCCGGCTGGTCGAGACCCGCTGAGGGCCGCGGGAGCGCGCCCGCCGGGAGTGCGTGCCGCGCCCACCGGGGTCGGGTGGGGCGCCCACCCGCCCGCAACGCACCGTCAGTCGCGGTGCGGCACGGTGATCCGGTAGCCGTCGTCGAGCAGCGCGGGCAGATAACGCCGGAGCGCGGCGACGCTCTGCGACCGGTCGCCGCCCGCGTCGTGCGAGAGGACCACCACCCCGGGCGCGGCGCCGTCCAGGACCCGGCGCACGATGGTTCCGGTCCCCGGCGTCGTCCAGTCCAGCGTGTCCACGGTCCAGGCCATCGGCTCCATGCCCAGCTCGGCGCCGATCTCGAACGAGTTGCGGTTCCACGCTCCGTAGGGCGCCCGGTACCAGAGCGGCGGGGCGCCGAGCGTCCTCTCGATCACTTCGCTCGTGCGGCCCAGCTCGTCGCGGATGCCCGGCCGCGAGAGTTTCGGGACCAGCGGGTGGGTCCAGGTGTGGTTGCCCACGACATGGCCGTCCGCCGCCATCTCCCGGAGCAGGTCCCGGTTGTCGTCGGCCATCTCGCCGCAGACGAAGAACATCGCGCGGACCCCGTGTTCGCGCAGCGTGGCCAGGATGTCCGGGGTGTACCGGGGGTCGGGGCCGTCGTCGAAGCTGAGCACCAGGGAGTGCCCGAGGGCGGGCAGCGCCTCGAACGGCCGGGTGCGTACCGGCGGCGCCGCCGGTCTGAACCGGGGCGGCGCGTTCCCGGTCATCGGCTGGAGCCGGTAGGCGGAGGGTCTCCCCCGCGGTTTCGCCGGCGGACCTGCCGCGGCGGTGGCCCGTGTGCCCGCCGGACGGACCGGTGTGGCGGCCTGATCGGCCGCGATCAGGTGCACGGCGGTGGCGGCCCCGAAGCCCAGGGCGAGTTTCAGAGCGGTGCGGCGCCCAGGTGAGGTCTGATCACGTCTCATGGCCAACTGCTCGCACGCCTGAGCGTGCGCGCGGGCGTGCGACACCGGGTGCCGGTGGTTTTGCACCCGATCGACGCAGCAGGCCGGCGGCATCCGGAGGGGCCGTCCGCGGTGCCGGGGACACCCGGAGCAGCTTCCTCCG
Source organism: Streptomyces sp. NPDC079020 (assembly GCF_044542225.1). Taxonomy (NCBI): domain Bacteria; kingdom Bacillati; phylum Actinomycetota; class Actinomycetes; order Kitasatosporales; family Streptomycetaceae; genus Streptomyces; species Streptomyces sp. NPDC079020. The sequence continues at coordinate 53,903 of NZ_JBITUB010000021.1, forward strand.
CACCAGCCGATAACCTCTGTGCCGTGACAGACCAGAACCCCCATCAGTTCGAACGTGGTACAGACGGTCCCAAGGTGATCGTCGCCGGTCTCGACGGGTCCGACTCCTCCATGCGCGCTGCGGCCTACGCGGCCGGGCTCGCCCGCCGGCAGAACGCCATGCTCGCCCTCGTGTACGTCCAGCCGGTGATGCCCGCGGGCGCCGCGCTCGGCGCGCCGGTCGGGGACACCACCGTCGAGGTCGCCGAGGGGCTGGTCAGCGAGATCCGGGCGGCCACGGAGCGGCTCAAGGACATATGGGATGTCCGCTGGGAGTTCCACACCTTCCGCGGCGATCCCTACAACGGGCTGGTCACGGCGGCGGACGAGCTGCGGGCGGACGCCGTGGTGGTGGGCGCGTCGGAGTCGGCGGGACACCGTTTCATCGGGTCGGTGGCGGTGCGGCTGGTGAAGGCCGGACGCTGGCCGGTCACCGTGGTGCCGTAGGGGCCGGCCCTGCCGTGCTCGGTGTCCGCGTCCGCGCGGCCTACCGGCCCATGACCAGGCCGTCCCGACCCGCTCCCCGGCTCAGCACCACCGTGCGGATGCGGTCACGGACCTTGCGCAGACCGTCGTTCCCGTCGCCGATGGCCGCGTTGAGATCGATGACGCGACCCGCTTCGGGGTCGTACCACTGGGGGATGAATTCGGCCTTGTCCACCGTCCAGCGCTGCCCGGGTTTCCCGGGCGGCGCGAAGGTGAAGCGCGCCATGGAGCCCTGGTTGCCGCGCGGATCCTGCTCACCCTCGTAGTTGATCATGGCCCCGGCGATCTGGTCGCCCATGCCGTAGACGACCCAGGTGCCGTTGACCTTCTCGTAGGCCTGCGGCACATGGGCGTGGGTGCCGATGATCAGGTCGAGGTCGGGACGGCCGGCCGACGCGGACGCGGTGAGCCGCTCGGCGAGCGCGAGCTGCTCCTCGTCCGGTTCGTCCTGCCACTCGGTGCCCCAGTGCACCGACAGGACGACCACGTCGGCGCCCGCGCGGCGGGCGGCCCGCGCTTCGGCGACGATCCTGTGCCCGTCGGTCGGATTGACCGCCCAGGGCCGGTCCGCGGGCAACGGGATGCCGTTGGTGCCGTAGGTGTACGCGAGGTGGGCGACCTTGGCCGCCCGCTTCCCCGGCCCCGCGTCCAGCAGTACGGGGCGGGCGGCCTCGGCGGCGGTGCGGGCGGATCCGGCGTGCCGCACACCCGCCCTGTCCAGGGCGTCCAGGGTGCGGCGGATGCCTTCCGGGCCGTCGTCCAGGCTGTGGTTGGAGGCGGTCGAGCAGGAGTCGAATCCGGTCGAGCGCAGCGCGGTGGCGACCTCGGGCGGCGAGGTGAAGCTCGGGTAGCCGCTGAACGGGCCGCCGGCGGGCCCGTACACCGTCTCCATGTGGCAGATGGCCAGATCCGCCCGGGAGACGACCGGGGCGACACCTTCGAACATCGGGGCGAAGTCGTGGCCGCGGCCGCCCGCGTCGGCGGCGGCCCGCTCGATGACGGAGGCATGCGGGAGTACGTCGCCGGAGACCAGCAGCGTGAAGGCGCCCGGCCCGCCGGATTCCTCGCCGCCCGTACCCCGGGCGGCCGGGGAACCGGTGGGCCGCTGGCCGCGCTCCCCGGCCGGCGGGGGCTGCGGGCCCGTACAGCCGGCCGCCGCGGCGAGCAGCACGGCGACGGCGGCCGTCGCGCCCCTTCGGATGCGCTTCGTCATCTGCGCGGCTCCATATTCGGATGATCAAGACCCTCCGAATAAAGAGATAGTCATACAACTTATTCAAGGAGCAAAGCCGCGTAAGTAGCTGAACCGGCCGTACTGTTCGCACACGGCGGCCCCGCGACCGTTCACCGCACCATTCGCCGCACTGTGCGACCGCTCGTCGCACACCTCGGCGTACCGCCTGTTGCTCAGCCCCCCGATGCGTTCGTATACGGCAGGCGGCAGCGAGGCGGCAGGGCCTTCGCGGGAAAGGACGTTCACGATGACCACGACGACGACCGATGAGCGGGCCATCGCGGAGTTGCAGCGCGAGCACGGACCCGCGCTGTTCCACTTTCTGCTCGGCCTCACGTTCGGCGACCGGCAGCGTGCCGAGGACCTCCTCCAGGAGACCCTGGTACGTGCCTGGCAGCATCCGGAGGCGTTCGACGCGCCCTTCGACTCGATGCGCCCGTGGCTCTTCACCGTCGGGCGCCGGCTCGCCATCGACGCCCGCAGGTCGCGCGGTGCCCGCCCCGTCGAGGTGAGCGACGCCGTCCTGGAGAGTGCCCCGGCACCGCAGGACACGGCGGACTCGGCGGTCCGCGCCCTCGACGTACGGGAGGCCGTGCGCACCCTCAGCCCCGAGCACCGTGCGGTGCTGGTGCAGATCTACTTCCGGGGACTCAGCGTCGGCGAGACGGCGCAGGTGCTCGGCATCCCGCCGGGCACCGTCAAGTCCCGCTCGTACTACGCGCTGCGGCTGCTGTCGCGCGGCCTGCCCGGTTACGGGGCGGGCGGCCCCGGGGACAGCTCCTCCTCACCGAGCAGCGCGAGCAGGGCCGAGGCCTCCGCCAGCTCCACATAGACCGCGGCGCATCCGTCGCAGCGCTGGAGGTGGCCGGAGACGGCGCGCGCCTCGTCCTCGTCCAGGGCGTCCAGGACGTACGCGCCGAGCGACTGGCGCACATGCGGGTCATCGCCGGGGTCGGCGGTCATCACAACCTCGTATCTCCTCGACGATCCTGCTCTTCTGCCCACGCGGGGCACCCGCCCCCGGTTCAATGCTCGGTGGAGCCCGGTGCCGAGCGGGGAGAGAGGCGGGACGGAATGCGTCCGGAACGTGACGAGGGGGCCGGTGGCGGGCTGCCGGTCCCGATGGCCTGGCTGTCCACGGAGTACATGGCCGACGAGCTGCTGAGGACCGGCGACCTGATGGAGCCGGCGACGCTGGAGTTCCGCGCGGGGCGCGACGCGCTCGCGCTGACGATCTTCCTCTCGGACGGGGCGGCGGCCGGTGCCCTGTCGGAGGCGCGGGTGGACGAACTGCGGCTGCTGACCGCGTGCGGGGCGCCCTGGCGCCGATGGGTCTGCGAGCGGCTGGAGGGCGCGGCGGCGCGGTCCGCCCCCGGCGACCCCGATCTGGCACTCGCGCGGGCCGCCTGGCGGTGGCTGGAGGAGACCGAGGTGCTCGCCGCGGACCTCGACGCGATCACACCGCCGCCCCGGGAACCGCCGGGCCACGAGGCCGGCGGGGCGGACCGGTCCGGCGAAACGGAGGCCCAGGTCTGGACCCCGGCGTGGCAGCTCGGGCTGCCGCTCGGACATCTGGCCGTCCACCTCTGCTGAACGTCCGCGCGCCGGGTCATGAACCGTGCACCCCGGCCCGGTACTTGGGCAGCCGCAGCGTGATCCTCATCCCCGCGCCGACGCCGGTCTCGATGACGAGCCCGTAGTCGTCCCCGTACACCTGCCGCAGCCGCTCGTCGACGTTGAGGAGTCCGATGCCGCTGGACGCGCCGCCCTCGCCGCGCAGGATCTGCCGCAGCCGGCCGGGGTCCATGCCGGTGCCGTCGTCCTCGATGACGACCTCGGCCTCGGAACCGGCGTCCAGGGCGCTGATGGTGATGCGGCTGGTCGTGACGGCGCCTTCGAGTCCGTGTTTGACGGCGTTCTCGACCAGCGGCTGGAGGCACAGGAAGGGCAGCGCGACCGGCAGCACCTCGGGGGCGACCTGGAGGGTGACCGCCAGGCGTTCACCGAAGCGGGCCCGGACCAGCGCCAGATACTGGTCGATGGAGTGCAGCTCGTCGGCGAGGGTGGTGAACTCGCCGTGGCGGCGGAACGAGTAGCGGGTGAAGTCGGCGAACTCCAGCAGCAGTTCGCGTGCCTGCTCCGGGTCGGTACGGACGAACGAGGCGATCGCGGCCAGTGAGTTGAAGATGAAGTGCGGGGAGATCTGGGCGCGCAGGGCCTTGATCTCGGCCTCGATGAGCTGGGTGCGGGAGCGGTCCAGCTCGGCGAGTTCCAGCTGGACGCAGACCCAGCGCGCCACCTCTCCCGCGGCCCTGGCCAGCACCGCCGACTCGCGCGGCGCGTAGGCGACCAGCGCGCCCAGGACCCGGTGGTCGACGGTGAGCGGGACGGCGACGGCCCATCGCAGCGGGCAGTCGATGTCGCCGCAGTCGCTGTGGAAGGCGGTGTCGCGGCCGCTGTCCAGCAGGCCCCGGACGTGCTCCATCACCTTCTTGCCGTGGTGGTGTCCCGCGCCGTCCCAGACCAGGACCCGGTCGCGGTCGGTGAGGCAGAGCGCGTCGGTGCCCAGCAGCGAGCGCAGCCGGCGGGCCGACCGGCGGGCGCTCTCCTCGGTGAGACCGGCCCGCAGCGGCGGCGCCGCGAGGGAGGCGGTGTGCAGGGTCTCAAACGTGGCGTGCTCGACGGGCGTGCCGACGTCACTGGGGCGTACGGGGCGGGCCGTGCGGCGCCCGAGCAGGAAGCCCGCACCGGTCAGCAGCGCCGCCAGCACGGTCAGTACGGCGATACCCGCCCCGGTCATCGCTCCCGCCCTGAGGTGAGCGCCTCCGGCAGATGGAAGCGGGTCATGGCGGCGTTGGTGCCCGGGGGTATCCGGCCGGGGGTGGCGAGCGAGACCAGGATCATCGCGAGGAAGCCGACCGGCACGGACCAGACGGCGGGCCAGGCGAGCAGGGCGTGCGGCCAGCCCGGCGGCCGTACCGCACCGCTGACCGTGATGGCGACCGCCAGCAGCGCCGAGCCGCCCCCGAGCAGCAGACCGGCCACCGCTCCGGGCGGGGTGAGCCGGCGCCACCAGATGCCGAGGACGAGCAGCGGGCAGAAGGAGGACGCGGACACCGCGAAGGCCATGCCCACCGCGTCGGCCACCGGCACCCGGCTGACCAGCAGCGAACCGCCCAGCGGAACCGCGATGGCGAGCACGGTGGCCAGCCGGAAGTGCCGTACGCCGCGCGAGGGCAGGACATCCTGGGTGATGACGCCGGCGACGGCCATGGTGAGCCCCGAGGCGGTGGACAGGAACGCGGCGAACGCGCCGCCCGCGATCAGGGCGCCGAGCAGATCGCCGCCGAGCCCGCCGATGACCCGGGCGGGCAGCAGCAGCACGGCGGCGTCCGCGTCCCCACCGTGCCGGAGCTCGGGCGCGTACAGCCTGCCCAGCGCACCGTAGACGGGCGGCAGCAGATAGAACGCGCCGACCAGCGCGAGCACGGCGACCGTGGTGCGGCGGGCGTCGCGGCCGTTGGGGCTGGTGTAGAAGCGGACGACGACATGGGGCAGCCCCATGGTGCCGAGGAATGTCGCCACGATCAGCCCGTAGGTCGCGTACAGCGGGTGGTCGGCGCGGAAGACCGGGAGCTGGTCGCCGAAGGAGACCCGCGGCTGTCCGTCGCCGCGCCAGGCCAGTACGAGGAAGACCGCGGGGACGAGGAGCGCGGTGAGTTTCAGCCAGTACTGGAACACCTGGACGAAGGTGATGGAGCGCATGCCGCCCGCCGCGACCGCGATCACCACGACGGAGGCGACGAGGACATCACCGAGCCAGCCGGGCGCACCGGTCAGGATCTTCAGGGTGAGCCCGGCGCCCTGGAGCTGCGGCACGAGGTACAGCCAGCCCGCGCCGACCACGAACACACTGACCAGGCGGCGCACCTGCCGCGATTCGAGCCGCCCTTCGGCGAAGTCGGGCAGGGTGTAGGCCCCCGAGCGGCGCAGCGGCGCGGCGACGAACACCAGGAGCACGAGATATCCGGCGGTGTACCCGACCGGGTACCAGAGCATGTCGGGGCCGTGTACGAGGACCAGACCCGCGACGCCGAGGAAGGAGGCGGCGGAGAGGTACTCACCGCTGATCGCGGCGGCGTTGAGGCGGGGCCGCACGGTGCGTGAGGCGACATAGAAGTCGGAGGTGGTACGGGAGATGCGCAGCCCGAATCCGCCGACGAGGACGGTGGCGAGGACGACGAGAGCGACCGCCGCCCACGACGCCATGTGGTCGGGTTCGCTCACGGTGCGGGGCGGCCTTCCACGAGCCTGGCGAAGTCGCGCTCGTTGCGTTCGGCCCGGCGGACGTACCACCAGGCGGTCAGGGTGAGCGGCGGGTAGGCGGCGAAGCCGAGCACCGCCCAGACGAGCGCGGAGCTGTTGAGCGCGGCGAAGACGAGCGGCAGGGTCCCCGCGACGAGGGCGAGCACGGCGAAGGCGGTGACCGCGGCGCGGAGCTGGCTGCGCATCAGCGAGCGCACATAGGCACCGCCGAGGGCGGTCTGCTCGTCGATCTCCGACTGGGTGCGGTATCGGGGCAGCGGACGGACCCGCCGAGGCTCCCCCGTGACCACTTCGCGCCGGGGCGTGGGCTCTGCGGACATGAGCTGGGAGTGTAGGCGCGGCCCGGTCCCGCTGGGAAGGTCTCCGGCCGCGCAGGTCCAGGTCAGCGGCTGGTCTGGCGCATCAGGAGGTCACGCAGGGAGCGGGTGTGGCGGCGGCTGACGGCCAGCTCGGCGTCGCCGATGCGCACGCTCATGCTGCCCGCGTCCAGCCGGAGTTCGTCGATGCGGCCGAGCGCCACGAGGTGCCGGCGGTGGATGCGGACGAAGCCGCGGGAGCGCCAGCGCTCCTCCAGGGTGGTCAGTGGGATGCGCACGAGATGGCTGCCGGTGGCGGTGTGCAGCCGGGCGTAGTCGCCCTGCGCCTCGGCGTAGGCGATGTCGTCCACGGGGACGAAGCGTATGACGCCGCCGAGCTCGACGGGGATCTGGTCCGCGGCGATGTCGTGGACGGGTGCGGAGCGGTCCTGGACCTGTTCGGCGACGCGCCGCACAGCTTCGGCGAGACGTTCGCGGCGGACGGGCTTGAGGACGTAGTCGACGGCCTTCAGGTCGAAGGCGTGCACGGCGAAGCCCTCGTGGGCGGTGACGAAGACGATGAGCGGCGGAGCGGCAAACCCCGCCAGCAGCTGGGCGACGTCGAGTCCGGTGAGGCCCGCCATGTGGATGTCGAGGAAGACGACGTCGATGGCGTTGGGGTCCTCGGGGCCCGCGTCCACGGCGCCGCCGATGCGGCGCAGCGCCTCGGTGGCACCGCCCGCGCCCTCGGCGCTGCGGATGCGGGGGTCGGCGCGCAGGAGGTAGAGGAGTTCCTCCAGGGCGGGTTGTTCGTCGTCGACGGCGAGTACGCGCAGCATGAGGCCGGAGTTTAGGTGCTGCGGGGCGGTGTGGGCACGAGTGCTGACGGGGTTCTTCCCGCTATTTGAGGAGCTTGGACAGCCGGCGGTCGGCGAGCGGTCTGCCGCCGGTCTGGCAGGTGGGGCAGTACTGGAGGGAGGAGTCGCTGAAGGAGACGTCGAGGATGGTGTCGCCGCAGACCGGGCAGGGCAGGCCGGTGCGGCCGTGGACCCGCATGCCGCTCTTCTTCTCGGCCTTGAGCTTTCCGGCGGCGAGTCCGCTGGAGCGGGCGACGGCGTCGCCGAGGGTGGTGCGCAGCGCCGTGTACAGATGGGTGATGTCGTCCTCGCCGAGGCCGGTGGTGAGTTTGAACGGGGACATCTTCGCGACGTGCAGGATCTCGTCGCTGTAGGCGTTGCCGATGCCCGCGATGAGGGACTGGTCGCGCAGGGCGCCCTTGATCTGGCGGCGTTCCCCGCCGAGGAGGGCCGCGAACGTGTCACGGTCGAAGGAGTCGGCGAGCGGGTCGGGCCCCAGGCGGGCGACGCCGGGGATCTCATGGGGATCGCGCACCAGATGGACGGAGAGACGCTTGGTGGTGCCCATCTCGGTGAGGTCGAAGCCGTCGCCGCCGCTCAGGACGGTGCGCAGCGCGAGGGGGCCCTTCCCCGGCCGGGGCGGCGTGGCCGGGAAGCTGTCCTTCCACCGGAGCCAGCCGGCCCGCGCGAGATGGGTGACCAGGTGCAGCGGCCCCACCTCGATGTCCAGGAACTTGCCGTGCCGGTCCACGGCGGTGACGGTGCCGCCCGTCAGGGCGGTCAGCGGTGGGTCGTACGTCTTGAGGACGCTGATCGCGAGCGGCAGGACGCGGGCGATCTCCTTGCCGACGAGGTGCTCGTCGAGGAAGACCCGCAGGGCTTCGACTTCCGGCAGTTCGGGCATGTCACCCAGCCTGCCGCAGGCCGGTGACGGATGCCTCTCCAGCGGCGGCCCCGCGGACGCGGGCGGGTCAGCGCAGTCCGTAGACGCGGGTGGCGGTCCCCGCGAACACCGCCCGCCGCTCGTCCTCGGTGAGGTGGGAGGTGAGTGTGTGCGCGGCCTCGACGACCTCCCCGTAACCCGCAGCGAGGCGGCACACCGGCCAGTCGGAGCCGAACATCAGCCGGTCCGGGCCGAAGGCGTCCAGGAGCGTGGCGGTGTACGGGCGCAGATCCTGGACCGTCCAGGTGCGCGGGTCGGCCTCGGTGACCAGGCCGGAGAGCTTGCACACGGTGTTGGGGAGGGCGGCCAGGGCCCTGAGGTCCTCGGACCACGGGTGGCTGCGCCGTGCGGCGATGGGCGGTTTGCCCCCGTGGTCGAGTACGAAGGTGAGTGCCGGCAGCAGTTCGGCGGCCCTCGTGGCAGCGGGCAGCTGGTGCGGCCGGAGGATGAGGTCGTAGACGAGTCCGGCATCGGCGACGGCGGCGAGCCCGCGCAGGACGTCGGGCCGCAGCAGCCACTCGGGGTCGGGTTCGCCCTGGACCTGGTGGCGCAGGCCCACGAGCCGGTCGCCGCCGGGCAGGGCCCGCAGCGCGGCGAGGGTGCCGGCGATCCCGGGGTCGGTGAGGTCGCTCCAGCCGACGACGCCCGCGACCAGGTCGCTGCCGTCGGCGAGGGCGAGGAACTCGGGGGTCTCCTCGGCGACGGTGACGGTCTGCACCAGCACGGTGGCGTACACCCCCGCGGCGCGGGCCTCGGGTTCCAGGTCGTCGAGGGTGAAGGTGCGCCGGATGGGGGCCAGTTCCTCGCCGGTGATCCAGTCCTGGTCGCGCACGGCGAGGTCCCAGACGTGGTGGTGGGCGTCGATGGCCGCCGGCACGGGAGGTACGGGAGTCGCGGGCGGTACCGGAGCGGTCATGCTCACAGCTCCCAGGCGACCGGCAGTCCGGCCCCGGCGCCGTCCGCCGAGTAGTCGTGGGAGACGTCGAGCAGCTGGTCCATCCGGGTCTGCCAGGCGACGTTGACGGGCAGCTGTTCCAGTTCCGCCAGGAGCCGGGCGTAGTCCGCGCACTCGATGAGATGGAAGAGATCGGTACCGCTTCGCCAGATGGTCCAGGAGGTGGCGCCCGCCGCCCTGATGGCGCGGGTGAGTTCCGCCGGGACTTCGCGGTGGGCGGCCTCGTACTCCTCGACGCGGTCGGCGCGGACCTTGGTGTGCAGAGCGACCCTCATGTCAGTTCCCGTCCTCGTGTCCGTCCGTCATCAGCAGTCCTTCGGCGCGCAGATCGTCCCAGAGCCCGTCCGGGATGCCGTCGCGCAGCAGGGCGGCGGCGTCGTGGACCTCGTCCGGGGAGCGCGTACCGACGAGCACTCCGGCGACGGCGGGGTGGGCGAGGGGGAAGTGCAGGGCCGCGGCGCGCAGCGGCACACCGTGCGCCTCGGCGACGGCCCGCATCCGCAGGGCCCGGTCGAGCAGGGCCAGGGGGGCGGCGGCGTAGTCGTAGCGCGCGCCGGGGCGCGGGTCGGCGAGGAGCCCGGAGTTGAAGACCCCGCCGACGACGACGCTCCTGCCGCGGGCGGCGGCCTCGGGCAGCAGGGCGGTCAGGGCGCTGTGGTCGAGAAGGGTGTAGCGGCCCGCGCACAGGACGGCGTCGACGTCGGTCTCGCGCAGGAACCGGGTGAGCATCGCGGTCTGGTTCATCCCGGCGCCGATCGCCCCGACGACGCCCTCGGCGCGCAGCCGCTCCAGCTCCGGGTACGCCTCGCGGAACGCCGCCTCCCCATGGTCGTCGGGGTCGTGCAGATAGACGATGTCGACGCGGTCGAGGCCCAGCCGTTCGAGGCTGTCCTCGATGCTCCGGCGGACGCCGTCGGCGCTGAAGTCCCAGCGGCGCCGGTGGGTGGCGGATACGGCGAACCCTTCGGAGAGCCCGTCTCCTGCGGGTCCCTCACCCGCGGGCAGCGGTTCGAGGATCCGGCCCACCTTGGTCGAGACCGTGTACGCGTCGCGGGGCCGGGTGCGCAGGGCTTCGCCGAGCCGCCGCTCGGAGAGGCCCAGGCCGTAGTGCGGCGCGGTGTCGAAGTAGCGGATGCCCTCGTCCCAGGCCGCGTCGACGGCGGCGGCGGCCTGTTCCGGGGTGACAGCGGTGAAGAGATTGCCGATGGCCGCTGCTCCGAAGGACAGTTCGGTGATCTCGACCGCACTGCGTCCGAGCCTGTTGCGCCGCATGGATCCGCCGCCCTCCCCGATGATCGCTTTGATGTACAGAGCGAATATTCATCGGATCACTTGGGCACGTCAACACTTCTGGCATGAGGCATCGCCAGGAATGCGGACAGATCTTCAACGATCTGTCCGACCTATCGCGCGCTCACCCCTTCATCGAGCGCCGCGCCCCGAGAGGTGACGGTCAGCGCGTACAGCTCCCCGAACTCCTCCTGGACCGCGGCCGCCAGCCGGTCGAGGTCCGTGAGCGCCTTGCCGTCGGCCACCAGCCCGACCTGCACCCGCCCTCCGTAGGTGGACAGCGCCACGGCGAGGGACTGTCCCCGGGCCAGCGGGGCCATCGGGTAGAGCGCGCGCAGGGGGCAGCCGCCGAGGGAGAGCGCGGAGCGCGGCAGCGGCACGCTGGTGACCAGGACGTCGAACAGCATCCGCGCGGCGCCGGCGGCCAGCGGCGCCCCGAACCGGTGGGCCAGCGGCGGCAGCCGGTCGGCGAGTACGGCGACGGCGCCCGCGCCCTTCAGCGGTCCCGCCGCCTTGTTGCGGTTCATGGCGGTGCGGACCGCGCGAAGCCGCTCACGGCCGTCGGACTCGCCGACCGGCAGGCCGAGGAGGTACCCGGAGAGCAGGTTGCCGCTCACCGCCGCACCGCCCGGCCGCCGCCGGGAGACGGGCACCAGGGCACGCGGATCACCGGTGGGCAGCGGCTCGCCGCGCTCCAGCATCCAGCGCCGCAGCGCCCCGGCCACCACGGCGAGCAGGACGTCGTTGGCCGTGCCGCCCTCGGCCCGGCGGATCCGCTGGACCGCGGTGGCGTCGAGCTCCGCGGTGGCGAGCCGCCGGGTGCCGCTGGAGGGTGCGGTGAGCGCGGTCGCACCCCGCGGGCCGAAGCGTCCCGCCCGGACGACGGAGGCGCCCACCCCGAGCGCCCGGCCGACCTCACCGATCCGCCCCAGCGCCAGGCCCACCACGTCACGGGGGTCCGGCAGCCAGGAGCGCGGGGCCACGGGGGCACGGCGCTCCGTACCCCGGGCCCCGGCGACAGCCGCGATCTCGTCGAAGATCCCGGCGCCGATGGCGACGGCACGCATCCCGTCGGCGAGCGCGTGGTGCAGCTTCACCAGTACGGCGAACGGACCGCCGTCGGCGCCGCCGATGAGATACATCCGCCAGGGCGGCAGCCCCCGCCCGAGCGGCCGCTCCATCAGCTCCCCGGCCAGCCGGGTCACCTGTTCCATGAAGTCGCCCTCGGCCAGGACCAGCCGCCGGACGTGACGGTGGACATCGAAGCCCTTGTCCACGGCCCAGGCACAGCCGCCGACCGGCAGCAGCACATCCCGTACGCACATCCGCAGCCGGGGAATCGCGGCGGCCCGTTCGCCGAGCAGCCCCAGGATGTCCTGCGGAGCGACGCCGGGGGACGGCGAGAAGACGGCGAGCGCGCCGAGATGCATCGGGTGGGAATCGGATTCGAAGTGCCAGAAGGCCAGATCGAGAGGGGCCAGAAGCTCGGTGCCCAACGGGTCCTCATGTCATCGAAGGCAGAACCGCCGTACGGCCGCAGTCAATCCCTTGCGGTCGGTTACGGTCAAGGACAGACATATTACGTATTGTTACCTTGCGGTACGGGTCATTCTCCGCCGGGAAATCCTCACGCGCACGCGGGCCGGGCCTCTTGGGCGACGCACCTCAGGAGCGGACCGGACGCCGCCTCACAGCCGCTCCGGGATGAGGAACTCGCACCACACGCACTTGCCGTTGCCCCGGGACTCCACGCCCCAGACATCGGCCAGCCGGTCCACGAGCATCAGGCCTCGCCCGGAGACTCCCGACTCCCCCGCGTCCCTGCGCCGCGGCAGAGCGCTGGAGCGGTCCTCGACATCGACGCGCAGCCGCCGCTCGGTCCCGGCGAGGACCCGGATCGTGACGACGGCCCCGCCGTCGGTGTGCATCAGCGCGTTGGTGATCAGCTCGTCCGCGGCCAGTTCGACCTCGTCCACGCGGTCCTTGGCACCCCAGGCCCGTACCGCCGCCCGGATCATGTGCCGGGACGAGCTCAGCGCCTCCGGGTCGTTCTGCGCGACGTGCTGCTGGAGCCGGCCGCCGGGCTGCGGCGCGTCGGCGGCCCGGCGGCGCAGGAGCAGCACCGCGACATCGTCCTCGCCGCCCCGTTCGTCGACGGCTTCGCAGAGCTGGTCGGCCAGCGTCTGCAGGTGCTGGGGGCCGTTCGTCACCATGGCGGTCAGCAGCTGCATGCCCTCGTCCAGATCGGCGCCCGGCATTTCCACCAGGCCGTCGGTGTACAGCACCAGCGTCTGGCCGGGGTCCAGCTCTACGGTACTGACCGGGTACTCCAGCCGGCCGAACTCGGCCGAGAGGCCGAGCGGCAGCCCGCCCTCGGCCGGCAGTCTGCGGCAGCTGCCGTCCCCGTCCCGCACCAGCGGGTCGACATGACCGGCCCGGACCAGCTGCACGACTCCGGTGGTCAGATCGACCTCGGCGTAACTGCACGTGGCGAACCTGTCGGTGTCGAGTTCATGGAGGAAGACGGAGGCCCGCGCCATCACGGTGGCCGGGCTGTGCCCCTCGGCCGCGTAGGCGCGCAGCACGATCCGGAGCTGTCCCATGACGGCCGCCGCGTGGGTGTCGTGCCCCTGTACGTCTCCGATGACGGCGCCGACCCGGCCGCCGGGCAGCGGAATGATGTCGTACCAGTCGCCGCCGATGTCGCGCGCCAGGCGGGCCGAGCGGTAGCGGACGGCGACCTGTGCCCCGGGCACCTCGGGGATACGGCGCGGCAGCATCGCCTGCTGGAGCCCCTCGGCGAGGTCGTGCTCCTGCTCGTAGAGCATCGCGCGCTGGAGGCTCTGCGCGATCGAGCTGCCGAGGGCCACCATCAGATTGCGTTCATCGGCGGTGAAGCCCTCCTTGTCGCCGTAGAGCAGCCCGAGGGCGCCGATCGGGCGGGCCTGGGCGATCAGCGGCAGATAGGCGGCGGAGGTGATGCCGAGGTGGCTGATGCTGGGCCACAGAAGGGGGTAGGAGGCGGCGAATTCCTCGGCGGACTCGATGAAGCGCGGCGTGAGCGTGCGGACCACCTCGCTCATCGGGTACGGCTCGTCCGTCCGGGTGTACCGGGTGCCCGGCACATACGCCCCGTCGGGTGCGTCGGCGACCAGGTGGATGCGCCCCGCCTCCAGCAGCCCCACGACGAGGCTGGCCGCACCGAGGTGCGCGAGCCCCTGGGAGTTGTTGAGCACGTCGATGACGTCCTTGACGGTACGGGCGTGCGCCAGGGCCGCCGTGGTGCCCTCCACCAGACTGGTGCGGCGCCGGCGGTCCTGGTCCACTTCCAGCCGGGCGGTCGAGTCGGCCAGCTCCTGGGTGGCGTCGCGGACGATTCCGATGATGCGGCAGGGCCGGCCGGTCGGGTCCCGCCGGACGAAGCCCTGGGTGTGGGTCCAGCGCAGGGTCCCGTCGCGCCGCTGGATACGGAAGTACGCGCCGTAGTTGGTGGACCCGCTCTTCAGCGCCTGCGAGACCAGACTGTCCAGCCGGATGCCCTCGTCCGTCGGCACACGCACGGCGAGCGACTCCGGCCGGTTGTCGTACTCCTCGGGGCTCAGGTCGAACACGTCGAGGGCGGGCCGGTCCAGGTGCATCAGGCCGCTGTCCAGATCCCAGTCGAAGCTGCCCATACGGTTCAGGGCGAGGCTGAGGTCCGGGTGGGCGGGCCAGTCGTCGGGGAGTGACAGGGCACCCGCTACCCGATCATCCATGTGGGTCACTCTGCCATCATTTGTCCGATTCTTCGAGCGTTCCACGCCCCTGCTCCCACGTCCCTGCCCGCCCCGCTCCGGCGCCGCTCCGGCCCCGCTCAGCCCGCGAAGGGCTCGGGGGCGGCCGGCTCGGCGGGCCCGTCGGGAAGGACCGGCGCCGGTCCGTCCGGGGCCGGCGCGTCCGGGTAGCCGGGGCCGGGGTCACCAGGGCCGTCGGAGTCAGGACCGTCGGGGCCGTCGGAGCCGTCGGGGCCGTCGGAGCCGTCGGGGCCGTCGGGCGGCACGCCGGTGTCGGCGGGGTGGTCCGTGGGCATGCCGGGCGTCGCGGGATCCCGGTCCGGGTCGCCGTCACCGCCCGTCGGGGCCGGGCATCCCTCGGGTGCCGGGGTGCCGGTGTCACCGCCCGGCCGGTCCGCGGCGGGACAGTCCGTACGCCCCGTCCCGCCGGACGGCGTGGGGTCGGCGGAACCGGACGGCTCCGCCGAGCGCGACGGCGGCAGGATGTCGTCGCCCGGCTCGAACGGCGGCGGGATGTCCGGGACCTTGTCCCGGCCCCCGCCGTCGCCCATCGGCCGCTCGATCCAGGTGTTGTCCGCGTCGTTCACGATGACCAGCTGGGTGATCACCTGCGCGCTGGCGCGGACGACCGTGACCCGGGACGGGTCGTAGCCCGCCCAGCGCTCGCCGCGGTGCGCGACCCGGCCCTTCGCGACGACGGGCGGGTCCAGCGGGTTGCCGCAGGCGCAGCGGACCCGCGGCAGGCCCCGGCTGTCGGCCATGACGGCGGAGCCCGCCTGGAGCACGGACTGGAAGCTGGTGGCCGCGCCCGCCTCGTAACCGTGGCTGGTCACCTGGACGTCGGCCCGCAGAACGACGGGGGTCAGCGATCTCAGGTACCCGGGGATCTGCACCGGCTCGATGCCCGCGGCCCCGGCGAAGGCACGCCCCTTGGCCCGGTCGGCGGTCAGGAAGCGGATCTGCTGTTCGACGTCGCAGGACGCGGCGGACCGGGTGCCGCCGTAGAGCCCCGGGGCCGCCCCGGACACGGCCCGCGTCCTCCGGACGTCGCCCCGGGGCCTGGCGGTCGACTTCGCGGTGACGGACGGCGCGGGTGCGGGCCTCGCCGTCGACCCGGTGAACGGGGCGGGTCCCGCCACCGCGGCCGGCTGGAGAAGGACCTCTTCGGCCTCGGCGGTACCGGGGGTGCCGCCCGCCGCCCCGTCGCCGCCGTCGCCGCAGCCCGCGGCGAACAGCACTCCGGCGGACAGCGCGGCGAGCATCGCGCGCCGCAGACGGCGGGGGGTCCGGCCGGCCGGCGCCCGCCGGCCGGCGTCAGTCTGTCTGGCCACGTCGACCTGCCTGTTCACGTCCTGCGGATGGGTAACTCCCATCTCTTGGGCACGGCACACCCGGCCGCAAGCCGACGTGGGCACATGGCGCACACGACGCACGGCACCCAGCGCCTTGAACGCGTTCAAGGAAACCCCTACTCTCGACCCAGCTGTTGAACATGTTCAAAGGGGCTGCCCGGCGCCGTGTCCGGGGCACCGTCCACCCGGAAGGCGGGACCGCATGACGACGTTCACCTACCCGGAGGTGGGGGCCACCCGGCTCGGCCCGCTCCCGAACGGCTACCACCATCTCCACCACCGCACCCGGGTGGGCCGGGGCCGGTCCGACTTCCGGGTGGCCGGCGCCGCGGTCACGGAGTGGCGGATGCACCGCACCTCGGGCGCCCGGGTGAACGCCTCGGCGGCACGGGCGGAGGCGGGCGGCGGGGTCCAGGTGTCGCTGGGGCTCGGCCCGGTCCGGCTCACCGCCCCGTGCGAGGTGGTCTGGACCGCGTACGAGAAGGACCGCACCGGCTTCGGCTACGGGACGCTGGAACGGCATCCCGAACGCGGCGAGGAGTGTTTCGTGGTGGATCTGGCGGACGACGGCACGGTCTGGTTCACGGTCATGGCGTTCTCCCGCCCGGCGAGCTGGTACGCCCGGCTCGCCGGGCCGCTCGTGCCGCCCGTACAGCTCTGGTACGCGCGGCGGCTGGGCCGGACCCTGCGCCGGATCGTCGCCGTGAGCTGATTCCTGGCCGATACTGGGAGGGATGGAGTGGTTCACCGCAGACGGCTACTGGCTCAGCAGGCTGGTCTTCCAGCGGGCTCTGGCCGTGGTCTATCTGGTCGCCTTCCTCGCCGCCGCGCTCCAGTTCCGAGCGCTGATCGGCGAACGCGGCATGCTGCCCGTACCGGAGCTGCTGCGGCGCACGCACTGGCGGGAGGCTCCCGGTCTCTTCCGGCTCCACTACTCCGACCGGTTCTTCGCCGCCGTCGCCTGGAGCGGCTGCGCCGTCTCGGTGGCCCTGATCGCCGGACTCGACGGACACCTCCCGCTGTGGGGCGGGATGCTGCTCTGGGCGCTGCCGTGGGTGCTGTACCTGTCGGTCGTCCAGGTCGGCCAGGTCTGGTACGGCTTCGGCTGGGAGTCCCTGCTGCTGGAGACGGGGTTCCTCGCGGTCTTCCTCGGTACCGGGGACACCGCGCCGCCGGTGCTGGTGCTGTGGCTGCTGCGCTGGCTGCTCTTCCGGGTGGAGTTCGGTGCCGGGCTCATCAAGATCCGGGGCGACGCGTGCTGGCGGCGGCTGACCTGTCTGGACTTCCACCACGAGACCCAGCCGATGCCGGGGCCGCTGAGCTGGTTCTTCCACCGTCTGCCGAGACCGGTGCACCGGGTCGAGGCGGCCGCCAATCACGTCACCCAGCTCCTGGTCCCCTTCCTCCTGTTCACCCCGCAGCCGGCGGCGAGCGCGGCCGCGGGACTGATGGTCATCACCCAGCTGTGGCTGGTCCTGTCCGGGAACTTCGCCTGGCTGAACTGGCTGACGATCACTCTCGCGCTCTCCGCGGTCGACTGGCACCTGATCGGCGGCCGGCCGCCCGCGCTGTCGGCGCCGCCGCTCTGGTACGAGGTGGCCGTCATCGCGGTCACCGCGCTGGTCCTGGTCCTCAGCTACCGCCCGGCGCGCAACCTGCTCTCCCGCCGTCAGGTGATGAACCGGTCCTTCGATCCCCTGCATCTGGTCAATACCTACGGCGCGTTCGGCAGCATCAGCAGGCTTCGGCTCGAAGTCGTGGTGGAGGGGACGGCCGATCCGGTCGCCCACGACGGGGCGCACTGGCAGGAGTACGGATTCCGCGGCAAGCCGGGCGATCCACGCCGTGCGCCACGGCAGTTCGCGCCTTATCATCTGCGGCTCGACTGGATGATGTGGTTCGCGGCGCTCTCCCCCGCCTACGCCCGCGCGTGGTTCGGACCGTTCGCCGAGCGGCTCCTCAGGAACGACCGCGACACGCTCCGGCTGCTGCGGCACAATCCGTTCCCCGGCACGCCGCCCGCGCACGTCCGGGCCAGGGTGTACCACTACCGGTACACCGACTGGCGCGAACTGCGGGCCACCGGACGCTGGTGGCACCGGACCTATGTACGGGAGTTCATGCGGCCGATGGCCCGGCCGGTGCCGCGAAGTGACTGAGCCATGACGCGAGCCTGCCCAATGTTCCGGACGGAGGGACGCCTGTCTCCCGCATCCATCGGACGGCCGCTCCGCCCGCCCCGGCGGAATGACGCGTCCGGGCCGGGGACCTGCCACCGGCCCGGACGCGCGCTCCCGGTCCCCTGCCGCCCGCCCGCGGCGCCCTGCCGTCCGCGCTACTCGGCGCCCTCGCGGGACTTCAGCAACCGGCTGATCTGCTCCACGAGTTCGGAGTCGCCGGCGCCTTCCCTGCCCGAGACCAGCACGCCCAGCCGCTCGGCGGTCCGGAAGTCGTAGGCCCGCTCCACCTCTTCACCCGGAACGCTCCCGTACTCGTCGCGGGCGCGGAAACCGACGGTCAGGTCCACCGCCTTCGCGATGATCCAGGTGAGGACGAAGGAGAACGCGATCACCGAGACGATGGCGAGAAGCTGCTTGCCCAGCAGCCCCCAGCCGCCGCCGTAGAACAGTCCCTCCTTGCCGCTGATCCGCGCGGTGGCGAACAGCCCGACCATCGCCGGGACTGGCGTTCTTCTACGGCGGCATGGTGCGCACCACACACGTCCCGATGATGATCAAGATGAGTTTCGCCGCGCTGGCCTTCGGGACCATCGTCTGGTGGGCGATCGGCTACACACTCGCCTTCGGCCCCGATGTCGGGGGAGTGGGACTGATCGGCGATCTCGACCATGTGTTCCCGGGTCACCACCATGGGTGTCGTCTCCTCAGCCGTCGCGGGCGCCGTGGGCTGTCTGCTGATGGGCATCCTGATGGTGGCCCTCAAGGAGAGGTTCACCGGTGCGCCGACCCTGCTGAGTCCACTGCTGGGCACCGGCGTGCTCGGCGGTTTCACCACGTCCTCCCACTACGCCGACGACGTGCGCCTGCTGTTCGAGGAGGGCTCCCCCGGATACGCGGTCGGCTGCCTGGTCCTGACCGTCGTCGCGTCTCTCGCGGGTGTGACCGCGGGCGTGTACGCCACGCGCGCGGCGCTGGGCCGCCGGAGCGGCGACGGGATGACCGCGTGACACTCGACTGGGTGCTCGTCCTGGCCGGCGGGCTCGTGGGGCCCCGCTCCGCTATCTGACCGGAGTCGCGGTCAAGTCCCGCTTGCACACCGCCATCCCCTGGGGCACCTTCGCGCGAACGCGGCCGCCGCGCTGATCCTCGGGTTCGTCGCCGAAGGGGCGTCCGAGGGGGACCTGTGGCCCCGGGTCCACCTGCTGCTGGCCACCGGCTTCTGCGGGGCCCTGTCGACCTGGTCGACGTTCGCGTACGAGCTGCTGACCCTGGCCTCCACGCGCCGCGTCGCCGCGGCCGGCGTCTATCTGTGCGTCAGCGTCGGCGCAGGCGTGGGACTGTCCTTCGCCGGGGCCGCCCTGGCCCGCGCGGCCTGGTGACGGGTCCCGCCGGGCACCGCGCGGCCGAGCCGCCCGCACCGCCGAGCCCCGGTCCCCCGCGGGTGCGGGAGCCGGGGCTCGGTGATGCGGTGTGCGGCCGGGACTGTCAGTCGATGCCGGGCAGGATGTGCGGTTCGGCGAGGTCGTCCTCGTAGCCGGCCAGCCGGATCGGTGCGGACCTGGCCCAGACCTCGATGTTCCGGAGCTTCTCGGGCCGTCCGGCCCGCGCTCCGTGCTCTTCGGCGGGCCGCTTCTCGTCCTTCGTCAGTTCTGGTGTCACCGCGCACTCCTCTGTGTCGCGTAACCCCGGACAGTTACGGCGCGACCTCTCGGCCGTGGACCGACCGCCCTCGGGGGCAGGGGCAGGAACAGTTCGGTCGCGGTGGCGCCGGCATTGGGGCGGGACGACGACCTGGTTGCAGGCCTGTCCCAGGACGGTCGAGGAAGGTTCGTGGATCCCTCGGTGCCGTCCGTTCGCTTCAGGGTAACCAAATGAGCGCCATTGCGCTCGACGGAACGTGTGGCCTGGGTCACTTTCCGCCATCGGCGGGTCCGGAAGACGGGAGAACCGGCCCCCGGATCACCAGCCGGCGGGCGCGTAGTCCTTGAGGAAGCAGCCGTACAGGTCTTCGCCCTCTTCCCCGCGCACGATCGGGTCGTAGACCCGGGCGGCACCGTCGACCAGGTCGAGAGGGGCGTGGAAGCCCTCCTCGGCGAGGCGCATCTTGTCGGGGTGCGGCCGCTCGTCCGTGATCCATCCGGTGTCGACGGCGGTCATCAGGATGCCGTCCTTCTCGAACATCTCCTGGGCGCTGGTGCGGGTCAGCATGTTCAGAGCGGCCTTGGCCATGTTGGTGTGCGGGTGGCCGGCGCCCTTGTAACCGCGGCTGAAGACCCCCTCCATCGCGGAGACGTTCACCACGTACGCGCGCTTCCCGGCAGTGGCCGCCATCGCCGGGCGGAGCCGGCTGATCAGGATGAACGGCGCGGTCGAATTGCAGAGCTGGACTTCGAGGAGCTCGATCGGCTCGACCTCCTCGACCGTCTGGATCCAGCTGTTGGTGTCGTGCAGGTCCGGGACGAGCCCGCCCGCGTCGATCGCGGTACCTGCGGCGATGCGCGCCGGCGAGGCCGAGCCCGTGACCAGGGCCAGTTCGGTGACGTCCTGCGCGCTCAGCCCTTCCCTGCGGGCGGCGGGCAGCGCGGCGACCCGGTCCACGGTGCCGCTGCCGAAGGTGCCGATCACCTCGGCGGCCGGCAGCTCGCCCGCGGGCAGCGGTGCCGACTCCGCGCCGACCAGCTCGCTGTACGCCTGCGGGGACCGGCGCACGGTCTGGGCGGCGTTGTTGATCAGGATGTCCAGGGGCCCCTCGGCGGCGACCGAGTCGGCGAGAGCCACGACCTGGGCCGGGTCACGCAGGTCGATGCCGACGATCTTCAGCCGGTGGATCCACTCGTCGCTGTCCGGCATCGCCTTGAAGCGGCGGATCGCGTCGTTGGGGAAACGGGTGGTGATGGTGGTGTGCGCACCGTCGCGCAGCAGCCGCAGCGCGATGTACATACCGATCTTCGCCCGGCCGCCGGTGAGCAGCGCACGGCGCCCCGTGAGGTCCGTCCGGGCGTCGCGCCGGGCCCGGTTCTCCTTGGCGCACCGCTGACAGAGCTGGTGGTAGAAGGCGTCCACCTCGACGTAGCGGGTCTTGCAGATGTAGCAGGACCGGGGCCGCTGGAGTATCCCGGCGATCTCCGCCTCGGCCGAGGACGAGGGCAGGACGCCCTGGGTCTCGTCGTCGATGCGCTCGGCGGAGCCGGTCGCGGTGGCTTCGGTGACGGCCTTGTCGTGCGCGGTCTTCGCCGCCCGGCGCTCCTGGCGGCGGCGCTGCTTCACGGTGCGGTAGACGCCCGCCGTGGCCCGGCGCACGGCGACGGCGTCCGGGTGGTCGATCTCGATGGAGTCGAGTTCGTCGAGCACGCTCAGGCAGACGGCCAGTCGCTCCGGGTCGATACCGGCACCGAACTCTTCGATTCCGGGAGCGAACTCCGGGCTGTCCTCTGTCACCGTCATTGCCGATCCTCTGCCATCTGTCCCCGCGGGCCACTGGTCACCGCAGGCCGAAACACCCCGGTCAAGTCTGCCATGAGCCGAACGCTGCTCCGTTCGTGGCCGTCCGGCCCCTTGTAGACATCCGTTCGACGATTTATCGACATGGAGTCGGGATGCGGCGGAAGAGCGAACCCGGACGCATGACCCCCGTCTTGCTGGGCAGGCGCGCATCGACACATCCGACGGCAGGGAGGGCGACACCATGGCGGCCATGTCCGTGCGAACCACCGGAGCCGACCCGGGCACACTGCCCTGGATCGAGGAGACCGGGAAGGTCGCACCACAGGACGCCCGCGCACTGTCGAAGGTGTTCTTCGACCGGCTCCAGGTCCTCGAGGAGGGCACGCACGAGTACCAGTACGCGCGCAACACCCTCATCGAGATGAACCTGTCGCTGGTGCGTTTCGCCGCCTCCCGGTTCCGCAACCGCGGCGGTGACGACACCGAGGACATCATCCAGGTCGGCACCATCGGGCTGATCAAGGCGATCGACCGCTTCGACCTCTCCCGTGAGGTCGAGTTCGCCACCTTCGCCGTGCCGTACATCGTCGGTGAGATCAAGCGCTTCTTCCGTGACACCTCCTGGTCCGTCCACGTCCCGCGGCGGCTCCAGGAACTGCGCGTGGACCTGGCGAAGGCCAAGGAACAGCTGTCGGCGGAGCTGGACCGCGAACCCACGGTCAAGGAGCTCGCCGCCCGTCTGGACCTCCCGGAGGAGGAGATCATCGAGGGTCTGGTCGCCGCCAACGGCTATTCGGCGGGCTCCCTGGACACACCGTCGGCCGACAGCGACTCGGGGCAGGATCAGCGGGCCTACGCGGATCTGCTGGGTGAGACGGACCCCGCCATGGAGACCGTCGAGAACCTGCACACCCTGGCACCGCTCCTGGAGCAGCTGGACGAGCGGGAGCGCAGAATCGTCCGGATGCGGTTCGGGGACGAGATGACGCAGTCACAGATCGGCGCGGAGCTGGGCGTCTCCCAGATGCATGTGTCGCGGCTGCTGTCGCGGATCGTGCAACGCCTGCGCAAGGGCATGTCCGTGGTGGCCTGACGGATCCTCCGCCCCTGCTAGCGGTCCCTCGCGCCCGTCGTGAGGGGGCCGCGACGCGTGCCGCCCCTCCCCGCGCCGCCCTCCGGACCGCCGGGTGCTGGAGCGGACCGGGACGCAACCCGTAGGATTTCACCGCCCCCTCGTGGGGCCGCCGGAATCCGGCCGGAGTGAGATGTCCGGACGCGGGTAGACGACCGGCGAGAAAGTGAATTCGACCATCCCCGCAGCGCCCTGGCTGGAGCTCATGAACGAACAGGTCACCTCGCGACCGGCCGGCCGCTCCGAGGAGTCACGGCCCACCGAGATGCTGCACAGCGCCGCTGTGTTCGACGGCCGGCCGGGCTGCATAGCGCAGGCCCGTTCCCTGGCCGACCGGTTCCTGGCGCGCCTCGTGGCCGAATGGCTGGCGGTGCTGGGGGAACACACACGCAACGACCTGATGCTGGCGGTCAGCGAACTGGTCACCAACGCCGACCGGTACAGCCACGGGCCCTACCTGCTGGAGCTGGAGGGCACCGCCGAGCGCATCAGCGTCACGGTGTACGACAGCAGCACGGCACTGCCCGTGCTCTACGCACCCGACCCGGCCCGGCCCGGCGGCCACGGCATGGAGATCGTCGTCGCGCTGTGCGACCGGCTGACCGCCGAGCGGGTGCCGGTGGGCAAGCGCATCCGCGCGGAGTTCGAGCTGAGCAGCTAAGCAGCTGAGCGGTCGCCGGGGCCGGGGAACCGGCCCGGCCGGAGAACGGCGGCCCGGCCCGGTCAGCGCGTCACGGGTGGCGCGTCGAAGACGCAGTCGCCGCACAGCCCGCCCGCCGGACACCGGTAGTACAGACAGCAGCTGCGCCGCCGGAACGCCGGTGTGTGCGGAGCACCGGTGGTCCGCAGGTCCGGATCGTCGAAGAGTTCGGCCCCCAGAGCACGGGCCCGCCGCGCCACGTCCGGGCGGGAGTTCGTCCGCGCCCAGGCGACGAGTTCGCGTACGGCACCGGCGAGCGCCGAGCCCGCGTTGCCCCACAGCAGCCGGCCGGAGATGTTCCCGTCGCGCCGCATCGCCTCGGCGAGCGGTACGAGGTGTCCGTACTGGACTGCCTCGCGCAGCCGCTCTGCGGTGCCCGGCACCACTTCCGGGTCCGCCAGCCACAGGTCGTCCGGGGAGGTGTGCCCCGGGTCCCAGTGCAGGGTGTCGGGCGCGATGTCCGGGAACCGGCCGAAAAG
The DNA here is from genome assembly GCF_044542225.1 of Streptomyces sp. NPDC079020. NCBI lineage: Bacteria > Bacillati > Actinomycetota > Actinomycetes > Kitasatosporales > Streptomycetaceae > Streptomyces > Streptomyces sp. NPDC079020. Next base: position 77,388 of record NZ_JBITUB010000021.1, read on the forward strand.
CGCGGCCGGTCCCAGCGCGACGGACCAGAGCCGCGCCGCGAGACCGAGGTGGGCGATGGAGGCGGCGATCCTGCGCTCGGGAGCCCGGAGCCGGGCGGCGACCGTGTCGATACGCGCCGTGAGCGGCGCCGTATCCCCTGTGTACAGCCGTGCCAGCGGCCGGTGGGCCCCCTCGGGGACGGGGGCGGTCCTGAGGGCGAAGAAACCGCCCACCGAGGCCGCTCGGGTCAGGTCCATGCTCGGCTCCTCCTCGGGCCGATCACAGCCCGCCCGCCTTGTTCCGGCCACTCGATGTGCCGGATCGGCAGCTCACCGTATCCGCAGGGGCACAACTTCTGAGTCCTGGGGGAAGGAGGACTACCGTCAGGAGGAGGACGTGGGCGTGACGCCCGTACTACTAGAGCAGTACGCCGAATCGCCGACTCAAGGACGACGACGCGGCGGCCTGAACGGGACATCGTGGTGTACATGAGCTCCCTCGCGCTGTCTGTGCTGCTGTCACTGATCTCCGCGGTCGCCTATGCGGCCGGGGCGATCGTCCAGGAGCGCGTGGCCGCGGCCGGTGACGGCCGCGCGTACGCCCCGCTGCGCAACGCCGCCTGGTGGGCCGCAGTGGCCCTCAACGGGGTCGGCGCGGTCCTGCACGTGGTGGCTCTGGCCTACGGTCCGCTGAGCCTGGTCCAGCCGCTGGGCGCCCTCACGATCGTGTTCGCCCTGCCGATGGCGGCGCTGTTCGTCCGCCGCAGGGCGGGCGCCACGGCCTGGCGCGGCGCGGTCATGGCGACGGTCGGACTGGCCGGACTGCTGGCCCTGACCGGGAACTCCGCGTCGCACTCGCTGGACGGTCCGGAGCAGCTGATGCTGGCGACCGTGACGTTCGGAGCCGTGGCGGCACTCTTCCTCCTCGCCCAGGGGCTGCACCGGCCCATGCTGCGCAGCGTGGTGCTGGCCACCGGCGCCGGGGTGGCCTTCGGGATGGCATCGGTGTTCACCAAGACCGTGGCCATGGAGTGGACGTCCGGATCGGTGCGTTCCGGTCTGCCGCCGCTCCTGGTGATCGCGGGACTCGCGGCGGCGGGTCTGCTGCTGTCCCAGGCCGCGTACCGCGGGGCCGGTCTGACCGCTCCGCTGGCGACGGTGACCGTGGTGAACCCGGTCGTCGCCGCCGCCGTCGGCATCACCCTGTTCGGCGAGCACTTCCGCTACGGCTGGACGGGCACCGGACTGGCGCTGTCCTGCGGTGCCCTGGCCGCGGGCGGGCTGGTGCTGCTGACGACGGAACGGCTCGGCGCCGAGCGCGAGAGGGATGCCGCGCGGGAGCGGGCACAGGCGGCGCCCGCCGAAGCGGCACAGGGCGTGCGGGCCGCCGCGGCGGCCGGGACCGGCGACGAGGACGTGCGGGCCGCCGAGGACCTGGGCGAGCCCGAGGGCGCGTCGGGCGCGGGACCGGGCCGGGGCTCCGTGAGGTCGCCCGCGCTGCCGGTGACCCCGGCCGGAGCGGCGCCCTGGAGCCGGTCGGTCGTGCGCCTGCCCGGGCCCGCCCGGTCCGGTTCGGCGGGTGTCACGGCGACCGGGGCGGCGGCTCCCGACGCGCCCGCCGAGTCCCCACCGCCGGGTCCTTTCCCCGCGCCGCACGCCCTGCCGCTGTCCGTGAGCGTGCCGCCGGGCCGCGGCGCGCGGCGCGTGGTGTTCGCCGGGCCACGGCCCTTCGCGGGCCGGGCACGGCGTGCGGAGTTAGCTCCCGCCATCGGCGCCGAGCCGGAGCGGGCCGTGGAGGCGGGGGCCGTTCAGACGTTGACGCCGCCCGCCCTGAGGTAGGCCAGCGGGTCGATGTCCGATCCGTAGCCGGGGCCGAGACGGATCTCGAAGTGCAGGTGCGGGCCCGTGCTGTTGCCCGTGGAGCCCGAGCGGGCGATGCGCTGCCCGCTGGAGACCTTCTGCCCCTCGCGCACATGGAGCGCGGACAGATGGGCGTACTGGCTGTACCTGCCGTCGCTGTGCCGGATGACCACCTGGTAGCCGTACGCTCCCGCCCAGCCGGCCGAGACGACCTTCCCCGAGGCCACGGACTTCACCGACGTGCCGGTGGGGACCGGGAAGTCGACGCCGGTGTGATAGCCGCTGGACCAGGAACCGGCCTGCCGGTACGGGGTTCCCGTCCGGGCGGACACGGGGGCGCTCAGACCGGAGTGCTTCTCCGCCCGCTCGGGGGCGCGGTGCTCCTTCTTCGGCTCGGGCTTCCGCTTCGGCTCGGAGGTCCGCCGGGGCTCGGGGGTCTTCTTCGGCACCGTTTCGGCGGCCTGCCTCGCGGGCGCCTTCGCCACCGGCCGGGCGGCCCGCTCCGGCTTCGGCGCGGCGGATTCCGCGGCCTGCGGCTTCTTGGTCTCCGCCGCCTTCCCGTCCCGCTTCTCCGGCTTCGGGGCGGGCTTCGCCCGCTCCGTCCAGGACGTGCCGTCGGCCGCCTGCTTCTTCGCTCCGGCCTTCGGTGTCCGGGCCACGTCGAGGTTCAGCCGCTGTCCGGGAAGGATGAGGTCGGGGTTGTCACCGACCACCGTGCGGTTCGCCTCGTAGAGCCCCTGCCAGCCGCCCCGGAGACGCTCTGCCGACGCGATCCCGGAGAGCGAGTCGCCGCTCGCCACCGTGTACGACTCGCGCTTGCCGGGCACGGCGGTCGGCGAGGCGGACGCCGCGTCGGTCCGCGGCTGACGGGGCGGAGCGGCTTCCTTCGGGGCCTGGACCGGCCTGCTGCCCGCGGCCTGCGGCGTGACCTCCGGGGCGTCGCCGCCACGGGTGAGCCCCGCCTGTACGGAACATGTGGGCCAGGCGCCGGGCCCCTGCCCGTCCAGCACCTTCTCGGCCACGGCGATCTGCTGGTCCCTGGTCGCCAGGTCGGCGCGTGCCGCGAAGGCCGTGCCGCCGTACGCCGCCCAGGTGGAACCGGTGAACTGGAGTCCGCCGTAGTAGCCGTTGCCGGTATTGATGTGCCAGTTGCCGGTCGCCTCGCACGCGGCGACCTTCTCCCAGACATCGCTGGAGGCGGCCCCGGCCGGGGCCGCGGCGATGAGCGGGAGCGCAATGCCCGCACCGCCCACCGTCACCGTGAGCGAAGCACGGTTGAGCCGGCTCGGCTGATACTTGCGGTGCCGTCCGTTCGCGGCCATGACTTGGCTCCCCCCACAGGCAGTAGGACACGTCGCAAACGGCCAACTTAGGCCCATACGAAGGATGGTGACAAGGTACCGTTTCGTCTCGGCCGTCCGGGGCGTCCCCATGGCCTGATTCCACCCTCGGGCCGGGCGTCGGGCGCCCGGTCAACACCCCTGCGGAGCACCGGCGTACGCCGTCCGGGGCGGCGCCGCCGGGAAATGGAGAGCGCTCTCCCCTGATGCCATAAAGGCGCACATGACGGATGACCCGCGGTCGGCCGGTGCACCAACCCTGGAGGACGTGGCGAGGGCGGCCGGCGTGTCGCGCGCCACCGTCTCGCGGGTCATCAACGGGGTCCGCAATGTCGACCCGGCCATCCAGGAGGCCGTGCGGCAGGCGGTGTCCGTCACCGGCTACGCCCCCAACCGTGCCGCCCGCTCCCTGGTCACCCGGCGCGCCGATGCCGTCGCCCTGGTGATGTCGGGCGCGGGCGTCGAACCGGGGGCGGCACGGACTGCGGCCGAGGGCCCGTTCACCACGCGGGTCTTCGCCGACCCGTTCTTCGGCCGGGTGGTGACCGGGGTCATCAACTACCTGCGGCCGCGGGGGATGCACCCCGTACTGATGTGCGCGGAGACCTCGCGGGACCGCGACGAGGTGGTGTCGTACCTGCGCCAGGGCAGCGCGGACGGCGCCCTGATCGTGTCCACGCACGCGGAGGACCCGCTGCCCGGACTGATCACCGACGCCGGTCTGGCGGCGGTGCTGTACGCGCGCCCCGCCCGGCCCGTGCGGATCAGCTTCGTCGATCTCGGGATCACGTGAACGGCCCTGAGGGGACCTCACACGTCGAGCGCACGCGGCCGGAGGGGACGGCGGACCACGGCGCCCGTGCCAGTGCGCTCCGCCACCACCCGCTGGAAATGGGCACACCGGGCGAAGTCCTCGTGGTCGCAGCCAAGGGCACATTCGATCAGTCCGAGGGATGCCTGCGCCGCCGCGATACGGGAGCGAAGCACCTCGGCCTCTTCGCGCAGGATGTCCGCGCGCCCGGCGGGATCTCCGGTGGTGACCAGGGCGCGGATGCTGTCGAGGGAGAGTCCCGCTTCCTTGGCGCGCAGGATGACGGCGACGCGGGTGAGGTCGGCTCTCCCGTAGCGGCGGCGGCCGGCGGCGTCGCGGGCGGGCGTGAGCAGCCCCCTCGCCTCCCAGTGGCGCAGGACGTGCGCAGCCAGACCGAAGCGTTCGGCGAGCACGCCGACGCTCATCGGCGCGCGTTCACCGCCACCGGGCGTCCCGTGCTTGCTTGACTTCATGCCGACATTAAGTCGCAGCCTGGCTCCCATGGCCAGGGAAACGGATCAGAAGAACCGGCAGCCGGACGACCTCATCGCGCTGCTCGACTCGGCCGACCGGATGCCGGGCGCCTCCGAACTGCGGTCCCTGTCCTACGCCTTGCTCGGCGCGGGACCCGGCGTATCCGTCGTGGACGTGGGCTGCGGCGCCGGACGGGCCGTCGCGGAGCTGGCCGAACGGGGTGTGAGGGCCGTCGGCGTGGACCCGAGCGAGCGCATGATCGCCGTCGCCCGCGACCGGCGGCCCGAGGCGGACTTCCGAATCGCGGGGGCGTACGAACTGCCGCTGGCGGACGCCTCGGTGGACGGCTACCGCGCCGACAAGGTGTTCCACGAACTGGCCGCACCCGAGCGGGCGCTGACAGAGGCCCGGAGGGTTCTCAGGCCCGGAGGGCGCGTCGTGCTGCTCGGCCAGGACTGGGACACGATCGTCATCGACTCCGCCGATCCGGAACTCACCCGCACCGTCGTCCACGCCCGCGCGGACCTGACCACCGGCCCGCGCGCCGCCCGCCGGTACCGCAACCTGCTGCTGGACGCCGGCTTCGACGCTGTGACGGTCGAGGTGCGCACCGGCGTGTTCACCGGACCGGCGATGCTGCCCCTGCTCACCGGACTGGCCGGAGCGGCCCGCTCCACCGGCGCCCTCACGCCTGAGCAGTCGGACAGCTGGATCGCTGAACAGCGTGCGCGGGCCGAGGCCGACCGGCTCTTCCTGGCGCTGCCGATGTTCGTGGCCTCGGCGACCGCTCCGCGGTAGACCGGCGGTCGCCTGGTCGGGGCGAGTACCAGACCCCCGCGCCCGCGCCCCGACCGGCCGACCGTCCACGCGTCGAACGCGCTCTCCCGATCCGCCGTCCGTTGAGCTGGACGGTGCAGCCGGGAGGACACTCGGCGCCCTGCGCTGCGGGGCCGGTGACTCCTGGGGAGATTCGCCGGGAGACGTGCCGGGAGATTCGCCGGGAGAGCGCTCTCCCGCGCCATGCCAGTGTTTCGCCGGTGCCGAGAACGTGTCAATAGCCCGTGAACGATGCACAGTTCACGGGCTATTGCCCTACGAGGGGGCGCAGCGGCGCCCGGAGGCCGCGCGGGGAACCACGCGCCGAGGGCGACGGGTACGGGGGCGGCGTGCGCGCCCTCCGGACCCAAGGCCTCATTCGGCCCGGCCTCCCGCTCGCGGGTCGACCGGGGCGAGGACTCCGAGCCGGTCCTCGATCGCCTGGGCCGCGTCCAGGCACAGGTCCTCCCGGAACGCGCGCCCGACGATCTGCACTCCGGTGGGCAGCCCGCCGGCCATCCCGGTCGGTACGGCCACACCGGGTACGCCCACGAAGCTGGTCACGGTGCACAGGCGCATGGCCGACGCGACGCGGTCCCGCCCCGACCGGTCACGTGACTCCACCCCGGGCTCGACCGGCGGCTCGGTGAACACCGGTCCGAGCAACAGCGGGTAGGAGTCGAGGAATTCGGCCCAGGAGCGGCGGATGTTCAGCCAGGTGCCCATCAGTTTCATGAGCTCGTCGGCGTTCGCGGGCGGGGTCCGCTCCATCGCCATCCCGATGTAGCGGTCCCCGCCCTTGCCGAGCAGCTCGCGCACCGCCGGCCAGTTCGGGGCGAACTCGGTCACGGTGATCCGGCCGTACGCCTCCAGCGCCTCGTCCAGGCGAGGCACGTCCGGCAGCTCGCGCACGTCGTATCCGGCGTCGCGGAGCGCGTCGGCCGCCGACGCGACGGCCGCGCGGACGGTGGGGTGGACGCCGTGTCCGCCGGGGTCCGCCACGACCGCGACCTTCACCGGCCCGGCGAGCGGTTCGCCGTACAGGGGCACCGGCACGGCACGCGGGTCTCGCGGATCGGTCCCCGCGAGCACCTCGTAGGCGAGCCGCAGGTCGCCCACGCTCCGGGCCAGCGGGCCGTCGGTGACCAGCATCTGGGACGCCGGGCCGGGGTCGTCCGGGCCGAGAATCCGATGATCGGCGGGAAACCGGCCCGTGGACGGCTTCAGCCCGGCCACACCGCAGAACTGCGCCGGTACACGCACCGATCCCCCGGAGTCGTTGCCGAGCCCGAGCGCCGCCATGCCCGTGGCGACGGCCACCGCGTCACCTCCGCTGGATCCGCCCGGCGTCCGGCCGCGGTCCCACGGGTTGACCGTGTCACCGAACAGCTCGCTGCGCGTGTGCATCCCGGCCAGGATCAGGGTGGGGATGTTGCTGTGCCCGATGGGGATGGCCCCGGCCGCGCGCAGCCGTGCCACCGGGGGCGCGTCGGCCGATGCCACCAGATCGCGGAAGCGTTCCACGCCGAACGTGGTGGGCACGCCCTCGACGGCGGTGCTCTCCTTCACGGTGAAGGGCACGCCCGCGAGCGGCCCCAGCGTTTCACCGGCGGCCCGTCGCCGGTCCGTCCGCGCCGCGGCCTCGCGTGCCCGCTCGGCCAGGAGCTGAGTGACCGCGTTCACCCGCGGGTTGACCTCGGCGATGCGATCCAGATGGCTTTCCACCAGTTCCACGGCCGATATGTCCGCGCCGCGCACCGCCTGCGCCTGTGCGGTGGCCGGCATCGCCCACAGAGCGTCCCTCATGGCTCTCCCCTCCTCGTTCACGTACCAATGCGCTTGCATCGGAACCGTACCGCTGGAACCGATGCGGGCGCATCACATAAAATGCGCGGTGAACCGGAGTGCTGTGGGACAAGGAGGCGACCGAGCGTGCCCAGACAGGTGGACCATGCGGGCCGACGCCGCCTCATCGCCGAGGCCGTCTGCCGTCTCGCCGACGAGAGCGGCCTCGAGGGCGTGACCCTGCGCGACGTCGCCGCCCGCGCGCAGGTGTCGATGGGCGCGGTTCAGCGGTGCTTCCGCACCAAGGAAGAGATGCTCGTGTTCGCTCTCGGGCACATCGGTGAGCGGATCGGCGAGCGCGTACAGGCCCGTCTCGTCAGAAGCCCGGCCCAGTCGGCCGGTACCGCCCTGGGCCACGCCGCCGACGAGATCTCACTGCTCCGGGAGGAGCACCGCGCCGAGGCCAGGGTCTGGCTCGCCTTCGTCGCGCAGGCGGCCGTGAGCAAGGCTCTCGCCAGGACGCTGAAGGCGAACTACGCGGCTCTGCAGGAGACATTCGCCCGCCTCGTATCGGAGGCCGGCGAGGGCACCGGCTCCGCCGTGCCCCTCGATCCGCAACGCGAGGCCCGCACCCTCCTCGCCCTCGCGGACGGCCTCACCACGCACGTCCTCATCGGCCACCTCACCCCGCACGAGGCACACGGCATCCTCCACACGCATCTGGCCGGCCTGTGGGATCAACGGGTCCGGCCTCCTCACACCGCTTCGCACCTCCCGAACCGTCCGGACACGGTCTGAACCTCCGTGAGGACCGGTCGAGTCGGCGCTCCGGGCAAACTGGCTGACCGGGGGCGCCCGCCTCCGCCGTCCACCGTCACCGGGCGCGGGCAGGCCGGTGGCTCGGCGATCGCCTCCGGGACGGCTCGAAGCATCTGCGGACACGTGCGTCCGCTGTGGCAGGGTCGGACCATGCCCTTTGACCACAACGATCACTATCACCCCCTGCTGTTGCGTCAGGTGCCTCCGAACTGCGGTGCGGCACTGGATGTCGGCTGCGGGACCGGTCGGTTCGCACGTCGGCTCGCCCACCTGGGCATAGCGGTCGATGCGATCGATCCGTCGGAGGAGGCCATCGCGGAGGCCCGCGCGCTGTCCGGGCGGACAGCCGGCGATCCGATCCCGCGCTTCCAGCACACGGACATCACCGATATCGAACTGCCCAAGGGGCACTACGACTTCATCTCGTGCCTCGCCAGCATCCATCACATGCCGTTCGACACGGTCGCCGCGCTGCGCGAGGCGCTCGCCCCCGGCGGCGTCCTCGTGATCCTGGGCTGCTATCCGGAGAAGAGCCGGCTCGACTGGGCCTGGAGCCTGGCAGCCGTGCCCGTCAACGCGGTCGCCAGGCTGACCGTCGCCGTGAAGGACAGACTTCGCCCCGTCTCCGCCGCGACAGGCCGAGAACGAGTGCGGGCACCGGTGAAACAGCCGGCCATGCCCCTGCTCCGGATCCGCGGGGAGGCCGCAGTGCTGCTGCCCGGATGCGACATCCGCAGGCTCCTCTTCTGGCGCTATCTGCTCGTCTTCCGCAACCACGGCTGACGGGACCCCATGGCGTCGCCCCCTCTGCGCGCGGGAGCCATCACCCAGCGAGGGCGCCCGGCCCGCGGAAGCGGCGTTCTGCCGTGGGTGACGGACACCGGGCCGCCGGTACGGCACTTGAGCAGGCGGGGCGGGAGCCGGGCGGTGCCGGCGGTCCCGGTGGACCGTCTCCGACGCGAAGTCCTCGCGCGCCCGGCCACGGCGTCGTGTCCAGGTCCGGGACATCGGCTCCCGGGCATCGCCGCCCCGGCCGTTTCCTTCGTATCACTTGCTGATCGGACGACGACGGAGACGAGGCGATCCGGAAGAGGCACCCCGGGAGCCGTACCGAAATCCGGTGGATCGTCCGCCGAGGGCGAGGCACAATCCCCGGGGTACCGGGCCGAGGGGGAAGTTGTTTGGACGTGTTCGCGTGCGCCGGGTGCGGCACGGAGCTGACGGCGCCGGTGTCCCGGGTCGCCCTCCCCGTCCATACCCACCACGGGGCGTGGGAGGAGCTCCATCCACCGCTGATGGAGTCCGCCACCTACGCCGTCGACTCCCGGCCCACCGGACCGCCCTGGCGATTGTGGGAGGAGACCGGAGAGGACGCGGCTGCCCGGCAGGGCGTGTACGCGCCGGTGTACCGCGTCTCCTTCGGCGCCCGGAACAGGATCGTGATCGCCCCCGGCGACTCCCGGTCCATGGCTCTGATCCTGGAGAGATGCGAGGGCTACTGCCGGGGTGTGGACGGCCGGACCGGACCCAACCTGGCGTGCGAGGGATGCGGTCGGGCCGTGGCGACCCGCATGGACGACTGCGGGATGTGGCAGACGGTGTGGCTGGAGCCCGACGCGGTCGTACGCCGCCCCTCCGGGCTGCCTCCCTGCTGGGGCGATCTGGAACGCGCCGAGCATCGGGTCCCGCCCGTCGAACCCGACGGGTCGTGGAGCCGCCGCTGGGAGGCAGCGCTCGGGGTCGCGCTGGCCCACCTCGTGGCGACCACCCGGGACAGCCCGGTGATTCTCCCCGCCGGCCCCGTGGCCGAGCTGCTCGGCCACGCCGTCGACCGGTGTCTCCCCGCCGGGCCGGGGGCCCGGACCGTGGGACTGGCCGGCCCGGGGATCCACCCGCCCCGGCCCCGCCCCGCCATCCTCCTCGTCCCCCTCCACCCCCTCACGGGGGCGCCCTGGCGCCCGCCGGGCGATGAGGGCGCCGTGGTGCCGCTGGACAGCGGAGTCTGGGCCTACCTCGCCCACCCGGGCGAGACTTCGCCGATGCCCGCGACCGGCGTGCTCCCCGAGGGCGTCCTGCGCGACGACTACCCACTGTCGCAGCGCCCCTGGTACCCGCTGATGCCCAACCGCCGCGCCTTCGCGGACACCCTGGTCGGGCTGCCCGCCATACGCGCCCCCGAGCTGGGCAGGTATCGCGACCAGCAGCGCTGAAGGGTGCCCCCTACTCCCTGGCGGGCGCGCCACGACAGCTACGGCACCGCACGGCACCGCACGGCGTCGTCGTCGCGGCGTCCGCATACATCCAGTAGGCGGACGTCCCTCCGCCGTGCGGCACGCCGCGTCCGACGCCGCGCGCCGATCCCCACGGAAAGGTGCCGCCCGCCACCCGCGTCCGCAGCCGGCCGGAAGGCTTCACCACCCTGCCCGCCCGGACCGACGCCGAAGGCGGTCCCGGTCCCGGTCGGTCTTCGCCGGGACGCCCGGCGGTCCGGCCCGCGTCGCCCCCGGGCGACGCGGGCCGGGTGGATCAGGCCGTGTGGAGAGTCAGCCCGTAGCGGTTGAGGATCTCGTTGACCGGCTGGTGCCAGGTCTCACCACCGCCGCCGCAGTTGCCCCAGCCACCCGAGGTGACGCCCTGCGCCTGGTCACCGCTGATGAAGGAGCCGCCGGAGTCGCCCGGTTCAGCACAGACGCTGGTCTTGGTCATCTGATGGACGGCGCCCTGGCTGTAGTTGACGGTCTCGTTCTTGGCGAGCACGCTGCCGCAGTGCCAGTGCGTGGTGGAGCCCGAGCGGCAGACCGAGGCACCGACCGGAGCCTCGGCCGAGCCCCGGACCAGTTGGTCGGAGACGGTGCCCCAGCCGAGGACCACAGGGACGGTCCACCAGCCGTTGCCCACACTCACCCAGGCGTAGTCGTCGCCCGGGAAGGACGAACCCTGGAAGCTGCCGATGTCCGAGCCGTCCCAGCCGCGGACCGCCCCGCCCGCCTGGCCGCAGTGCCCGGCGGTGACGAAGCCGCCGTGCACCGAGAAGCCTATGGAGCACCGGACGTTGCCGGTGTAGTACGGGTCACCGCCCACCGTGCCCGCGGCGAAGGTCCGGGGAGCACCGGCTGTTTCCCTCACCGTGACGGGACCGGCCTCGCGGGCCCGCTCGACGAATCTCCGGACATCGTTGTCATCATGTGCGGAGGCGACCACGTTCACGACAACGCTGCTCGCCTCGGGGTCGACGTGCCAGCTGCTGACCCCGCCCGGTGCGGACAGCGCGTCGATGCGCTGTTTGGCGGCGTCGAGCTGCCGTGCGGTGTGCGGGACCAGCCGGGTATCGGCGCCGGTCTCCCGTACCGCCGCCGCGGTCCGGTCGTCGGTGATGGCGACGGTCAGCCTGCCGGTGCCCGCGTCGAACCAGGAGCCGCCGTACGTGGACCCCGCCGCGCGTCGCGCCTTCGGTTCCACCGCCGTCGCCGTCTTCTCGGCGGCCAGCCGCGCCCGCGCCTGACTTTCTGTCAGCCCGAGGTCCTTCCGCATCGCCGAGAGCAGGCCGGCGGAGGCCGGAGCGTCGTCGGCGGAGGCCCGGGTGCCGGTGAGGGAGGAGGGGGAATCCGCCGCGGAGGCCGAGGGCAGGCCGACAGCCGCCCAGCTACCGAGGAGGAGCAGCGCGGACAGACCGGTCCGCACAACTGTCGCGTTTCTCAAGGGAATGGACCTTCCTGTTGTTCCAGCATCGTGGGGTGGAACAGGAGGCATCCGGAGCGCATCCGGAACAGTCGACTGGGAGCGCTCTCAGATGTACCGCAACGGACTGTAGCCCAGAACGATAGGCAGGTCCATGCCAATGAAGGTCCACACCAATGAGCGAACCGGTGCGGGAACGGGGTTCCACCCGGTACGCGGCTGAGTAGGCGTACTCATCCGGCGCACCGTCAGCGGTCGTACTGTCGCCGTGGTACGGGGTGAAGGCACATCCCGGCGGAGCCGGGGGGCTCCGTCGGTGGAAGAGGGGGAAGTCCGTGGATCTGTTCGACTGGGAGCTGGGCGGCCGCAACGAGCACGGGGTGGAATCCGGGGGCGGCTGCTCCTGGGTCACCGTGGTGCTCATCGGGATCCTGGTAGGACTGGTCATGCTGGCGAGCGCGTTCTTCGGGTTCCTCAGGGGGCTCCTGTGACAGGCCCGTTCACCGCGGGCGGGCCGGGCGGGGACTGACCGCGGTCACGGGGCCAGCAGCGGGAGCCCGGCCTCGGACCACAGTTCGCGGCAGCCGCGGCCCGGCGCGGTGTCCTCCTCCCCTGCGGTACGCCAGGTCCTCACCGCCCGGGAGGGGGCGCCGAACCGGGGCCAGCCGGGATCGCCGTGCGCGGCGAAACCGGCCCAGGCCGCCAGCATGCGGCGCGACAGCTCGTGATCGTCCCGCCCCGGTACGCCGCCGGTCAGGAAGTGGACGCTCTCCTCGTCGAGGTTGCCGAAGGCGAACGGGATGTCCGCGCAGTGCCAGGCGCGCACCCGCTGCCCCTGACCACCGCGCTGCCGGGCGAAGCGCGACATGAACACCGTGCCGCCCGCGTCCGCGTGGGAGTCGGCGAGCCGGCTGCTGTACTCGCCGAAGAGCAGGTCCGAGTGGACGGCCAGATGCAGGCCGCGTACGGAAGTGTCCGGCATCCGTACGCGGTATCCGTCGACGAGCGCGGCGGGGAGGCCGAAGTCCCTCGCGAAGGAGGCAAGTTGCTCCTCCGTGGTGATCTTCGCACTGCTCCCGACGGCGTCCAGGAGCCAGTACTCCTCCGTGGTGTGGCAGACCAGCAGGTCCACCGCCCGGGTGAGCCCGGCCGCCGAGGCGGTGAGCGGGTCGAGAGGCAGGGTGTCCCCGTCCGCGACGGGTCCGTAGATCGCCGGGTCGTAGTGGCGCTGCCCGGAACGGGGGTCCCGACGGTACCGGTCCATGACCCGGTCGCCCGCGGCCACGAGACGCTGAGGCGACGCGGAGAGCAGTCCCGTGCGGGTGGCGGGCACACCGGCCGCGGCGGCGACCTCGGCGGTGGTGCGCGCGGCTTCCGTCACGGACGCGCAGGCGTTGACGGCACTGTGGACGATGGCGCGGCGGAAGAGTCCGCGTGCCCGGTCCATCGCCATCAGGCAGGCGACCGCCGTGGCTCCCGCGGACTGTCCCGCCAAGGTGACGTTCCCCGGCGCGCCGCCGAACGCCGCGATGTTGTCGCGTACCCACTCCAGGGCCGCGATCTGGTCGAGCAGCCCCCGGTTGTCGGGGCAGGGCCTCTCGCCCTCGCCGGCCGGGACATGACCGAAACCTTCGAAGCCCAGGCGGTAGTTGAGGGTCACGACGACGACTCCCGCCCCGGCCAGCGCGGTGCCGTCGAAGTCCGGCTGCGCGGAGGAGCCGAAGAGATAGGCGCCGCCATGGATCCAGACCAGTACCGGCAGTGCGTCCCCCGCGGTGCCCGGCGTCCAGATGTTGAGGGTGAGGATGTCCTCGTCGCCGGGTGACCAGACCGGCGCGCCCGGCAGTTCGGCGGACTGGGGGGCCACCGGCCCGAAGGCCGCACCGTCCCGGACCCCGCCCCAGGGCCGCGCCGGGCGGGGCTCGCCGAACCGGTACGCGCCGAACGGCGGAGCGGCGTAGGGGATGCCGAGCACGGCGACGACCCCGTCGTCCCGTACGGCGGTCCGTCCGCGCACCCGTCCGGACCTGGTCGTGTACTCGGTCATCTCCACTCCCCCGTCGTCCGTGCCCGGTTCTCGGTTCCGGGCACGGATGCAGCATGTCAGCGGGGCGGACGCCCGCACCAACACCAAGATCGCCACGATTGACGCACTGAGGATGTGAGTCGGTGTGCGGAACCGCCGGTGTCCGGATCTGTGGGGTGTACGGCCCGGTGACCATGGCGCCGCACCCGCGGACCACCGATGCTGGAGTGGTTCCGGGGCAGCACTGGGCGAAAGCCTCGGACCGCGGTACTGCCCATGACGGCACGGCCGACGACAGCACGGTCCGCGGCCCCACGACCGTACGACCACGAAGCGGAAAGCCGGTGAACACCATGACGACCGACACGCCTCTCGCGGCCGGTGTCCCCGTACCCGACACCAAGCTCGCGCGGGAAGCGACCGAGCTGGTACGCGACACCGCGAGCGAGCTGATCTACCACCACTCCCGCCGGGTGTTCTGGTTCGGCGCCCTTCAGGGCCGAAACCGCGACCTGTCCTTCGATCCCGAGCTGCTCTACGTCGGGGCGATGTTCCACGACCTCGGGCTCGGTGAGCGGTTCCGTTCCAGCGGCAGGCGCTTCGAGGTGGACAGCGCGGACGAGGCCCGCCGCTTCCTCCAGGCGCACCAGGTGCCCGAGGACAGCGTCCGCCGGGTGTGGACGGCCATCGCCCTGCATACGACCCCGGGCATTCCCTCACACATGGAACCCGAAGTGGCTCTGGTGACCGCCGGTGTGGAGTACGACGTGCTCGGCATCGGTTTCGGGGACATCTCCGAGACCGACCGGGCGGAGATCGTCGCGCTCCATCCGCGCCCGGACTTCAAGCGGGAGATTCTCGCCGCGTTCACGGACGGCATCCGGACCAGGCCGGAGACCACGTTCGGCAATGTGAAGGCCGATGTGCTGGAGCACTTCGTCCCCGGCTTCGCACGCGGTGACTTCGTCCGCACCATCCTCGACTCCCCCTGGCCCGAATGACCGGCGCGGTCCCGCGGGGCTGGGCACCCCGTGGCCGTGCCGGGTCTCCGTACGGCGTCCGGGCCGGCCCCTCCGTACGGAGCGTACGGAGGGGCCGGCTCCCACTACCGGTCCTCCGGCGGGGACCTCCGGACAACGGGCCCTATGTCCCCATCAGCTCACGCACCGTCGCCACGTCGCTGAAGGGCACCAGTTCGTCACCGACGATCTGGTACGGCTCACTGCCCTTGCCCGCGATGAGAACGACGTCGTCCCGGCCGGCCTGCTCCAGCGCGAACGCGATGGCCACGCGGCGGTCGGCGAAGCGCTCGAAGGGGGTACCGGTCGCCACCAGGCCCGGAGCGATCTGGTCCAGGATGACGTCCGGGTCCTCGGACCGGGGGTTGTCCGAGGTGAGGACGCACAGATCGGAGTGGGTACCCGCGATGGTCCCCATGGCGGCCCGTTTGGTGGTGTCGCGGTCCCCGCCGCAGCCGAACACGGTGATGATCCGGCCCCGGGCGAAGCCCCGGACCGTGGTCAGCACCTTGTTCAGGGAGTCCGGCGAGTGCGCGTAGTCCACGATCACCGATGTGCCCCGCGGGGTGTGGAGGCGTTCGAAGCGCCCCGGGATCTGCGGCATCTGTTCGAGCGCGCCGACCAGCCCGGTCAGATCGTGCCCCAGGAGATGACAGGCGGCCACGGTCGCCAGTGCGTTGGAGACGGAGAACCGTCCGGGCGAGGGGATCGCCGCCGGATACTTGACGCCGTCGTGGTGCAGGGTGAAGCGGGTGCCGGCGGCGTCCACGAGAAGGTCGGTGGCCCGGTAGTCCGCCGGGGCGTCCAGGGCGTACGTGGTCACCTCGCCCGGCATCACCGCCAGGATCCCGGCGCCCACCCCGTCGTCGGCGTTGACCACCGCACGCCGGCAGAGCCCCTGGAAGAGGCGGAGTTTGGCGTCCCGGTAGTTCTCCATCGTCCCGTGGTCGTCGAGATGGTCCTGCGTCAGGTTCGTGAAGACGCCGACGTCGATGAACGTACGGTCCAGCCGGTGGTTCAGCAGGCCCATCGAGGTGGCCTCCAGGGCGACGCTGCCGGTCCCCCGGTCACGCATGCGTCCCAGCAGATACTGGAGGTCGGGCGATTCGGGCGTGGTCAGTACCGAGGGCGGCATCGGGATCGGCTCGTCGCCGATCCGGCTCCCGGCGGTGCCGATCACCCCCACCCTCGCGCCCTCCGAGATCCGCAGCACCGACTCGACCATGTACGAGACGGATGTCTTCCCGTTCGTACCGGTGACGGCCACCAGGTCCATCGCGCGTCCCGGCTCACCGAAGTACCGCGAGGCGACGACGGCCGCCGCCTTGCGGGTGTCCGGTACGCGGACGGCGCACACACCCTCCGCGGAGGCCGGCAGCGGCGGTGCCTGACCGTCGACCAGGACCGCCACCGCACCCCGGGCGGCGGCCGGTGCCACGGAACGCGGGCCGCCCGCGTGGTGGTCCGGCACCGCGACGAAGAGCGAGCCCGGAGTGACCCGGTCCGTGTCGAAGGCGGTCCCCGCGGTGATGTCGGTCCGCTCCGGTACACCCTGGAGCACGAGGTGTTCCTGCCCGGCCAGTAGTTCGCTCAGCTTCACGGTGATCCCTTCGAAGGCGGCTCGGGCCCGGTCGTGCGGCCGTCGCCGGGCAACAGCACCGGCGGTGCGCCGGAAGCTGCGGTGATGCTGTGGAGCCGGTGATGGGTCTCGCGGCCGGGCGATGCCGGACGCGACGGTTCGGCCCGGCGGAAATACCGGGGTCGTGAAGGGAGCGGGCCGGGGCAGTGCCCCGGACAGAAACCGCTGAGGACCGCTAACCGTGGCCGTGCAGAGCGGTACGACACGCTCCGGAGGCAACCTCGGCGGGCAGGGCCGCCGCTGCGGGAGCCGCCGGAGCGGCGGCGGCCGGGCGCAGCGGGGAGACGGCCCGCGACAGGCACTTCCTCACGTCATCGGTGCGACCCATGGACCGAGTGTACGTCCGGCCGGGCGCGACGGAGCCCGTGCGGACCGCCGGTCCGGCGCAGGGTGCCCGCCCCCGGACGAGGGTTGCCCGCGACCGCACGGGGGCAACCCTGGAGCGTGTCCGGTGGGGCCGGCGCGGGCCCTGAGCTGCGAAGGAAGGCCCGCCCGCGCCGACGCGGGCGGGCCGTGCGCTGATCTTCCCTTTGCGGCCCCGGCCCGACCGGAGTGGAATTGCGTACAGGGGACGGTTGGGCGCCCGCGCCGTTCGGCACCGGGCTGTCCGCCCCGCCGGAGTGGACTGCCGACGTGGACCGCCGAGGACGGACCGCCGTAGTGCACTGCCGGAGGCGGACTGCCGCAAGCGGTGACGACGGGCAGAAAGGACACACACCATGACCGACACCGACCGGGGGGACGACGTCTACCAGCCCCAGGAGCCGCAGGCCTCCGACCCCGCCGACCTGCTCGATGCCGAGGACACCCTGGACACCTCGGGAATCACGGATGTCCTGGACGAGGGGTACTCGCCGCCGGACCGCCCGTGGGCGGTCGACGACCGAGGCACCACGGCGGCCGAGCAGCACTCCGGCGAGTCCCTCGACAGCCGGCTGACCAGGGAACTGCCCGAGATCCCGGTCTCCGCCGACGACGGCCCCGGCGACCTGCCCGGCGGGGACGGCGAGCTCTGGGACACCGAGGTCGGCACCGACCGGGCCGGGCGGCTCACCCAGCAGGCGGACGGAAGTGTTCCGTACACCCTGACCGCTCGGGACGTCGGGATCGACGGCGCCGCCGCATCGGCCGAGGAAGCGGCCATGCATGTGATTCCGGACGAGGAGGACGGCCTGCCGGGCGAGGTGCCGCTGCCCGCCGGTGATGGTGCGGCCCCCTCGCCCGGCAGGGGGGCGGGCGCCGGCACGTCCTGAACCCTCTGTCCTCCCCGCCGGTTTCCACTCCGGCCGTTCCCCCACGTCCCCGTCGTCCCACACATCCCCGTCGTCCCACGAGATTGCAGGAGTACACAGATGAGCGGCACTGCGCAGATCGGCGTCACCGGGCTCGCGGTGATGGGCCGCAACCTCGCGCGGAACTTCGCGCGCCACGGCTTCACCGTCGCCGTGCACAACCGCACCACCGCGAGGACGGACGCCCTGGTCGAGGAGTTCGGCGACGAGGGCACCTTCGTCGCCGCGCACACGCCGAAGGAGTTCGTCGCCGCCCTGGAGCGCCCACGCCGACTCGTGATCATGGTGAAGGCCGGGGACCCGACCGACGCGGTGATCCAGGAGTTCGTACCGCTGCTGGACGAGGGCGACATCGTCATCGACGGCGGGAACGCCCATTTCGAGGACACCCGCCGCCGCGAGAGGGAACTGCGCGAGCGCGGTATCCACTTCGTCGGCACGGGGATCTCCGGCGGCGAGGAGGGCGCCCTGCACGGCCCGAGCATCATGCCCGGCGGCTCCGCCGAGTCGTACGGGTCGCTGGGGCCGATGCTGGAGAGGATCGCCGCGAAGGCCCAGGACGGCACCCCGTGCACCACTCACATCGGGCCGGACGGGGCCGGGCACTTCGTGAAGATGGTGCACAACGGCATCGAGTACGCGGACATGCAGCTGATCGCCGAGGCGTACGACCTGCTGCGGGCCGTCGCGGGCTACTCCCCGGAGCGGATCGCCGAGACCTTCCGCGGCTGGAACACCGGGCGGCTCGACTCGTATCTGATCGAGATCACGGCGGAGGTCCTCGCCCACACCGACGCGGCCACCGGCAGGCCCTTCGTCGACATCGTGCAGGACCGGGCCGAGCAGAAGGGCACCGGCCGCTGGACCGTACAGATCGCGCTCGACCTCGGCGTGCCGGTCTCCGGGATCGCGGAGGCGGTCTTCGCCAGGTCGCTGTCCGGCCATGCGGACCTCCGGGAGGCGGCCCGCGCTCTGGCGGGCCCGTCGGCCATGCCCCTGGGCGAGGCGGAGGCGGCGGCCTTCGCCGACCGGGTGGAGCAGGCGCTCTACGCCTCCAAGATCGTCTCGTACACACAGGGCTTCCACCAGATCCGGGCGGGCGGTGAGGCGTACGGCTGGGACATCGACCTGGGCGCCGTCGCGTCGATCTGGCGGGCCGGGTGCATCATCCGGGCGGCGTTCCTGGACCGGATCAGGTCGGCCTACGACACCCGTCCGGAACTGCTGAGCCTGCTGTCCGACGGACAGTTCGCGCGGGAGATCGGCGCCGCGCAGGACGACTGGCGCGCGGTGGTCGCCGAGGCTGCGCGCCAGGGTGTTCCCGTCCCCGGGTTCGCCGCCGCGCTCTCGTACTACGACGGCCTGCGCGCCGGCCGGCTTCCGGCCGCGCTCACCCAGGGACAGCGGGACTTCTTCGGCGCGCACACCTACCGGCGTACCGACAGGGAAGGCTCCTTCCACACGCTCTGGGGCGGCGACAGGTCGGAGGTCCCCGCCGGGTGACCCGGCCGGGTCACCCGGGGTGCGGGCGGGCCGCGGGTGTGGGTAAGTGGCAGCGAGCCCCCGCCGGCCCTCGGTCCCGCCGATGCCCCGCCGATGCCCCGCCAACTCTGGAGTGCGCGCATGCCCGACGCCGTCCCGGACCCGGTCGCGGTCCAGCCCGTGGTCGCCCAGCTGACCAGCGCCGCGCTGATCCTGGTCGGCACGATCGAACCGGGCGGCGAGGCGGCCGTGCGTGAGGTGCTGCCGGACCTCGCGGCGGTCAGCCGTTCGATCGGCTTCCGCTTCCCGGACGCGGAGCTGGCCTGTGTGACGGGTTTCGGCTCCGCGGCCTGGGACCGGCTGTTCGACGGTCCCCGCCCGGCGCGGCTGCATCCCTTCCAGGAGCTGCGGGGCCCGCTCCACCACGCTCCGGCCACCCCGGGCGATGTGATCTTCCATGTCCGGGCCGAGCGGATGGACGTCTGCTACGAGTGGGCCCGGCAGCTCCTGGAGCGGCTCGGCGGTGCGGTGCGGATCGTCGACGAGACCCAGGGCTTCCGCTATTTCGACCACCGGGACCTGCTCGGCTTCGTGGACGGCACGGAGAATCCGGTGGGTGACGACGCGCGGTCCGCCGCTCTGGTGGGCGACGACGACCCCGGTTTCACGGGCGGCAGCTACGTCATCGTGCAGAAGTACCTGCACGATCTGGCGGCCTGGAACGCGCTGTCCGTCCATGAGCAGGAACTGGTGATCGGCCGGACCAAGTTCGACGACGTCGAGATGTCCGACGCCGAGAAGCCCGCCGACTCCCACATCGCTCTCAACACGATCACCGACCCGGACGGTACGGAGCGCGACATCCTGCGCGCCAACATGCCGTTCGGCAGCTTCGGACAGGGCGAGTTCGGCACGTACTTCATCGGCTACGCGGCCGACCCCGAGGTGACCGAACGCATGCTCCGCAACATGTTCCTCGGCGATCCGCCCGGTACGCACGACCGCATCCTCGACTTCTCGACCGCGGTCACCGGCACGCTCTTCCACGCCCCCAGCGCCGAGTTCCTCGACGCCCCGCCGCCGTCGCCCGCCCTCACCGGGGCCGGTGCCCGCCCGGAACCGGCGACCGCGCCGGACGGGCGGGCACCGGCCCCGGCGGTCCCGGACGACGGTTCGCTGCACATCGGCAGCCTGCAAGAAAGCGTCCAGTGATGAACAACCTCCACCGCGAACTCGCGCCCGTCACGCAAGGCGCCTGGGACCAGATCGAGGAGGAGGCCCGGCGCACCTTCAGCCGCCATGTCGCCGGCCGCCGGGTGGTGGACGTGACCGACCCGGACGGGCCGGGGCTGGCCGCGATCGGCGACGGTCACCTCCGTGACATCGACCCGCCCACCCCGGACGTGCTGGCCAGGGCCCGTACCTCGATGCCGCTCATCGAGTGGAAGGTGCCGTTCACGGTGACCCGGGCGGCCGTGGACGATGTCGAACGGGGCTCCGACGACAGCGACTGGCAGCCCGTCAAGGACGCGGCCCGCACCTGTGCGTTCGCCGAGGACATGGCCGTCATCGACGGCTACCCGGCGGCGGGGATCACCGGTCTGCGGGACGGTTCCTCGCACACCCCGCTCCCGCTGCCGGCCGATGCGCGGGACTACCCGGCGGCGGTCAGCCAGGCCCTGACGCGGCTGCGGCTCGCCGGGGTCGACGGACCGTACCGGCTGCTGCTGGGTGCCGACGCGTTCACCGAGGCCACCGAGACCTCCGACCACGGCTATCCGGTGGCCACCCATCTGGGGCGTCTGCTGGACGACCAGATCCTGTGGGCGCCCGCCGTGACGGGCGGGGTCCTGCTGTCCACCCGCGGCGGCGACTTCGAACTGCGGCTCGGCCAGGATCTTTCGATCGGCTACCAGGACCACGACGCCACGAGCATCCGCCTCTACTTCCACCAGGCCTTCACCTTCCGGATGCTGACGCCGGAGGCCGTGGTCCCGCTCATCGCCTGAAAGGACCACGGCGGCTGGGGCGCGGTCGGCCACGCGGGCCGTCGACGCTCAGCCGCGGAACCACGGCAGAGTCCCTTCCGCACCACGCTCGGACCGCTCGGAACCCGCACCGGTGGCGCCGGGCCCGGCGCTGGAGGCGGCGCCGGAAGGCCGGGCGAGGGCGTGTCCGGGCGATTCCGCCGGCACGGTCCGCCCCGCCGGTCCCGCCCGTATGCTCGGTTCCATGGACAGCGGACCGCCGCACGAGGTGACGGCGGCCGGGCCCACGCTCCGGGAGATCCTGGCGTTCGACGACAGCGGGGCGCTGCGGCTGCTGCTGGCCCCCGCCGGGCAGGATGTCGCGGTCCGGGGTGTGACGCTCGGCGACGAGGGGGCGGACCGGCCCGCCGGGGCGCACATCGTCCTGGCGGTCGGGGCGTCCACGGCCCTGGCCGAGGCGGCTCGGCCGGTGTTCCGCGCGGCCCGGCAGGGTGCCTGTGCCGTGGTGCTGCGCGAGGCGGAGGGAGCCGCCGCCGCTCCCGAAGTGCTCGCCGCGGCCGAGGAGTCGGGAATCGCGCTGCTGGCCCGCGCGGCGTGGGCGGACTGGACCGACACCGCGACGCTGCTGCGCTCCGCGCTCGCGTACGCCCGCGCGGGCCGCAGCGGTCACCCGCCGGCGGACGGCACTGCGGCGGGCGGGCTGAGCGCGCTCGCCGCGTCCATCGCCCGGTCGACCGGCGGCTCGATCACCATCGAGGACACCGGCTTCCGGGTGCTGGCCCACTCGGCCACCCGGCCCGAGGCCGACGGGGTGCGCCGGTCCACGATCCTGGGCGGCCGGGTCCCCGAGTGGCGGGTGGCCGAGCTGCGCCGCAGCGGGATCCTGCGGAATCTGTGGACCTCACGCGACGTCATTCACCGCCCGGCGGACGGCGACAGCCCCGAGCGCCTGGTCATCGCCGTGCGCAGCGGCCCGGAGGTGCTCGGCTCGATCTGGGCCGCCGCGGACGGCCGCCCCCTGTCCCCGCGGGCCGGGGAGGCGCTGCGCCGCGCCGCCGGGGCCGTGGCGCCCCATCTCGTGCGGCACCGGCTGAACGAGAGCGGCGCCGTACGCCGTCGCGACGATGCCCTGCGCGGGCTGCTGTACGGGCGGGGGGACCGCCGTACCCACGCCTGGTCGCTGGGCCTGGCACCGGACGCTCCGTGTGCGGTCCTGGCCGTGGTCCCGGACCCTGCGGCCGGTTCGCCGTCGTCCGCCGGCCGCGCGCTGGATGTGCTCGCCCTGCACGCCACCGCGTACCGCCGTGCGGTGCTGGTCCTGCGCGAACGGGCGCGGCTGCTGGTGCTGCTGCCCGGCGAGCGGGGGCAGGACCGCGAGGCGCTCGCTCTGGCCCGGGAGCTGGACCGGGTGGCGGGGTCACTGCCCGGCGGCGTTCCGGTCCGGATCGGGGCCGGATCCGTGGCCTCGTCCGCGCTCGGCGCCGCAGACTCGCTGGAGGAGGCCGTGCTCGTCGTCCGGGTGCTGCGCGAGCGGGAGCACCGTGGCGGGGACGGCGCCCCGGTGCGGTACGCCGGGGCGTCCGGGGTACGGACGGCCCTCGATGTGCTGCGCGTGCTGGATACCGTACGGCCGTTGTGGGAGGCGGGCAGCGGGCCGGTGCACGACCTGGTCGCCGCCGATCTCGCGGCAGGCGGCGAGCTGGTCCGCACGCTCGCCGCCTACTTCGACGCCGCGGGCGATGTGACCAGGGCCGCGCACCGGCTCGTGCTGCATCCCAACACGCTGCGCTACCGGCTGCGGCGCGTACGGGAGAGGTTCGGCGTCGACGTGGACGACCCGGACACCCGGCTGCTTCTGACCCTGGCCGTGCGCCTGACGGGTGAGGTTTGAGGAGTTCGGCGGGTTTCCGTACGGCGGTTGACCGTACGGACAAGGATCGGCGCCAGGCTTGTCCTTCCCGACAAAGACCCATGGGGTTCCCATCACCGATTCTCACCGTATGACGCAGACATCCGCACAGTCCGCCGCCTCCACGCCCCCCGCCGCCTCCGCACAGTCCACCGCCTCCGCACCGTCCGCCACCTCCGCACCGTCCGCCGCCTCCGGACGTTCCGCGTCCGTCGCCGACGCCGTCCGCGCGGCCGTCGAGCAGGGCCTGCTGGGCGAGCACAGCCCCGTCGCGGGCTTCATCGACACCGACGGGGTACGTGATTCCGTCGCCGCGCTGCGGGACGCGTTCGCCGCGACGCCGGATGTGCTCCACACCTTCGCGGCGAAGGCCGCCGCCCTGATCCCGGTGCTGCGGCTGCTGGCCGACTGCGGGATGGGGTGCGAGGTGGCGAGCCCGGGTGAACTGAGGCTCGCCCTGGACGCCGGGTTCGCGCCCTCGGCCATCGTCCTGGACTCCCCCGTCAAGACGCGCGAGGAGATCCGGCTGGCGCTCGCGCTGGGCGTGGCCGTCAACGCCGACAGCCTGGACGAGCTGCGGCGTATCGACGAACTGCGCTCCCCGGACACCGGGTCCGTCCTCGGGCTGCGGGTCAATCCGCAGGTGGGCGGCGGTTCCATCGGGGCGATGAGCACGGCGACGGCCACCTCGAAGTTCGGGGTGGCGCTGCGCGACGCGGGAGCCCGCGAGGCAGTGGTCCGGGCCTTCGCGGAACGGCCCTGGCTGACCCGGCTGCACGCCCATGTGGGTTCCCAGGGCTGCCCGTTGGAACTCATCGCGGCGGGCATCGGCGAGACCTACCGGCTGGCCGAGGAGATCAACGGTCGTCTGGGGACCCGGCAGATCACCAGCCTCGACATCGGCGGCGGGCTTCCGGTCAACTTCGACGACGACACGGTCCGGCCGTCCTACACCGATTACGTGGCGGCCCTCACGGAGGCGGTACCCGGCCTCTTCGACGGCCGCTACGCGCTCGTCACCGAGTTCGGCCGGTCCCTGCTCGCGAAGAACGGCTTCATCGGAGCCCTCGTGGAGTACACGAAGGACGCGGGCGGACGCCGCGTCGCGCTCACCCATGCGGGTGCGCAGACCGCCACCCGTACGGTTCTCATGCCGGACGCCTGGCCGTTGCGGGTCGGGGCTTTCGGTGCGGACGGGCGCCCCAAGGAGGGGCCGCCGCTGGCCCAGGACATCGCGGGTCCGTGCTGCTTCGCCGGGGACGTGGTGGCGCACCGCCGGGAGCTGCCGGAGCTGCGCGAGGGCGACTTCGTCGTGCTGTACGACACGGGTGCCTACTACTTCTCCGCCCCGTGGGCGTACAACAGCCTGCCGCGGCCCGCCGTGCACGGCTTCCGGGCCACCGCGGGCCGCGGTGCGGCCGGGGTGGTGTTCGCCCCGGTGCGCGACGCCCAGTCGCTGGACGCGATCGCGGCGGAGAGCGGCCTCGCCCACGCCGACGCGCTGACCGGGCCCGGCGGCGGGCCCGCCCGGCCCGCCTGAGGGTCCGCGTGCCGGACCGGGGGCTCAGCGGCTCACCCGGTGGGCTGGGGCGAGGGCTCCGGCTCGGGCACCGGGTCGGGGTCGGGCGACGGCGGCTGCGGAATCGGGTCGGGCGACGGGCCCGGGGGCATCGGGCCGGGCCGTACGGGCGGCGGGCCCGGTACCGGTGCGGGCGGTCCGGGCACCGGTGCGGGGGTCGGCGCCGGCGGTACCGGGTCGGGGTACGGGTGGGTCATCTCGGACCTCCAAAGCGTCGGGAGTCTTTCCGGTGAAGCTCGTCTCCACCGTCTCCCGCTGCGGCTGCCCGCGCCTGTCGAGTCCACACATGTGCCCCGTACGCCCCACGGCGCCGACGGGTCAGAACAGCTCGGGGTGCGACCTGAGCTGCCGCTCCGCCTCCAGGACCAGCTCCGCGGGGGCGGCGGGCGCCTGCTCCGGGTGGCGCTGCGCCCATTTCGCCGCGTACGGGCAGAGCGGGACGACGGGGACGCCTTCACGGGCCGCCATGGCGTAGAACTCCGCCACGAGGGCGCCCGCGATGCCCTTGCCCTCGTGGCCCGGCTCGACGACGGTGTGCACGGCGACGAGGGCACCGGGCGCGGGGTCCATGACGAAGTACGCGATGACCCCGGCGGCCTTGCCGTCCTCGTAGGCCACGAGGTTGCCGTGTTCCCGGTCGTCCCGGATGCCGACCGCTGAGTTCCCTGCCATGACGGTGCTCCTGTCGCCTGCGGGCGTGGACGGTGCGCTTCAGCCTGCCGTGGGCACCGCGTGCGGCCCACGCCGCGTACGGGTCCCGGGAACGGGTGCGGAGGCGTCGTGTCCGAGGGCGACGATCCGGTTGTCCGCGTCGACATGGACCACTCGTGGAGTCAGGGCGCGCGCCTCGGCGTCGTCGACCTGCGCGTAGCTGATCAGGATGACCAGGTCGCCGGGGTGAACCAGATGGGCGGCCGCCCCGTTGATGCCGATGACACCCGAACCGCGCTCACCCTCGATGACGTACGTCTCCAGGCGTGCACCGTTGTCGATGTCGACTATATGCACCAGTTCACCGGGCAGCAGATCGGCGGCCTCCATCAGCTCGCCGTCGATGGTCACGGATCCGACATAGTGCAGGTCGGCCTGCGTCACCGTGGCCCGGTGAATCTTGGACTTGAACATGGTGCGTATCACTGAGGCACTCCCGAACATAGGCTCCCTGCCTGCATTTTTGCAGGTCAAGTGCTGTTTTCCTACCTTACAACGAGTCGCAAGTTCGGTCAGCTTTCCCCAGGTATTTGAGGACTGATGCTCACCACTTGCTCACTTTTCTGACCCCCCGTCAGGCAGATCGGAGGGGATCCACGGACAACCTGTGGCCGTCCCACCGCGACGACGACGCCAGCCTACGCAACCACCTGGGGCATCCTCGGGGCCGCCCCCATCCCCCTCCACACCCTGGCTCCGCTCCTGGCGCGAGGGGGCGGGTGACCACGGAGCCGGGCTACGCCTCCGCTACCGAGACACCCCCTGCCCACCAGCTAGTAAGAGCGGGAATGCACAACTTAGAGCGACCGGCAAATGGATCACTTGAGGCGTCGGGTGGTGGGGCGGCCGTCCCAGCGGTAGCGGCTCGTCGAGCGTCGGATGAGCATGCGGAGCGTGA
>NZ_JBITUB010000022.1:0-102719 GCF_044542225.1 Streptomyces sp. NPDC079020
GGGAACACCACTGGCCACACGCCTGGGTTTCTGATGGCCACCAGCCTGGGCCTCCAACGGCCACCCACCTGGGCATCTCAATGACCGTTGACAACAAGCTCCCCCGAGCAGCACGACGTCATCACCGGGCTCGGGATGCGGTGGGAGTGAAACCGGCCGCTGCCAGTTGTTGAAGAGGTGTTTCCATGGGTTCGTGGGAGCTCTCACTCCCCTGGTCAGGCAATCCTCGCCCAGTGACCAGCTGATCCTCACTACTTGTCCAACACCAGCGCCGGGCCATCAAAACTCAACACCTCATGAAACAAACCGAATCAGCCCGGTCCACAGACACCGAATCGAGAACCACCCCAGCCAAGGAAGCGAAGACTCCCAGTCCAGGCACGCCGACTGGCGGGGAGGCGGGTTCGCCGCCGATTCGCGCTCCCATGTCTCCGTCTACCGCCTCCCGCACGGGTAGCGCGTAGTGCGGCCGCGTTCGCCGGGGCGCCCCTGTCCGCACGACGCACTGCCGTGTCACGTCCCCGGCCCGTTGCGGTCCACGCGTCACAGCAGGACCACGCCCGCGACGGTGGCCACCGCGCAGAGCAGCAGGAGGACCACGATGAAGACGATGCCCCAAATGCCGGAGCGGCGGGCGGCGGCGCGGTCCAGGGTGAAGACGGCGGGGTCCTCGGGCGCGTAGCGGACCGGGAGCTCGCGTCCGTACCAGTCGGCAGGGCGTCGTACGCCGTTACGGAGGCGGGCGGTGACCGCCGTTCCCTCGTGTGTCGTGAATACGAGGACCGGGGTGTAACTGGTCGAGACGGACTCGCCGTCTTCGCAAACGGACTTGAGGACGGCGACGATCCGGCCGGGAACGCGCACGGCGGCGGCCATGTGCGCGGCCTCGACGCGTATCAGACGGAGGTCGTGGCGCAGTAAGGAGACCATGGCGACGGTCAGAGGTCCGCCGACGCCCAGCAGCGCCCAGGGATATCCGTACCGGATCGCGATGTCCGTGACCAGACCGGCGTACAGCAGGAACACCGCGAAGTTCGGCCAGGCCCGCCCGTCCTCGCCGTCCTGGAGACCGTAGCTGATCCAGAACCGATCCGGGTCACCGGGCGGGTGGAGCACCGCGACCTCACGCCCCACCCAGACCGTGTTCAGTTCGATGCCGCGCTCGGCCACGTACGGCAGGACGTGTTCCTGCCCGGTGACAGCGTCGGCGAAGGCGATCATCACGGGTATTCCGGCCGTGCCGGGGCTGCCGTGCGGAGGGGTCCGCACCTCGACGATCCGCCCGGTCACCCGTACCGTCCGCTGCGACCGGGTGGCCCCGGCCAGCGCGCGCCCGTATCCGACCAGAGCCCATACGCCGCACGCCCCGCACCACAGCAGCAGTGTTCCATGCCAGTTCACGCCCGCCCCCCTGTCCGTCGTTCGTGCGCAAGGTCTACCATGGCCGGACCGGCCGGCCGGGAAGAACTGAGGTGACCCCCGGAGTGTGGACACAGGGGTTCATGCTGCGAGTTGGAGTTCAGCTGTCTTGTGGTGCTGCTGTTCGTACTCGATAGGGGAGAGGTAGTCGAGCGTGCTGTGGCGTCGGCGGGCGTTGTAGTAGGTGTGCCATCGGAGGATTTCCAGTCTCGCCTGTTGCATCGTCGAGAACAGCTTCCCGTGCATCGTCTCTCGCTTCAGACCCTGCCAGAAACTCTCCGCGAGGGCATTGTCGTAGCCCGAGCCGGCCCTTCCCATGCTCCTGCGGATGCCGTACCGGTCGCAGACCTGGGCGAACGCGGCGGACGTATATTGCGATCCGCGGTCCGCGTGGAAGATCACTCCGGCGGCTTGCCCGCCGCAGGCCGCGACCGCGGCCCGGAGTGCGTCGATGACGAGCTCGGCCCGCATGTGCGGCGCCATCGACCAGCCGAGTACCCGGCGGGAGCGGATGTCGATGACGCAGGCCAGGTAGAGCCACGCGGCTCCGACCTGCACGTATGTGATGTCGCCGCACCACTTCTCGTCCAGCGCGCCAGCGGTGAAGTCCCGCTGGACCAGGTCCGCCACCGGCGGCGCGAGGCGGTCCGGGACCGTGGTGCGCTTCTTCTTCCGCAGGTGGCGGCCGATGATGCCGTGCTTGCGCATCAGCCTGGCCACCCGTTTGCGGTTGACCGTGTGGCCGAAGCCGCGCAGTTCGGCGTGGACCCGGAGTGCGCCGTAGTTCCCGCGGTGTTCGCCATGAATTTCGCGGATCTCCTCGACCAGGGCGTCCTCGGCGGCCTGGCGCTCCTCCCGCGCCTGGGCGCCGACGATCCACCGGTAGTAGCCCGAGCGGGAGACTGCCAGCACCCGGCATATCCGCTTGATGCCGAACATTCCGGCGTGGGCGGAGACGAAGTCCCAAGCGGCGGTCTTCACTTCATCTCCCGGGCAAAATAGGCGGCTGCCCGTCGCAGGATCTCCCGCTCGAGCTGCCATTCCTTCTCTGCCCTGGCCAGCCGGGCGTTCTCCGCCCGCAGCCGGGCCAGCTCGGCCTCGGTGTCCTGCGACGCGCTGGAGACGGCCGGACGGTCGTCGGCGTCACGCACCCAGGTCCGCAGCGTTTCGGGGTTGACGTTCAGATCAGCCGCGACGTCCCTGAACGTCCGCCTGCCGGCCGAAGCCCTCCACAACGCGATCGCGTCAGACCGGAACTCCGCACTGTACTTCGAGGGCCTTGCCACGTGGATCTACACCTTCCAGGATCAACAAGAACCATTGTCAGATGTGTCCACACCACGGGGATCACCTCACTCTGCTGGAGGCGGCATCGGCTTCCGAAATGCTCGTACACGGTTCGCGGGGGCTGGAGCCCGTCACGAGCTATTTCCTGGGCGACATCAGCCTGCCGGTCGTGGCATGGGCCGAGCGACCAGCTGCGCTGGTACGGGCTGGGGAACGCGAAGAAGGACTTGAAACTCGACGGTCCCTGCGGCAGCCTCCTCTCATTCGCCTCCGAAACCACCGCGGCGCGCGGCGTGTTCCTTCGGACTGTCCATGGCCGAAGCGCGCCGCTGCATGGGTGTGTTCCCCGGGACGTGAACCGCACCATCGCCGAAGAGATCGTTCAGGAAGCGCAGAAGCATCCGCGCGGGGCCCTTGCCCCCAGCCCAAGACATTCCCGGACGTGCACGTGATAGAAACTGCTCGTCTCGAACGCCCGGACGAGGCTATCGCGCGGGCCGCCGAGGGAGCCGCGCAACCGGTCGTCGGCCGACGCAGGCGCCGTCCCGCCCCGGCCCCGCGTATGAGCCGCCCAGCAACCCACTCCGCCCTGCACCACGCGCGGTGCCCCGACTTTCCCATCCCCCATGACTGAGCCCCGCCACGACCGGGAGGTGACCACATCGGTGCATCAGGCCGATGCGTCCGTACTGCGGAGTGGTACCACCCCCGGCATAGATTCGCTCCCGCGGGCTGAGATGTGCGAAACCCACACAGCCACCGTGTTCTTCGTCGGCGACCGCGCGTACAAACTGAAGAAACCGGTCGATCTAGGCTTCCTGAACTACACCACCGTGGAAGCACGGTGGACCGCGTGCGAGCGGGAAGTCGCACTCAACCGTCGTTTCGCCCCCGATGTCTACCTGGGCGTGGGCGAAATCCGCACCCCACACTCAGCACCCGAACCTCTCGTTGCGATGCGCCGGATGCCGGCGGAGCGCCGCCTGTCCCAGCTCGTACGGGAAGGCGCGGCCATCGACAATGCCCTGCGGGACATAGCCCGGCTGCTCGCCACCCATCACGCGGGCGCGCCGCGGAGCCCGGATGTGGATGCACAGGGCACACGGGACGCGCTGTCGGCACGCTGGGAAGCGAGCTTCGCCCAGGTCCGGGCTCTGACCGACAGCGGCCCCGCGCCCGAGGGCGTGGAGGAGATCGAGCGGCTGGTACGCCGATATCTCGCCGGCCGCGAGCAGTTGTTCGCCATGCGCGTCGACCGGGGCCGGATGGTGGACGGCCACGGGGACCTGCTCGCCGACGACATCTTCTGCCTCGACGACGGCCCGCGTGTCCTGGACTGTCTGGAGTTCGATGACCACCTCCGCTACGTCGACGGCCTCGACGACGCCGCTTTCCTCGCCATGGACCTGGAACAGCTCGACGCCCCGGAGGCCGCCGCGTTCTTCCTCGCCCAGTACAACGAGTACTCCGGCGACTCCGCGCCGCCCTCTCTTCGCCACCACTACGTCGCGTACCGCGCATTCGTCCGCGCCAAGGTCTCCCTGATCCAGGCCCACCAAGGTTCGCCGGGTGCAGACGTCGCCGCGCGGCGGCTGATCACGACAGCCTTGCGCCATCTGCGCACCGCTGCTGTCGGCCTCACCCTCGTCGGCGGGCTCCCCGGAAGCGGGAAGTCCACGCTCTCCGGCGCGCTTGCCGATCGTCTCGGCATCACGCTGCTCAGTAGCGACCGTCTCCGCAAAGAACTCGCAGGCATACCGGTGGACCGGCCCGCCGCCGCCCCGTACGGCGAAGGTCTGTACTCGCCCGAGTGGACCGCGAGGACGTACGCCACACTGCTCGACCGCGCCTCCGCCCTGCTGTCCTGCGGCGAGTCCGTCGTCCTGGACGCAACCTGGTCCCACGAGGAACAGCGCGAAGCCGCCCGGCGCACCGCAGAAAGCACCAGCGCCAACCTCGTGGCCCTGCACTGCCAGGTACCGGACGACGTCTCGGCTTCCCGTCTGGGCACCCGTGCCCCTGGGGCGTCGGACGCCAGCCTCGACGTGGCCTCCGCCATGGCGGAGGAGGAACCACCGTGGACCGAGGCCGTCACGGTCGACAGCAGCGGCTCCCTGGAGGCCGCGGTCGCCCAGGCGCTGAGGGCCGTGCATCCGCCCGCCTCCGGCCGGGCTCCGGTCTACCGCCGGCCCTACATGGAGCCCGGCTAGCCGGGGGAACCCTCTGCGGCGTCGTCACCGACCGGGCCCGTCGTACACGTACTTGCTGAGAGCCAGGACATGTACGAGATGGTGGAGACGGCGATGATCTCGCCTGCGCTCTCGGTGCGCGTCACCGACGACATCCACGAGGCCCACCGGACCTTCCGCAGGACCGGGATCCGTCGCCCGCCCGTGCTGGCGGGCATCGGGGCCTGGGCGTCCTGATCATGGACGACCTGCTCATCGACGTCCTGCAGCTCTTTCTGCGCCGTGATCACGCGATCCAGGAAGAGATCCTCCAAGATGTGCTGATCCGCACACTCCGGCTCAGGCCTTCGGCTCTGACAGTTGAGGTCACCGACGGTGTGGTACCCGTCGGCGGCACAGTGGAACAGCACAGCCTCGTGCCCATCGTGATGCAGCTGTGCCGGACGTCGACGGAGTGGTGGGCGTGATCAATCGGCTCAACTACGAGCACGACGGGTGCTGTCACGTTGACTGAGCGGGTGGGATGATCTTCGGGTTGATCATGGTGGAGGGGGAGTCGTTCGTGGGGAGCGCGTCGCCGTCGTACAGGGGTCACCGGTACCCGGTCGAGGTGATCTCCCACTGCGTGTGGCTGTACTTCCGGTTCCCGCTCAGCTTCCGTGAGGTCGAGGAGCTGTTGCTCGAGCGCGGCGTGATCGTCTCCTACGAGACCATCCGCCGCTGGTGCCTGAAGTTCGGGCAGCAGTACGCCAATTCGCTGCGCCGCCGCCGGCCCCGGCCTGGTGACAAGTGGCACCTGGACGAGGTCTTCATCAAGATCAACGGAGAGCAGAAGTACCTGTGGCGGGCTGTCGACCAGGACGGCATGGTGCTGGACATCCTC
The DNA here is from genome assembly GCF_044542225.1 of Streptomyces sp. NPDC079020. Classification (NCBI taxonomy): domain Bacteria; kingdom Bacillati; phylum Actinomycetota; class Actinomycetes; order Kitasatosporales; family Streptomycetaceae; genus Streptomyces; species Streptomyces sp. NPDC079020. The sequence continues at coordinate 5,779 of NZ_JBITUB010000022.1, forward strand.
GTACAGAACCGGCGGGACAAGACCGCGGCCAGGCGCTTCTTCCGTCGTCTGGTGAAGACGACCCGTACGGTGCCGCGGGTGGTCGTCACGGACAAGCTCCGCTCCTACGGGGCGGCCCACCGCGAGGTGATGCCCTCGGTCGAGCACCGCTCCCACAAGGGCCTGAACAACCGGGCGGAGAACAGCCACCAGCCCACCCGCCAGCGCGAACGCGCGATGAAGGGATTCCGCAGCATCGGTGGAGCACAGCGGTTCCTGTCCGCGTTCAGCGGCATCTCACCCCACTTCCGGCCCCGCCGCCACCTGATGACCGCCGCCCACTACCGCGCCGAGATGACCACCCGCTTCGCCATCTGGGACCAGACCACCGGCGCTGCAAGCCGGCCCACCACGGCCTGACCCCAGGCCCGAAACGCAAGCCCACCACACCCCGACGCCCCATCAGACACCCACACACCCAACAACGTGACAGCGCCCGTGACCGGCTTCTCGACCGGTGCGGCGAAGGGCCTGCGGTGCGGTGGCGGCGGCGTGCTCGTACTGATCGCAGTCGCCTCGTCGGCCTGCTCCCGTCTCGTGACCCGCGTATACCTCCCGTGCCACCTCGACAGGGGCGGCGAAGAGCCCCCGACCGCAGGCCGGACCCCGTCAGAGAGGCATGTGGATGACCACGCTGAACGAACTCGTTGCTGTCGGCCTCGACGGCTCGGCGGAGAGTATGGCGGCGGCCCACTGGGCCGCTCAGGAAGCGCTCCTGCGCGAGGTTCCGCTCCGTCTCGTCCACGCCGAGGAGTGGTCCTCCGCCCGCGACCTCGCGCCCGTCACCAGTGCCGAGATGCACTCGGGGTGGGCGGAGGCGCTCCTGCGCAATGCCGCTGTCGAGCTCCACGAAAGGCATCCCGGCCTGTCCATCAGCCCGCTGTCGCTCGACGACCGGCCGGCGAAGGCACTGTCTGCTGTGGCAGCCACCGCAGACATGCTGGTCCTCGGTTCCCGCAGGCTCGGCGCGATCGCAGGGTTCGTCCTCGGCTCCGTCGGTCTGGCAGTCATCCATTCGACAGAGCGACCCATCGTGCTGGTGCGGGCGGGCGATGACGTGATTGCACACCCGCAGGAGCATCCAGGAGACCGTGAAATGGTCGTGGGCGTCGATATCCATCAGCCCTGCGACGCGCTGCTGGCCTTCGCGTTCGAGGAGGCATCCCGACGGTCCTGCACACTGCGGGCACTGCACAGTTGGCCTCTTCCGCCATTGGTGGGGTACGGAGCGGCGTACGACCCAAGAGTTCACGCACAACTCGAGATGAGCGCGAAGGCAGGCCTGGACGAGATGCTGGAGCCATGGCGCGAGAGATTCCCGGGAGTCCAGGTCGCCGCACGTGTACTGTGCGGACGTGCCGCCTGGCAGCTCGTGGAGGCCGGATCCGATGCGGAACTCGTCATCGTCGGCCGCCGTATCCGCCATTCCTCGGTCGGCACCCGGATCGGCCCGATCGCTCACGCGGTTCTCCACCACGCCCGGGCACCTGTCGCCGTCATCGCACACCCATAGCCGTACACGGCACCCGGCGGCCTGTATATCCTTGCAGGCCGATCGCTTCAGTCGCGGCCCAGCTCCTGCACAGTCCTCCAAGGCGCGCGTCGGCGATTTCATCGCTGCTTTCCGGCATGTCCCTGTGGGGTGCGCAGCGGGCGGTGCCGTGGCCGACGAGCGTGCTGATGCCGGTGTCCGCCTCCAGGCGGACCGGGGCTTCAGTCGTCTTCGGCTCCCGGTCCACGGCGCTGCCGGCCGGACCAGTGCGGCTCCACGAACTCCCATTCCCGGCCCCATTCGGCCAGGCTGCGCACTTCGACGCGACGGAGCCCGAGCCGGACAACTCCCCCTGCGGAGAGGGCGAATACCGCGAAGGCACCGACCCCCGCGGCAACGGCAGCGGAGGCGAGTTCACTGCCGGCGGGAGGAGCCGCCGTCTCCCGGCCCGCGTCATCCACCCAGACCACGACGGTCCCGCCCACGGGGGTGTCGGCCGGGACCGGCACCCTGTCCCTGTGCCGGTGGGAAGAGGGGTACTCCCAGACGGTCTGGGCCGTTGCCGTTCGGACGCCATTGGACGGCTCAGGGGGCGCCCGGACGGCCTCACCGACCGTCGTCGCCGAGACCCTGTGCCGGTGCAGGGACTCCGCGCGGGCGCCACTGATTTCGGTGTTCCATACAGCCATCCCGATGGCCACCGCGCAGAGCACGGCGAGGAGCGGAGAGAGCGCGAAGGCGATGATCCAGCGGCTCCGCGTGCGGTCGGCTGCACGCCACAGTTCGTTCGAACGATGATCGAACAGTCGTCGTAGCGGGCCCTTCTCCGGGTGAGCTCTGAGCATGTTGTCCCTCCGCACCGTCGCCTTGCCGGGTCGCTCAGGAATGGCGGCGAACTCCGCAACCGATGTGGTGGGTCCCGGTCCGGGCCACCCGGAAGACAAGTGGCCGCCGCCCCTGCCGACGGCCAGCGCCGCCGCACCCTCTGGGTGACGTCGGACAGGGCTGCGGCTGTTCCTCCCCCTCGTGGTTCCGTATCTGATCTGACATGGCCTGCCTCTCATCCATGGGGGCCTCGTGTCCGCTCGCGGCTTTCGGGCCCGCTGGGGACCGCTCAGTGCGGCCCGGGCCACTTGAGTTCAGCTGCGGCCACGTGCCGCTTGACCGCTGCGAAGCTGTCCGGAGCCACGGAGATGGAGTCGATGCCGGCCGCGACCAGCAGTTCGGTGAACGCGGGGTCGTCGCTGGGGCGTTGGCCGCAGAGGCCGACCGCGCGTCCGGTCGGCCGGGCGCGCTGGACGAGGAGTTCGATGCTGCGGGTGACTGCGGGGTTGCTCTCGTCGAAGACGTGGGCAAGAGCTTCGGAGTCGCGGTCGACCCCCAGGGTGAGCTGGGTGAGGTCGTTGCTGCCGATGGAGAATCCGTCGAACCGTTCTGCGAACTCCTGGGCCAGGATGATGTTGGCGGGAATCTCCGCCATGACATACACCTTGAGCCCGTTCTCACCGCGGCGCAGGCCCTGTTCGGCCATGGCTTCCAGGACCCGGTCCGCTTCTTCGAGGGTGCGGCAGAACGGGATCATGACGATGACGTTCGCCAGGCCCATCTCGTCCCGGACCCGGCGCAGCGCGCGGCATTCCAGGTCGAAGCCTTCCCGGTATCCGTCACTGTAGTAGCGGCTCGCGCCGCGCCAGCCGATCATGGGGTTGGCTTCGACCGGCTCGAAGGGGCGGCCACCGAGCAGGCGTGCGTACTCGTTGGTCTTGAAGTCGCTGGTGCGTACAACGACGGGGGCGGGCCAGCGGGATGCGGCGATGCGGGCGATTCCTTGGGCAAGCCGGTCGACGAAGTACTGGCCCCGGTCGAGGTAGCCCTCGGTGAGCTGGTCGATCAGGCGGCGGTCGTGGGCGTCCAGTCGTTCCGGGTGCAGGAGTGCCATCGGGTGGGCCCTGACCTGGTGCGCGACGATGAACTCCAGCCGGGCCAGACCTACGCCGTCGGCCGGCAGCCGCCACCAGCGGAAGGCGGCGGACGGGTCGGCGAGGTTCAGCATGATGCGGGTCCGGGTGGCCGGCAGGTCGGCGAGGTCGGTCTCGGTCTCGTCGTACGCGAGCAGGCCCCCGTACACTCGGCCGCTCCCGCCTTCGGCGCAGGAGACGGTCACGTCCTGGCCGTCTCGCAACGCCTCGGTGGCCCGGCCGGTGCCGACGACGGCGGGAACCCCGAGCTCGCGGCTGACGATGGCGGCATGCGAAGTGCGGCCGCCATGGTCGGTAACAATCGCGGAGGCCCGCTTCATGATCGGTTCCCAGTCCGGGTCGGTGATGCCGGTGACGAGTACTCCGCCGGAAGGGAAGCGGTCGAGGTCGACGGGCGATTCCAGGGCGACGACGGCGCCGCGGCCGATCGCCTCGCCGACTGCGATGCCTTCGATCAGTGCGTTGCCCGGCGGGGCGGTCAGCCGACAGCGGCGCAGGGTCGAGGCGAGGCGCCGGGACTGCACGGTCTCGGGGCGGGCCTGCACGATCCACAGGTCTCCGGTCAGGCCGTCCTTGGCCCACTCCAGGTCCATGGGGCAGCCGTAGTGCTCCTCCACGGTCAGCGCCCAATCCGCCAGAAGCCGGACTTCCGCGTCGGTCAGGACGCGACGCGAACGCTCCTCGCCTGTCGTGTCGACGGTTTGTGTCAGCCCGTGTTCTGCGTAGACGGCCTTCTGCCTCTTCGCGCCGATCCGTACATCGATCACCGGGGTCAGCGCCGGGTCCTTCAGGCTCGGCTTGAAGATCGTGTACTCGTCGGGGTCGACCTGACCGCTGACGACGGTCTCCCCCAGCCCCCAGGCCGCGCTTACGACGATGACCTCGGGAAATCCGCTCTCGGGGTCGAGGGTGAACATCACACCTGCCCCGGCCAGGTCTGAGCGGACCATCACCTGGATACCGACGGACAGTGCGACGGAGAGATGATCGAAGCCCATTCGCTCCCGGTAGTCGAGCGCGCGGTCGGTGAAGAGCGAGGCGTAGCAGCGGTGGACAGATTCGAGCAGCTGGGCGGCTCCGCGGACGTTCAGGTAGCTCTCCTGCTGCCCGGCGAAGCTGGCCTCCGGCAGGTCCTCGGCCGTGGCGCTGCTGCGTACGGCGACTTCGGGGTCTTCTCGGCCCTGCTCGGCCGCGAGCTGCTCGTATGCGGAGATGATCTCGGTGCGGAGCACACCCGGCAGCGGCGCGGCCAGGATCATCGACCGGATCGCCGCTCCCACCTGGTCCGACGGTATCCCGTCCTGCAGCCGACCGAGCTGTTCCTCGATACTTCCGCGCAGCCCGTGACCGTCCAGCAGCTCTTCGTACGCGTCCGCCGTCGTGGCATACCCGGGAGGCACGCGCACACCGGCAGAGGCCAGGTGGGCGGTCATCTCTCCCAGGGAGGCATTCTTGCCCCCGACGCGGCCTACGTCCTGCCGGCCGAGTTCCGCGAGTGGTATGACGCGTCGTGTGGCTGCCATGAAGTCCTCCGTCCGCGTACGGCGTTCGCGGGTTCAGTAGGGCAGTGGGCGGCCGGACGGGGTGCGCAGGTCCGGCGGCACGGGCTTGGGAGGCCGGGGCGGTCTGGTCTGGATCCGAATGCGCTGCATCGTCCTCGCCTCTTCGGGAATGGGCCCTGAGCAGCGTGTCGATTCCACGGTCACGCCGTACGGTCCTGGGCCGCAGTGCCGAGGGGGCCGGGAAGTGGGGCCGGGTGGGCCGTGCCCAGGAGGGGCCGACCGGCCCACGGGCCCGGGGCAGGGCGGCTGCGATGCAGTCCGCCCAGAGTCCGGTCTCGCCGCCGTCGACGTAGTTGCCGTAGCGGCATCCCAGAGGGCGGAAAAGTGTCCGGCCGGTTCGGCTGAGGCGCTGGAGGGAGTGGATCGTGCCGGAGAACCGGTGGTGGTCACGGAGCCGGACCGGCCGCTGGAGCTGCACCAGTGGTCGTTGTTCCCCCTTGGCAGCGAATCTGCCGAGGAGACGGGACAGCGCGGTCTTCATACCGACGCTGAGCATGCACACCGGTCGGGCATTTTCGGGGCTGAACCCCAAAGCGCTGCAAAGGAGCCCGGGGAAGCGAAGCCAAGCACCCATTCTGTACGCCTGAGCGAACCGGAGGAGTGCCACAAGCGAGTTTAATTCGGCACGAGAGGCGTCGGAGAACTCCTGGTCTTCTCATCGGCGAGGTGACCGGCTTCAAGGAACAGCGGCGTGCGTGGATTCAGGACCGTTCTGTAGATCCAGACATCGAATTCTTTCCGGTCGAGGGTAACCTCGCCGCCACACAATCGTGCAGCAGGTCGGCGTTCCACCGACGACCGCGTACACGCGGAAGGCCAACTCCGGCTCCTCAATGCCCCGTAGAGCCCTTAAGAACTCCGACCCGCAATGCCGCGGACAAAGATGCACACCGTGCAGGGCCGCGGAACAGGGGTGTGTCTGACGCTGCATCTTGCCCTCGATCACCCGGTTGGCCGGTCGAACAGGACGTGGTCGCGAGAACGTGAGTGCATGTAAGCGAAAACACTCGATTCAAAGAAGGTGGGAACGATGTCTGAGGTGGCTGAACGGCCCAGCGTCAATGTCGGCAGCAACGAAGACTTCTGGTGGGGACAGGTCGAGGTGGTAAGGGCGGGCGTCACGTTCGACGGCAAGGCATGCTTCTGGCTGCGTGGAGAGTCGGGGGGAATCAAGGTCGGCGCATGGTTCTACGGCGACAGCCCCGAGATGGCGCAGGTGGGCTTGGAAGCCATCACCAACGGCAAGAAAGCGGAGGTCGGACTCGAAGACCACAAGGCAAACTCCAAAGTCAACGTGATCCTCTTGGTCCCTTGACGAAGGGAAACAGGGGGCGGTTCCGGGTATCAAGGAACCCCAGACGGCAATGCCGCCCAGCCCGTCCACCACACGGCCACCGGCTTGACCGATCCGGCTGGTGGCGGCGTCACCAATTTCGAACTGGAGTATGAAATTCCTTCGCGAGTTCGACTATCGGGCCCGCGACGTACTACGCCGATCTGGCCAATCCGCACGGCTGCCCGCCGACACGTACGCGTCTGATCGGCGGTGGCATGCTTCGCCTCGCATCGTGGACACCGTCGCGAGGCCATGGTGCGGTCCTACGGGGTCGGCGACAGCCATGTGCGGTGAGCTGGCCTGTGCAAACGATGCGCCGCTCCATCGACCGGCCACCGAGAGAACTCGTGGCGCTCGCGCGCATTCGGGCGAGAAGGGACCATCCGGCCCTCCCTGCGGTGATCGCGTGGGCAGAGACTGAGACGGTTACCGATGAGGAGGCACTCCGATGAGCACTCCCACTTCCCCGCGGCTCGGTGCAGGGCTGTCCGTCGACCACCGTGACCGCCTCATGCAGTGCGCCCGCCGGGTGGACTTCCCTGAAGGCACCCGGCTGTTCGAGGAAGACGGTCTCGCCGAGCGGTTCTGGTTCATCCGGACCGGAACCGTCACTTTGGACATCCGGGTGCCCGGTAGACGGCCGACCGTGATCGATACCGTGAATGCCGGTGAGCTGCTCGGGTGGTCATGGCTGTTCGCCCCGTACCACTGGCACTTCGGTGCCGAGGCCATGACCCGTGTGCGGGCGTACGAATTCGACGCAGCAACCGTGCGCATGATGATGGACGCAGATCCGCGGCTCGGTTCCGCCCTGGGACATGTCGTGGGGCAGGTGCTCGCTCATCGTCTCGTATCCGCCCGGGTGCGACTGCTCGATCTGTACGCCGCGCACGGCAGCGGCATGTAAAACTCCAGCTGGCCCGGAAGAGAAACCTCATGCCGCCCTCGCGGTACACCGTCAGTGACGTCATGCCCCGCACTGCCCTCGCAAATCGGCCGTGACGCACCGTACAAGGAGATCGCCGCACTCATGGACCAGTGGGAAGTGAGTGCCGCTCCCGTCCTGAAGCGGGAGGTGGAACGGGTCGTGGGCGTCGCGCCGGAGGCCGATCCGCTTCCGAAGGAGGAGTTCCGGCGGGAGGGGCCGAGTGTCAGTGAGGGGGCTGTCCCCGCAGGGCTGGATGTCACGGTGCCACTGGGTGCGGCCCCCTCGGCGGTACGCTTCCGAACCGCCTGCTGGTGCACTCGCTCGCCCGCGCCGTCCGTGCGGTGGAGGGCGTTGTTGACGTCCGGATGCGTTTTTCCACGCTCATCGAAGCGTTCCATGACGCACAATCCCTACGAGGGCGGATACACACCCGACGGACTTCAGGGGTCACCATGTCCGATCTACCGGCAGCCATCGTGCCCACCCGGGTCTTTCTCGTGGACGATCATGAGGTCGTCCGCCGGGGCCTTCGCGATCTGATGGACGACGAACCGGATATGACAGTGGTCGGGGAGGCGTCGACGGCCGATCATGCTCTGGCCAGGGGGCCGGCGCTCCGCCCGGACGTGGCGGTCCTCGACGTACGGCTGCCCGACGGCGACGGGATCTCCGTGTGCCGGGAACTGCGCTCGCGGATGCCTGGTCTGGCGTGCCTGATGCTGACCTCGTTCGACGACGAGGACGCCCTTCTCGACGCGATCATGGCGGGAGCCTCGGGGTATGTCCTCAAGCAGATCAAGGGATCCGACCTGGTGTCGGCCGTGCGGACCGTGGCCACGGGCCAGTCGATGCTCGATCCGGCCACCACGGCCCGGCTGATGCGTTCGCTGCGGGATCCGGAGTCGGCGAAACCGCCGGAGGACGAGCGGCTCACAGCGCTGTCCACGCGGGAGCTTTCCGTGCTCGAACTCATCGGGGAGGGGCTCACTAACCGGCAGATCGCCAAGCGGCTGTACCTGTCGGAAAAGACGGTCAAGAACCACATCTCCCGGCTGCTCGGCAAGCTGGGAGTGGAGCGCCGGGTCCAAGCGGCCGTCATCGCCGCGCAGGTCCATGAGCACGATGCCAAGGAGAAATAGGGCACTCACCCTGGATCGACACGAAGAGGGATCCTCCACTCCAGCACCGTGCCCCGGCCCGGTTCGCTGCGGGCGCCGACAGAGAGGTCGCCCGCCAGGTTCTCAGCCCGCTCGGCCAGATTCCGCAGTCCGCTGCGGGCGGCGTCGGAAGTGATTCCCACGCCGTCGTCGGTGACCTTCACCGTGAGTATGCCGTCCTCGACGACAACGGCGACTTCTGCCCTGTGGGCCTTCGCGTGTCGGGCGACGTTCGTGAGCGCCTCCCCGATGACCAGGGTGACGGCCTCGGCCGCCTCCGGCGGCACATCGGTGTCGAGAAGCCCCTCCATGCGCAGCGCCGGGGTGAATCCGAGGGCTGCCGTCGCTGAGTCAACGGTCTTGACCACGCGGTACCTGAGCTTCGGCGTGGCTTTGGCGGTGTCGTGTTCACGGAGTCCGAAGATGGTAGACCGGATGATCTTGATGGTGGCATCCAGGTCATCGATGGCCCTGTTCAACCGGTCCGCCGCCTCCGGGTGCTCGACGAAGCGCCGGGCACTCTGGAGGGTCATCCCTGTGGCGAAAAGGCGCTGGATCGCCAGATCATGCAGATCTCGGGCGATCCGGTCACGGTCCTCCAGAAGGCTCACCTGTTCGGTGTCACGGCGCCGGGCTGCCAGTTCGAGCGCCAGCGCCGCCTGTCCCGCGAATCCTCGGAGAGCAGCGGTCTCGACACCCTGGAAGGGGTGCTGCCCTCGCCTCCGGGTGAGGATCAGCACACCACTGAGCCGTTCCTTCGTGCCGACCGCAACCGCCACCGCAGGTCCGAAGCCCGCCCAGCGCTCCGGCTGCACCGTGACCCGTTCGTCGCTCGCGACATCCTCCACTGTGACCAGTCCGTCCTGCGCGAGGGCAGCGGCAGCCAGAGTTCCCTCACTGCTCGGGAGGACCACGCCGCGATGGGCATCGGCACCCTCTCCCCGGGCCAACGAGCCCCGCAGCTCGCCGTCCGTCGCCACCCGGTAGAAGACCCCCAGGTCGGCGCGTGCGATGTCCACGGCCTGCTCCAGCATCCTGCCGAGGCCCTCGGCCTCGTCCGCGCCCGAGAGCAAGGCGCTGGTGAGTTCGGAGTTCGCGGCCAGCCACCGCTGTCTGATCGTCCCCTCCTCGTACAGACGGGCATTCTCGATGGCGATGCCGGCCGCAACAGCCAGGGTCGTGACAAGGGCCTCGTCCTCGGCGTCGAAGTCCGCCGCTCCGCGCTTCTCGGTGAGGTAGAGGTTGCCGAAGACCTCCTCACGAACCCGGATCGGGACGCCGAGGAAGGAGTGCATCGGCGGATGGTGGGGCGGGAATCCGTACGAGGCGGGGTGCTCGGACAGCTCGGAGAGCCGCAGTGTCCGCGGGTTGCGGATCAGCTCACCGAGAAGGCCGTGCCCCGAGGGCAGGTCGCCGATCTGCTCGCGAAGGTCGTCCCCGATGCCGACGGGGAGGAACTCGGCAAGCTTCTGGTCGTCACCGATGACGCCAAGGGCTCCATAGCGGGCGTCCACCAGGGTCACGGCTGCCTCGACGATGCCGCGGAGCACTTGGGGCAGCTCGAGTTCCCTGCCGACGGACATGACGGCCTCGAGCAGCCCCTGAAGGTGATCCCGGGTGCCCCGTACGTCGTCGATACGTACCTGGAGCTCGTCAAGCAGCTCGTCAAGCCTGAGCCGCGGAATCCTGCTGCCATCGGGCTTGGGTTCCTCCGTGGCCATCCAGCCCTCCGGACGCATCGGACGGACGCGCGTGTCGCGTACGCCTTCACCGTAGTCCGGTTCGGCGCTGCGCTCCTGCCGGGTTCATCGGCGCGCCCGGTCCGCTGCCGACGTCGTCACCGGAGCTCAGCGTCAGGAACGGTGATCACAGGGCAGTGGGCACGGTGCAGCAGTCCGTGGACGACTGAGCCGACGCGCATCCCGGTGTATCCGCCGCGGCCCCGGCGGCCGACGAGGAGCGCCAGGGCGTGTTCGGCGGCGTCCGCCAGCAGTTCGACGGGCGAGCCGATGAGTACCTCGTGGGTGAGGTGGACGTCGGGATACTTCTGCGACCATCCGGCCGTGGTTTCCGAGAGGAGCCGCCGTTCGGCATGGAGCAGCGTATCGCCGGTATGCAGGGAGAAGACAGGGGGCTGCCAGACAGCGATGGCACGCAGCGCGCAGCGCCGTAGATCCGCTTCCTCGAAAGCCAGTGCCACGGCGGCACGGGAGGCTTTGCTGCCGTCGACACCGACGACGAGGTAGGACGGCTTCTGGGTGACGTGCTCCGCGTCGCCCACGACGACGACCGGGCAGTGCGCACGTGCGGTGACCGGAATGACGAGGGAACCAGCGCTCAGGAACTCCTCGGTGCGGCTGAGGCGCCGGGAGCCGAGCACGACCATGCCGGCCTCACATGACAGGCCGGCCAGCACCCCCGCCGCAGTTCCTTCGAGGAGGGAGGAAGTGGTGTGTACGCCGGGCTGCCGGGCGTACACCCAGGCTGCTGCGGTGCGAAGGGTCTCCGTTCCGGCGTCGAGCTGAGTCGTGTGCCGGGAGGAGTTGTCGACGTGTTGCGTGTGGTGGGGTGGTGGTACCGCTACCACGAGTCGTAGCCCCAACTGCCGACGGCCGGCCTCGTCGGCTGCCCAGGCGAGCGCCAGGTGCCAGTTTTTGACGGGGTCGATACCGATGACGATGTCGCGCCGGTCCATGGTGCCAGTCATGATGTACTCCCGTGTCCGGGCCCGTATCAGGGGGTGCTCCACAGCACCGTGGGCGCGCTGACACGGACTGGGCGTGATGGGGACCGGCTGTGGTCCCGTCCATGTTTCTTCCTGTCCCCAGTCCGTGTGGCGATGGTTCTCACCCTGGCACCCGGGACGGATCCGCAGGAGGGCCGCTCGGGGCAACGGCGGGACCGAAGGTCCCACGGGATCAGGACCGGACATGTACGGGGCGCGGGGCCAGAGCAGGATACGACCGGTCGGCCCCGGCCGAGGACCGTTCGGCCCCTCCCGGGCCGCGCCGGTGCGATGGACCGTGGTGTCGTACGGCTCACCATCCGCAGGTCTGCACAGGAGGCGCGGCCATGAGACACCTGAAGGTCGGCGCTCTGATGTCGGACGACGTTGTCTCCGCCGTTCCCGCGACACCGTTTCGGGACGTGGCGAAGCTGCTCGCCGAGCACGGCATCAGCGGAGTCCCCGTACTCGACGAGGACGATCGCGTCCTCGGAGTCATCTCCGAAAGCGACCTTCTGGCACGACGAGAGCTGACCGCGCGCGGCCTGATGACTGCCCCGGCCGTCACCGTCCACGCCGAGGAGACCGTCCCGGACGCGGCTCGGCTGATGGTGCGCCGCGGCGTGGAGCGCCTTCCCGTCGTCGACGAAGAAGAGCGGCTGGTCGGGAATCGTTACCCGGCGTGATCTCCTTGGTGTATTCCTCCGCCCGGACGCCGAGGTACGCCGTCGCATACAGGAGGACGTCCTGGCGGATGCCTTGCGCCTGCCCGGGGATGCCGTCGCCGTGCACGTGCTGGATGGTGTGGTCACACTCGGCGGGCGCATCCGGGGGCGCAGCCAGGCCCGAACCCTGCTGAGACTCACTGAGCATGTGGACGGCGTCGTCACGGTCCAGGACGGGCTGTCGGTCCACGAGGACGACACGCCCTCCCGGTCCGCATGCCCCGCCCGTGATCCCCTGGCTACTTCAACACAGACAGGACGCATCGTGTCCACCACCGGTCTGACCCGCTCCCTGGTGACATCACTGATCGAGGACGCCGGCACCGCCCCCTCGATGCACAACGCACAGCCCTGGAAGTTCGTCCACAGGACAGGCACCGACATCATCGGGATGCACGGCGATCCCGCACGAGGCATGCAGCATCAGGACCCCGATCACCGTGCACTCCACCTCGGGTGCGGTGCCGCTCTGTTCAACCTGCGGGTAGCCGCCGCGCACCATGGCCTGAACGCTGCGGTCACTCTGCTTCCCTCTTCCGCAGATCCCTGGCATCTGGCCGATGTACGTCTTCGGGGACCCGCCGTGGAGGACGGCCTTGCCGTCCTCCACGGCGTACTGCGACAGCGGCACACCAGCCGCTTTCCCTTCTCCGACGAGCAGATCCCCTCAGAGGTCGTCGACGGGCTCTGCGCCGCGGCCCTTCTGGAGGGCTGCCGGCTTGTCGTACCGGGTGCCTGGCACACCGACACCATCCTCGAACTCGTCCACGACGCCCAGATGTTCGAGGCTGCGGACGAGGCGGTACGCGCGGAGATCGCCGCCTGGACCCGAACGGGCGCGGTCGGGGAAGGGCCGGAGACGGAGGGCATCCCGACATACGCCCTCGGCCCACGGCAGTACGACGTGACCGCTCCCGTCCGAGACTTCGACTCCTCCCGCCGCGTCGCGGCGCGCTCCTCGGCGCCCTTCGAGAAGCGGCCTCAGCTCGCTCTTCTCGGCACAGCCGAAGACGATCCGGAGAACTGGCTGAAGGCCGGTCAGGCCATGCAGCGGGTGCTGCTCCAGGCAACCGCCGACGGTCTTTCGACATCTCTCATGTCTCAGCCGCTGGAGTGGCCCGAACTCCGGTCCGTCGCGAGAGAGCCGGGTACCATGATGGGCTTCGTCCACATACTGATCCGTCTGGGCTACGGGCCCAAAGGCCGGCCCACGCCCCGCCGCCCCGCCGCCGAGGTGCTCACCTTCAGCTGACTCCCTGGTGGAACGGCACGTACAGACGGTGGGAGACCTCCACCCCGGCCGCGTGGAGAAATCGCCGGTCACCGGTGGCCTGCGCGTATCTCCACCGGGCGCGGGTTGAGATGCAAACACCCGCGTCTCCTCCCGGCCCGAACTCACGCTCTCCCAGGGGCACATGCCCCATGGCCGCCGGTCCTGGGTGCCGCAGCCGGGCGGATCGCCGGGCTCTCCTGCCGGAAGGCCGAGCCTGCGCGCGGTGAGGAATGCGTCCGCTCCGCCGAAGCAGGACTTTCCGACGAAGCGACGGTATGCGGAGTCGGCATCGAAGGGCGGCCGCGCCTCGCCCACCAAGGTCTTCAGGCAGACGTCGGACGCGGTCTTCCACGCCGCCGCGTGCAGCCCCGCCGAATCGAGAGCACTCCGTCGGTGTCCAGGACAACAGCACGGAGTGAGCGTACGACGGGGCCCGGGGCGATCGTCTGATCACTCCTTGCCTGTCGGGAAGCCGTCGACGCTCACCCTCGCGTGCTACGGCGCGCCCAGCGCGACCTTGAGCGCGCCCGTGTCCGCGGCCCTGCCGAAGACGTCGTACGCCTCCTCCATCCGTCCCAGCTCGTATCGATGGGTGATCAGAGACGAAGCGGGCAGCCGTCCCATCGCCATCATGCTCAGCAGCATGGGAGTGGACGAGGTGTCCACGAGCCCGGTGGTGATCGTGACGTCCTTGATCCAGAGGTCTTCGAGGTGGAGGACCGCGGGCTTTCCGTGGACACCGATGTTGGCGACCCGACCACCTGGGCGGACCATTCGGGTGCACATCTCGAATGCCTCCGGAACTCCGACGGCCTCCATGACGGCATCTGCTCCGAGTCCGTCCGTCAGATCCGCAACGAGTTGTTCGGGGTCCTCCGCCGCGTTCGCGGTAGCGTCCGCCCCGAGGGCGCGAGCAGCCTCCAGCCGCGAGTTGTCGAGGTCGACGGCGACGATACGGCCAGGGCTGTAGAAGCGCGCCGTGGCGACGGCGGCGAGACCGATGGGGCCCGCTCCGACGACGACCACCGTATCTGCGGGGCTCACAGCACCATTCAGCACACCGACCTCGTAGGAAGTGGGAAAGATGTCGGCGAGAAGGACGGCGTCGAAGCTGTCGATCGCGTTCGGGAGCGGATGGACGGACAGGTCCGCGAACGGCACCCGGACGTATTCCGCCTGTGTGCCGTCGACGCTATGGCCGAGAATCCATCCGCCTCCGCCACCGCACTGCCCGTAGCGGCTCTCGCGGCAGAACCGGCACCTCCCGCAGGCCGAGATGCAGGAGATCAGTACACGATCCCCCGGCCGGACCATGCGGACGTCGCCGCCCGTCTCAACGACCGTTCCCACGGCCTCGTGACCCAGGACCCGGCCGGGCGTCACCTCCGGCACGTCACCCTTCAGGATATGCAGATCGGTGCCGCAGATGGTGACGACGTCAACCCGGACGATCGCGTCGGAGGGATCGTCGATACCTGGGTCCGGTACGTCCTGCCAGGCATAGTTTCCCGGCCCCTGGAACACGAGTGCCTTCATTTCGCCTACCCACTTCCTATGGCACGTTCTGGCGCATTCGCGACCGAGACTGCCCTTGTCGGCCGCGGTAGCGCATGAGCCGGTCGGCCCCCAGGACGACCCTCTCGGGCCCTGCGGCCGGCCCGCTCCTGATGCGAGGGTGGAGAGCGGCCCCACTCCCAAGGAGGGCTGACCATGTCCGAGGCAGCTCCGAACCCCGCTCCGCGCGCGGCTCTGCTCAGTTTCCTGGGAGGCGTGGGAACCGTCACCGGAAGCAAGTTCCTCGTGGAGAGCGACCACGCCCGGATCCTCGTCGACTGTGGCCTCTTCCAGGGATTCGCGGATCTGCGCCGACGCAACTGGGAGCGGTTCGCCCGTGACGCTTCCGACATCCACGCCGTGGTTGTCACGCATGCTCATCTGGACCATTGCGGGTATCTGCCCCGCCTGGTCCGCCAGGGCTTCCGCGGTCCGATCCTCACCAGCGCCCGTACCGCCCGGCTCGCAGAGATAGTGCTGCGCGACAGCTCCCGTCTCCAGATGGAGGCGGCCCGGCACGCCAACGCGCACGGCTGGTCCAAGCACCGCCCGGCCAAGCCGCTCTACGACGACTCCGACGCCGAGAAGACGATCACGTTCTTCGACCCGGTCCCGGTCGGTGACGCCGTGGAGGTTATGGCCGGCGCCAGGCTCCGGCTCCACCACGGCGGGCACATACTCGGCTCGGCATGGGCCCACCTCACGCTGGAGGACGGCCACAGCCTGGCCGTCTCGGGAGACCTCGGACGGCCGGGGCACCCTCTGCTGCTGCCGCCGGAACCGTTCTCGGGAGCCGACGTCCTACTGATGGAATCCACCTACGGAGACCGTCTCCACGACCAGAGAACCGGCCGCTCCGCGTTCGCCGCCGTCATCGCGCGGGCTCTCGCCCGTGGTGGCACGGTCGTGATCCCTGCCTTCGCGATCGACCGGACCGAGGTCGTCCTGCACGAGCTGGTACGCCTCCGGCACGAGGGCGCCCTGCCCAGCTCCGTACCCGTGTATGTGGACAGCCCCATGGCCTTGGCCGCCCTCGACGTGTATCGGGACGCCCTGCGCGAGCGCTCCGCAGAGCTCCGGCCGGAGATCCTCGCGCAGGGAGAAAGCGCGTTGAGCCCCGAACCGTTCCTCGCCGCCCGAACCGTCCAGGAATCCATCGACATCAACAGCGTCCACGGACCCGCCGTCATCGTCTCGTCGGCCGGCATGGCCACCGGCGGCCGCGTCCTCCACCATCTGCACCGGCTGCTCCCCGACCCGCGCAATGCCGTAGTCATCGTGGGTTTCGCAGCGGCGGGCACCCGGGCCAGGGACCTGGTGGACGGAGCCCGGGTACTGAAGATGTTCGGCGAGTACGTTCCCGTACGGGCCGAGGTCGCCGACGTCCCCCACTTCTCGGCGCATGCCGACGCCGCACAGATCCTGGACTGGCTTCGCGGTGCCCCTGCCCCGCACACCACCTACCTCGTCCACGGAGAACCGGCCGCCTCCGCAGGCCTGCGCGAGCGCATCGACCGCGAGCTGGGCTGGACGGCCGTCGTACCCCGCTCCGGCGAGGCCGTACTGATCCGCTGACCTGGATCCTCCGGGCCGGAGGATCGGCGAGAACTGGGTACCGGGCTCCTCCTTCCAGCAGCCCGCACCTCGCTCCTGAACCGCGTCATGCCACGCGCCGGCACGGAACCGATGGTCCACGCACGTAGGAGAGAGCCATGACCCGACAACCATTCACTGTTGCCGACGTGATGACGAAGAAGGTCGTCGCCGTCCGGCCCGGTGCGGATTTCAAGGAAATCATCGAGACGATGGACCGGTGGAAGGTGACCGCTGTCCCTGTCGTCGAGGGAGAGGGCCGTGTCGTCGGGGTTGTCTCCGAGGCGGATCTGCTGCTCAAGGAGGAGTTCCACGAGCACCGCCTCGGCCTCGTGGAGCAGATGCGGCGGCTGAACGCCACGGTCAAGGCGGGCTCAAGTCGAGCGGCGGACCTCATGACGTCGCCCGCCGTCACGGTCGCTCCCGATGCGTCCCTGCCTCAGGCCGCACGCCTCATGGCCGCCCATCGCGTCAAGCGGCTGCCCGTGGTCGACGCCGGCGGCAGGGTCCAGGGGATCGTGAGCCGGTCCGACCTCCTCAAGGTATTCCTCCGCCGGGACGAGGACCTCGCGGCCGAGGTCCGCCGCGAAGTCGTTGAGCACCTGTTTCCCCCCTCTCACGGCCAGGTCGTCATCAACGTCGAGGCCGGGGTCGTGACCCTGTCCGGCGAGATCCACGACAGCGCACTCGTCCCGCTCGCGGCGCGGCTGACCCTGGCCGTCGAAGGCGTGGTGGACGTGCGGTGCGATCTCACCACGAAGGAGAGGCAGTAGAGGCGCGGCAGAAGAGGCTGCCGCCGGCCACGTTCGTCAGTCCTGTCCCCCCACGCACCTGGAACGGCGCACGGCAGCGGATGGCCGTTCGTGGGCTCCGCCCGGCCTACAACCGGTCGAGACGCGACGGCGCGCGCAGTCCGTGAAACGTGGGCCTCTTCACGGGACAGGCCGAGCTGACCACGCCGGGCGGCGACACGGCGGCCGATGTCACAGACGGGGTGCCGGGCTGCGGTGCTCATCACGGTTCGCCCGTGAGTACCCGGTACGGCTGAGGAACGACGGCGACCGGGCACGAGGCATGGTGCAGGGCCCGGTGAGCGACTCTGCCGAGCTCCAGACCTACGGTACGGTCCCGCCGCAGTGCCCCGACGACCAGCAGGTCCGCTGCAGCCGCGCGGTCCGTCAGCACTTTGTGAGCGGGCCCCTCGACGATGGTCCTGCGCAGGTGTACCTCTGGGTGTTCCCGGCCCATCGTGTCAAGGGCCTTGTCGAGCAGCTCCGACGCCCCTTGGGCGTACTCTCCCGCTCCACTGGTCAGAAGCGGATGGTGGACCGGCTCGTGGGAGGGTCGTCGCCAGGTGCGAACGACTTCCAGCTCCGCATGCCGGACCTCCGCTTCGCGGAACGCGAAACGCACGGCCGGCGAAGCCGCATCGTGGTCGCCGAGGCCCAGCAGGATCCTCTGGTGTCGTGCCTCCAGAGCGTGCTGGTCCCCACGGACGACGACGACCGGGCAGTGGGAGCGGGCTGCCACGACGAGGCTGACGGACCCGAGCAGAAGGTCACCCAGTTCTCCACGCCCGCGTGACCCGACGACCACCATTGTGGCCACCGTCCCCCACCTGAGCAGCACGCCGGACGCGTCCTCGGCCAGGACTTCCGCAGCGACCGTGAGACCGGATGCCCGACGCTGGGCCCGTTCTGCCGCCACAGCGACGATGTTCTCGGCGAGAACCTGGCCCGAGGGCCTGTCCCTGCTCCAGCCCGGGACGAACCCTTCGTACCGCTCCCACAGCGAGGCGTGCACGATACGCAGCGGAAGTCCGTGCCGCACCGCTTCGTCAACTGCCCAGTCCACAGCTGCGAAACCGGCATCGGAACCGTCCACTCCTACGACGACGGGCGATTCCATCGTCCCCACCGCCTTCCGATTGTGAGGTGGCTCGCTGCCACGCTGACACCGGGCCGGATGGCCGGATAGGGCCACCCGGTCCCGAAAGCGGACCAAATCCGGACCCTGCTGGCCGCAGGCGGCACGCAGAGCGATGCCGAGCCGGCTCTCGGCAGGTCTACCCATCACCCGGCGCCCCCGTTCGCCCCGTGCGAGGAAGGACGGTGCTGCGCGGATTCGCCGTCAAGGTCTCGGGCAGCGCGGTGACAACCCGGAACTGACCGTAACGACTCTCGTGCGGCATCCCCGCCCATCAGAGGTCACAGGGGCCAACCGTCCCGGAAGGGGACCGTTCGGCACTGCCCGAGGGCGAGGTCCGCGCACCAGAGTGGGCGGTGCCGGGAACAGCACGGCCCGTGAAGGAGGAGCGTCATGCAGCACCGAACGGTCTTCGAGGTCATGACGCATGACGTGGTCACCGCGGCTCCCGCGACTCCGTTCAAAGAGGTCGCCCGTCTCTTCTCCGAGCACGACATCTCAGCGGTGCCGGTCATCGACGACGGCCGGCACCCACTCGGCGTGGTCTCGGAGGCCGACCTGTTGCGCGCCACCGCGGAACTCCCCGATCTGGAAGGCCGCTGGGCAGGGGTCCGGCTGCTGTCCCAGGAACGCGGGCTGCCCGACGCGGAAACGGCCGCCAGCCTGATGACCTCACCGGCCATCACGGCACAGTCGGGCTGGAATCTCGTCGAGACGGCTCGGACAATGCACCGCAAAGACGTGAAACGGCTGCCCGTGACCGACGAGACCGGACAACTCGTCGGGATCGTCAGCCGCAGCGATCTGCTCAAACCCTTCCTCCGCCATGACTCCGCAATCCGTGGCGAGATAGAGCACGACGTCCTGGTCGGCACTCTGCGCCTGCCCTCCAGCGCCATCCGCGTTGCTGTCACGGACGGAGTCGTGACCCTGACCGGCCGTGTCGACGAGCGCGCCGACATCCCCGTGATCGTACGGCTCTGCCGCTGGGTCGACGGAGTGGTGGCCTTGCACGAGTCCATCGACTACGCCTACGACAACGTCGCTCTTGACGTGGAGCCGCCACGATGAGCCCCCGGGACACCGTGCCCCTCGTCCGGTGGCTCTGGGGCGGCCTGGCCGGGTACGCCCGCGCAGGAAGGAACGCATGATGCGTCATCGCAGGATCAGCGAGCTGATGACCCGTGAGGTGACGAGTGTCCGCGGCGGCACCCCGTTCAAGGAGATCGCGCGGATACTGTCTCAGCACCACATCACTGCGGTGCCGGTGGTGGACGGCGGGAACCGGGTACTCGGGGTGGTCTCGGAAGGGGATCTGCTGCGCAAGACCGCCGACCATGTCACCGCGCCGGACGACCTCTCGGCCGTAACCGGGCTTCAGGCGTGGGAGCGGGCCAAAGCCGAAGGAATACGGGCCGAGGAGCTGATGTCCGCGCCGCCCGTCTGTGTCCGCCCGGAGTGGACCGTGGCCGAGACGGCCCGGCTGATGGAAGCGCAGGGCGTGAAGCGCCTCGTTGTCGTGGATGAGGAGGACCGGCTGCTGGGTATCGTCAGCCGCCGCGACCTGCTGGGCATCTTCCTTCGAGAGGACGACGAGATCCGCCGGGAGATCGTCGAGGATGTCCTCACCGGGACACTGCGCCTCGATCCGGCCGCTCTCGCCGTCGAGGTGCGGAACGGGTGCGTGGAGCTTGGCGGCCGACTGCCGTTCCGGAGCATGCTCCCCGCAATCGAGCACATGTGTGCAACGGTCGACGGCGTGGTATCGGTTTCCTCCCGCTTCACTTACGACAAGGACGACACGCGCGGCGTCCACACCGCGAGGTGAACGGCTATGACCTCACCCGGCATCGTGGTCGGCCCGAGCTTGTTGATGTCTCCCGCCGGGCCGCGCCCAGCCGTGGGCCGACCGGTCCCGCCGCAGGCCTGAAACCCTGCTTGTCAACAAGCTGCGTCGTCAACGGATCCTGCCCGTCATCTCCCGCAAGGGATGCAGCATTTGGGTCAAAAGATCATATGACAAGCTCTATGCGCCCCGTGCTTCGCCCCAGAACGTGGTGAACGACGTCCTCACTCGCTTCGACGCCTGCGCCCGGACCCGCGGACGTCGTGACAGCGTCTGCCAGACATGTCACTCCAATCCGCAGACGGAGCAGTGCGCCTCCCATGCCCCGGAGGAAGCCATCACCCGGCTCCGTAACTGCGAACGATGAGGCGAGAAGGCCGAAACGCCTTCCCTGACTCACCATTTCATCGACTTCGCCATGGTGAGTGACCAGACGAACGAGTTCCCACACAACTCGGATGCCGTACATCCGCATGGATGACAGCGACGGTGAATCTCACAGAGAATACGGGACTTTTCACCGCCGTGTGGAACGTCTTCACGAAACTGATGAGCAGCGCCAGAAACTCAGAAACTCAGAGTGGACCAAAAGGAAAACCGAGTCGTCCGAGCAGCTCCGAAACCGGTATCGATCGACGCGCACAACTTCGAGGAGAGACCATGGACAGCACTCGATCGAGCGACGCAACCATGACGGGACCGGTCCTCGTCGGCACCGATGGTTCCGACCCTGCGATGCGGACCGTTCGATGGGCGGCGGGCGAGGCGGTTGCCCGCAATAGGTCGCTGCGAATCGTGTACGCCACCGGGACGAGCCATAGAAGGCTCTATCTCTCCCGGGGGGACATCCAACAGATCGACGATTTCGCGGAAGACGCACTGGAAGCGGCTGCCGCACGCGTACGTCAACTTGCCCCCGCCCTCCCCGTGACGACGGCCGTGTGCGAGAACGAGACAGCAGAATGCCTGCTCCATGAAGCCGGTCCCGATACCACGATCGTCGTGGGCTCCCGTGGACGCGGCGGATTTTCCTCTCTGCTGGTCGGTTCCGATTCACTCCGGGTGGCTGCTCGCTCCCACGTCCCGGTCGTCGTCGTGCCCGGCGGTGACGACCGGGAACCGACAGGCGTCGTACTCGCCGCGGCACGCGACGAACGTGACGGGGAAACTCTGCGTATCGCCGCCTCTCTGGCCGCGCGCGAGGGAGGCACCCTTCGAGTGCTCAGCGCCTGGGCCTTCCTCGAGAACGTCGGCAGCATGGCGACAATGTTCGACGGTATGGACCGGCTCGCCGCGGATCAGGCGACCGCAACTGCACAGCTCGTCGCGCCTCTGCGCAGGGAATTCCCGGACCTCTCGGTGACCGAGCACGTCCTTCATGCCGAGTCCGTCTCCGAGACACTGGTGGCAGCGACTGCCGACGCCGACATGATCGTCATCGGAACCCGCCGGCGTCCCCACTCCATCGGCTCTCCGCTCGGCCACGTAACACATTCAGTCCTGCACCACACGCACTGCCCGGTCGTCCTCGTTCCCCACCCTTGACTGCCTGATCAAGAGCACCACTCGATGGTGGCCGCGAGACACGGCAGGGACGAGCGGGGCTACATCTCTTGCCACCCTCGACCAAACCACGAGCAGCGACCTCGCCCGGCTGGACGTCGGCGAGAAGAACGAGATCACCTGCCCAGCCCGCGCGACTGGACCACACCTACTGGGCGACGCGCCGGGGAGCCTCCGGGCTGCGGACGGCACTTCAGCTCATTGGCTTCCAGACAATTGACATGGGCCGAAGTGCCGCCCGCACTCATACACGAGGGGAATCGCACTGAACAGACGTCACGTTGGCATCGGCCTAGCAGGGACCCCGCGCAGCAAGTGCTTTGGTCGAGTTGCTGCCGTTGGCTCGAGTCGGCCGGGGGCGTCAGGCCGGCATAGGGCAAAGGAGCCGGAACGTGGCGGTCTACCCGTGATCGTCCGCACCGCCGGCCCGGGCGGAGTGGTCGAGGAGGCGTACGGCGAAGTCGATGGCGTGGTCCGCTCGTGAGCGGTCCCCGGAGACCAGGAGATCGAGCTGCAGGCCCCGCACCTGAGCGAGGACAAGTGTGGACAGAGTGGAGGCGTCCTCGGGCGGCCAGCCGTCCGCAGCAAGCCTGTTGGCGATGATCTCGATCCAGTCGTGGACAATCGCCCGGGAGAGTTCCTCGTCCTCCCCGGACCTCTCCCCGTGATGGCCGACGAATTCGAAAAGCAGGAGGAACTGGCGCTGCTCCTGCGGTTCGCACAGCCGACGCCACAGCGCCCTGACGAGTTCGGCCGTCGAGTGTGCCTCACGGAGCTCCACGTCCGACATCAGCCATGCGGCCAGATCCGCGCGGACCTTCTCCGCGACGGCCAGGAGCAGGGCGTCCTTCGAGGAGAAGTGCCGTAGCAGTGTCGCGTGGGTAACACCGAGCGCCTGCGCGACGGGACGCAGGGACAGGCTGCTGACGCCGTGTTCAAGGATGTACTCGGTTGCTGCAGCCAACAATTCGGGCCGCCGGTGCTGGAACCGGAGGGTGCGCCCGTCGACGCGGGAAGAGCTCATCATTGCCTTCCTCTGCTCTGTGTCAATTTGAAATTTAACAGTACCACTTGGTTGCCCTAACCGAACGGTACTGCTACTTTCTCGGTATCGCAGCCGGGCCCTCCGGCCCCAGGGCGCGCCTGTCCAGCAGTGGTGTGGGCCCGCCCGCTTCCCCTGCTCCTACGGATCTCTCGTTCCACTCGAAGGACGGCAATGACTGTTCAGAAGCGCATGACCCTGGCCGACCTCGGCCTCTTCACCGGTGCGCCGCAGCACGAGCACTTCTGCCGGATGAAGGATCTCCTCGACACCTGCGAGATGACCCCCTCCGCGAACCCTTACCCCTGGCCACGCGGTGAGATGACCCCCCTGCCGGAGACCTACGACTACGACGGCGCCTCACGGCGGACCAGGGAGTTCCTGGCTGGCACCGACACGGCAGCACTGCTCGTGCTCGTCGACGGGGTCATCAGGCATGAGAGCTACTTCCTGACCGGTGGCCCGGACGTGCAGTGGCTGTCCGCGTCGGTCGCCAAGAGCTTCGTCTCCGCGCTCGTCGGTATAGCGGTCGAAGAGGGGCACATCACGAGCATCGACGAGCCCATCAGCTCCTACGTGCCGGTTCAGCCCGGTTCCGCTTACGACGGTGTGTCCATCAAGGACGTGCTCCAGATGTCCTCCGGCGCCCGGTGGAACGAGGACTACAACGACCCGGCCTCCGACATCTTCCAGCTCAACGCCGCGACGGCGGGCATCGGCGGCACGCTCGACGACTTCGTCGCCCGCATGGTGCGCGAGAGCGAGCCTGGCACCGTCTGCCGCTACAACTCCGGTGAGACGCAGATACTCGGCGCCTTGCTGGCCCGGGCCACCAACCGCTCGGTCGCCGACTACATGGACGAGAAGCTGTGCGAGCCGCTCGGCATGACGTCGGCGGGTTACTGGCTGGTGGACCCTGCCGGGAGGGAAGTCACCTTCGCGGGGCTCAACCTGACCGCCCGCGACTTCGCCAGGCTCGGCGAGTTGTACCGCAACGAGGGTGTGTGGCAGGGCCGGCAGATCGTGCCCGCGCAGTGGGTGCGCGACTCGGTCACCGTGACCGCGCCGCATCTTCGACCCGGCCGCCCCCTTGTCGGCGGTCAGCAAGCCGACGGGGTCGGCTACGGCTACCAGTGGTGGCTCATGGCGGGAGA
This sequence comes from Streptomyces sp. NPDC079020, assembly GCF_044542225.1. Lineage (NCBI taxonomy): Bacteria > Bacillati > Actinomycetota > Actinomycetes > Kitasatosporales > Streptomycetaceae > Streptomyces > Streptomyces sp. NPDC079020. The sequence continues at coordinate 29,673 of NZ_JBITUB010000022.1, forward strand.
CCGCGGCGAGTTCAGCGCGGTCGGCGTCTACAACCAGTTCATCTACGTCGATCCGGTCAGCCGGACCACCATCGTGAAACTCTCCGCCAGCCGCGAGTACGGAACGTCCCTGGACGAAGCCACCAGCGGCGAGCTGGAGACCATCGCTTTCCTGCGCACCATCGCCCAGCAGGGCCACTGACCCGCGATTGAACGCGGGTGCCGTGCCGTGCATGCGGAGGGGCGGAGCGTTTCCACGCGGTGCCCGGCGGGCTTGGCGAGAACATCACCACCCGTCAGCAGCAATCGGCCCCGCCCGACGCCGACGGTGTACAGCTGCTGAGCGCGGGGCCAGCCGCCGAAGCAGGTCGGCAGCGGACGGCACACCATCGTCCGCTCCACACGCCTCAACGCCGACCCGGGCTGACGTCGGCAGAGAGCTGGAGCACTTCCGGCTCCGTCCCCGCATGATGTCGACGGGGGCGTTGGCGCCCAGACGGGCCCCGTAAAGCGCCCCGCCCGCGATGAGCCTGATGGCGCCGACAAGGGCGTCCGCCAGTAGGTGCCGAGTTGAGCGGTGGTAACAGGGCAGGCAAGGTTCGCCCGATCATGGAGTTCTCTACGTTTCGTGATCACCGGGGGATCTGTGCCTCAGCGCCGTTGCGTTTACGTTCGAGAGTCCGTGTCCGAAGAACGTGACAGTGCTGTGGACGGTGCAGTTCTGACTGGTCGTGGCGTGTTGTCCGGCATTCGGTCCGTACGTGCTGGTGGGGTTCTTACGGGTACGGGCCATGAAGCGGTGCCGGAAAAGGGGTGGGTATCCGGCGGGCAGAGAAGCGCACCAGGAACTGGGCGCCGGCGGCCTGGACGTCCCGGACGAACTCGGCTACCGGCTCTCCGGCAGCGAACGCCAGCGCCTCACCATCGCCCGGCTGCTTCAGGCCCGCCAGCGCGTCACCATCCTCGACGAGGCCACCGCCCACCTCGACAGAACCTCCGAGGCGGCCGTCCACGAAGCACTCACCGAGGCGCTCACCGGCCGCACTGCGGTCGTAATCGCCCACCGGCTCCCCACGGCACGGATCGCCGACCTCATCTTCTAGTGGAGAACGGGCAGATCGTGGAGCGGGGCACGCACGACGAACTCCTCGCGGAGGGCGGTCGGTACGAGGAGCTGTGCCGCACCCAGTTCGAGCACCCCGGTGCGCAGCACGGGGAACTCGGCCGACAGCCCCTGGCGTGACGGCCGTCTCCGGCACCCGAAAACTAACAGCGCTAGTTTGAGTGGCGGACGATCTCGTCCGCAACCCTATCCAGGAGGAACAGTGATGAAGGCCCACGAGGGCATGTACATCGACGGGGCCTGGCGGCCCGCCGCAGGACGGGACACGATCCCGGTGGTGAACCCGGCGGACGAACAGGTCATCGCCGAGGTCCCGGCCGGCACCGCCGAGGACGTGGACGCCGCGGTACGGGCCGCCCGCGCCGCCCTCCCCGGCTGGGCGGCCACCGCGCCCGCCGAGCGCGCCGCGCGGATCGCCGCCCTGCGTGACGTGCTTGTCGCCCGCAAGGGCGAGATCGCCGCGACCGTCACCGCCGAGCTCGGCGCGCCGCCGCCGTTCTCGCAGGCGGTGCACGCGGGCGTCCCGGTCCTGGTGGCCGGCTCGTACGCCGAGCTCGCCGCCTCGTACGCCTTCGAGGAGAAGGTCGGCAACTCCACCGTCTACGCCGAGCCGGTCGGTGTAGTCGGCGCGATCACCCCGTGGAACTACCCGCTGCACCAGATCGTCGCCAAGGTCGCCCCCGCGCTCGCGGCGGGCTGCACGGTCGTCCTCAAGCCCGCCGAGGACACCCCGCTGACCGCCCAGCTCTTCGCCGAGGCCGTCCACGAAGCGGGCGTCCCCGCAGGCGTGTTCAACCTGGTCACCGGTCTCGGCCCGGTCGCCGGACAGGCCCTGGCCGAGCACGACGGCGTCGACCTGGTCTCCTTCACCGGCTCCACCGCCGTCGGCAAGCAGATCGGCGCCACGGCCGGCGCGGCCGTCAAGCGCGTCGCCCTCGAACTGGGCGGCAAGTCCGCCAATGTCATCCTGCCGAGTGCGGACCTGGCCAGGGCAGTCGCCGTCGGCGTCGCGAACGTCATGGGCAACTCAGGCCAGACGTGCAGCGCCTGGACCCGGATGCTGGTGCACACCTCCCAGTACGACGAGGCAGTCGCGCTCGCCGCGGAGGAGGCCGCCAAGTACGGCGACCGCATCGGCCCGCTCGTCAACGCCAAGCAGCACGCGCGGGTGCGCGGCTACATCGAGAAGGGTATGGCGGAAGGGGCCCGCCTCGTCGCGGGCGGCCCCGAAGCCCCGCGCGAACAGGGCTACTTCGTCAGCCCCACCGTGTTCGCCGATGTCACCCCGGAGATGACCATCGCCCAGGAGGAGATCTTCGGCCCCGTCGTCTCGCTCATCCGCTACGAGGACGAGGACGACGCCCTGCGCATCGCCAACGGCACCGTGTACGGCCTCGCGGGCGCCGTCTGGGCGGGCGACGACGCCGAGGCAGTGGCCTTCGCCCGGCGGATGGACACCGGGCAGGTCGACATCAACGGCGGCCGGTTCAACCCGCTCGCCCCGTTCGGCGGCTACAAGCAGTCCGGCGTCGGCCGAGAACTCGGATCCCACGGGCTCGCGGAGTACCTCCAGACCAAGTCCCTCCAGTTCTGACCCTCCCGTGTTCCCGCGGTTCCGACGGTTCCGCCCCGTTTCCCCACTGCCGACCCCCAAGGAGCCTGTTCGTGGTCCGCGCCGCCGTACTGCCCGCAGTCGGAGCTCCCCTGGAGATCACCGACATCGAACTCCCGGAGCCGGCCGGGTGAGGGTCGCCCTCGCCGCCGCCAGCGTCTGCCACTCCGCCCGCTCGCCGTCCGACGGCACCATACGGGTGCCCGTCCCCGCCGTCCTCGGCCACGAGGGCGCGGGCACCGTCGTCGCGGTCGGCGAGGGCGTCACCCATGGCGCGCCGGACGACGGCATCGCGCTCAACTGGGCATCCCTCTGCGGAAGTTGCCACGCCTGCGCGCCGGGCGAGGTCTGGCTGTGCGCCAACGCCCTGAACGGCGCGGGCGCCGTGCACGCCCGGCGTACGGACGGCGTCGGCGAGCTGCACCCCGGTCTCAACGTCGCCGCGTTCGCCGAGGAGACGGTGGTTCCCGCAGGACGGGCATCCCGGCTGCCAACGCGGCTTCGATGCGGTCACCGAGCTCCCGGCCGAGCGGCTGCTACGGACTGTGATTGTTGCTACAGGTACGGTGGTGCCTCCAGATCGGTGGCGTCGGTAGAAGCACCTATTGCGCTACGGCATTTCGCCGTGGAGTGTCGGGCCGGAGCGGGCGTGTCAGTGAGGGCGTTTAGCATGCCGGTGCGGCCTCGAAGAGGTCAGCTCAGCGGCTCGCCATCTGACAGATGCACTTCGACAGAACTCGACGCCAATTACACGAGGGTGGTTTCCTGGCCATGATTGCCAACGTGCTCAGCTACAAGAAGAATCAGGTCTCCCGGGCCGGGGTTATCACGGCAATCGGCCGGTTCCATAACGACTACATGATCAAGCGTGTGACCGCGGTGCTCGACGAGATCGGCGACCACACCGCCGATGTCTGGCTTGTCGATGGCGACCTGCATATACGCGGCGACCTCGACCTGATAGACGAGAGCGTCTACCTCTTGGTCGTGCTCGGCGATCTGGTCGTCGACGGCGCGTACGGCGATTACGACTATCCCGAGTCCTTTTTGCTGGTGACCGGCAACATGCGGGCACGCGACGTGGTGACCGGCGGCTGGCTTGAGGTCCACGGCGACCTGAGCACCGATCGGCTCATCGGTGATGATTACAACGACTGTGGCGCCGACATCGGCGGCGACGTTCACGCCCAGCTCTTCTATAGCGAACACCATCACTTCGCCATCGGTGGCGCACTCATCGCCAACGCGGTGATCGGTGAGCCGAGCCTGGAGATCGCGACCCGACCGGCCGTGATCGACGTAAATGACCCCCGCATGCTGGAACATTTCGACCGCGATCTACTGAACGCGTACGACGACGAAGACGATGACGGCAACGACATCACCTGTGTAGACGGTTTCGACGACTTCCGCGAGCTGAAGCGGCGTGTCAACGCAGGTCTACCGCTGCGCACTACGGCAGCACGCGACAACTGAGCCTCCACCGCCGAACCGGATGGGGCCGGGCTTGTTCGGCACCCGGTCCCGGTCGCGTCGCCCTTTGTGTTGGTCGCGAAACAGGTCAGACGGTTGCCCTCGACATTGGTGAAGCGCAACTCGGCGCCGACGTAGGGCACTCTCTGCAAGCGCTCAAACGCATCCCCGTGGGCCAGGAGGATCGGTCGGGAATGTCGGTGATCTCTGGCGACCCGGGTGCCGGGTTCGCTCGGTTCCGCCGAAGGCGTAGGCCGACGTCCACGCCTTCCTCGGGATCTTCAGCGCAGCCTGGTGGATATGGCAACGGGAATACGACAGCCACCGGCCCGTCTCGACAGCCAGTCAAGAAAGGCGTGGGTGCCACCGGCGGAGTCGGGACGGATGAGCTCCTGCCGTCCTCGCCAGAGCTAGAGCGGTTGAGCCGGAGCGAGTTGGGTGGTTCAGGCGTTCATACGCGGCCGGGAAGATGTCTTTGGCTCCCGCGTTCTGTTCCTTGGTGCGCCGGGAGCCTGCCTCCCAGCCGATTTGCAGATGGTCCGCTGCGGGCAGTCCGGTGTAACGCTGCCCGTACGTCGGTCACCATGCGCCCTTGACCGGCGCGGGCCGGGCCCGCCGCGAAGGGGCAGCGTTGTCGTACTCGTGCTGTAGAACGCTGTCTGACGGCGACAGCCGCCCAGCCCCGTGCCGTAGCCACCGGGGCCGTGGCGTGCCGTGCCGTGGCGGCGTTCGTTCCGAGGGAGATCGTGGTGGTCGAGTTGTACAGGGGGCCGGGCAGGCGTATGAACAGCGTGCCGTTCGTGAGCAGGTCAGCCGAGCTCCGCCGGCTCGATGCGGCCCTGCAGCACATGGGAGCCGGTGGTCCGGCCCTCGTCGATGTCACTGGTGAGGCCGGTATCGGCAAGAGTCGGTTGCTGGCGGAGTTCAGTACCCTCGCCCGCCGCCGCGGAGCGGCCGTGCTGCGCGGCCGGGCTACCGAGTTCGAACGGCACAGCCCGTTCCAGCCGTTCGCCGACGCGTTCGCCGACCTCGACCAGCGGGTGCTCAGAGTGTTCCCGTCGCTGCGGGAGCTCCTTCCGGTGCTGCAGGGAAGAGCCGAGCCCTCGGGCGAGCCGTGGGACAGGGACCGTTTCGGCCTCTACCGGGCCACCGCGGACGCACTGCGCCGTATCCGGGGCGCGCGGCTCGTCGTGGTCCTCGACGACCTGCACTGGGCGGACCCGGCGTCCCTGGAACTCGTCCTCCAGTAGCGCGGGCAGCTTGTCCCAGGCGATGGAGTCGAAGTCGACCAGCGCATCGTCGGAACCCAGGGCCCCGCCCGCCCTTCGGCGTGACATCGCACCACTGCGGTACTCGAGTTCGCCGTAACGGTTCCGGTCCGCCTTCGTCGGAGCCTGGATCAGGCGAAGTCCCGGTAGACGGAGGCCTCCTTCGCCTCGGTGCCGCCGGACATCGAACGCAGGGACTTGACCAAGGTGCGCCTTCCCGCCGGGGTGAGCAGACTCTGCGCGCAATCGGAGGAGTCGCCGGACTCGCTGGAATCAGAGGAGGGGTCGTCGGCGCCCGTGGTGTCCGTCATCTCCGAGCTGTCGGCGATCTCCGTACCGCCCGTGTCCTTGGCGTCATCGGTGCCTGAGGTCGCGGAAGCCGCTCCCGAGGATGCGGCGGAGCCGGCATCAGCCGCCGAGTCTCAGAGGCCGGGTAGCACTACCCACAGCGTCGTGCCGACGACGATCACCGCGGTAGCGAGGAATGCCCTGCCTCCTACCTTCCGGGCCCGGGCACCCGCCGCAGATCTGCAGGGCCACGTCGGCTGTCGGTGCGGCGGACGTCAGGAGCTGCCCGGAGGCCGCCGCACTGGCGGGGACGGCGGGCTGGGGCGGGACATACGACCGTATGTTAGAACCCGCGCGAATTGGTGAGGTGGTGGCGGAGGCGGTCTGCCGGGACGGCGCGGCCGGATACGCGCAGGCTGTCACCGACGCACTGCCCCAGGTGCCGCAGATCACCGACCGCTGGCACCTGTGGCGCAACCTCGGGGAGGCTGTCCTTAAGGAAGTCCACGCGCACGTCGGCTGCTGGGCGAAATGCGGACCGCCCTCCCAGGCCCGTGTCCGCGAGGAAACTACCCGGGAACGCTGGCATCAGGTCCACGCCCTGCTCTACCAGGGCGTCGGCCTACTGGACTGCTCCCGCCGTCTGCAACTGGCGCTGAGCACCGTCAAACGCTACGCCCGCGTCCCCGAGCCCGAGCAACTGAAGAAAGCCCCGCAGTACCGGCCCACCCTGGTCGACCCCTACCGTGACCACCTGCGACGGCGCCGCGAGGAAGACCCCGCCGTAAGCGTCAGGCAGCTCCTGAAGGAGATCAAGGACCTCGGCTACCAGGGCAGCTCGAACCTCCTCTACCGCTACATCAACCAAGGCCGTGTCGAGTCCGACCGCCCCGCCGCCTCAAGGGCCTGCTGTGTACCGAGCCCGAGCAGCTGAAGGACAAGGACCGCGAGCTCCTCATGGCCCTGACCGGGGCCTGCCCCGAGATGACCGCCCTGACCGGACACATCCACACCTTCGCGGAACCTCCTCAAACCCGCTCCCGACAACGCCCGACACCTCGAGAAGTGGGCCTCCCAGGTCCGCGAGGACGACCTGCCCCACCTGCACGCTTTCATTCGCGGCCTGGAAGGCGACCACGACGCCGTCGTCAACGGACTCACCCTCCCGTTCCACAACGGCGGAACCGAAGGCGTCGACACCAAGACGAAACTGATCGAGAGACAGATGTACGGCCGCGCCGGCTTCCACCGCATCCTGCTCAACTGATCCACATCAGCCACGATCAACGGCTACGAAAATCTTGTCAGAGCCGTTCGTTTGACAGACCCTGGCACGTGCAGCCGGGTCAGTGCCCGTGAGGCCGGCGCGGAGACACGCACCAGGGTGCGCTCGGCGCCGGCCGTGTGTCATTTGAGGAGGTGGGACGGTTTGCGCGCCCGAGCCCCGTTCAGGGCTGGTTGCGGAGTTTCTTCTTGTCGATCTTGCCAAGGGCGGTGAGAGGCAGCGAATCGGCGAGATGGAGCATCTTCGGGGCCCAGAGTGCGCCCTTGCGGGCGCGGACGTGGTCCATCAGATCGGCTGGAGTCGCCTGTTGGCCGGGGCGCAGGACCACGGTGGCGGTGACGGCTTCGCCCCAGCGCGGGTCGGGAGTGCCGTAGACGGCGCTGGCGGAGACGGCCGGGTGTGTGGCGAGGGCGTCCTCGACCTCGCGCGGGTAGACGTTGAATCCGCCGGTGATGATGGTGTCCTTGATCCGGTCGATGATCGTGATCAGGCCGGTGTCGTCCTGGCGGGCGACATCGCCGGTGTGCAGCCAGCCTCCCTCGAGCGCCGTGGCGGTCTGCTCGGGCTTGTTCCAGTAGCCGTCCATCACGAGGGGTCCCCGGACGCACAGCTCGCCGGGCTCGCCTGCCGGTACGTGGCGGCCGTGCGGGTCGAGCAGGGCGATCTCCACGCCGGGCATCGGCCGACCGCAGCTGCCCAGGACGTGGGGGTCGTCCCGGTGTTGGGACGGGTCCAGGACGGTCAGCGCGTTGGGGGCCTCGGCCTGGCCGTAGTGCTGGCTGAGGACGGGGCCGAGGAGCCTGTGCGCCTGGGCGAGCCGGGCGGGGTCGGCGGGCGCGGCACCGTAGAGGACCCAGTTCAGTCCCGACAGGTCGGCTGCGGGGAGCCGGGGGTGGTCGAGCAGGGCGTACAGCATGGTGGGAACGACGAACGTGGCGCTCACGCCGTCGCGTTCGATCGCGTCGATGACGCGGTCCGGGTCGAAGGAGGGGTGGAGTTCGAAGCGGGCGCCGTGAAGCAGGCCGGGGGCGACCAGGAGCCCGGCGGCGTGCGACATGGGGGTGGTGATCAGGAAGTGAGTGTCCGGCGGCCAGGCCCAGGTGGAGCAGGCCCAGGCGTTGGCGAGCAGTGAGCGGTCGCGCAGCATCACGCCCTTGGGTTCGCCGGTCGTGCCGCCGGTGTAGAAGAGGTAGAGCGCGGGGCCGCGCGGGTCGTTCGGACCGGGGGGCGTGTCGGCGGCGAGGCGGTCGAGCTCGGCGAGGGTGATCGTCTTGGTGCCCTCGGGGCGGGCACGGGCGGCGAAGCGGGTGTCGTCCACGACCAGGTAGTCGGACTCGCTGTCACGCAGGACGGTCCGGTCGGTTTCCGCGGTGGCCAGCGGATGCAGGGCCGTGTAGCGCAGTCCGGCCAGGCAGGCGGCGGCCATGACGGTGAACGCCTGCGGGTTCGGGCCGCACAGCAGGGCGAGCCCGTTGCCGGGCATGAGGCCCAGTCGTCCGAACGCGGCCGCGGTGCGTTCGATCCGTTCCGCGGTCTCACCGTAGGTCCAGGCATGTTTTGTCCCGTCGTCGCCGGTGAAACGGAAGGCGGTGCGCTCGGGCCGCCTTCGCAGCGCCGACAGGATCAGGTCCGCGTAGCCGGGTCTCATCGGCTCCTCCCCAGGATGGTCACGGCGGCAACCGCCTCCTCGATTCCGTAGAGGCCACCGCCGTTCTCGGCGATGGCAATGCGAGCGTCGGGGACCTGGCGCTCGCCCGCCCGGCCACGCAGCTGCGTGACCAGTTCGAAGACCTGCGCCAGTCCGGTGGCGGAAACCGGGTGGCCGCGCGATTCGAGTCCTCCGGACGGGTTCACCGGAACGGTGCCACCGAGCGCGCCGGCGCCCGAGGCCGACCACGGGCCGCCGTCGCCGATCGGGCAGAAGCCCAGGTTCTCCACCTGCTGGATCTCTCCGAAGGCGGTGGCGTCGTGGACCTCCGCCACGTCGACCTCCCGCGGGCCGATGCCGGCCTTCTCGTAGGCGGCGAGGGCGGCCCGGCGGCCGATGTGCCTCCCGGCGTCGTCCGCCGCCCGGTCGGTGCCCGACAACAGGACACTGCTCAGCACCGCCACGGCCGACTCGTCGCGCGTGAAGTCGGCCCGCGTCACGACAGCGGCGGCAGCCCCGTCGCTGACCGGTGAGCACATCGGCACCGTCAGTGGCCATGCCACCCGCCGCGCCGCCAGGATCTCCTCCGCGGTGAACGCTCGGCGGAAGTGGGCCCGGGGGTTGTGGACGGAGTGGGCGTGGTTCTTCGCCGAGACCACGGCCAGGTGGGCTTCGGTAGTACCGAAGCTCTGCATGTGGGCGCGGGCCAGGGAGGCGTAGATCTCCATGAACACCGACCGGTCGCCGTCCACGGACAATTCGGGTGGCAGGGGGTCGGTCAGGGCGGCGAGCGCGGCCAGAGTCTCCTCGCGGTGGGCCACGTCCATGGCCCCGTCGAACACCGCCAGCCCCTGAGCGGGATCGGCACAGACGAACTTGTCCACACCGACGGCCAGCGCGACGTCCGACAGGCCCGCCCGCACATGGGCGATCGCCAGCCACAGGGCTGTGGCACCACCCGCGCAGGCGTTCTCCACGTTCACCACGGGTACCCCGGCGAACCCGTGCGGGCGCAGGGCGACCTGGCCGGGGATCATGTGCTGGCCGTCGATCGCCTTCTGGCTGACCGTGGCGTGGAAGACGGCGCCGACTGCGGCCGGGGCGATCCCGGCGTCGCGCAGGGCCTCGTGCGCGGCCCGGCCGGCGAGGTCGCCGGCACTGCGGTCGAGGTGGCGGCCGAAGGGGGTGGCTCCGACGCCGAGGATGAGTGCTTCACGGTTCATGACACGACCCGGTTGCGCAGCACGCCCAGGCCGGAGACTTCGAGTTCCACGGTGTCGCCGGGTTCCAGGAAGCGGCCGTGCTCCAGTCCGCAGCCGGTGGGCACGGTGCCCGAGCACAGGACCTCTCCGGCGTGCAGCCGGGTCGACCGGGAGGCGAAGGCGATCATGTCGGCGAAGGTGTGGTGCATATCGGTGGACGTGCCCCGGCTGGCCTCCTCGCCGTTGATGCGGGCGGTCATCGTGAGCCGGTACGGGTCGCCGAGCTCGTCGGCGGTGACGATCCACGGGCCCAGGACGTTCGAGTCGGTGAAATCCTTGCTCTTGCTCAGGCCCAGCCCGGTGGCGATCTCCTCCAGCTGGGTGTCGCGTGCGCTGAAGTCGTTGAAGATCGTGTAGCCGAAGATGTACGACGGAGCTTCCACCGCTGGGATGTCCGTACCGCCGCGGCCCAGCACACAGGCGAACTCCAGCTCGTAGTCCCTCACCGAGGAGTACGCGGGCCAGTGGATGTCGCTGTCGTGGCCGGTCAAGGTGAGCCGGTTGGCCATGTAGTACAGCGGGCGTTCGAGCATGATGGCGGGCAGTTCGACCTGGTCGGCCGGGATGCCCTGGATCCGGGAGCGGGCATTGCGGAAGTGATCCATGAAACTGCCGAAGTCCCGGATCTGCACCGGCCTGGGCAGCGGGGACAGCCAGCGCACCTCGGACGCGGCGACGACCGCTTCGGACGGGGCCTGTCCGGCGAGCCGCTCCAGGATCTGCCGCACGGGTTCGCCGCCGTCGATGATCGTCTGCATGGTGGCCAGCGCGGGGGCGTGCTCGCCGGTCACCAGGCGGTGGGCACGGTCGAGCAGCAACAGGCGCTCACCCTGATCGAGTACGAGCGCGGTCCGCTCGACGCGGTCGTACTCCACGGTTGCGAGTTTCACTGTCGTTTCCTCTCCTCAACAGGGTGCAGGGGTCGGTCTGCGGAGACCGCGAGTCAGACGAAAGCCACGACTCGGGCCGGGGCGGCGCTCGCTCGGGCGATCTTGATCGGGAAGAACGCCACCCGGAACCCCGACGGGGGCAGCGCGGCGAGGTTCGTCAGCTGCTGGACGATGAAGACCTCCCGCTCGCGGCCTGCCCGGTGGCCGTCCCACAGCACGGAGTTGTCGCCGCTGTCACGGAACTTGCCGGCCATCACGGAGAAGCTCAGGTCCCAGCCCGCGGCATCGGTGCCCAGGACCTTGGCCCCGAGGTCGGCCAGGAACAACGTCGACTCGCGGCTCATGCCCGGGTAGCGGAAGAACTCGAGGTCGGACAGCCCGTACCGCTCCTGGCCGGTGCGCAGCAGGACGGCTCCGCCGGCCGGGACCGGGGCGCCGTTGTCGGCAAGGGCGGACTTCAGCGCCTCGACGGTGATGGGGGCGTCCGGTTCGCACCGGCCGCGCAGGTCCAGCACGAGCGCCTCGCACCACAGCTCGTCCAGGGCGATGTCGGTAATGGTGCGGGCGGGCCTGCCCTCGCAGGTCGAGCCGTAGTGGAGCGGGGCGTCGACGTGGGTGCCGAGGTGGGAGTTGAAGTCGGTGAGCAGTTCCGCGCCCCAGCCCTCACCGTCGGGCAGGTCCTCGACGTTGCAGTGCATGGCGGCGGCGAACTGCTCGCGGCCCTCGCCCGTCGGGTGCGCGTAGGCCACGGCGGGCGCGATCACTGCGGCGAGCGGGCGCAGCTGCTCGGGGAGCCGCTCACGGTCGGCGGGGTCCAGCGTCCTGGTGAGGTCGATCAGCTCCATGACGAGTCCTCCTTAGTTATTGGACGCTCAGCATAGAACTGGACGAGCGACATAGGCAAGGGTTCACCGGCCCCGGCTCCGCCCGGCCGGCGTGAGAGAATCGGCCGTGTCAAGCCGCCGCAACGCTGGGAGGACACCGCGTGGGTGCGACCCGTAAGCAGGAGATCTCCGCCGAGACCCAGCGCCGGCTGGTGGCCGCCGCATGGGAACTCGCCGCCGAGGGCGGGGCCGCTGCGGCGTCCGTCCAGGCCGTGGCGGAGCGCTCCGGCATCAGCCGGGGCTCCGTGGCCTGGCACTTCGGCTCGAAGGACGGGTTGCTGAAGGCGGTCATCGAGGAAGCGTTCCGGTGGGGCAAGGACTTCATACGCGAGCGCCTTGCCGCCATCGGGCCGGACGCCGGAATCGAGGCGCTGATCGAGGCGAACTTCGCCCTGATGTCCCGGCCCGAGGCGCACATCTTCTCGACGCTCCTGATCGAGGCGGTGAGCCGCGAGTCGGCCATGCGCACGACGTACGCCGAGGAATACGCCAAGATCCGCGGCATGTACGCCGACCACCTGCGCGCGACCGGTGCACACGTCACCGACCCGGAGGCCGTCGCTGCGGCGCTGCTCGGCGGCACCCTGGGCATCAACATCCAGCACAGCCTGGACCCGTCCCTGAACCGCCGACGGGCCGTGACCGCGATGACGGACATCTACACCGACGCGCTGGCCCGCACCACACCTGGCACGCCGTCCGGCGCCTGACCCACACCCGCCGGGCCTTGCTCCGGGCCGTGCTGGACAAGGCCGGTCACCACCGCGCCGCGCAGGGCCGCCACGATGTCCCGGGCCTCGCCGCCCATGGCCGGCAACCGGTCCATGCGCGCGGCCGGACCGGTTGCCGAATGCCCGGGGGCCTATCGGGGTGAAGCCGGAGAGGTCATCGGGTCCCTTCCCGGCGTGGGACCCGCCGTCTCGGGGCGGAGTTCGTCGTGGCTGTGGGGGACGTGTCGGCCTGTACGGACATCAGCCGCCTCGCCTCCGCGGCAGGCCTGGTGCCCGTCCCACGCGACTCCGTGCGCCGCACCGGCAATCCGCACCGGCCCAAGCGGTACAGCCGCCTGCGCAGGGTGTTCCGCGTGTCCGAGCAGACCGGCATCATCCGCGAAGCACCCGATCGGCTGGTGCCGGAGCACCGACTGACTCAAGGAGTCAGGTTCGGCCGCCACTTCTCGTTCGTCGCTCCCGTGGCCCTTCGCCGGCCCGTCTGCGCGATCCCAACTCCGTTGTGCGCGGGCCACGTTGTATCGGACAACAACTCCGGGGATGCTGGGGAGCAGCGGGCCAATTCGTGAGCGCGCTGAGCCCTGACGGCCGATTCTTCGCCGTGGCCGGACCGAGCGGTGTGCGGCTGTGGGACCTGAGCAGGCCCAAGGATCCGGTCGACCTGAACCGCGGGATCCGCCAGACGGCCAGGCCCACCTCACGGTCACCGCCACGTGGAACCCCCCGACACCCGCCGAGCCGGCCGCTGACACCGCCCGGCCACACGCTGAGGGGCAAACGCCCGGAGCACCCTGACCGGGCCCACCGAGCCCATGGCTGACCACAGCCGCGCGTCGTCGAACGGCCATCCCGAGGAAGCACGGGGAGCCCGTCGAAGCCGGCGGCCGGGAAGACGTCTGAAACTCGGCGTGCTCATCACCAGCACCAGGAGACACAGCGACCGGCTCACCCAGGCGCAGCGCGGCGGTCCTCGCGGAAAACGGGGTGGACTGGGCGCGACACCGGTGTGGGCCGGTCGCCCCCGAACCAAATGCTCAGCAGCCGCGTTCGGCCGTGAGCGCGTGCGCGGCCAGGGTGTTGGCCGCAGCGTCGGTCGCCTCGTCGCCGGGGCCGGTCCATACCAGGGCGAAGCTGCGCCGCCCGTCGGGGGTGGTCGCGGCTCGGGTGTGGAAGCCGAAGGTGTCACCGTGGTGACCCCAGTAACCGCCGTCCGGGGAGGGCGTCCACATCAGGCCAAGGCCGTACCGGGAGCCCGGCCATGCTTCCGCGACGTCTCCGGCTGTCGGGACGGTCCGGCGCATCTCGTCCTGTTCGGCCGGGCGCAGCAGGTCGCCGCGCTGCAACGCGGCGAAGAAGCTGTTCACGTCGGCGAGTGTGCCGATCAGCGCGCCGCCCGCACCGCCGAGGGTCTGGTTGCAGACGGTGACGTCAACCAGGCGCGGCTCGTCGGGGAAGGAGCGGTATCCGCGTGGGTGCGGGCCGTGGATCAGCGGGTCGGTCCCGGGAGCGGTCGTGCCACGCAGGCCATGGGGCCGGATGATGCGCCGGGTGACGTGCTGTTCCCAGCTTTCGCCGGTCGCCCTCTCGATGATCAAACTGATCACCTGGTAGCCGGTGGTGGAGTAGTTGAACGCGGTGCCGGGTGGGAAGTCCGGCGGATGACGCAGCGCGCCGGCGATGAGTTCCGCCGCGGAGTACGTCCGGAACCGGTGCGTACGGAACGCCTCCGCCGTACGCAGCTGAGGCACCGCGGCCGCGTCCTCGGGATAGTCGTACAGGCCGCTGGTGTGCTGGAGAAGGTGGCGGACGGTGATGGCGCGGCCGTCGTTGCCGTTGCCGGTGACCAGGCCCGGCAGCCAGCGCTCGACCGTGTCGTCCAGCGAGAGCAGCCCCTCGCCCACCAGTTGCAACGCCACCGTCGCCGTGAACGCCTTGGTCGCACTGCCGATCCGGATCGAGGAGTGCCACGCCACCGGCCGGTCGGTGCCCAGCTCCGCCACTCCGGCACGGGCGCGTGCGCGCCTGTCTCCGTCCCGCAGATCCGCCAGGACCCCGACCGCCCCCGCCCGGTGAACCGCCTCGGTGCCCCGCCGCAGGAAGAGGGGGGTGTCTGCCTCGGGTGCGGCGGATGTAGCGGATGCGCTGGATGTGATGGATGTGGCGGGCGCCGCGCAGGACTCCGTCGCTCGCGGCCCGGCCACCACGAGCAATGCCGCCGCAGCCGTCGAAGCGACGCGGGCGGCGTGCCGCCGGCGGGGTGTCCTCCGTACCATCACCCGATCTCCGATCAGCCGGGGGGCGAGCCATCGCGCAGGTGTCCCGAGCGATGAGGCACTCGGCCGGGAGAGACCTACCCGTCGCCCTCAGCCCGGGAATCGGCCTGTACGGGTGATTACGCCAGGTGAGCATGCTCGCCGGTACACGTCGTGCGTGCGTACGGCGGCAGACTGCCCGGCAACGGCTGGACCCGTCCCGGTCGGAGCCGTAACAAGCTGCCTCCCCGAGCCACCGGCTGGACCCGTACAAGCCGGTGATCGATGGGATCCGGCGGATCGAGTCTGTGAGGAGGAGGTGACGCGGGTATCGCACACGGCGGTTCGCCGGATCGGTTTCAGGGCCGGGACAGTGTCCGCCGGGAGGTCGGCCAGGTGTGGTGATGGCGGTCGATGGCGTAGTCGTGGCGGTGCTGCCAGCCTCCGGAGATGGAACGGGCTCCGGTCAGGTGCGGGTGTCCGGGCTGGAGTTCGGCATGGACGTGGTCGAGCTGTGTGGGGTCAACGGCCGGCCACATCACCGTGGCGGCCAGAGTGGCGGCGAGAGCGATGGTGCCCAGAACGGTGGCGGTGACCGGCAGGCCGGTGCCGGCGGCGAGCCATCCCGCGAGTGGGTAGGTCAGCAGCCAGCAGCCGTGGGAGAGGGAGAACTGGGCGCTGAAGGCGGCGGGCAGGTCCGGTGTGGTGGCGGACCTGCGGATGACGCGTCCGCCCGGGGTGAGCACGGCCGAGCAGGCGGCGCCGATCGCGGCCCAGGCGAGGAGGATCCCCGCCCACGACCAGGTGCTGGGCGGGGCCACGCCGAGGGCGGCGACCGCGGCGAGGATGGCGGGGAGCGTGAGGGCGGTGGCGATGGAGCCCGCGCCATAGGCGCCGAGTGCGAGGGACAGCGCGCTTTCAGGGCGATGGAAGTGGTCGCGGACCACGACGACGGTGCATACGAAGATGATCGCGCCGGCTGCGGCGACCGCGAGGTCGAGGGCGAGCAGGGCCCGGAGTCTCGGGGTCGCCCAGAACAGGCGGGCACCGAATGCGGCCTTGGCGCGGGCGCCTCCGGAGCGTTCCACCGGGACCGGTTTCGGCAATGCCACGGAGACGACGAGAGCTGCGGAGGCGAGGAAGCCGGCCATGGTGCCGACAAACAGCCAGTTGTAGGAGATCAGGGTCAACAGGCCGACGGCGAGCGCGGGGCTGAACAGGCTTTCCAGGTCGTAGGCGAGCCGGGAGAGCGACAGGGCCCGGGTGTAGTCGCGTTCGGCGGGCAGCACTTCGGGGATCGTGGCCTGGAAGGTCGGTGTGAACGCCGCGGACGCTGCCTGCAGGAAGAAGATCAGAACGTAGATCTCCCAGACCTGGGTGACGAACGGCAGGGCGAGCGCGACACCGGCGCGGGTGATGTCCATGGCCACCATGAGCGTGCGGCGCGGTATCCGGTCGGCGACGGCACCGGCCAACGGGGCGATGCCCACATAGGCGGCCATCTTGATCGCCAGCGCGGTCCCCAGGACCGCTGAGGCGCCGTCGCCCGCGATGTCATAGGCGAGCAGGCTCAGCGCGACGGTGGCCAGGCCCGTGCCGACCAGAGCGACGACCTGGGCGGTGAACAGGTGTCGGTAGATGCGGTTGCGCATGACGGACAGCATCGGCCCCGTCCCGGGTCGGTGTGATGAGACCATCCCATTAGACAATATGTGCATACCTAAGCACATATTGTCTTCGGGCCAACGCCGCAGGGTGCGATTCCGGTCAGGCGTGGGGCGGCAGCGCCTTGATCTGGTGGTCGGCGACGCTCAACGCCTCATCGACCAGTCGGCGGAGGTGGCCGTGGCGCAGGGAGTAGACGACACGGCGCCCGTCCTTGCGGGTCACGACCAGCCCGGCGAGACGGAGCTTGGCCAGGTGCTGACTGACGGAGGGCCGCGCCGCGCCGCACACCTCGGTCAGCGTGGTCACGTCGGCCTCACCCCGGCCGAGCTCATGCAGCAGGGCCAGGCGCGTGCGGTCCGCGAGCAGGGCCAGAACGGAGGCTGCGACGTCCAGCCGCTCATCCGCTCGCTCTTCCTGCATATGCAGTGCACCTGCTGAACCTGCGCCTGAAGCCATACTGCCATCGTAGAGGCGGGCGGACCCGGCACGTCCATGTGTGCGCACCCACGCACATGCCGGTGAAACGGCGCTCGGAGCGGCGCGAGAACCATGAGGGTCTCCTCGCGGTCGGCGCCTGCGGCGAGCCGGGGAGCGCCCGGCCAACAGCCCGCTTCCTTCCACCCGAGCCGTGCGCAGAAGACCTCCAGGCCCGCTCCGCCGCACGCAGCGAGGCACAGTCGCTCCAACCGCAACTCGTTCCAGGTGCCCATGGGCTGCGTGTTCCCGTGCCACGGTCCGACGTCAAGGGAAAGCACGGCCGTGGGCATCGGGGTACATACAGGCGTCGTCACCAGCGATGTCGCGCATCCGTGCGAAGAGCACACGACATCGCCGACGCGCTCCGGCCTCATCGAGTGCACCGCGCAAGGTGCGCTCGGCGGCCGGTTTCCCGTCCGTGGTGCGGGGTCGGCTTCGGGGCGGTTCGTCAACTGGGCATCTTCGCGCACGGAGCGCCGGCCCCCTGACTGGTGAGGCCCTGTCACACCGGGCGCCCCTGCCCGGTCCTATCGGATTGACCGGCAGAAGAACCGGCACCCCCCGACGGAAGGCTGACCACAGTGCTCCCCGACACGCCCCCGGACTCCCGGCAGCGGCAGGTCTGGCTCCCCGCCGAGTTCACCAGCCTCGCCGGCCTGCCCGTCGGACTGCGCTATGCCCACTGGGACGGGCGTTCGCCGTTCCCGTCGGATCCGGCCGACGTGGAGTTCTACGTACCTCCCCTCGTCCAGGACATCGGCATCATCAGCAGACCACTGGGCCGGATGACGCGTCTCAGGGCCGTCCAGGCCCTCAGCTCCGGGACCGACGGGCTGGGGGCGCGGCTTCGCCGGCTGCCGGGCCGCGTCACGCTGTGCAACGCCCGGGGTGTACACGCCCGCAGCACGGCCGAGTTGGCGCTGACGCTCGTCCTCGCGTCGCTGCGCCGGATACCGGAGTTCACCCGCGCCCCGGGCCTCGGGGCGTGGCAGCCCGAGGTGTTCCCGTCGCTGTACGGACGGTCGGTGCTCATCGTGGGGTACGGCGCGGTCGGCAGCGCCCTGGACGACCTCCTCACCCCCTTCGACTGCGCGGTCGCACGTGTCGCGCGCACCGACCGGGACTCCCCCCGCGGGCCCGTGCACCGCGCCGCCCTGCTGCCCCGGCTCATCACGAGCGCGGACATCATCGTGCTGACGACCGCGTTGACCCCCGCGACCCACCACTTGATCGACACGCACCTGCTGGCCCGCGCGCGGGACGGCGCGCTGCTGGTGAACGTGGCCAGAGGAGCGGTCGTCGACACGGCGGCGCTGCTCGCGCGGGTGCGCGCCGGGAAACTGCGGGCCGCACTCGATGTGACCGACCCGGAGCCGCTGCCGGCCGGCCATCCACTACGGGAAACGCCCGGCGTCCTGATCACCCCGCACGTCGGCGCGTTCACCTCCGCCATGTGGCCACGCCTCGAAGCACTCGTCCGTCGGCAGCTGAATCGTTTCGCCGCCGATGAGGAGCTGGACGGCATCGTCGCCTACTGACGCCGAATCACACCGAGCAGCCGCCCCGCCCAACCCGCGGCGGAGCGGCACAACCGAGGGAGCAGCCATGACCATGAGTTCCGCAACCCCCGCCACCACACACGAGCCCGACGCCCACGACGGCCTCACCCCGGTCGCGGCGGCACGCGCGCTGGTCCCGCTCCTCGCCGACGAGGCGCCCCTCACCGAGGAGCGCCGCCGCCTCACCGGAACATCCCTGACCGCCCTGCGCCGCGCCGGCCTGCTCCGGCTCGGCACACCCGAGGCGTACGGCGGTCGGGGCGCTGACATCCGTACGGCGGTGGACGTGTGCGAGGAACTGGCACGGGGCTGCGCCGCCGGCTCCTGGATCGTGGGCATCGCCTACGGCGGCGGTCTCTTCGCCTCCCAGCTCCCCCACCCCGAGCGCGCGGCCCTGTGGCAGGACGATCCGGACGCCGTCGTCTGCGGCTCCGCCAACCCGTCCGGAACGGCACGGCGCTCGGACGGGGGCTGGACACTGGGCGGCCGCTGGCCCTGGATGTCAGGCATCCACCACGCACCCTGGACCCTGCTCGGCTTCACCTGGACCGGTGCCGGGGGCGAGCCGGAGCGCGGGATGGCCCTGCTACCCACCTCCGCGCTGACCGTCGACGACGTATGGCACATGGCGGGCATGCGCGGCACCGGCAGCGACACGGCCGTCGCGGACGAGGTGTACGTACCGGACTCCCGCACGATTTCCCTCACCGCCATGGCGAACGGTGCCTACCGGCAACGCCATCCCGACGAACCCCGGATCACCTTTCACCTCTCCATCAACCTGCCCCTCGTGGCGACGGGTGTCGGGATCGCCGCGGCGGCACTGGAGAAGGTGCTGAGCGCCGTGGCCCGGGGCAAGAGCGCGGTCTCCCCCCTGCACCGCCTGGTCGCCGAGTCCCCCTCCCATCAGCTCAACGTGGCCGACGCCGCGACGCTGATCGACACCGCACGCCTGCACCTGCGGCGCGCCGCCGACGAGATGGACACGCACGCACGCGCGGGCCGCCGTCCCGCGCTCGCCGAGCGCGCCCGGCTGCGCGTGGACGCCGCCCACGCCATGCGCTGCGCCCGGGACGCCGTGAGCCTGCTGCTGGATACGGCGGGTGCGGGCAGTTTCGCGGACGGATCGGATCTGCAACGGGCCTGGCGCGACATCGAGACGGCCTCCCGGCACGCCGCCCTCAGCGTCCAGACCGCCAAGGAGATCTACGGCCGCGCGCTCCTGGGTGCCCCGCTGCCGCCGAGCCCGGTCATCTGAGAGGAGCCGACCATGACGACGGCCGACAACACGCGGGTGGCCCTGGTCACCGGCGCGGGACGCGGTATCGGCGCCGCGATCGCCGTCCGGCTGCACGAGCTGGGACACCGAGTGGCCCTGCTGGACCGCGACGGTGACGCCGTGAGCGCGCTGTCCGGCACGCTCGACCACGGCGCGGGCACCGCACTCCCGCTCCGGGTGGACGTGGACGACGCGGCAGCGGTCCGGGCCGCGCTGCGCGAGGTCTCCGGCACCTGGCAGGCACCCGACATCCTGGTCAACAACGCCGCGCGCACCGCCCCGGGCTCCGTGTGGGACATCGAACCGGACGAGTGGGACGCGGTGATGGCGACCAATCTGTGCAGCGTCCTCATCCTGACGCGGCTGTGCGCGCCCGCGATGCGCCACGCGGATGGGGCCGCGTGGTCAATCTCGCCTCGCTCGCGGGCCAGCAGGGCGGCACGCTCGCCGGCCCCCACTACTCGGCCGCCAAGGCGGGAGTCCTCGTGCTGACCAAGGTGTTCGCCCGGGAACTGGCGACACACGGCGTGACCGTCAACGCGGTCGCTCCGGCTTCCGTCCACACTCCCGCGGTGGCGCAACTCGGCGGGCCGGCAGTGTCCGGGGCGGCGCGGAACATCCCCGTGGGCCGCATGGGCAGGCCGTCCGAGGTGGCCGCCCTCGTGGCCTACCTGGTGAGTGAGGAAGGCGGATACGTCACCGGCGCCACCCTCGACATCAACGGCGGCACCCACATGCGCTGAGCCGCCGCGGGCGCACCCGGTCCGGCGGCGCTACGGAGTGGCGGCTCACGGAGGGTGCGACCTGGCACTCGGCACGCCCCGGGGGCTCGCTGTCTTCCTGCCCGCACCTCCGGCATCACTGTCGCCGCCACGTGGCAGCATGCCGGGCGCGCCGGTGACCGGGGACATACGTCGCCGAGGCCGGCAGAGGGTCAGACGTCCTGCGACGCGCCTTCCAGCCGACTCCCGCCGGGGGTCCCGTTGCGGACGTACCCAAGGTCGATGGGCGACGCCGGGCACCGTCTTTCCATACGCCGGCGAGCAGTTCGGGCAGTTGCGGCGGCCACAGCGGCTCGTCGTCACCGGACAGATCATCGGGCGACCACCAGCGCCAGCCGAGGATTCCGTCCGCGGCATGCGAAGCTGCGAGGTCGCCGACCGGATCTCGGCGCGGGCCGTACGCGAGGAAGATGTGCTCGTGCTGGCGAACCGGCACCCCTGCCCTGGTGAAGTCGTGTTCCCACAAGCACAGCACGGTGCCGTCGACCTCAAGGCCGGTCCATCCGGTCTCCTCGCGCAACTCGCGCTCGGCCGCCCGCAGCGGTGACTCGCCCGGATCCAGCCCGCCGCCGGGCATCGCCCAGTGGACGCCGGCTTCCTCGTTGTCATACCGGAGCATGAAGACCGCCCCCTCCGGGTCCAGGACCGCGACTCTGGCCGCTTGTCCGGGTATCCGCATCGCACCAGCCTGCCAGTGCCGAACGCCTCTGTCGATCATGTCAACGGCCGGGGTGAGGAACAACGCGTCCTTCTGGACGAGCTTTCCCCCGACTCGCGCAGGTCCTTGGCACGACTCGACTCCGTCGGCGGAGGATGAGGCTGCGGCTGCGGCTGCGGCTGCGGCTGCGGCTGATTCATGCTCGTTCGATGCCGCTGCGTCCATAAGGCCTTGATCCGTGGCTGTACCCGTCATCTGCTTGATCGTCACAGGCACGTCAGGAGGTAGTCCGTGAACCCGTGGGCAGTGGTGGTAGCGGGTGTGGCGGTCGCCCTGTACGCGGTCCTGTCACACCGGCTGTCGACCACGGTGGTGTCCGGACCGTTGGTGTTCGCGGCCGCGGGACTGGCCATCGGTCCTGTCGGGCTGGGACTCGTCGAACAGGATGGGGGGCTGGAACCGGTCCGGGCTCTGTTGGAGAGCGCGCTGGCGGTGGTGCTGTTCGCCGATGCGGCGGCGATCCGGAGGCGGGAGCTGCGCCGGGAGCGGTTTCTGCCATTGCGGCTCCTGGCTGTGGGGCTGCCGTTGACGATGGCGTTGGGATGGCTGGTGGCATGGCCGCTGCTGCCCGGTCTTGGGATGTGGGAACTGGCTCTGGTCGCGGTCATTCTGGGGCCCACCGACGCTGCGCTCGGCCAGCAGGCGGTGTCGGACCGCAGGGTGCCCACACTGGTGCGCCACGGCCTGGACGTCGAGTCGGGTCTGAACGACGGATTGGCGCTGCCGTTCTTCGTACTGGCGCTGGCGGCGGCCGGGAGCGGCCACGGCGATCAAGGTGTTGGGGAGACGTTCCTGCGCGCCCTCCTGCTGAGCTCGGCGATCGGTACGGCCGTGGGCTGGGCCACCGCCCGGCTCCTGCGGTGGTCCGCCGCACGCGGATGGACCGCTCACGGATGGCGTCAACTGGCGTCGCTGGCCGTACCGGCCATCGCCTATCCACTGGCCGTCGAGGCCGAGGGCAGCGGATTCATCGCGGTCTGGGTCGCCGGACTGGCCTTCGGAAACGTCCTTCGAAGGTCCACTGCCCCCGTGAGCGGCGCGGACGCGGCCGGCAGTGCGACCGCCTTCACGGAACATCTCGGCCTGCTGCTCGCCTCACTGAGCTTCCTGGCCTTCGGCGCGGCCGTTCTGGGTCCGGTGCTGGAGCACCTGACCTGGCGGATGCTGCTCTACGCCGTACTCAGCCTGACCGTGATCAGGATGCTCCCCGTCGCCGTGGCCCTGGTCGGAACGGGGCTGCGCCCGGCCACTGTCGCCTACATCGGCTGGTTCGGACCGCGCGGACTGGCGTCTGTCGTGTTCGGCCTGCTGGCCGTCGAAGAGCACCTGCCCGGCACCCTGGTCCTGGGTGGCGCGGTGGCCACGACGGTCGCCTTGAGTATCTGTCTGCACGGAGCCACCGCTCCGCTGCTGGGCGGCCGCTACGGCGCCTGGTACACCAGAGCACTCGCGAGCCGTCCCGGACTCAAAGAGCACGCGGTTCTTCCCGCCGAGGTTGCCGCCACGCCACGGGGCGGCCCGGACACCGCTTACTGAGGCTGAACCACGCGCCGACGATGTCGGCGGGGATGCGTCCGCGTTCCGGATTGGTGTAGCCGTGGCGCGGGGCCGGGTAGGGACGTCATGGGTGTGGGCGGTGATGTCCGGTGGTGCGGCGGAGTGGCCCGGCCGCGTGGCCGGTTAGACGGGTGGTGGGCGAGAGCGGTGTGAAGAACGGGCCGCGGTCAAGGGCGCCTTCGGGGAACATGGGGACGGTGGCTCGGCCGCTGAGCACGCCTGGTTCCGGCGCGGCCGGTTCCTCTGCCCCCTGCCCTCGGTCCGGTCTCCCGGACGGCGGCTGCCGCACCGAGCCAATTCGCGGGCCCATGCGTCATCATGGTCCTCGCGGATTCCGGTCGGGGGGCAGGTCTGTTGAGTCGTGTCGGTGTCATGCGGACCGTGTCGGGCGGGCGGGAAGCCTCGGGTGCGTGGACGACGCTGCGGGTCCCCGCTGCCCTGTGCCTCCTTCTCGCTCTGCTGCTCACGGCCGCGCTCCCCGCTGCGGCGGATACCTCCTCCGCCGCCCCGGCGGACGAGTGCCGGTCCTCAGAACTGGCCACGGCACGAGTGAGCACCTGGGTGCTGCTGGAGCACGGAAACCGCACCTACACCAAGGTGCGGACCGAACTGCGCGTCGAGGTGCGCAGGGACTGGCCCTTGGCCCGGGACCTGTTGCTGAGCGAGAACAGCCCCGCGTACATCCGGGCGATGGCCTGCCTCACCCGTACTCACGTCGGACAGCAGCGGCGCTGGTCCGAGTGGCGCGACGGACCGCCTGTGGTGACGTCCGAGAAGGACGGCGGGGTGACGGTCACCGACCGGACGCATGCCTGGGTCAACGTGTACGGCTGGTCCGTCGACACGGGCGTCTGGCGTGTGAGGGCGGGCAAGGACCGGTGGACGATCAGGCTCCTCCCACCGCGAGCGCTCACCGGCGCCCGTTGGAGCGAGATCAAGGTGGACCCCGGCGAGCCCGGCGCGGAGACCGCGACCCCGCGGCCCGACGGGGGCGAGGGCACCACAGCATTGATATGGCACCCGGCCGCGCCCGACAAGAAGCCCGGGAAGGAGAAGCCGGGAGGCGAACGACGCCCCGCCGACCCGAACACCGTCGGCGAGAAGACGCCCACAACCGACCCTGTTCCCGCCGTGACCGTCCGGATCAAGCCCTCGTGACAGCGTTCCTGGGCCGCCCAGGGCAATCGATCGGCCGCCGTGCTGCTGGACCGTTCCGGTTCGGTGGTCGTCGGCCTCGTGACCAGTGTCCTCCTCCTCTTCGGGGTGGTCCTCTACCGCAGACGGTCCGCCCTGCCCACGGGCCGGCAGGACCGTACGCTGCGGAACCTGGCCCAATGGGCCGCGGTGTTCACACTTCTGACGCTGCTGACGGACGGC
Organism: Streptomyces sp. NPDC079020; assembly: GCF_044542225.1. Classification (NCBI taxonomy): domain Bacteria; kingdom Bacillati; phylum Actinomycetota; class Actinomycetes; order Kitasatosporales; family Streptomycetaceae; genus Streptomyces; species Streptomyces sp. NPDC079020. The sequence continues at coordinate 53,785 of NZ_JBITUB010000022.1, forward strand.
CGCGCGGTGCTCCAGCGGTACGGGGAGCTGCGGGGCAGCGTGGTCTGGCAGGACGAGCTGGTCCTCCGCGACCACGGCTTCGCCCTCGCGATCGTCGCCGTGCTGCTGTTCGTGGCCCGGCCGCCCCGTAGCATCTGGGCGGCGGTCGCTGTCCTGGCTGTGCCGCTGCTGGTGGCGGCACTGCCGCGCACGTTCGACCTGCACCGCGAGGCGCTCGGCAAGGCGTCCGGGGTCGCGCTGGCGACCGAGGCCACCGCTTCCGCTTGCCTCTTCGCTCTGTCCTCGCTCGCGTTCGTCGCAGCGGCCTGGCACCTGGCCACGGACGGTGGACTGCTGCCCAAGAGCCGCCGCCCACCGGGAACCGACCGGGTCCTCAGACTCCGCCTCGTGGGTCCCGCAGTGCTCGCCTGGACGGTCCTCGTAGCGGCCTTTTTCGCCCTCACCGAGGAACGTGCCTGGCAGCGGGCCTCCTGGCTCAGCGACCGCACCATCCCCCACTACGGCCTCGACCACGGGAACGACTTCGTGTGGGAGGCCCTGTCCTCAGTGGCCCAGTCCCAGGACTGGCTCTCATGGTATGCGTGGCTACTGACAGGGATCGCCGTGCTCGCGGTGCTGCGCGCGTGGCGCTCGGTCAGCGCCGCGTCCCCGCTCGAAGAACCGGCCGGCCAGCTCCTGTTTCTCACCTTCTTCGCCGTCGTGGTCACGCTTCTACCAAATGCGTTACTACTCCATGCAGTTCGCCTATCTGATCGCCCAGATCGTCGCGATGATCAGCATCTGGCAGTTCCTCGCCGAACCCGACGCCGCCCCTCAGCTCCCAGAGCCGAAGGCTTAGGCGGCGCTTCGTCAGGGCGGCGCTTCGTCAAAGCGATCCGCGGCGCCACAGCCGGCTGCTCGTCCAGCGCGGTGTTTCGTCCTTCGACCAGCCGCTCGGCCGTGCGCGGTGCTTTCGGCCGCAGCAGCCTGCCCCCTCGGCATCGGCCGGCCTTGCCTATCTGGGCGGGTGCCCCGCAGCACTTGGAACAGTTCGGCTCGATGCCGAGCTGTTCCACGTCGGTCGACTCCGCCCCGGAGCCGTGGGACCGGAATCGTTGGCGCGGGAGTACACCTGCGCGAGGCCGTAGCGGCGATCCGCTGGAGCTGCCGCACACCTGCGACTGGGCGCTTCGCGGGACGCGGCGGGCGAACGCTGTCTCCAGCGGGCGGCCCGGACTTCCCCCGAGCGGTCGGCCAGGGGTCAGTCCCCCTCAAGGGGCGGTCACGACGGCGCTCCGCCGCCCCCGGGACGGGGGCGGCGGAGCGGGCCCGACCGGGCTGCCCCGGCCGGGCCGGCGGATCAGGAGACCTTGCAGGCTCCCGCCGCGCACTCGGTCAGCCACTGGTCGAACTCGGCGTCGTAGGCACCGCCGATGGACCGGGCCAGGAGGTCACGCCCGCCCGGCCAGTCACCGCTGCGGTAGTAGCGGAGCAGGGTGTCCACCTCGCGCGGGTGCCGCTCGACCATGAAACGGACGGCCAGGTAGCCCCAGCGATAGGTCCGGTCCTGGTTGCTGTTGGCATAGGTGGTGTCGAACAGCGTGCTCAGCCGGTAGGTGTGCTTCCCGGCCTCGGTGATCGCCGCTTCGTAGGTCTCGTGGAGGTAGGAGTAGGAGACGTACTCGGCGAAGCCCTCGACCCACCAGACGGTCGGGGTGGTCATGCCGTCCTCGAAGTCGCCGTACATGTTGTACCGGCCGTCGAGGTAGTGGGTGTACTCGTGGTTGAGGTTCCAGATGGCGAATTCGGGCTTCTGCCAATCCGCCTCGTAGGCGATGAAGCGCGGCTGGTTACCCTCCGCCGAAGGGTCACCCTCCAGGTACATGCCGCCGTTGTTGGTGTCGATGCCGTAGATGATCCCGGCGTAGGTCCGGTAGTCGTTGCTGGAGTCGAAAGCGGTGACCTCGATGGTCTCGTTGTTGTCGTCCTTCACGGGACCACTGTCCCGCGCCACGGTGTGGAAGAAGGCGTTCTGTTCGCTCATGCTGCGGCAGGCCTCGGCCAGCTGGTCCGTGGTGATCTCCTGGGCCTTGATGGTGATACCGCCTCCGCAGTCGTGCCGCACGGGCAGCGCCGCCTCGGTCAGCCGTTCCTTGAGGTTGCAGGTGCCGTACTCCTCACACCGCTCCTTGTCGTAGGCATCGGTCATCTCGGCGACGCCCACCCACAGCGGCGCGGTGGGGCCGGTGATCTGCGACTTGGCGAGCAGGTCCTTGGCCAGCGGGCCGGCCTTGTCGCGCAGACTGTCGTGCTGGAGGAAGCGGCCCAGTTCGCGTCCGGCGTTGTAGACGAGGAACCAGTTGTCGCCGCCGAGCGTGTCGATGTGGTCCTTGGCGAACGTGGTGACGGTGTCCAGCACGCTCGGGTCCTGCTCCACGGCGGTGACGAACTCCGGCACCTGGTGGCCGCGGAAGAGCACCGTGAAGACGCTGTTGACCGCGTTGACCATCCAGTAGGAGCCGTCGTAGCTCGCGTCGTAGTCGGTCAGCAGCCGCTTGACGATGGACAGGTAACGGGCGTTCTCCTGGGCGCTGTCGACCAGGATCACCGCCTCGGAGAGCGTCTCGCCGTTGGCGTCGGTGACGTCATTCGAATGCGGGGCGGCGAAGAAGGCGTCGAGGCCGCCTTGGATCGCGGACTTCAGCGTGCTGCCGTACGGGCCCACGTCGTCCGGGTGGTACCACTGCACGAAGTAGCCGGCGCGCAGGAACAGCACCAGCTGAGGCATCCCGGTGGAGCTGTCGCCGGGGTAGTCGGCCGAGCCGGCCCGGAGCGCCTGCGCAACGCTGGTCATCTGCTCCTCGCGGAAGGCTCCGCGCGCGTCACCACCGGTGAGGGTGAACAGCGTATTGACGCAGCCGGTGGCGGACTCCTTGATCTTCTGCACCAGCGCGTCACCCGTGTTCTGGGTGAAGTCCGTGATCCGGCAGTCCGCCGCGCGGGCTCCGCTCTTCTGCCCGCTCTTCAGCCCGTGCAACGAGGGGCGCGGATGTGCGGTCTTCTCCGCCCACGGCTGGTCGTAGTCGGTGCGCTGCACCGACTGGTCGGCGCTGAGCGGCGGACGGTCGGAAGTGGTACGGGCGCGGCGGCCCGAGTGCTCCGCCGACGGAACCGCGTCCACCTGAGCCCGAGGGCCGTCCGGGTCGGCGCCGAGGAGGCTGAGGGACGTTCCGGCGGCCGTGGGGGCACCCGCCGGACCGGAGAAGGACGGAGCCGCAGTCGCGAGGCCCGGTGCGGCGAGGAGCCCGCAGCCGAGACTCAGGGTCAGGGCCAGGGCTGCCAGGGGGGCTGTGCGTCGGTGCGTCCGGCGCGCCTCACGGCGCGCTAGAGATATTCGCATGTTCGCTCTCCCATAGTGGGGGGATCGGCATGCCCATGCCAGACCTTGGCATGAACACGGCCGCTGTGCAATGTACAATTTCACATGCCACACTGCACAGGGAAGGTCCGTGCACCGGGAATTCACCAAGAGATTCCCTCCAGGGCCGGCTCTACCGCGTCGGGCCACCGTGGACCCGCCCTCACCTGCGGAGCGTTCGCGCGATGGGCGGAGCGTTCGCGCGAGGCATCCCGCCCATCGCAGCAGCCCGAGTCCTTGGCCCCGCCCACGGCCACACACCGTCTCAGCCCCGGGCCGCGGCCGGCGAAGCGGAGCCAGGGGCCGGAAGTTGACGGTGAACTCGCTGCGGGCCACCAGGACGGCACCCGGGGCCGGGCAGCGCGGCGGCGGCCCCGGCAAGCCGGCCCGTGAGGTGCACTGCGGCCCGGCCCGCCGGACGGTCGTCCGGCCGGCCGACACATACGGCAGCACCCGTCCCGGCACCCACGGCGCCCCGGGTCCGGAATCGAATGCCAATCCCTGCGCGTCGACCGCACCTTCGTGCGCGTCCGCACTGCCGGGAAGTGCGGACTCAGATGTCTTCGACGACACCTGGCGTTCGCCCCGGGCCTGCGGAGACCACCGCGGCCGCCGCCGTATCCCCGAAGAGACCGCTGTGAGGAACGGACTGCACACAGTCGGCAGCCCCGGCCCTACGGCGCGCCTCAGGTCACGTGAGGCTCATGACAGGGACCTTCATAGCCGCCTTCGGGGAGTTCCCGTACGTGCGTACCTTCTTCAGGCCCGTCCGGAGCTCATCGATGTCTTTGCCTGGGGCGATCCCCAAAGTGGTGCTCCTGGACGGCAGTTGCCACCCATCCACGGAATCGCTCCGGAACTGGAGGACGAGCCGACCTGGCAGTAGGACTGCCTCTTCAAGACCGCCATGGTCAATGCCGTCCTCTCCGACGTGACGCGTTGGCCGTCCAGCTCAAGAGCAAACTCCCGCTCCCCCGGCTCCTTGAACACGCACCGCGGCTCGAAGCTTCGGGCGTCCTCGTTGGCGTCCTCGGCGATGAACACAGTGAACGTCTGTTCAGGAACCGACTCCCCGGGCGCCAGATACCGGATGACGAATCTCCTGGGCGGATCTGAGAGACACCTTCTCAAGGGTGTCCGGCGGGTGCGTTGAGCACCGCGATGCCCGTGGGGGTGGCGACGTGGGCAGTCGTCCGGCGGTCCCGGTGGGTGTTGATCAGGCCCGCGTTGCGCAGTGTCGTGGCGTGCTCGCTGGCACTGGCCTTGGCGATGCCGACAAGCGCGGCGAGCGTCGCACCGCCTTCTGCGGCACCTACCGCCTACGCTCACCTCCGCGGTGAGTTCGAGCGACGACTTCAGGCCCCCGCAGCAGGACAGCGACATCCCCGACCCCCCGCGAAGCCCGGATCCGGTGGCTCAAGGCGGAGAACGCCAGGCCCCGGGAACTGCCGGCCGCAGCGGAACACCCGCTCGACGAGCTCACGGGCTTCCGAGGCCAGGTCCCCGCCCGACTCGCCGCCCAGCACGAGGAGATCGACCGGCTTCACGAGACGGTCCGGTTTCACGAGACCGTTCAGCTTCACAAAACCGTCCGGCTTCACAAAACCGTCCGATTTCACGAGACCGTCCGGCTTCACAAAACCGTCCGATTTCACGAGACCGTCGTGCCGGGACGAGCCCTGTGAGTCACCTGTCCTCAACGCGAATCAGGGTGATGGGAACCTGCGGCAGACGGTCCCCGGCTCGCTGTTCGGAACGGTCGGAAGCAGCGGGATCGAAAAGGGTTTGCGGACAAGGGCTGCGGTTGGATAGACGTTGCCGCTGAACCCGCACCCACGAGGGCGGCGGGCCCACGACAACGAGAGGAGAGATAAGCCCATGATCCCCACGACCACCGCGCTTGTGTCCTCCCGGGGTACGGTCCACATCTGACCCCGGAGCGGACGGGCGCCTTCACCGGAGCGTGTCTCGACCGTGAAAACGAACGACCTGACCATGCGTCCGATCACCGGACGCGAAGAACTCGACCTCTTCTCCCAACTGCCTTACATCCTCAACGAGGAGTTGGCGGACGACCTTGCCGCCGGCCGCCGCCGTCCGGAATGGATGTGGGTCGCCCTGCGCGGCGGGCGCCCACTGGCCAGAGCCGCATGGTGGGGTCGGGCCGGAGACGAGACACCATTCCTTCTGGACATCTTCGACATCGACGACAGCAGCGCGGATCGCGATCGCGTGGACATCGGCGTGCGGCTGCTGCGTGCCGCCACGGCCTCAGTGGTCCCGGCCGACGCCCGTCCACCCGAGTACAACCGAACCGTCCCACCCGCTTGGCGCGAGGGCGAAGTGACCAGGCGCATCGTCGAGGACCGCATGATCGCCCTGGAACGGACCGGCGCCCGTCAGTTCGTCGAACGGCTGCTTCTGGAGTGGCGTCCCGGGATAACGCTCCCCGAGCCGAGGGGGCGCCTGGCGTTCCGGCCGGTCCGCGACGCCGAGGAAGTCCTCGCCCTGATGACTCGAGTCCTGGACGGAACACTGGACGCCCACAGCAGGGACAACCTGACCCGGATGTCCCCCCGCGAAGCGGCGGCCACACACTACGAGGAGGAGCTCGCGCACTTCCGGAGCCCGCAGGACTGGTGGCGGATCGCGACACTGCCGGACGGTGAGCCGGTGGGGTTCGTCACCCCGGCACGCAACGACTACAACGCCGTCATCGGCTACCTCGCCGTACTCCCCGAACATCGGGGCAACGGCTACATCGACGAGATCCTTGCCGAAGGCACCCGGATCCTCAGCACGCAGGATGTCCCCCGCATCCGAGCAGCGACGGATCTCGGCAACACCCCCATGGTGAACGCTTTCCAGCGCACCGGATACGTCAACTTCGCGCGCCGGATCTGCATGATCTGGAGCTGACCGAGGGCGCGGGGCTCCCGCAAGGTCGTCCCGCCCACTCGCCCGCTCTCCCGAGGTGGGGGGTCGAGCAGAATCATCCCGGTCTTCATGCGGGCGAAGACGTGGACGACGCGGGCGACGCGGGCGCGGACCTGCATGTGGGACTTGTTGTGCGCCTGCTTCCAGTCGGGCAGTTCCTCGCCTCCGCATTGGCGGTGTGGCATGAGGAATCCGGTGCCGGGAAAGCCGCCGTCGACAATTGTGATGGTCCTTGAGGATGTCCCATGACTGACACCTGGTGACGTTCCTCAAGACACGGCTGGACGAGGAGACCGGCCCGCCCCGGCGCTGCGACGGCGACGGCGACGGATGCTGCCGAGAGACCGGTCTGCCCACGGGAGATCGGTTGATCTCTGCCATGCAGAGCACTCGGGCTTCCACCCCACGATCGCCCTGTATGCGGCTCTGCACGACGCCCGGCCCGCGTGTTCCTTGAGGTCGAGGCCGGGCGGCGCATCCTGGCCTGTCACGTCCTCAGCCCTGCCGTGGGCGCCGCGGAGCTACCGCGAGTTCGAGGAGGCCTTGCCCTACGCGTCCCTGCCGCTCAGCGCACCCGGAAGACCGGTCCGCGCGGGGTGAACGGCAGCCCCGCCCCCTCCGGGATCAGGTAGGCGTGCTCGCGGCGGACCCGCAGCACGTCGCACCAGCCGTCGGTGATCACCAGGACGGGGGCCGTCGGCGGGAAGTCGTCGGCCCGCTGGAGCAGGTCGATGCCGGGTTGCAGGACCGTGCCGCCGCGCCCCCTGACCCGTACCCGCCCGGCGATCTCCGTCGGCGCCAGGTACCCGGCGTCATAGGCGGCGGCATCGCAGAACACCACTCGGGCGGCCGGCACATCGCGGGCCTCGGCGTAGGAGGCGATCGCGCCCAGTGCCTTGGCGAGCAGCGGGCCGGACATCGAGCCCGAGGTGTCCATGACGACGCCGAAGGTGCAGCGGGCGACCTCCTCGGGCGGGAAGCAGCGGCCCGCGCGCGGGATGTCGGGGGTCGAGGCCTGGCGCCGGGCGGGCCGGGAGTAGCTGCGTACCGGCTCGGGCCGGGGCACGAACTCGTCGAACCAGCGAGCCAGTTGGGCATCCCACGGGACGGGCGGATGGGCAAGTGCGCGGATCTCCTGCACCAGTCCGGCCGGTAGCAGGCCGCGCTGTCGGTCGGTGTGCAGCTGGTGGCCCTGGACGAGTGCGCGCCGGTAGAACTCATCGAGGTCCACGGGGTCGGCGGTCCGGCCGGGCAGTGGTTCGCCCAGGATGTCGCCGGCGCCCTTGCCGCGCAGGGTCGCAAGGCGCCGGCCACGCCGCAGCCCGGTGGCGATCCGGTCGTAGATCTCCTCGGTCGACAGACCCTTCAACTCGGCGTCGTACAGCAGTCCTTCGGGCATCGCTCCGACGCTCATCTCAACCAGCCAGCCGTTGATGACGTAGTCGGCGGCGACGTTGAAGAGGTAGTGGTCGCGGGCGCCGCGGCGCCCGCCGTGGCGCAAGGCGGCGTGCAGCATCTCGTGGGCGAGGATGAACCGCCACTCCTCGTCCGTGAACCGCTTGAGCGGGTTGATGTAGATCTCGCCGACGGCGGCATCCACGGCGGCCACGGAAATGTCGTGCACGCGGGCGAGTTCGGCGTCGGCGACGACGGTCAGCCCGGCCGCGAGCCCGCCGAGCAGCGGGTAGGACGAGACGAACCAGTTGAGGGCGCGGTCCCAGGGACGCAGGGCGACGCGCTCACCGGTGAGCGCGTCGCGACGGCCGCCCGCGACGTCCATCGCGGCGGAGACCGTACGGGTCAGGGCGTATGCGAAGGCGAGTTGCCGGTCGGGCAGGGCGGTGTCCCAGCGTGGCCACTGGACCAGCAGCTGGTCGGGCTCGCCGTCCGCGGTGCCGCACCGCTCGTAGGCGTCCGGGACGCCGGTCCTGCGCCAGCGGGCGGCGAGCTGCTCCTCGTCGCCGTCGGGGTAGCTCTCAGGGAGGTGGTCGGGGGCAGTGCCGATGGGGAAGGTGGCGAGGAAGCGGTTCACGACGGTGCAGCGGGCAGCGAGGTCGAAGCGGTCGGGCTGTTCGCGGGGCTCCTTGGCAGCGGGGAGGTGGCCGAATCCGAGGTGGAGGAGGGCATGGGCGAGCGCCCAGGCCCACTCGCCGGGTTCGGCTCGACGGGCGGGGTGGACGTGCACCCGCCCGTTGGAGTCTGCCCGGACGAGGCCTTGGCCAGGGGCGTCGGCGTTGCCCTTGGTACGGACGAAGTTGGCGTCGACGGCTGCGAGGGCGGGGTTGCGGCGCACCAGGTCGGCGCCGGCGGCGAAGGCCTCGGCGGCCGGGTCGGGGCGGTCCGCGCCCTGCTTGCGGGACCGGCTCAACGCCGGGCCTCGACCAGGCGCGGCATGTCGCGGGCGGCCTCCACCAGGAACCAGGCGGGCAGCACCGGGTTGCCGTCGGCGTCCTCGGCGATGACGGTCTGGGCGACCTCGACGGAGATCTCGGCGAGTTGGACGAGCAGCGACTTGGCGCGGTAGGAGGTCTCGCGCACGGCGGCCGAGGCGTGCTCGCGCCGGGCCGGGAGCTCCTTGACGAGCCGTCCCCGGAACGCCTCGGCGAGGTAGTAGAGCAGGTCGCGGTCCTCGATGCGGCGGGGCCAGGAGGCGTCTCCCTTGATGATCGCCTCGATGCCGTAGGTGTGTCGCACGATCTTGGCGTACCCGCAGAAGGAGACGGCATGGGCGGGGGTCAGCGTCCCGTGGGCCACGATCTTCAGTGTCTCCTCGTCCAGCGCCGTCCCGAAGGAGTGCAGCGCGTCGGAGAGCATGTGCCAGGAGCGGGGCGTGGAGAACGGCTCCTCGGTCTTGGGCGGCTGCGACCACAGGTGGTCGGGCCGGTCGGCGAGGTAGTCCACCACCCAGGGGTGGATGCCGTTCTCGCCCGCCCACACCAGCCAGTCGGTGGCGGAGGCCCGCAGGTGGACGTGGGTGAGGCGGTTGACGAGTGCGGAGGCTATGGGGCGTGCCAGGGCGTTGTCGGTGGCGCGGTTGCCTGCGCCGATCACGATCGAGCCCGCCGGGAGTTCGTAGTTACCGATCCGGCGGTCGAGGATGAGCGAGTAGAACGCCTTCTGCACATCCGGGGTCGCGGCGTTCAGCTCGTCCAGGAAGAGGCAGTACGGCTCGTCGCGGGCGATTGCCTCCGGCGGGCAGAACACGGAGCGGCCGTCGCGGATCTGTGGCACGCCCATCAGGTCTTCGGGGGCGAGCTGAGTGCCCAGCAGGCTTACGCACTCCAGGCCCAGGGAGTCGGCGAACTTCCTCACCAGTGAGGACTTCCCGATGCCGGGGGCGCCCCAGAGGAATACCGGGCGGACAGTGGCGAGGCCCAGGAGAAGTTCCGGGATCTGGGCGGGGGTGACGGTCACTGCGGCCTGCAAGCGGTGGGCTCCTCCGGGGGCATGTCCTGTTCGCCGAGTGTATGGGGCTGGTGTTGGAAGTCGCACCTGGATTTGCCCCGCTCTGGCGATGTGCCGACTCGCTGAGCAGCTCCGTCGGCAACAACTGACGTGGGGGGGGAACCAGCTTGAAGGTGCAAGTAAAGTCAGCGAAAACGTCGTAGATCATTTACGGGGAACGCTCAGGGCCGGCCGCTCGCGCCGTTGTGGGCAGTACGTGCGACCAGGATCACCGCAGACTCCTTCACGCCACTGATCGCACCCCACGCACAGTGCTGCGTCACAGCGTTCGCAGGGGTGCTGCCGAGTGCCGCACCGCAGGCGGAATCCGGACTCCGGCCGGACGGCGGGGCGCTGACGAGGCATCTCTCTGTCCAAGGTTCAGCATCTCCGCAACCACCATGGCTGAGACGGGTCGCCGTAGGAGTCCACGATCGTGCGGGAACAGTAGAGCTCGTCAAGCGGATGCACCCGTCGCAGGAGTTCCCGCGACGCGCCCGCCGACAGCGCGCACAGAGCTTGATCCAGCATCTCTCGTGGATGAGTGTCGGAGGGACAGCACGCCACAACTCCGCAGCCACGGAACTGTGGCTCTGTAAGCCCACGGGCCGGCCCGTGAACGGTGCCGGCCCACCGCGCCATCGCATCGGCCATGGCCCCTGGCCACAGATGTGAATCCTCGAACGTGGCAATCTCGCTCTGTGTGCGCGCCGAGACCCCGGAAACGGTCTTTCTGCGATGCTCCGGGAGGAGCCTGCGCGACAGCTTGGCGCGCACTTGGCCCGGCCGTCTACGCGCCATAGGCCTTTCGCTGGTTCGTCATGGGCGGCATCCTCCCAGAGCGAGGCCACATCGATCAATGCGGGGCCCGCCCATCCGAACTGTCCTGTCCCGAGGGGCGGGCTTCCGGACCTCTCGTGAGCCTCCGTCACGAACATGCAGGCTACGCATCGCCGCAGCTCAAAGGCCATCCATGGACTCCCACGGTCGGTGGACCGGGCGAAGCTCACGACGCCGCCGACCTCGTCCGCCTCATGCGGGTCCTCGGTACCAGCGACACCACCGCCATGAACGTACGTCAAGGACGTCCACCACCCCCAGCGACTTCGCCAAGGACCCAACACGGGACCAGCGGTCAGCGCAGCGGTAGGAGCCGGTGAGCAAGCCAGGATCCGGAGGCAGCACGGGTTGAGGCTGACCGGAGTCAGCCCTCACGGCTCGGCAAACACGCTGTCGCGCTGCTCCACCATCGGCACGCACACGCTGCACGCGCCAACAGGGCGCGTCTTGTTCCGGTGGAGTTTCTGACTGAGCAGCACAGCCTTCGCCTCCGATTAACTGTCGCCCGTCCCCATGTCCGGATGATGAGGTGGCACAGTGACCAACCACAATGAGGCCGCAGCCGTCCGACCGTTGACCCTGGTTTGGGTGAGCCGGCACCTGATGGCCGGCGAACGGATCGTCAGAACCGAGGTGTTGCACGGCGGCTTCACTGCCGAAATGCGGAGGCTGACCATCGGCACGCCGGACGGAGGCACCCGTGACCTGGTGCTGCGGACCTTCGTCGACGTGGAGCACGCCGAGGACTGGCTGAACAGGGAGTCCGGCGCCCTGACCCTGCTGGCGGGGACCGACGTGTCGGCTCCTGGACTGGTCGCGGTTGATCCGACCGCCGCGCATTGCGAGTATCCGTCGCTCCTCATGACACATCTGACGGGCCGGACGGTCCTCGATGATGAGGGCCTGAAGACACGCGTATCCCTGCTGGCCCGTCAACTCGTGGCGATCCACGCGCTGCGACCCGCCGAGCGGCTCCGGGAATATGTGGCGTTGACGACCGCCGACACCGTCGTGGTTCCGAAGGGCGCCGACGCGGCGGTATGGGCCTCGGCGATCGACGTGATCCGACGGCCCGCGCCGCCCTATGAAGGGCGTTTCCTGCACCGGGACTTCCAGCCCGGCAACGTACTGTTCGACGTGCCGCCCGCGAGGTCAGCGGGTGCCCGGATCACCGGCGTGGTCGACTGGGCGGCGGCATCCTGGGGCCCGGCGGATCTCGATGTCGCGCACTGCTCCACCAATCTCGCACTGCTGCACGGCCCGGCATGGGGTCTGCGGTTCGCCGAGGCGTACGAGGAGGCCGGCGGGGTGCTGGCCACGGCGGCGAGTGAGCGCCTGTACTGGCAGGTTCGGGATGGACTGGCGTGCTCAGAAGAAGTGCGGCAGGTGGCGCGGCCATGGCGGGAGGCGGGGAGGGCAGAGCTGACGACGCGAGCCGTGGAGGAGCGGCTGGATGCCTATGTCACCGCGCTGATGGACGCGCTGGGCTGAGCCAACGCGGTCCGGCGCGGCCCCGCCTCATCGGTCACCGCTCGACCCGGTGGGGATTCGAGCAGGCCCTGGGATTTCATGCCGGACTCGCAAGGGCCGGTCCCCCGCCTTGGCAGGCGATGGGAGAGGGGCTGCGCCCTGCGATGCAGACATCGACGGGCCGAACGACGCACCGGAGAAGACATTCGCCCTCAGCAGCCGGCCGCCTGAGGCAGCAACCATGGGGCCTCCATTTCTCGTTGCCGGTGCGGCCGCCGTCATCGCCACTTCTCGGTGAGTGCGCCGAGGGGGTCCTTGACGTGGGTCCGGTTGATGCGGTCGGCGGCCGTCGTGGCGTCGGTGATCGGGGCGCGCGCCCGCAGCGTGCTGCCGAAGTGAGTGGCGAGGGCCGCGGTGATGTCCTTGAGCCGGGCGTCACGGTCGAAGACGTCGTGGAGAACCCCGCGAGCGGCCCAAGGCCGCCGTCGCGTGCTGCGTCACCGCACCACACGGAGGTGAACCGGCAGTACAGCGGCACCACGGCGCCTTTATCGTTGGTCTCGCCTGCACGCGCATGCCCGGGTCTGTCGGCCGGAGGCCAAGGCGTGCACAATCGGCCACATGACGATCGCCGCGGGCTCGCCGCCCACGCATGCCACACCCGCCGTCCTCGCCTTGGGATTCCTGACGGGCGGGGTGATCGGCGCGTCGCTGACCGCTTTCATCGGCGGGTGCGTCGTCGGGAAGACGCCGCTGATCGTCATGGGGCTGGTCCTGCCCGCTGTCTACGGTCTGGTCTTCCTCCTCGCCACGCTGCCGAGCCGCGCCCGCGAGGCGGCCGTCGTTCCGCGCACGGCGCTCGCGGTGATCGAGAGCCTGGAGGCGGTCGGAGGTGAGGGCAGCGACGTACCGGTGCGGTTCGAACTGACCGTGGCGCCGGACGACTCGCCCGCGTACCGCGTCGAGATCCGGCAGGACATCAACCTCGTCGAATTGACCGACTACCGGCCGCGCGGGGTCGTGGTGGTCGAGTATCCACCGGACCGGCCGTGGAAGACGCGGATCGTGAAACGGCCGACCCCGGCGTGGGAGGAGCGGGCTGCCGGGGCCCAGGTGGATTCGGTGCCCGGTCCGGCCATGAAGAGTGAATCCCCGGCGGGCTGTGCCGGCGGTCTCCTCACGCTCCTCGGCCTGCTGCTCGGCGTGGGCGCCGTGCTCCTGCTGTTCCGCGCCGACCTGTTCGGCCCTGACGGGAGCGGCACTCCCCGAAGGCCGTCCGTCTCCTCCTCGTCGTCCACGACCACCGTGACGTCGGCGACCGGCACGGTCACCGTCGGGCCGGGCCGGTCGATGCTCGACGAGGGCGAACTCCGCAAGGCCGTCGAGTCGTTGACGCGGAGCGCGGACGAGCGCCGCGCAATCACCGTCGTCGTGCAGGACCGCCTGCTGACGGTCGTCTTCTCCCCCGCCGGTGTGAAGAGCGCCGGGTTCGACCCGCGCTCCCTGCCCTACGATCGCATTCCCGGCCTGGTCGATGAGGCAAGGAGCACCCTCGGCATCGACTCCCCGCGGAGCTGGCAGCTGACCGCCGACGCCGTCACCGGCTCTCTCACACTCAGGGTCGTGGTCACCGGCGACGGGGGCACGGGAATCCTGGAGGCGGACGGGCAGGGCAAAGCGCTTCGGCGCATGGGCAGTTGACCGGATCGGATGGAGGAGGGCGCATGGGGTGGGACGAGTTTCTGGTGCTGTGGTGTGCGGTGTGGGGTGTGGCGGCGCTGGGCGGGTACGGCATGTCGCTGGCCGGGGTGACCAAGGCGCAGCGGACGCTCCGGCTCACGGGGCGGATCGAGCGGGTGCGGGAGCCCCGGCACGGCGGCTCCCGCGCGGGCGGGATATCGGTGGTCGTCTCCTACCGCGACCCGGCCTCCGGGCAGGAGGTCACCGTGACGAACGACGGTGAGCGCGGCGAGATGATCACTGCGGCGTGGGAGGGCCGGGAGATCGGGGTCAGCCACCTCAGGGGCAGACCGCACGCCTACCGGTTCTCCAACGTCCCCGAGGAGCCCAGTCGTGGGCTGGGCTGGCCAAGCTTCGCGCTCTTCCTGGTCTACGCCGGGCTGGTGGCCCTCGCCGCGGTCGACCGGGGGTGGCCGTGGGCGCTGATCGGCTTCGGCGGTCCGTGGGCGGTCTTCGCCGCCGTTGGCCTGCCCGGGACGATACGCGCCACAAAAGATCGCCTCGGCAGGCTGGCCGCGATGGACACCGCGGAGGGACGGGTCGTCGCGGTCCTGAAGGACGTGAGCGTCGACCAGGACGACGGCCACACCCGGACCACCATCACCCCGGTGGTGTCGTTCACCACCCGCGAGGGTACGGCTGTCACGGCCCACTGCACGTCGCATCTGGCAGACCCCGCAGGCGCGTACGGCCGTGACGTCGCGGTCTACTACTCTCCCGCCGACCCGGCCGAATTCACGCTGGACCGAGCGGCCAAGCGCCGCTCGGAACAACAGGAGGTGACATTCAACGTTCTGGTGATCGTCGTGCTCGCGGCGACGGCCGCGGCGGGAGTGGTGTTCCTCTGAGGACCGGGATGGGCGCTGCCGAGGCCCAAGAGGGCGCCGGCCAGATGAGTCGCCATCTCTCTTCATGGGCATGGGCATGAAACCGCTGACGTTCGACTACAAGAACGTGCATGTGCGGGTTAACCGGAGGGTGTTCGAGCAGTTCGCCCTGGACAGGTCCGTGACCTGTCCGCTGCTGGCCCGCTCCCGTGGACACCGACCCCGGCTTCGCTCGCACGCGGCAAGGGCTGAGTGTCACACCGGCGGCCGGGGCAGTTTGGCGGCCACGGCGTCGAGCACCCAGTCCAGACCGGTCGCGAAGGATGCCTCGGCGTCCACGTCCGTGCCGTCGTACACGGCCTTGGCCAGCGCCGGGAAGCGGCCCGTGGCCAGCATCCTCGTCACATGCGGGCCGGAGGCGCGCTGCCGGTCGAGCTTGGACAGGCCCGTGGCGCGCTCGGCCCGCAGGCTCGCGATCTCACGCCTGATCGCGCCGGTGAAGTAGGCGCTGACCGTCTCCACGGCCCGCATGACGGTATCGATGTCGGCGAGGCCGTAGAGGGTGGCCAGCGCGGCCTCGGTCACGGCGAGGCCGTTCGGGCCCAGGGCCGGGCGGCCGCCGAGCAGGTCGGCCAGCCATTCGTGACGGAGAGCGGCCTGCCTGGTGCGGTGGGCGAGGGTGCACAGCGCCTCCCGCCAGTCATCGGGCCGTTCCTCGGGGAGAATCTCGGCCTGGACCTCGTCCACCATGAGGTCGAACAGCTCCTGTTTGGTGGAGATGTATCCGTACAGCCGCATCGGGCCGGCGTTCAGCCGGGCGGCGACCTTGCGCAACGACACGGCATCCAGCCCGCCTTCGTCGGCCAGCACGATGGCGGCGGCGACGATCCGCTCCCTGTCGAGCGGCACGGGGCGAGTCGGCGGCTCCGGCCGGTCCCACACAGTCATGGTCACACCGTTCTGTTGCGATGCAGTGCAGTAGGGAAATACAGTGTATCGACATGCAACACCGTATCGCCGTGGTCGGCAGCGGCCCCGCCGGCCTCATCTTCGCCCGTGTCCTGCACCGCCATGGCTACCCTGTCACCGTCCTGGAACGCGATCCCGCCCCAGACGCCCGCCCCCCGGGCGGCACGCTGGACCTGCACGAAGGGCTGGGCCAGCTCGCGCTGGACAAGGCGGGGCTGCTGGACGAGTTCCGGGCACTGTCCCGTCCCGAGGGGCAGGCCATGCGCATCCT
Organism: Streptomyces sp. NPDC079020; assembly: GCF_044542225.1. Classification (NCBI taxonomy): domain Bacteria; kingdom Bacillati; phylum Actinomycetota; class Actinomycetes; order Kitasatosporales; family Streptomycetaceae; genus Streptomyces; species Streptomyces sp. NPDC079020. The sequence goes on from NZ_JBITUB010000022.1 coordinate 69,680, forward strand.
GGACACGGACGGGACCGTCCTGCGTGACTGGCGCCCCCGTCCGGATGACCGGGCCAATCCCGAGATCGACCGCGGGCAACTCCGCGACCTGGTGCTCGGCCCTCTCGACGTCCAGTGGGGCCGGGGCGTGACGCGGGTGGTGCCGGGGACCCGGGACGGCGTACTGGTCCACTTCGCGGACGGGCGACAGGAGACGTTCGACCTCGTGGTCGGCGCGGACGGCGCCCGGTCCCGGATCCGCCCGGCTGTCTCGTCGGTGACGCCGCACTACACCGGCGTCACCTTGGTCGAGACCTCCCTCGACGATGTCGACACCCGCCACCCCGGCCTCGCCCGGCTGATCGGCGACGGATCCGTGGCCGTGTACGGCGTGAACCGAGCGCTGGTCGCGCAGCGCAACAGCGGCGGGCACGTCAAGGTGTACGCCCAGTTCCGCGCGCCGCTGGACTGGCGAACGAACCTGGACCAGGCCGATGTCGAGGCCGCGCGATCAAGCCTGCTGGCTCTGTTCGACGGCTGGGCCGCCCCCGTCCTCGATCTGCTCCGCCACGGCACCGCTTTCGCCCACCGCCCTCTCCACGTCCTGCCCGCGTCCCACACCTGGGCCCACGTCCCCGGGGTGACGCTGCTGGGCGACGCCGCCCACCTGATGCCCCCACTGGGAGCGGGCGCGAACCTCGCGATGCTGGAAGGCGCCGAACTCGCCGAATCCATCGCCGCCGCTCCCGGCCCCGGAGATCTGGACGAGGCCGTCCGCGCCTTCGAGGAACAGATGTGGGCACGGGCCGGCAGGTGGGCGAAGATCACGATGGCCGGTCTGGAACGCCTCGTGAGCCCGGACCCCGCCGAAGCACTCGCCCTCTTCGACGAAGTCCAGCCATCTTGACCGCCGAACACGAGAGCACCAGCACCTCGCCGCGGCGTCACGGCCTCACGGGACGGTATGGCGACGCCGAACCGCGGTCCGCGCGGCAAAGCACCGTTGGGCGAACGCACGGACGCCTGCACCGGAACGCAGTGCTCAGCCCGCTACCGCCGAGATCCGGTCCGATCCTCCTCGTGGGCGCCATCCGCGACGCGATGGAACCCGTCTCCGCAGCCTGCTGCAACCCGTATCCGCGGCCTGCTCACCGAGCTCTTCCCCACACAGTGAACCCTCCCCCATGCCTCAACCGCAGGAACCGATGGTCCGACTGCCGGGAAACGGCCGTGAGGCGGGCGGCGGGTGGCATGGGGGCGGCGGGCTGAGGTCTGCGCGGCCGGGTGGTCTCCTCGTACGGAGCGGCAATACGGGGCAGCGCAAGGATCTCGAACCCGGTCAGGAGGACGGCCTGTGCTCCGCCGGGGCGGTTCCATGGTGAAGTCGCCTACGCCGAACTGCCTGACCGCCCGCAGTTCGGCGCCGTGGTACGTCTCCTGATTGGGCATCAGCGTCCGTACGGAGGTGGGAGGCATCGTTCAGACCTGTTCGAAGTGGAAGGCCTTGATGAAGCAGTCCCGGGGCTGGGCGACCGCGAAGAGGACGCACTCCACGAGCGAATGCGCGGTAAGGCCGTCCGTGGACTCGCGAGGGGCGGTTTCCCACTCCTCCGTGAGCGGGTCGGCGTTGTCGAAGTCGGGCGGGTAGAGCGATATCACCCGGACTCCTCGGGGGCGCAGGCGCTTGGAAAGGATCTCGGTGAACCCTGCCTGGGCGCTCTTGGCCGCATAGAAGGCGTCGTGGGCGTCCGACCGGTGGTGGCCCTGTGCTGCGCATGCGGAGACCATCGTCACGACATCGGGTCTGTCCGAGTTGAGCAGGAGGGGGAGGAAGTTCTTCACGGCCAGGACCGTGCCGGTGGCACCGGAGGCGATGGTGTCGACGACATCAGTGTCTGTCGCGGACAGCAGGTCCGGCCCTTCGAGGTAGCGGGAACCGTTGTTGATGAGCACGTCGACCCGGTCTGTGCGTCGTGCGACGGAGGAGGCGAAGTCGCGGATGGAGGCGGGGTCCGTCAGGTCACAGGTGAAGGCATGCACGTGCTGATGGCCACGATCGCGAATCTCGTCGCGGACACGTTCGGCGGCATCGAGACTGCGAGCGGAGAGGAAGACCTCGGCCCCGAGGTCGGCGAGCCGGATCGCCAGGGTTCGCCCGAAGTCGCGGCCGGCGGACGTGATGACGACGCGGTGGTTGTCGAATCTCATGCTGTCGCTCCTGGTTCATGAATCGGTTGTTGCGCGTGGTGCGGCAACTGACGTCGGCCGCGCAGGCGGTGCCCGGTCCCCGGCCGATGCCATCTGCCACTGGACGGCGCCCCTCCCCCGGCCCCAACGGTCAGTGAGGGCCCTGCCAGGCAGGATGCCTGGCAGGTGGCCCGCGTACCGGCACAACAGTGACAGCCCTGAGCAGATGCACCGAAATCATGGTGTCGGCGCGGAACACCGAACGAGGTGATGGAGCCACTTGCCCGACCCGACGAGAACCGGGAGCGGCAGAGGCGCACGGGCCGCCCGGCCGTTGAGTACGCGCGAAGGAACGGACGGCTGCAGCCGCTCAGGCCGTCGGCTGACCGGGCGGATATGCCTCCGGGCCGGTCAGCACGGGCGATAGGAGTCGAACTCGCTCAGGAACACGCCCTCGCCGTGCGTCAACCCGCGCAATTCCTGCTCGAACGCGGCGATGCTGCCCGCCGGGATCGTTCCGGTGAGTCGCCAGGTCGACGGTCCGGTCTGCGGCTCGTCGAGGACAGCGCGCAGCCCGGCCAGGCGCGGTAGCACCCGGGGGCCGCTGTCGGCCGGGAGCTCGAGCTCGAAGCGGTTGACCGGTTCACAGACCTGCGTGCCGGCGGCGCGGACCGCCCTGTCCAGGGCGAGTGCCGCGATGTTGCGGAAGTGGCCGGCGGTCGACATGGGCGGGAAGAACGCCGTGCGGGTGACCGTTATCCGGCAGTCGGTGACCTCCCAACCGTGCGGCCCGACGAGCAGGTTCTTGCGCAAGGATTCCTCGATCGCCGTGTGGAACGACAGCGGCAGGGCACCCAGCTCCACTTCCAGGCCGTAGCCGACGCCCGATCCCGGTGTGGTCGGCTCGATCCGCAGGCCGACCGTCGCCCAGTCGAAGACACGCTCTTCCGGCCGACGCTCCTGGACGCCGGAGCCGGCCTTCTTCACCCGCTCGATGCAGATGGTCCGCGACCGGCTGAACTCCACCTCGATCCCGAAATCCTCGGCCAGGGTCGTCTGGACGACCTCCTTCTGTACCTCGCCGTAGAGCCGTACGGAGATCGCGTGCGTCGTCTCCTCCCGCCGCACGCCGATGTACGGGTCCGCCTCGGCCAGTTGCTCCAGGGCGGTGTACAGCGCAGCCGTGCGGGCGGGATCCTGCGGCGTCACGACGGATTCGAGGCTCGGCGGCGCGAAGAAGCCGCTTTGTCCCAGCCCGTCCGAGCTGCCGAGGCGGTCGCCGATGCGGATGTCCTTGAGCCCGGTGATCCGTGCGATCTCGCCTGCCGCGCACCCCTCCACGGTTCTCACCCGGCCGGCCAGCTCCAGTACCATGCCGGAATCGCCGCGACGGAAGTACGCCACGTGCTGGTACGGCGTGAGGGTGCCGCCGTCGAGGCGCGCGTAGGCGATCTTCTCGCCCGCCCGACCACGTTCGATCTTGAAGACCGTTCCGTCCAACGGACCGTCCGCCGACAGGCTCCGCGAGGGCAGCAGTTCCCCGATTCCCTCGGCCAGGGCCTCGACCCCCGTGCCGGTGACCGCTGAGCCGAAGAAGACGGGGTACGCCCTCGCCGCGGCGACCTGGCGGGCCAGCTCGGCTCGGTAGTCGGCGTCGTCAAGCTGTGCCGTGTCGTCGAGGTATCGGGCGAGAAAGGCGTCGTCGGCGTCGGCCAGGAACTCGCCGATGTCCTCCACGGGACGTTCGATGGCCCGAGCGCCGGCTGTGGCGATGACGTCGACCGACGACACGGCCACGGCCCGGACCGTCAGCTTCTCCCGGATCTCGGCCACCAGCGCGCACTCGCGGGCGCCGGTCCGGTCGATCTTGTTGGCGAAGATCAGCGTCGGAAGGCCCAGCTTGACGATCGTCCGCATCAGGACGCGTGTCTGTGCCTGCACGCCCTCGACCGCCGAGATGACGAGGACGACGCCGTCGAGCGCGCGCAGCGCCCGCTCCACCTCGGCGATGAAGTCGGCATGGCCGGGGGTGTCGACGAGGGTGACGCGCGGGCCGTCCGCGTCCGTAGCGGGCGTGGCCAGCGCCACGACCGCGGACTTGATGGTGATGCCGCGACGGCGCTCAAGGTCGAGGGTGTCGGTCCGGGTATCGCCGCCGTCGACGCTCCCGAGGCGTGCGATGACACCGGCGTTGAAGAGCAGGCGCTCGGTCAGGCTGGTCAACGGGACCACCTGGATCACTTGGGCGGAACTGATGTCGGCCGACTGGCAGGAGACCGACAGTTCCGGCTCGCGCAGCCGACGGGCCGTGGCAGGCGACGCGACCCACTGGGGTCCGGTCTGGGGTGTGATGCGCACCCTCGCCGAGGTTCACGGCCCGGAGCACGTCCGGCTCGTCGTCTGGTTCCACTGAGACTGCGGGTGAGGACCGACGGCGACGAGACCCTGACACTCGTCCCTGACCGAACTGTGCGCCGCTCGCCACAGCACCAACTGCTCCGCGGGCATGGATCCGTTGGCACACATGGGCCTCACCGCTGCTGAGCTGGGTGCCGACGATGCCCGAGGCCGGAGGCCGGCAGCAAGGGTGGCAGCCGAAGCGCCCGGACAGTCTTCTGCCTCATCCTGCCGCGCACCACCTCGGTGTTGGGCATCATGAGGCTATGCCGACCTACGTGCCCTCTCCTGACGAAGTGACCGCCGCGCAGACTCCCAACGGCGGCTGGACAAAGAAGCAGCTCGCGGAGTGGGGCATACCGTGGCCTGCCCCGCAGGGCTGGCGCAAGCACCTGGAAGCGAAGTGGGAAGGCAAGGACCCCCGTCCGTTGCCGCATCAGGAACCCGGTCAGGACGCCCTGTTCTGAGACGTCCTGACCTCCATGCGAGTTCAGGCTTCCGGGCTCCCGCGTTGCGACGGACTACACCGACCAGCGGCCATCCGAACGTGCGTGAAGCGGGGGCGAGGCCAGAAGCAGTAGTGGGAGGGAGAAGGAAACCGGATGGCCCGCCTCCCTCCCGTGATCGTCATGTCGCTGCGTTCGCACTGTCCTGTGAGGCGTCTTCCTTGGACTGCGCCTTCAGAGCGGCCTGCCCGCGCGTACGGTCTATCTCGCGCCATTCCGGCCGCAGGCCGGCCAGATTCGTGGTGAGGAAGTACGCGGCCCCGCAGGCGAGCAGGACCGGCACGAGTCCGACAGCGGTCACCGCCGCCCCGGCGAGCAGCCCGCCGAGGGGGATACCGGCCCAGGCCAGCGAGTCACCGAGGGCGTTGACCCGGCCCAGCATCCGGCGTGGTACACGCTCGACGAGGACGGCGCCCAGCACCGGATTGACGAAGCCGGCGCCGAACCCACTGACCGCGAAGACGGCCAGTACCACCCCCAACGGGGCATCGGAAGCGAGGATCAGGAATCTCGGTGCCCCGGCCAGCAGGAACCCGGTGAGAACCACCATCCGGCGACGCATCCGGTGCGCGATCATCGCGGCGATCAGGCTCCCGCCGACCCCCGCGGCCCCCATCACGCTGCCCATCAGGCCGATCGCGGCCGGCCCGTTGCCGGACTCCCTGGCCCAGACGGGCACGAGCACGGAGATGAACGCCGCGTCCAGCAGGTTGGTGATGCCGACCATGACGATGACGGTGAGCAGCAGTGGCTCGCCGCGCAGGAAGGTGAAGCCTTCGCCGAGCCGCCGCCAGTAGCCCGGTTCCGTCTCCCCGGCCGGCGTGGGGACTTCCTCGGCCGCGTGCCCCATCCCGCGAGGCAGCGCGAGTTTGATGATCACCGATCCGAGGGCGAAGCAGCCCGCGTTGACGGCGAGTCCGGTCAGGGGGCCGAGCAGCGCCACCAGGGATCCGCCGACCGCCAGGCCGACGGTGGAGGCCAGCCGCTCGATCACGCCGGACAGACCGGTGGCCCGCTCCAGCGGCACCCGGCCGCGCTCGGCTGCCTCCGGGACCATCACCTCCTTGGCCAGGTCGCCGGGTCCCCGGGCCGCGCCGATCAGCGCGACCAGAACCAGCAGAAGGGGAAAGGAGAGCAGGTCCAGGGCATGGAGCAGGGGAACTGCGGCAGCGGCGGTCGCGCTGGCCAGATCGGTGGTCCAGGAAACGGCCCGCGGGCCGATCCGGTCCACCAGCGGTCCGGTGAACGCCTTGACCACCACGTAGGGAGTCATCTCGCAGAAGGCGACCAGTCCTGTCTGGGTGGCGCTGCCGGTCGTGGCGAGGACGAACCAGGGAAGTGCCACAACGGAGATCCGCGTGCCGGTCAGCGACACGGCCATGGCCGTCAGTACCCCGCCCAAAGGCCGCAGGGTCCTCTTGCCGGGTATACCGCCGGACTCCGACGCGTCGTCGGTCACGACGCCGGACTTTCTTCTGCTTCCTGGGGGCCGGAAGGGAGCGACGACGAGGCCGCCGCGTCCAGTTCGGGCAGAATCTGCGTGAACACCGCGACCCGCTCGGCTCCCTCGGGGGCGCTCGCCGCCGTCTCCGGCGCGTCTCGCCGGTAGCGCTCGATGACTTCGGTCAACTCCCGGTACAGGGCGGCGGCTTCCTCGGGCGTGAGCCGCAAGGCCCAGTCGCTCATGTCGAAGGTGTTCCGCCAGGCGCGGGGCATCGTCTGAAGCCCGTTCAGGGTCTGCTGCGTGCGCAAGGTGTAGGTGGCGGCGACGGACTGCTGATAGGCCAGTGCGGCCTCGGGCTCCCGCTCGGCCAGCATCGGATCGTTGAACCACGTAGTCCGGTGCACCGAACGCCACCAGCGCTCTCGCGCATTGCCGCGTTCGGTGTCCTCCTCGACGAAACCGGCCGCGCCGAGCTGCCGGAGGTGGTAACTGGCCGTACCTGAATTCACGCCCAGCCGTTCCGCGAGGCGGGTGGCCGTCGACGGGCCGTACTTCCGCAGCAGTCCGACCAACTGCACACGCACCGGATGCGCGAGGGCACGCAGCCCCTTGGCATCCAGCACCACCGAGTCGGCTTCGGTTTGCGGGCCGTCCGGCCTCGCGTTGGGGTCAGTCATACCGCGCATCCTAGACCGCCAAGACTTCTTCGCAAAGGTTTCTTCGCGAAGAAGTCTTTGCGGTCCAGGCGCCTGTGGTGCCTGCCCGTCCATCGGCCGATCGGTGAGCAGGACCCGGTTCAGTCCCCGAGGCGGTGTGCGAGGTGGAGGAGATCTGCCGGGAGCAGCACCCGCCCGCCGAATCGCGTACGGCACCACCGTCTCCCCCGTGCACGCCGTCACCGCCCTGTGGCCGTCGTTCTCCAGACTCTGATGTCTCTCAGGAGACATCAGCTCGCGTCCGGGCCGGCAGGAAGAATCAAGCACCGATGGGGCCACTCATGTCAGGATGCTCGGCATGTCTGGTCGCGCGCTGAGCTTCGGAATGGTGGCGGAAGCGTACGAACGGTTCCGGCCGGGGTATCCCGAGGCACTGTTCGACCTGGTGATGGCATACGCGGGCCATCCGGTCGGGACCGCCCTGGAGATCGGCGCGGGGACAGGCAAGGCAACCCGTCTGTTCGCTCATCGAGGGGTCATGGTCACCGCGACCGATCCCGACAGGTCCATGCTCGCCGAACTGCGCAAGCACGTGCCGACGAGCGTCAGAACGGTGCAAGCCGCCTTCGAGGACCTGCGACCGGGCGAACGGTACGGGCTGGTCTACGCGGCAGCAGCGCTGCACTGGACGAACCCGGAGGGACGGTGGTCACGCATGGCCGCGCTGTTGGAGCCCGGTGGCGTGTTCGCCTCGTGCGGGGGCCGTTTCGACCGGCCGACCCGGCCGTGGAGGAAGCTGTCCGCGCGGCGCGAGCACCGTTCTTGGAGAGTGACGAGATTCCGTCCCCTGACGGGACGCCTCCGGGTCATGAGATGCAGTGGCCGGGTACGGAGCTGCAACGGTCCGAGTGGTTCCTCCAGCAACTCCCCCTCGCCCTCCACCGACGCTTCGCGGCCGCGGGCGGCACCACATTCCTGGGGCACCGGCTGACGCGGCTGGACCGGGTGAACAGCGCGATCGACGGAATCGACGGTCCCTACTACCGACTCCGCTTCGCCCGGGCAGAGCCGGCCGCGCCACGGGAAGTACTCGCCCGGACGGTACTTCTCGCCCTGCCCCACCATGCCGTCGAGCTGCTGAAACCGGACATCGTCCGCGGGCGGAGCAGCCGACCGCCCAGCCTGCTCGCCGCCACCCGTCCCGTACCGGCCGTCAAGCTCTTCCTCAGCTATCCCCGGCCCTGGTGGCACCGGACCGGGGTGAGCCGTGGCCGCAGCACCACCGATCTGCCGCTGCGCCAGCTCTGGTACTGGGCCACGCCTCCGGGACCCGGGGAGACACCGGGCGGCGTACTGGCCGTGTACGCCAGCGGGTCCGCGGCAGCCCACTGGACGGCCCTGGCCGACGGACCGCTCTACACGGACCGGGAGTTCGGCCCCGCACCCGGCAGCAGGGAACGTACGGAGCCCGGACCGGCGAGCCGGCTCCAGACCGAGCAGGCGCACGCGATGCTGCTGCGGGTCCACGGCGTCGTCGCAGCACCACGCCCCCTCGCGTCACGGTGGCAGCACTGGTCCGTCGAGCACCACGGCGGAGCCTGGCCCGTCTGGCGGCCGGGACACGACCCGGAACAGGCAATCCCCGCCATGCGCGAACCCCTGCCGGGCGAAGCGGTGTTCTGCGTCAGCGACTCCACGACCTTGCGCCCCGGATCCGTCGAAGGGGTCCTCGCCTCCGCCGAACACCTGCTCCAGGGGCCGCTGGGCCGCCCCAGGCCCGCCTGGCTGCGTACCCACGCCTCACCCGGCTGGGACGTGACCTAGACACACGTCCGGCGCCCCACACACGACACACCACGCAGCCCGCCCGCCCAAGGAGGACCATGAACACCCCCGCACCCGCCGTGCTGCTCGACGCGCGCACACTCCCGCCGTACCTGGAGTCCGTCCCGCACGTGGTCCGGGCGCTGGGCGGCCCGCCCGCCACATGGCAGGTCAGGGAGATCGGTGATGGCAACGTCAACTACGTCTTCGAGGTCAGCGGTTCCGCCGGCCGCGTCTGCGCCAAACAGGCCATGCCCTACGTCCGGGTGAGCGGAGAATCCTGGCCCCTCACCCCCCACCGCACCCGCTTCGAGTACCGGGCACTCCAGGAACACGGCAGGCTCGCCCCGGGACGGGTCCCCGAGGCACTGCACTACGCCCCCTCGGCCCACCTCCTCGTCACCGAGTTCCTCGCACCCCACGTGGTGCTGCGCCAGGGCCTGCTGGACGGTGTCCACTACCCCGAGCTCGGCGACCATCTCGCCGAGTACCTCGCGCGCTCCCTGTTCTTCACCAGCGACCTGGCGAGTACCGCGGACCACAAGCGGTCCCTGGTGGCCGAGTTCAGCGGCAACACCGAAATGACCCGGATCATGGAAGACATGATCTTCACCGAGATCTACCACGACCACCACCGCAACCGGTGGACCAGTCCGCACCTCGACGCGACCGTCCAGCGCCTCAGGAACGACATCACTCTCAAGATCGCCGTCTCCCGCCTCAAACTGCGCTACCTCACCTCCACCGACGCGCTGCTCCACGGCGACCTGCACACCGGCTCGATCCTGGTCACGCCCGACGACACCCGGGTGATCGACCAGGAGTTCGCCGTTCACGGCCCCATGGGCTTCGACATCGGCAGTCTCCTCGCGCACCTGCTGCTCGCCTACTTCGCCATGGACGCCCATCCGGTGTCAGCCGGCGCCGGTCGGACGGCGCGCGACACACGGATATGGCTGCTGGGCGTGATCGAGGACGTGTGGCGGGGCTTCGCCGGCCGGTTCACGAGGCTGTGGGAACAAGCGGCATCCGGCGACGCCTACCCACAAGCCATGTTCGCCGCCCGCGACGACATTGCCGCTCTCGGCCAGGAGCGCGAACGCTACCTCGCGGCAGTCTTCACCGACACGATCGGCTTCTGCGGAGCCGAAATCATCCGCCGCGTCATCGGCATGGCCCACGTGGTGGAACTCACCTCCATCGCCTCCGACGCCGACCGGGCGGCCTGCGAACTGCGCTGCCTGCGCCTGGCAGTCGACCTGCTGACCCGAACCGGTGGATATCCCACGATCGGCGCGCTGACATCGGCCGCACGCGCGATCGCCTGAGCGCCGCCGGACGGGGATCGGCCGGCGGCACCGGCCCTCGCCTCAGATCCGCCGGGTCACCACCCCCGCGGTGGCCTCCCGCAGTTGCGGGGTCTGCGCCTGGATCAGGTGGAACAGGGCCTCCCTGGCCAGCCGGCCCGCCGTGTCGCCGTACTGGACGGCACGGCCGCCGGTAGCCGCCACGCAGGCACTTGCCGCTCTGACACCCAGGTCGAGGACCGCGGCCCGGATCTCGGTCCGGGCCGTCACCTCTTCCTCGGGCGGCAGTTCGTCACGCAGGGCGTACGCCTCGGTGCGCAGCCGGGCGGCTTCGTCGGCCAGCCGGTGGGCCAGTGCCCCGTACGCGGCACCGGCCCGGGGAACCGCCCCCAGCAGCAGGTCCACCGCGGCGCGAAGATGCCCGAAGACGGCAGGGTGGGCGTTGGCGTTCTCCAGGTCGTAGGACCGGGCCCAGTCCTGTCTCGGCTCGATGGAGATCACATCGTCCGGGGAAACGAGAACGCCTCTCAGCTCGACGGCCGCGGTATGCGTACCGCCCATGGCCCACAGGGGCGGTACGCCGACTGCCGTCAAGCCCCCGTCCGGCCCGCAGCCGACCCGGACGAACAGGGCTTCGTCCTCGACGGTGACGGCACCGACGATCGCCACGTCCGCAAGCCCCCAGCCCGTCATCCAGGGCACCCGGCCCCGTAATCGCCAGCCCTTCTCCTCGCGCTCCGCGGTGACCGGCGGCTGCGCATGACGCAGGTACGCGAAACCCGCCGTGGCCCGCCTCGCACCCGTAACCAGCTCGGGAAGCCAGCGCTCCCTCAGATCGTGGTTGAGGCTCGCGCCCAGTGCCTTCACCAGGGCGAAGTGCTGGGTGTACACGAACCACGTGGACGGGTCGACGGCGGACAGGATCTCGTGGATCTCGCGCACCACCTGCTGTTCGGTGCACCCGCTCCCTTCGGCCGGTGCGTACCCGACGAGCCCGAAGGCACCGCACCGGGCCAGCTCGTCGAGATGCCTCCTGGACACCCCTTCCACGGCCGTGGACTCCGCGTCGGGCCGGAGTACGGCTGCCGCTACTCGTGTGACCGCCTCGACCAACGGCTCGGCCGCCAGCCCCGGCTGCGTACCCAACGCCGTTTCCCCGCCCGGCACACCCGCCATCACTCATCACCTCAATCTGGATCCGCTCCGCACGCCCGATCAGTAACCACTCCCCCGGAACACGCGCGGACACGCATCGAGCGTGCTCTTCGACCTGCGCGCCGCCTGCGGGCAGCCACGGCCTCGTTCGGTGGCGGCACCGTCCTCCTGTGGTCACCGGCGGTCATCGGTGCTTCGGGCGGCCTCCGGGTGGCTTCTGTGGACGGCGGTGGCCCCGGTGACTACGATCCGCGAATGATCACGGCATTGCACGGCCTGACCGTGGACCTCGTACCCCACGCCCGGTCGGCCGCACGTGAGGATTGGTCGGGCGAGGATTCGGCGCGCCCGCTGAGCCCACAGGGCCTGAGCCAGGCCGGCTCCCTGGCCGCGGTCATGCGGGACAGCATCGATGCGATCTGTTCCAGCCCGGCGAAACGGTGTGTGCAGACGGTTGAGCCGCTGGCCCGGTCCTTCGGCCTGAGCATCGCGACCGCTCCGGGCCTCGCGACCCCCGATGGCACCTACCAGCCGCGGGAATGGACCGAAGGGTTCCACTCCCCGTTCCAGCGGGAGCTGGGCGGAGCCTGGATGGCCGGGGCAGCCCTTGCGGTGCTGATCGGGATGGGAAGCGCCCACCCCGGTGGCCACGTGGTGGCTTGCTCGCACGGTGACGTCATCCCTGCGTTCGCGGCCCAGGGTGAGCGTCACAGCCGCGGTGGCTGGGCGTCCGGGCCCCTGAGGTCCGGGCTGCCGGCCCGGGGCGCAGCAGGGGTTCATGAGACCGGCTCGTAGAGGCCCGAGGAGGGCGTGTAGGTACCGTCGAGGACGAGTTTCGGATAGCGGCCCGCGTGGTGAAGGTACTCGTCCTCGCTGACGGCTGCGGCTTCGACGGCCGGGAGCGCGCGGCGGGCGATGTCGCGGTCGATGAAGGTGAGCGCGTTGATGGCCTGGAGCCGTACGCGAACGTCGGGGTGGCGTGCGAGAGTCCGGTCGAGGTAGGACACGGCCGTGTGGGTGTGCCGGTCGAGGTTGATCAGGGACTCGGCCGCGCTGACGCGGACCTGGGGCGACGGGTCGTCGCGCAGGGTGCGTACTGGGAAGAGGCGCTAGGCACCGGCCCGTGCGCTGTCGTGATCGCCAGTGACGACTGCCGCGAAAGTGTTGCGGGATGCACCGGCCACGTGGTGACGGAGGTTCCACGGGCCGGGACTTGCCCGCGGCGCCCGCCGACACGGCGCCCACGAGCAGGACTTGGCGTCCGATGGCGTCGGATTCCGCCTGGCAGCAGCCGTGTCCGACGGACGGACTGCATCCAAAGATGTACGGCCATTTCCTCCACGGCTACGACTTCCATGGCTGCGCGGGCGCCCAGGATGGTGAGTGCCCCGCGACGCGGGGATCGAGCAGCATGGAGGAGACACATGGCCGTCCTTCGCCCCCGCACTCCCAGCCCTTCGCCCATCGGCGTCCTCGGACGGGCGCTGGGCGGTGGACTCGTCATGGCCGTGGCACTGGGTGCGGGCACGGCGCTCGGTCCCGAAGTGGCCGATGCCGTCGGAGCGAGCGGGTTCGTGGCGAGGCTCATTCCGGCGGTCCTGGTCAGTGTGGTGGCCGTACCGCTCGTATGGCTCGCGCTGCGCCGTGGAGGTGACCCTCTCGGCGGGATCGGGTTCGGCCGCGTGGGCGGGAGTCTGCGGGCACTGCTCGTCGGGGCCGTCGTGACGGCGGGCTCAGCGGCTCTCGTGCTCGGGGCGGGCACGGCTGCCGGACTGCTGCGCTGGTCCCGCCCCGATCTGCCGGAACTCGCCGGGTTCCTGGTGGCGAACGGTGTGGTCGCTCTGCTCCTGGAGGCGCTGCCCGAGGAGACGACGCTACGCGGCTATACGTGGACGTCCCTGCGCGGCCGCTTCGGCGGTGTGGTCTCGGCTCTCGGCACGACCGCCGTGTTCCTGGCCGTTCCCGGTCTCTCGACGGTGACGGGGGCGGCGGTCGCGCGCCTCGTGGGCACGGAGGCCGGGCCCGTGGGACTCGCGCCCGGCGGGCAGAATCCCGTCGACTATCTGATCCTGCTGACAGTGTTCGGCCTGATGCTGGTCGTGGCCCGTACGGCGGTCCGGCGCGCCCCGTTGTACGTCGCCATCGGGGCGCACCTGACCTTCCTGACCGTCAACCGGATCGTGTTCGAGGGGGACGAGCGAGACGCCGGCTGGTCCGTGGAGCTCTCGTCCCCGGATGTGGAGCTCCTCGTACCGGTGTATCTGCTGGTCGCCACGGCCGGGTTCGCGGTGTGGCGGTGGACGGGGAGGCGGCGTGCGGTGCGTGGTGCGGCCGGGGCGCCCGAGGGGGCGCCGGCCGCACCGGACCGTCTCAGTCGTCGGACAGCCGCCACGCGGTGACGGGACTTCCTATGACGTGGCTTCTTCTATGGGTGCGAACCCGTCATGGACTGTTCGACGGAGCCCACACCAGAACGGGTCACGGACCTGTCGTGCCTCCAGCAGTACGGCATGTGTGGCGGGACAGCCCGTGCACGGCCGGGGAGATCCAAGAGAAATGGGGCCGGCGGAACTTCGCCGGGGTCCGGGACACGATTCCTTCCGCCTTCCCGGACTGCCCGGCGGCCTGCGGGCCCCGCGCGACGAGGACGCCGAAGACGAATGACCGGCCGCCCTGCTGCGGGCCGCTGGTTGCCGGCCGAATCGGTCACCGTGTCAGGGCACGGTGATGACGATCTTGCCGCGTGCGTGGCCGGTGGCGCTGGCGTCATGAGCTGTGGCGGCCTCCCTCAGCGGGAACACGGCGTGCAGCGGGACGGTGAGGCGGCCTTGGTCGGCGAGATCGGCCGCCGGCGCCAGTCCTGCCCAGCCCGGCGACTCACCGGCTTCGGAGCGGGAGTACCGCACTCCGTGCCGGCCGGCGTCGAAGTCGGCGATGGTCACCACACGGTGCGGGTCGCCGGCGATGGCCACCAGTTCGGCGAGAGAGCCCTTACCGGCCGCGTCCAGAACCACATCGACACCGCCCGGGGCCAGTGGGGCGAGGCGATCGGCCAGCCCAGCCCCGTAGGTGACCGGTACGACGCCGAGCCGGTCGAGGAAGCCGTGGTTGCCTTCGCTCGCGGTGCCGATCACGGTGAGGCCGCGGGCCCGGGCGAGTTGCGCGGTGATGGTGCCGACCCCTCCGGCGGCACCGTCGATCAACAGGGTCATGCCTTCGGCGGCTTCCAGCGCGCCCAGTACACGTGTGGCTGTGTCGATGTTGCCCGCGGCACCGCCCGCTTCCTCGAACGACCACGACCGAGGCTTGGGCGCCCATGCCTCCAGCACGGCGTACTGGGCCGCGGCGCCTCCCTTGTCCACGAAGGGGACGAGGCCGAAGACCGCGTCCCCCACGGCGGTGCCGGTCACCCCCTCCCCCACCTCGTCGACGATTCCCGCGGCATCCATGCCGGGGATATGAGGGAAGTCCACGGTGGCGATGTCCCGCAGCCTCCCTGAACGCAGGTACCAGTCAGCAGGGGTGACGCCGGTGGCACGCACCTCGATGCGGACCTGACCCGGCCCGGCGTGCGGCTCTTCGGCCTCCTCGACGCCAAGGACCTCGGAACCGCCATAGCGGTGGTACTGCACAGCAAACACGGACAACCTCCGTAGGCATGGCACGTCTTGAGCACGTAAACCCTCAGCCACTCACCTCCCCGGCTGAGTCGGCCCGCGGGGCGCTGCGGCACCAGTCACGCTAACCCGCTAAACGGTCGACCCCTTCCGTTTGTGATTAGGTGGGAGACATGCCAGCCCAACTGTCTCGGAACCCGCCCCCCTCCGACTCCGGACCACCGGGGCAGAGAGCCGACGCCCGGCTCAACCGCGCCCGGCTCCTTCAGGCCGCCCGCGAGGCGTACGCCCTCGACGGCACCGATGTATCCTCCAGCGCCATCGCCCGCAGAGCGGGCGTGGGTGCCGCCACCCTCTACCGGCACTTCCCGACACGCGGCTCGCTGATCGCCGCCGCGTTCTCCGAACAACTCGGCCAGTGCGTCGCAGCCCTCGACGAGGCCCTTCAGGACGACGATCCCTGGCAGGGACTTCGCAACGTCCTCACCAGGGTGTGCATGATGCAGGCCCAGGACCGCGGGTTCAGCGCCGCGTTCCTCTCCCGGTTTCCCGACGCGCCCGACGTCCATCGTGAGCGTGCCCGCGCCGAGGCGTGCCTCGCCCAGCTCGTGCGGCGCGCGAAGGACACCGGACAACTGCGCAAGGACTTCCACCCCAGCGACGTCACTCTCCTGCTCCTGGCCAACAACGGCGTCGTGCGTGAGTCCCCGGCGGCCTCCATGGCCGCATCGCGCCGTCTGCTCGCCTACTTCCTCCAGTCCTGCCTGCCGACGGACGCCACGCCCCTGCCCCAGCCCGCACCACTCCGCCTCGACGACCTCTACAAGCCACCGCGTCGAACGGGGTGACCGTCGGTGTACGCCCGGGGGCACACGCACCTGACACGGTTCTTGGCAGTACGACGCCAAGGGCTCCCCCGGTTCGGAGGGTTCCCACGCTACGGAGGTACTCCCAGCCCAGCGTTCCCATCTGCTGAGCAGGCGTCAGCGCAGTTTCGCGGCGATCCGGTCGGGATGGGCCACCAGGTCGAGCAGGCAGAGGAAGGCGAGCCCAGCGATTCCCCGGGGGATCGTGCCGTCGGGGGAGAACAGGAGCGCCTTCTCCCACTTGTCCATGTTGAGGAAGGAGTGGGCGCTGTTGCGGTCCCGTCGCAGGTAGAGGGAGGTGGCCGTGTCCCAGGTCGTGTTCATGGGGCCCTTCTTTCCGGGAAGGCCGGAGAAACCGGTGGGTGTGTAGTAAGTGCTGGTCCGACCACGTCCACGACCAGCAGCTCGGACTGCGGTAGCCGCTGCACCGCTTCGGCGAAGAACGTCTTCATGACATGAGGCAGCTGCGCCGTGGATGTATGGGTGAAACCGAGCTGGAACCGTGCGACTTCGGAGGCAAGGGTGTCCTTGTCCCGCAGCCGTTTCAACTCCTCCGTCACCACACCGCTGGTGAACGCGGTGCCGTACGGGGCTTGTTCGGGCAGGCTTCCGAGGAAGTCGAACTGGTTCTTCTGGATATGGCGAGCGGTCAGGAGGATCGGCGGCTGCTTGCGGTAGGACGCGGTGGTACGGACCCGCCAGTGGCCGTTCTCCTCCCGGATCTCCCAGCCGGCCATGCCGGCTATCTCATTCCGGCGGCCCGTCACAGCGCGCCTCCGCAGGGCTGATCATCGCCGAAGCCTCCGCCCCCAACGCGGTCGGCCAGATCTACCCCCACATCACCGCTCTGCACACCGACGGGCACGTGACCGGATGGCGCCAGGTCACCGAGGCCGTTCAAGCGGCGGGCGGCGGTCCGATGTTCCTCCAGATCCAGCACGGAGGACGCGTGGGGCACCCCGACACCAGCGGCCTCACGCCGATCGCCCCGTCGCCGCTCCCGCTGCCCGAACCGATCTTCACCCCGGGCGGGCGTCAGAAAGCCGTCATCCCCCGTGAGATGACCCTCGCCGACATCCGCGCCACCGTCGAGGACTTCGCCGCCGCCGCCTGCCGCGCGGTCGACGCCGGTTTCGCCGGTGTCGAGGTGCACAGCGCCAACGGCTACCTGCTGCACCAGTTCCTCGCCCCCAACACCAACCGGCGCACCGACTCCTACGGCGGCTCCGTGGAGAACCGCATCCGCTTCACTGCCGAGGTCGTCGACGCAGTGGTGGCCTCGATCGGTGCGGAGCGGACTGGTCTGCGCATCTCGCCCGGGAACACCGTCAACGGCATCGACGAGGGTGAGGAGACCGGTGCGTTGTACGCGGCTCTCGTCTCCGCCCTGGCCGACCGCGGGCCGGCCTATCTCCACGTCGGTTTCGCCGACCCCGACTCCGGTGTCTGGCAGGACATCCGCAAGCAGTGGCCGGGCTCACTCATCGCCAATCCGGTCCTGCCCGCCGACC
Source organism: Streptomyces sp. NPDC079020 (assembly GCF_044542225.1). Taxonomy (NCBI): domain Bacteria; kingdom Bacillati; phylum Actinomycetota; class Actinomycetes; order Kitasatosporales; family Streptomycetaceae; genus Streptomyces; species Streptomyces sp. NPDC079020. Next base: position 87,129 of record NZ_JBITUB010000022.1, read on the forward strand.
GGATTCCCGCTGACGGCGGGAAGCGCGAAGCCGAACGTCTCCTGGCCGCGGGCGCCGACCTCATCGCGCTGGGCCGCCCCTTCCTCGCCGACCCCGACCTGGTCGAACGCCTCCGAACCGGCGCCCCCATCACCCCCGTCCGGAACGAGTACCTGATGTATGTGGGCGGGGAGACCGGCTACACCGACCACCCCTTCGCCTCGTAGCCCTCGCTCCGCAGCGACTGCCCACGCGCCTTCGGCCGCTGCCCGGACAGGCCCTGGAGCAGATCGATCGCGTCCGTCACCGGCCGGCGGGCGGTACTGTCGCACGTCAACTCCAGCACGCCCAGCAGCGTCGAGTGCAGTCCGGCGCCACTGTGTCACGTACGACGAGGAACCGCCGAGCACCGTGACCCGCCCTCGGAAGCGGTGGGCGGCCTCCGGTGTCACCACCGGTCCGCGGTCCGAAACGGCCGCACCCGGGCGTCCCCCGGCAGACCGCCGAACAGACGGCTGCGAAGCGGAAGTTCGACGCGTACGGTGAGACCTCCTCCAGCCCTGGGGACAGCGCTCACCGTACCGCGGTGCGTGACGGTGATCGTTCGGACCACCGCGAGTCCGAGTCCTGAACCGTTTCCGCGACGTTCCGGGCCCCGATGGAACGCCTCGAACAGGGCTGGGATCTCGTCCGGTGCCAGTACGGGGCCCGTGTTGGCGACCTCGATGTAGGCCGCGGCGACCGTGGTACCCGTACTCACCGTCGCCGTGCCGTCGCGGTGGTTGTGCCGTACCGCGTTGGCCAGCAGGTTCAGCGCGATCTGCCGGAGCAGCGCGGGGTCGCCCGCGACCGGTGCGGGCTCCGGTGCGCCGGTGATCCGGATCCCGGCCGTACGGGCCTCGTCGGCCAGGTCCGCCAAGGCGTCCCGGGCGGCGTCCGCGAGGTCCGCCGATTGCGGGGCCGACGCTTCGGCCTCACCGCGAGCGAGCGTCAGCAACGCCGCGATCAGGCGTTCGGTACGGGCGTTGGCGTCCAGCGCGCGCTGGACAGCGGGCTTCAGGTCGGCGGGAACCCGGCCCTGCGCCAGCGGGATCTCCAAGGCGGTTCGCTGGACGGTGAGCGGGGTGCGCAGTTCGTGAGAGGCGTGCGCGGTGAAGCGGCGCTGCGCGGTGAAGCTCCGGTCCAGGCGGTCGAGCATCGCGTCGAAGGTGTCGCCGAGTTCGCGGACCTCGTCGTGCGGGCCGGTGAGGCCGAGCCGTTCGTCCAGTGTGTGCCCGGTGCTGATGCGCTGGGCAGCTGCGGTGACCTGGCTGAGCCGGCGCAGAGAGCGACGGCCGGCCCACCAGGCGAGCACGGCGGCGAGCACGATGAAGACGACGAGCATCAGCAGGGACCGCAGCAGGAGGCCGTCGAGGACGCTGCCCTGGAAGTCGTCGAAGGCCTGCGCCGCGTCGGCCGACGCAGCGTCGGTCGGTGCCGGCGGCTCGCATGGCTCGGCGTCCTCGGTCCGTGCGGCGCTGGAGCACGTGACAGGTGAGCCTGCCTCCTCGCTCGTGACAGCGCCGGTCGTGACGGCGGCCGGCACGACGAGATCGCGGTACGCCTCAAGGAGCTGTCGGGAACTCAGCCAGTTCAACAGGAGCAGCCCGCAGCCGAGGACCGCGAAGACAGCCGTCGTCACCAAGGTGAGCCGGCCGCGCAGCGGCAGCCGGTGCGGTGGCAGCAGGCGGAGACGTGCGCGGTTCACAGCCGGTACCCGTAGCCGGGATCGTGGACGATCAGCGCGGGTTCGCCGATCTTTCGGCGCAGTGCGTGCACGGTGACCCGGACCGCGGTGGTCGCCGGATCCAGTGCGGTGTCCCACAGTGCATCCCGCAACTGCCGCGTGTCCACCGGGGCCCCGTCCGCGGCGAGGAGCAGTTCCAGGACACCGAGCTCCCGCGGCGTGAGCTTCAACGGGCGGCCGTCCCGTCCGGCGACTCTGCGTACGGTGTCGAGGCTCACCCCGTTTCTGCTCAGCACCGTGGGGGAACCGCCGCCCTGGGACCGGCGCCCCAACGCGCGCAACCGGGCCACCAACTCCAGGTACGAGAACGGCTTGGCCAGGTAGTCGTCGGCGCCCTGGCCCAGCCCGTCGACGAGGTCGGAGAGGGTGCCGGCGGCGGTCAGCATGAGGATGCGGGCCGGGTAGCCGGCCGTGTTCAAGGCTCGGCAGACCGCGTCACCGCTCCGTTTGGGCAAGTCGCGGTCCAAGATCAGGACGTCGTATTCGGCCGCGGCCGTCAGCTCCAGCGCGCGGGCGCCGTCGTGCGCGACATCGCAGGCCATGCCCTCGTCGCGCAGCCCCTCGGCCAGCATCGCCGCCAGATCGGCCTCGTCCTCGACGATCAGCACCCGCATGCCGCTCCGCTCCGTTCCGCCGCCCCGCACCCCGCTGGGCTGTGTGACCGCCAGTCTGCACCTGCGGGGGTTTAGCCGGCTGTTAGCCCAGCTCTGACCGGTGGCTCACACACGGGTCCGTAGAACTGTCCAACGTCATCGCCGACATCCGACAAGAAGATCGAGTACATGCACCGTCGAACCCAGCGGACCCTCCTGGCATCAGCCACCGCACGACGCCCCCGTCCTGGACCTCACCGGCGTCGTCAAGGAGTACCCGGGCACGCCGCCGCTGCGCATTCTGCACGACATCGACCTGACCATCGCGGCAGGCGAGCTCGTCTCCGTCGTCGGCCCGTCCGGCTCCGGCAAATCCACCCTTCTCGCACTGCTCGGCTCGCTCGACAGGCCCAGCGACGGGCGGATACGGTTCGAGGGACGCGATGTTTCCGGCCTCTCCGACCCCGAACTGGCCGCCCTGCGCGCGCACCGGATCGGCTTCGTCTTCCAGCAGTTCTTCCTGCTGTCCGGGCTCAGCACGGTCGAGAACGTCGCCACAGGCCTCCTCTACAGCGGCACGCCCCTCCGTGTGCGCCGCGCCCGCGCCGCCGAAGCGCTCCGCGAAGTGGGCCTCGGCCACCGGCTCGGCCACCATCCCGACCAGCTCTCCGGCGGCGAGAAACAGCGGGTCGCGATCGCCCGCGCGCTCGTCGGCCGCCCCGCACTGCTGCTCGCCGACGAGCCCACGGGTGCGCTCGACAGCGTCTCCGGAGCGTCCGTCGTCGACCTGCTGCGTACCCTGAACGCCGACGGCACCACGATCGTCGTCATCACCCACGACCGCGACCTGGCCGCCTCCTTCCCCCGGCGCATCGGCCTCCACGACGGCCGCATCGACTTCGATGAACGCGCAGCGCACCCGACGGGAGCGGCCCTGTGACGTCGTCCAGCCCGCGCCGAACCCGGCTGCGTCCGACGGACCTGCTGCGCCTCGGCATGATCGGGCCACGCACCCGGAAGACGCGCTCCGCGTTGTCCGCGCTCGGCATCTCGCTCGGCATCGCAGCCGTCATCGCGGTGACCGGTATCTCGCACTCCAACCAGGCACACCTGCTCGAACGGCTCGACCAGCTCGGCTCCAACCTGCTCACCGTCGCCCCCGGCAAGGGGCCCGACCAGAAGCCGGTGCCGCTGCCACCCACCGCAGAGAAGATGCTCGCCAACATCGCCCCCGTGCAGCAGGTCACCGCGACCGGGGCCACCAAGGCCCACGTCTACCGCAACGACCTCGTTCCGACGGAACGGACCGGCAGCATCACCGTGTTGGCCACTCGGATCAACCTGCTCAGCGTCCTGCGCATACACATGAAGAGCGGGCGGTGGCTGGACGCGGCGAGCGAGAAGCTCCCGGTGATCGTCCTCGGTGAGCAGGCCGCGCAACGGCTCAGTGTGAGCGCGCCGGGCGAGCGGGTGTGGCTGGGCGGGCAGTGGTTCGTCGTCGGCGGAATCCTGGCGTCGAGCGAACTCTCCCCCGAGCTCGCCACCGCAGCCCTCGTCGGCCGGCCGCAGGCCATCGCCCACCTGGGCGCAGACGGTACCGCCGCCACGGTCTACCTCAGAACGTATCCGGAACGCGTCCCCGACGTGCAGGCGGTGGCGGGGGCCACCGCGGCCCCCGCCAACCCGGGCACCGTCGCGGTCAGCCGCCCGTCCGACCTGTACACGGCACGCACCGAGGCCAAGAACGCCCTCACCGGGCTGGTCCTCGCCCTCGCCGCGGTCGCCCTGCTCGTGGGCGGCGTCGGTATCGCCAACACCATGGTGGTCGGCGTGATGGAACGCCGCGGCGAGATCGGACTACGCCGCGCGCTGGGCGCCCGAGGCGGCCAGATCGCCGCGCAATTCCTCCTGGAGGCCGTCCTGATGGGCTTCATCGGCGGCGTCGGCGGACTGCTCGTGGGCGGCCTCACTGTCTACGGCTACGCGTTCGCCCAGGGCTGGCCGGCATCGATTCCGCTCTACACGGTCGTCGCCGGACCTCTGGTGTCCGTCCTGGTGGCCGCCCTGGCCGGAATCTACCCGGCGCTGCGCGCCGCCAGGGCGTCCCCGACGGAGGCCCTCCGCTCGGCCTGAAGTCCAGGGCCACCAGCGCCTTGAAGGTGGCCCTGGCACAGCGGTTCCCTGCCGACAGCGCGGGCAGGGCAGCCCGCCGGCGAGGAGCACGCTGGTGATCGCGAAGTCCTACGCCGCTCCGTGGGCCGTTGAGGGGGTCCCGGGACGGGCACCGATGACGGGCATGACGATCACCAGGCCCTGCAGGAGCACGGTGGTCGGTGCCGACGGTGTCGCCGCCCGTCCCGGTCCGCACCTTGCACAGCTGTCAGTGGTGTCCGCCGTAGTCGGGTTCGGATGTGCGGACCGGCTGCTCCCGCGTGGGCGGTCCGGGGTCCCGCCGTGCCAGCTTCTCTCCCTCGATGTCGACGTTGGGCAGAATGCGGTCGATCCAGGCGGGCAGGGACCAGGCGCGCTTGCCGAGGAGGGCGAGCGTGGCGGGGACGATCGCCATGCGGACGATGAAGGCGTCGAAGGCGACGGCGATCGCCAGCCCGAAGCCCAGGGATTTGATCATGGCGTCCTGGGATCCGACGAAGCCGGCGAAGACGCTGATCATGATGAGGGCCGCGGCGGTGACGACGGTGGCGCTGTGCCGGAAGCCCGACGCGATCGCCGTGGGGGCGTCGGCGCCGTGGACGTGCGCCTCGCGCATACGGGTGACCAGGAACACCTGGTAGTCCATGGCGAGACCGAAGACGATGCCGATCATGAGCACGGGCATCAGGCTCATGATCGGGCCGGTCTGTTCCAGGCCGATGAGGTCCTTCAGCCAGCCCCACTGGAAGACGGCGACGAGTGCGCCCAGGGAGGCCAGCACGGAGAGCAGGAAGCCAAGGGCGGCCTTGACGGGAACCAGGATCGAGCGGAAGACCAGGATCAGCACGAGAACCGCCAGGCCGACCACCAGAGCCAGGTACGGCGCGATCGCCGCGCTGAACTTGGCGGAGATGTCGATATTGAGTGCCGTCGTGCCCGTCACAAGGGCGCGGGCCCCGATGCCGTCGGCCAGGGAGCGGATGCCGTCGACGAGGCCCTTGGTGGCGTCGTCACCCGGTGCGCTCGTGGGGATGACGGTGATGATGGCGGTGTCGCCGGCCTCGTTGAAGATGGCCGGGGTCACGGCGGCCACGTCCGGCAGGCCGGCGAGGGCCTTGCCCAACTCCTCGGCTCCGGTGCGGGTGACAGTCGCTCTCCGGTCGTCGACGGTCACCGTGAGGGGAGCGTTGAAGCCTGGCCCGAAGGACTGCGACAGCATGTCGTAGGCCTTGCGCTGGGTGGAGGAGGCGGTTTTGGAGCCGTCGTCCGGCAGGCCGAGTTCGAGCTTCGCGGCGGGCAGGGCGACCACGCCCAGGACGACCACCGACAGAAGCAGAACCTGGGCCGGCCTGCGCAGGACATGGGAGATCCACCGCTGTCCGAGCCCCGGCCTCGCCCTGTCGGTCCTTCCGGCGGAATGCTTGTGCGCCTTGCCCCGCACACGTTCCCCGGCGAAGCCGAGCAGTGCGGGAACGAGGGTGATCGCGACGAGGACGGCGACGACGACGGCGCCGGCGGCGGCGCCGGCGGCGGCCAGACCCATCGCGGTCAGGATGGGCAGGTTGACCACGGCCAGGCCCGCGAGCGCGATGACCACCGTCAGACCGGCGAAGACGACCGCCGATCCGGCCGTGCCGTTCGCCCGGGCGGCGGCCTCACACGCGTCGTGGCCGTCGGCGCGTTCCGAGCGGTAACGGGAGACGATGAACAGCGCGTAGTCGATTCCTACGGCGATCCCCAGCATGGTGGCCAGGGCCGAGGCGTTGCTGTTCAGGTCGAGCGGACCGCTGAGCGCGGTGATGGCGGTGATGCTCACCCCCACCCCGACCAGCGCGGTGAGCAGGGGAAGGCCGGCGGCGGTCAGCGAGCCGAAGGTGATGAGGAGGATGACAGCGGCCAGGGCGAAGCCGATGGCCTCGGCCGTGTGGCTCCCCGCGGGAGCGGCCAGCGCGTTGCCGGATGCCTCGACCGTCAGTCCCCTCTCCCGGCCGGACTCCAGGGCCTCGTCGAGGCCGGTGTGTTCGGCATCGGTGAGGTCGGTGTCCTTGGCGGAGTAGGTGACCTGCGCGTAGGCGGTGGTGCCGTCCGCACTGACCGCCTTCGCGGCGAAGGGGTCGCTGACCTGGCCGATACGTGCGGAGGAGTCCCTCACCCCGGCCAGAGTCTCTTCGAGCGCGGTCTTGTTCCGGGCGCTGCTGATCTTCTGCCCGCCGGGGGCCCGCAGGACGACACGGGCGGTGGCGCCTTCCGCGTTGGCGGCGGGGAACTTCTCCTCCAGCACGTCGAAGGCCCGCTGAGCCTCCGTACCGGGCAGGGTGATGCTGGAGCTCGCGGGGCCCGAGCCGCCGGCGGCGCCGACGCCCACGGCGCCCAGAACGAGCGCCCACAGCAGGACGACCGGCCAACGCCGCTTGAACGCGGCCCGGCCGATGCGGTACAGGAAGGTGGCCATCGGAGTGTGAGAACTCTCTCTGTCGGTGAGAACGGGAAATCGCCGGAGCGCCGACCGCCCCGTGTGGGCCATGGTTCCGCCGGGGCCGAGGCCCCGGTGTCGGCCGTACGTACCGTGCTGGCCCTGCCGTGTCGGCCGTTCGGCCGACACCGCTCTCGCCTCGGGCTCCTAGGCTGATCGGCGTGGACTGGAACTTCCCACTCACCCCGGCCATCAGCCGCCTCATCAAGGTCAGCGGCGCGATCGCGTTCGCGCTGACCTGGTTCGCGGACTTCGCTGTGCTCGCCAGGAGCCCCCATCCGTTCGGATCTCCCACCGCCTGGCTGCCCGTACTCGTCACCGGCCCGCTGATCGGCCTCGCCGTGCTCGGCACGCTCCGGTCGCCCACGCTGGGACGGCGCGTCATCGGCGCCGTGATGATCTCCCTCGCGGTGACCGTCTGGAGCATGATCGAGCCGCCCGGAGCAGCGTGGTGGGGCGGGCTGGAGACCTGCGGGCTCCTCTTCCTCACGGTCCGCGCCACTGCCCACGCCCGGCGGCCGGCCACGGCGGCCGCCTGCACCCTCGCACTGGCCGCCGCGGTCCTCATGCTGCCGCTGCGCGTGGGATCACGGGAAGCCTTCGTCGCCGGGGGCTACTGCCTGACCGTGGTCCTGGCCGTCTGCGTAGCCATCGGCTGCACCGCCCGCGCCCTGGACCTGCGCAGGGAACGCGCTGTGCACGACGTCCGTCAGGCGGAGCGCCTGGCCCTCGCCCGGGACCTGCACGACCTGATCGCCCACCACATGACCGGCATCATCGTCCAGGCCAACGCCGCCCTGACCATCCGATCCACCGCACCCGAAGAGGTGGCGCCGATTCTGCGCAACATCTCGCGGTCCGGCACGGAGACTCTGGAATCGATGCGCCGTCTCGTACGCGTTCTCCGGGAGGACGGCCATGCCGCCCTGCGCCCCGGCGACCTGCTCACCGAACTGGGCGACCTCGTCTCCGCCCACTCCGCCGCCGGCGGCGACGACGCCCCGGCCCGGCTGGAGGTCACGGCGGCGGCGCGCACCGCCCGCCTAGGCCCCGAGATCGAACTCTCCGTACAGCGGGTGGTCCAGGAGGCACTCACCAACATCCGGCGGCACGCGCCCGGCGCCCGGACCACCGTCCATCTGGACGCGGACACCACCTGGCTGCATGCGACGGTCACCAACACCGCGCCGGACCGCAAGGCCGCTCCGCCCGCCGGCGGCCGAGGCGGCTTCGGCCTGCTGGGAGTGCGCGAACGCATGGAAGCCCTCGACGGCACCCTCCGTGCGGGCCCCGTTTCCCACGGAGGCTGGCAGGTGCATGCCGTATTCCCGCTGGTGGCACTCACCGGCACGCCCCCTCGGGACGACCGGCCCGCGCACTGACGGACGGTCGGATCTCACCCGGCCCGGCGCACCGCACCGTGCTCCCAGGCCCACGCCGCGACCTCGACGCGGCTACGGGCCTCCAGCTTGGCCTGGATCCGCGACAGATACGTCTTCACCGTCGACAACGACAGGAACAGCTCGTCGCAGATCTCCTGATTCGTGCACCCCACAGCCACCAGACGAGCGATGTCCAGCTCACGCCCACTGAGCCCGGCCGCCGCCATGTCCCCCGACGCCGCGACCTGTTCCGCCTCCTCCAGCCGCCTCAGCAGCCGGACCGTGACCGCCGGTGACACCAGGGCGTGCCCATGGGCCGCCGTCCGCACGGCCTCCACCAGCAGTCCCGGAGACGCGTCCTTCAGCAGGAACCCGCACGCCCCGTTGCGCAGCCCGGTCCGTACGTAGTCGTCCTGGTCGAACGTGGTGATCAGCACGACGTTCATCGGGTCGGCCACGCCCGGTCCGGCCAGCCGCCGCACCACTTCCAGCCCGTCCAGACGCGGCATACGGATGTCGGCCAGCACCACATGCGGGCGTAGCCGGCGTGCCAGTTCAAGGCATTCCACGCCGTCGGCCGCCTCACCGACGACGGTGATATCTGGTTGTGCCCCCAGGATCAGGCTGAAACCGGTGCGCACCAACTGCTGGTCGTCGGCGATCACCACGTTGATCTGTTTCTCTGCCACCGTCTGTTCCTACCACAGTGGCCGTGTGTGCCGGCGAGGCTGCCGCCGGCCCCGCTGTCCGGACATCTTCCCGGCAGACGTGCCCCTGATGGCCGTCGCCCCGGACGTCCGGCCCGAGCGCCCCGCACCCCGGGTCCGACGGGCGCTACGACCGCGCGCCCGTGGAGCCTTCACGCGAGGAGCCTCCAACCGGTCCGGGCGTCCCGGGCAGGGGCGCGTCACCCACCGGTACGGTCACGGCGGACAGGAGCGGGCGAGGTAGCGGCGCCCGAGCTCACCGGGTGGCAGTTGATCGGGTTCGACGTAGCTCCGAGCGAGTTCCCCTTCCCGGACGGCGATGAGCAGCCGGGCGAACTCCTCGGGATCCACGGTGAGAGCGAGGCCCGCACCGCGCACGCATTCGGTCAGGGCGCGGGCGATCTGCGTGCGCAGCCGCGCGTCGTGGCGTGCGAGCATCCAGGCGGCCTGCCGGTCGCGGATGGCGTGCAGCGTGAACTCGGCGGTCACCAGGAACCAGTCCCGTTCACCGGTCTCGGGTTCGGGAAGGAGTTCCGCGAACCGGTCGAGCGAGAAGCCCTCGGGATCGATCGAGTCGATCCGTTCCGTCAGGCGGCTGATGATTTCGTCGGCTACCGCTGGTTCGACGCGCGTGAGATGGAGGTCGGCTACCCGTTCGGACACGGCCTGTCCTACACCATCTTCGAGCATTCCCATCTGCGTACCGAAGTACGCGGCAGCGATGAGCAGCTCGAGATCGACGTGACCGTCACGGTCACCAACACCGGTACGCGCGACGGCCGCGATGTCGTCCAGGTCTACGACGAGGCGCCGAGCGCCAAGGTGCGGCGCCCGGTGCGTGAGCTGCGCGCCTTCGCCCCGGCCGAGGTCGCCGCCGGTGAGAGCCGCGCAGTGACGCTCACGCTGACCTGGCGCGATCTGGCCTACTTCCACCCGGAATTCAGGCAGTGGTACGTCGAGTCCGGCACGGTCGGTATCCACGTCGGCCACAGTTCACGTGACCTGCCGCTGGCCACAGGTGTCGATGTGCGGGTGACCGAGCCGGTGCGGCCGCTCCACCGCGACTCGACGATCGGCGAGTGCATGGCTCATCCCCGCGGCGGCCGGATACTCGCCTCGTTCCTCGAACAGAAGCTCGGCGAGAGCGAGATGTCGCGCACTCTGTCGGATCCGGAGGTGCTCGCCCGGTACGCCTCCATCCCCCTCTCCCGCATCGGCAGCTTTCCCGGAACGGGCCTGACCGAACAGGCACTGGATGCCCTGATCTCCAAGGCCAACGCGTAGGCGCACGCCACGCCCCCGTTCCCCCTCTTCCGCTCTCCCTCCCTGCCCGACGAATCCGTTCGGGCACACTTCCGCCCCGGTTTCCCTCTCCGGCTTTCTCCTGCTCCGTTTCCACTCGATTGCAGAGGCCATGAGCGAACAACAGCGCACCCGGACAGAGCCCGCAGAGCCCGGCCAGCGGCCTCGCATCGGCGGCATCCGACGACCTTCGGGGCGGCTTCTCGCGCTCTTCGGACCGGCCTCGTTCAGCATCTCGCTCGTCTGGGGCTCGGTGCCCTCGATCCTCCTGGCGCTCCAGGTCCAGGACATCTACGGCCAAGAGCACAAGGTGGCGATGCTGGCCGTCGTCACCACGAGCGGCGCCGTGGCCGCGATGCTGATTCAGCCGATCGCCGGCGCCCTCTCCGACCGCACCCGCAGCCGGTTCGGCCGGCGAGCCCCGTGGATGGCTCTCGGGGCGCTCACCGGTGGCCTGGCCCTCATCGGCCTCGCCGTCGCGAACGATGGGGTCACCCTCACCATCGCCTGGGTGACGGTGCAGCTCGGGCTGGGCCTCGCCACCTCGCCGATGACCGCCGTCATGCCGGACCGTGTTCCCCGCACCCTGCGCGGCACGTTCGCGTCGGTGTGGGGGCTGGGCGCGATGCTCGGCTCACTCGGCGGTCAGATCTACGTGGCCGCCTTCGCCGAGAACATCCCGGCCGGATATCTCCTGCTGGCGGGGATCGTCATGGTGACCATCACCCTGTACGTCATCATCTGCCCGGACACGTCGAGCCGCGACCTGCCACCGGTGCGGTTCAGCCTCCGGGCGTTCGCCCGCGCCTACTGGGTCAACCCGGTCAAGAACCCGGACTTCGCCTGGGCGTTCATCAGCCGGCTGTTCGCCTACGCGGGCTACTACATCGTGTTCGGCTACAAGCTGTACATCCTCCAGGACTACATCGGCCTCGGCGACGATGCCGTCGACGTGGTCGCGCTGATCGGCGTCGTCATGGTCGTCGGCCTCTTCGCCTCGACCCTGGCCGCCGGACGGATCTCCGACCGGATCGGGCGGCGCAAGGTCTTCGTCGTCGCCGCGAGCCTGCTCGTGTCGGCCGCCGTGCTCATTCCGCTGGTCTCCCCGACCGTCACCGGGATGCTCTTCATGGCCGGGGTGGGCGGGATCGGCTTCGGCTGTTTCCAGGCTGTCGACACCGCCCTGATATCCGAAGTCCTGCCCTCGGAGCACGACCACGCGAAGGACCTCGGCGTCGTGAACATCGCCGTGACGATTCCGCAGATCCTGGCACCCGGTGTCGCGGGCGCGGTCGTCGTCGCCACCGGTGGCTACGCCGCACTGTTCCCGATAGGAACGGTCTTCGGCATCCTCGCCGCCCTCTGCATCCTGCGGGTCAAAAGCGTGCGCTGAACGCCACGCACCCCGCCGGACATCGTCATCCCCTGCTGCCGCACGGGCCTACCGAAGGACCCCGCACATGAACCTCATCCCGACCCCCCGCCGTGACCGATCCGCTCACCGGGACGTTCCCCCTGTCGGCGACGACCTCGGTGACCGTCACCGACCCCGGCGCGGTCACCGCCTACGAACTGTTCCGCGAGCGCTTGACAGCCTGGACAGGAGTCCGGCTCGGCCGCGCCACCACCACGGCAGCCGCCCCGGACGGACGGGCAGGCGACCGACCCGGGGAGAACACCCTGCTCATCGAGGTGAGCGAACAGCTCCCGGAGCTCGACGCCCTGCCCGTACCGCGCGGCATCCGCCCTTCCGCGGACGACGCGATCGCCGAACGCTTTCAGCTCACCATCACCCCGACCGGCGTGACCGTGCGCGCGACGGCGTACGAGGGCATTCACCGCGGCCTCGTCACGCTCGCGCAGCTCGCCGTCACCGGCGGGGACCCGGACGGTGAGGAGGACACGGTCCGGCTCCCCTGCGCCAGGATTCTCGACAGTCCGCGATTCGCCTGGCGGGGCCTGTCCCTGGACGTCGCCCGCTGCTTCCTCGGCGTGGAAGCCGTCGAGCGGGTCATCGACCTCCTCGACCTCTACAAGCTGAACACCCTGCACCTGCACCTCACCGACGACCCGGGCTGGCGCGTCCAGCTGCCCTCACGGCCGGGGCTCACCGACCACCCCGCGGCCGGCCCGTCCTACACCCGGGCCGACTACGCACGCATCGTCACCTACGCCGCCGCCCGGTTCATCACCGTCGTTCCCGAGATCGACATGCCCGGTCACAGCGGAGCGGCCCTCCGCGCCCACCCGGAACTCGGTGTGAAGGAGCAGCCGGAGAACCCCGGTGTCGCGGGCTTCGCCCAGCGGATGCCCGACCCGGAATCCGCGAGCACCTGGAGTTTCGTCGAGGACGTCATCGGGGACATCGCCGAACTGACCCCGGGCCGCTTCATCCACATCGGTGGCGACGAGGCCTTCGCGATGAGTCCCGACGCCCATGCGGCGTTCGTGGGTCGCGCCGCCGCCGTCGTCGCCGGGGCGGGCAAGGAGGTTGCCGGCTGGCAGGAGATCGCCCGCGGCGACCTCCCCCCGCGCTCGGTCGTCCAGTACTGGATCGAGCTCGACCGTCTCCGGGAGGTCACCGGCAACGGGACGCTCGGCGAGATACTCCCCGGCGTGCCGCTCGAGATGGTCCTGGAGCAGTACGAGAAGTCTGCCGCCGATCTGCCCCGGGCACGGGAGCAGAACGCATGGGTCCTCCTCTCCCCCGTCTCGGCCACCTACCTCGACCGCCGTTACGCGGAAGTGAGCTGCGACCCCGCGCAGGAACCGAGCAGGCAGCGGATCGGGCACCGCGGCTACCCGCCCGCCGCCGTCCGGGAATCCCTCGAATGGGATCCCGACACCCTGACCGACCAGATCGCCCCCGATCGTATCGCCGGCGTGGAGGCCGCCGTGTGGGGCGAGACGGTCAGCGACGAGAACGACGTGCACCTCCTGCTCCTGCCCCGCCTCCCGCTGATCGCCGAACGCGCCTGGACGCTCGCCCCGACCCCCTGGGCGACCCTGCGCGAGCGGCTCGCCCGGCAGACCCCGCTCTGGCGTGCTCCCGGTTTCACCTGGTATGCCGGGACGGACATCCCCTGGGCCGAAGCCGTTCCGCACTCGGTCGCGCGGTGACACGTCCGGAGGTGCCGCGGGCCATGCGGCCCCGAGCTTCCTGGCTCAGCAGGAACATGGCCGGCGTCGACCCGGCGTCCTGCCGTGCCCATCAGCGCAGGGGCGTCGTCTTCGGGAGTGCGCCCTCGCCCACCTCCCGCTGATGCGCGGTGGAGAACGAGTACGGCTTGGACGATCGCGGTGATGCGGTCGGTGCCGCGGTAGCCGCGGCCCAGGCTGACGGCCCGATGCCCCGGCGCGGAGAGCGTCGGGGCATCGGGCCGCCGTACTACGGTCATTGGTGTGACCGGGCGGGCGGAGCGGGACTGGGTTCAGATGCGGACGCGGTAGCCGGGCGATCCGGTACCGGTGGCGATCATCCCTTGGTCGGCCCATGAGATGGTCCCGGCCGTGTCGGTGGTGTGGGTGCAGGCGTGGATGGCGCCGTTGTCGTCGAGAACGAGGTAGTCCGCGTGGCCGTCGGCGTTGAGGTCGGCGAAGCGGACCTGACCGGCGGTCCAGGCGCTGGAGCCGGTGGCGATGTACTCCCGGTTGTCCCAGCCTCCGCGGCCGTTGCCGCCCATGTTGACGAAGGCTCGGGTGGCGCCGTTGTCATCCACCACCAGGTAGTCGGCGCGGGCGTCGCCGCCGATGTCGGCGAAGCGGACCTGGCTGCCCGTCCAGGCACTGGACCCGGACGCGATGGTGCCCTGGTCGGCCCACTTGACGATGCCGGTGGTGGTGTCGGTGGTGTTGAGGAGGGCGCGGGTGGCGCCGTTGGCCTCCACGACGAGGTAGTCGGCGTAGGCGTCGCCGCCGACGTTGGCGAACCGCACCTGGCCGCCGGTCCAGGCACTGGAACCGGTGGCGATGATGCCCTTGTCCTGCCAGCCACCGCGGCCGTTGCCGCCGGTGTTGATGAACGCGCGGACCGCCCCGTTGCCGGGGTCCACGATCAGGTAGTCGGCGCGGGCGTCGCCGCCGATGTCGGCGAAGCGGACCTGGTCGGCCGTCCAGGCACTGGAGCCGGAGGCGATGGTGCCCTGGTCTACCCACTTGACGGTGCCCGTGGTGGGATCGGCGGTGTTGAGCCAGGCATGGGCGGCGCCGTTGTCCTCCAGCACCAGATAGTCGGCCCGGCCATCCCCGTTGATGTCCACGTCGGAGTCGCCGAATTGCGCCGCCTGGCCGGGCGGGGCGGGTTTGACCTCCACAGTCTCCTTGATCCAGCCCTTGCCGGTGACGGTGGCGATGCCGCCCAGGAACGCAGCCGCCATCTTGGTGTAGCCGGCGTTGTTGGGATGCAGATTGTCGTTGAGATCAGCGGTGGTCAGCGCGCTCATGCTGACCTGCGAAATCTTGTACCCGCGCTGAACACGGTCTGCGACGATCCCCGGAATCGCCGTGTTGTACGTGTCGATGCGGGCCTGGACCACGGGGTCCGTGGCCGGCACCAGGGAAGCGACCACGACCGTGGTGTCGGGCGAGGCCGTGTGGATCTGATCGATGAGCGTGCCCAGCCGCTGCGGTGCGGTGGCGACCTGGTAGTCGCGGTTCATATCGTTGGTGCCGATGTGCAACGTGATGAGGTTGGGTTTCGCCCCGGCCAGCCACGTCTCGACGTTCGCCTGCAACTGGTCGATACGCCAGCCCGAATGCCCCTCGTGGCGGGCCCCGTCCGCGTCAACCTGCGAACCCGCGAACTCCAGCGTGCTCGTATGCCCAGTAAGGCTCGCGGCCAGGGCGGGACGGTACCCGGTCCGGGCGCCGCTGCCCACGCCCAAGGTGATCGAGTCGCCCAGCGGCATCACCGCGAACCGCGGTACGTTCCACTCGGGGTTGGTCCAGGGCCGGTTCGCGGCGATGATCGTGTTGATCATCGCGTAGCCGGGATAGTCCATCAGCACTTCGCCGGTGCGGTACTGGGTTCTCATCAGCCGCCCGAGGACCTTCTCATTCACCCGGTCCGCCACTGCTTTGGGATACGCGAAGGCGCTGGAGCCACTCGTGTAATTCAGGTAGATAGAGCTCGTAACACGATCTTGTTGAAGTGTGCTGGTGGGGCGTAACCGGTGTGACGATTCGGCCGTTCGTGAGGGTGTGGGTACTCGACCGTGGA
>NZ_JBITUB010000023.1:0-37485 GCF_044542225.1 Streptomyces sp. NPDC079020
CCGCATGCTCATCCGACGCTCGACGAGCCGCTACCGCTGGGACGGCCGCCCCACCACCCGACGCCTCAAGTGATCCATTTGCCGGTCGGTCTTAGCTGCTGGTCGTCACTGGGGAGCGTCACACAGGTCCCGGATGTACCAGTCGAACCGTCTGCCGTCCTTGCTGTGCGGCTGCTTGCCGCGGGTGAATCCTGCCCGCTGCGCGACTGCAGCGGATGTGGGATTCTCCGGATCGACCTGGATCACCGCCTCCTCCCCACCCTCAGTGACCGCGTACTGGGACGCCAGGAGGACCGCGTGGGTAGCCAGGCCGCGCCCCCTCCAGGAGGGATAGAGGCCGTAGGCGACATTCACCTGGCCGGGAGCCAAGCCCTCGCCTGCGAACCGCAAGTCGATCGTCCCCGCGAGCGCCTCGTCGGCGCCCACACGGATGCCGAAAGCGCGGAGCGGCCCGGCAGTGTCCCACTGTTCCCAGCAGTGCCGGAAGTACGCTTCGACGCCCTCGCGCGTGCCGGGACCGCCGTTGAGCCAGCGAACCAGCAGCTCATCCTCCCCAGCGAGATGCGCCTCCACATCGTCCAGGCGAAGCGGCGACAGAGTGACGATCTCGTCGGACAGCCTCACTTCATGCATCCGCCGATTCTTGACGCCGAAGCTGCGTCGCGCCATCGGATTCCGGCGGGACGTCGCGCAGAGCTACCCCGCCAACCCCGCCACAGGAGGCGTCTCAGTGGTGCGACAGACCGCAGCCTCTCTACGACGTGCCATTCGGCGCTGGACGCTGCACATCGAGTAAGGGCAGGGACGGGCTCTGCGCGCGGTCGCCACGGCGCGCGGTAGCGTCCCCCTGAGACCAACTGCGGAAGGGGTCAAACGCCGGATGTCGCACAGCACAGAGGTCGCCAATGGGCATGAGCAGCACGGTCTGATCCTCGACTTCGCCGGGGTGCTCACGGCCAGCCCCATCGCCGTTCACCGTGCTTGGTGCGTGTCCGAGGGGCTGGATCCGGGGGCGTGGCGCAGCACTCTCAATGATCATCCTGAGGGGCGGCGCCTGTACGCGGCTCTGGAGATCGGTGAGATCGGGCAGGCCGAGTGGAACGACGGCACGGCGGCCCTGCTGGGTGAGCATGTGGATCCGGTGAACCTGATGGGGCGGGCCTGGGCCGGGGTGCCTGCGGCCCGCCGGATGGTCGCGCTCGCGCGTGCCGCGCGTGCCGCCGGTCACCGGCTCGCCCTGCTGTCCAACAGCTTCGGCCTCGACCCGTTCAACCCGTACGAACACGTCGGCATCTGGGACCTGTTCGATGTACACGTCGTGTCCGAGCTGGTCGGGATGGCCAAGCCCGATCAGGCGATCTACGGGTTCACCCTGGAGCGAATCGGGTTGCCCGCGGAGCGGTGCGTGTTCGTGGACGATCACACGGTGAACCTTCCGCCTGCTGCCGAGTTGGGCATCACCACCGTTCACGTAACGGACGAGGAGGCGGCTGTGGCTGAGCTGGAGGCGCTCCTCGGCGTCACGGCGGCGCTCGCAGCGTGAGCCCAACTGCATTCTGATCAAAGGGTGTCGGCCACGCCGTTCCTGCCAGTACTGTCCGTGTGGGGCCATCACGCGGAGGTGCTAGAGCATGCAGTGGTCGGAGTAGACCACCTCTGAGCGCTTGAAGGCGCTGCGCGGCGGCATGACGCAGGAGCAGTTGGCGGAGGCCGCCGGCGTGTCCGTCGGCGTGGTCCGTAAGCTCGAACGCGGCGGGACGGCTTCCCTTCCGTCCCTGCTGTCGATCGCCGACGCGCTCGGTACGGACATCGCCGTGCTCCTCGGCCAGCAGGCGCCACGGCGGTCCATGGACCGCGACGAGCGGGCCGCTCTGCGCCTGGTCTCCGCAGCCACCCATGACGCAGCCATCGGCATCCCCGCCGATGTCGAGCCGGGCACCGTCGACGAGCTCCGCGCCGTCGTCCGCCGTGCTGACGCCGCCTACTGGGGAGGCCGCTACACCGAGCTCGGCACCCTGCTGGGCCGACTGCTCCCCGAGGCGCGAGCCAGATTCGACGCCACCAGCCCGGCCGAGCGGGAGGCTGCCGCCGGCGTCCTGATCGACACCTTCCAGACCGCGGGCATGGCCGCCAACGTGCTCGATTCGCGCGATCTGGCGTATGCGGCTCTGACGTACGGGCGTCAGATCGCCGTGCAGGGCGGGGACGATCTGCGTGACGCCCACCTCGCCGCCACGACCGCGTGGGTCAACTCCGCGACGGCCGTACCAAGCAGGGGTTCCTCCTCGCCGCGGCCCAGGCTGACCGGATCGAGCCCAAGATGAGCGAGCACGACCCGGACCGGCTCAGCGTGTACGGGCAGCTCGTCACGAACGCCGCCGTCGCCGCGTCCCGGGGCGGTGCGAACGCCGACAGCGCTCGCGAGTACCTCTCCCAGGCCCATGCCGTCGCCGCCCGCATCGGGGACGAGCACGCCCGCGGCTCCCGTGCCCAGCCGTACGGACCGATGTACGCGGCAACGCAGGCCATGAGCATCGCCGTGGCCCTCGGTGACACAGCCGGAGCGCTGCGGCTCATGGACACCGTCCGCCTGGACGACACCGTTCCCCTGGCCACCCGAGCCCGCTACGGCCTGGACGTCGCCCTCACCCAGGTCGAATGCTGACGCTGGGATGCCGCCGCCGACACGCTCCAAGCCGTCTGTGCCATGGCTCCGGGGTGGGTGCGCCACCAGATGCTCCCCGGCGTCATCATCAGTCGGCTCGCCAGAGTGTCAGTCAACCGGCTGCGGGGGCTCGCCGACTCCGCAGGCGTTCCCCTCGGCGTGCGCCGACCCGCGTCAGCACAGGGAAAATGGTCTAGACAACAAGAAAGGCCCCGGTCGTTGACCTGGGCCTTCTTCGTGGAGCGGGTGACGAGAATCGAACTCGCGCTCTGAGCTTGGGAATCAACGGTGCTTGAACGGTCGCATTGGCTCTGACCTGCATGTTTGGCCGAGACGTGCGAGGCCGGAGTGGTCTCCGGGCGCCGTACATGACCGCTGTTGTCCGCTCCGTTGGGCACGGATGGGGCACGGGTGGCGGCAGTGCAAAAGAACTTGCCGAGGTTCATGCTCCGAGTGGGATGGTGGGTCAGAGAGGGACGATGCGGACCTGGCTGCCGCAGAGCTTGGTCATGTCGTCGCTGTCGGAGGTCAGCAGGGCGACCGGTTTTGGCTGGCGGAGCGCGACCTCGGCGACCGTGGCGTCGATGGCGTACTTGTGCCCGTGCAGCCCAGCGCCTTTGAGGAGCTCCGCTGCCGCTTTCGCCGCTTGTTCGGTGACCGGTTCCACCTTGATCCGGGACAGGGCCCAGTTCAGACGAGGCATGTTGGTGCGGGCGTGGCTGACTTCCACGACGGTGTTCGCTCCGATCACGAGATCAGCTCCCATGCCGTGGAAGACCTGCAGCATGGCGAGGAGCTTGCGGTCCTGCGCGATCCAGGCGGAGAGCCCTTCCGAGTCCAGGACGACGGTCTCAATGCGCTCGCTCACGCGGCGTCCGCGTCCTTCGCGGAGCCAGCGGTGCCGAAGATCTTCGCGCGGGCCTCGGCGAGTTCCTCGTCGCTGAAGCGCCCGTGTTCTTCCTCGTGGCGGCGAAGGTCGTCGCCCAGAAGCTGGTGCCGGATCTGGCGGGCCACGGCTTCCGCTACATAGCCGGAGACGTTGTTCGTGAGCTTGCGGAGCTCCGCCACCTGATCGCTGGGGAGCGTGACGGTGATGCGAGTCGTTGAGGACATGTAGCAAGCATACTGGAGTATGCACATGAGGGCTCGGGCTTGCGCCGCCGACCTCGTCGATCAAGGTTGCGGGATCGGAGGGTTGCGACGTGCGGCACTCTGGCCATTCGCAGCGGGGTGAGAACGGCGGCGGTGCCCCGACGGGCAAGTGAAGGGCCCGGGTCTGTGTACTGGGACTTCATCATGGAGCGGTGACGAGAATCGAACTCGCGCTCTGAGCTTGGGAATCACCCGGCCCTAGAACTCGCGCGCACCCTCTGACCCTCGAACGTCCGACTCCGGGCGCGTTCTAGTTGCCCCGACTTCCCCTCCAGTTGACCGCCCCTGCCGGCATGTTGTGGCACGGGCTGCGCGAGGAATTGCCCGGGACCCTGAATCGGCGCCGGCCCCAGGCGGACAGCATCATGGCGCTCACCACTGCATAATTGCCACACCTCGGTAGTCCTGTAAGTTTGTGCGATTCATCCCCCTGAAGAGAGGTCGGTATTCAGCACTGATTGCTCTTTCGCGAGGGAATCGCCTGTTCGGATGGTCGAAGATCGGCCAGAGAAGGAGAGGGGCGAGTCGGGGTGGAGCGAGCGGCGATCTGGCTGCTCTTGCCTATGAGGTGCCTGAGCTATTTAATCTTCCCCTGCTTTGGTGGACGGGAGGGTGGGGGATTCGTGACGGCTGGGTTCGGTGTTGTTGGATCGCCTCCGTCGGAGTCGGAAGAGCGGCTGCTTCAGGAGGAATATCGAAATCGAGTCAGAGAGTTCGATCAGATCGAATCGGATCTCAGAGCCTCTAGAACGTTCCAGCGTGTTTACTGGCTATGCCTCATGGGCTCTGTCTTGCTTTCCGTTCTATTGGGCTACACGGTCGTCGTTGGTCTGTGGCAGACCAAGCCGATCTTCGCCCGCTATGTCGGGCTTCTGGTCGTGGTCGGGCTCGTTTGCGCAATGTCCTGGTTGCTCCTGAAGAACGGCAAGGTCGTTGTCGGTCGTGCCGGTGACCTGCGTAATGCTCTGCAGGATCGCCAGACGGCGGCGGCTGGCCTGCCCCTCGACTCGCCGTCCGGCCTCCGCATCTACCGGGAGGCGTCGCTCGACCTTATTGCCCAATATCGGAAGTCTGCCAATAATAATCGCCGCATCCACAACTTCTTTCAGCTCGTCATTATCACCGGTTCGATCGCTACTTCCACCCTCACGGCGATGAATGAGGGGGCCAACCTTGCCCTGCGGGTCATTACGGCAACGCTGAGCGCCTTGGTCGGAATCTCTGCCGGTGTGACCGGATATTTCAAGTTTCGTGAGCGTGGATATAATCTGCAGTCGACTGCAGACGAAATCGAAAAGCATTACAATGCCTCGCAGTTCATGCTGGATGAATATGTTGGTGCCGATGGTGCCGGTCTTACCGAAGGGGAACGTCTTCGGAAGTATGCGGGCTTCGTTGAACGCCTTAAGGAAGAACAGCGGAAGCGTGAACTTCAGCTTGAGCAGTCCAGTTCCTCCGGGGAGGAGCGGGCGGGATGAGGCTGCGTTGTTCTTCCCTTCGGGAAGCGTTTGGGTGGAGTGGTCGGTGGCTGTTGGCTCCACGATGGCAGTGGCGTGCGATGCGGCTGAGGAAAGCCCATGGGTCTTCCCTGTCGCCTATGGCTGCCTGGTGTCTCGTTTCCCTTGCGCGGGATCCCGGAAATGCCCCGTTCGTATGGAGTCTTGTGGTGCGACAGGGGGCGAACAGGGGCACGCCAGGGGTCAGCCTTGATTGCTGGACGGCGCTGGAGGGGGAGGAGAAGGCCAGACGCTGTGCGTGGCTGGAAAAGTACGGAGCAACTCCTTTGTCCCGGTTAGGGGTACCTGAGGAATTGATCGAAATATCGGGTCTTCAAGTTGTCGAGTGGGGACTACCGCCGGGAGCCGACGCCGCATCTCTCGTCTACCAGCAGCGCCCGAACGCATCGCGGCCCTCCGAGGGATGCTGACACCAGCGGATGCAGGGCCGGCTTCAACATGTCAGGCCGTGCTGAAGGGAGCAGCCCGCTCCCACCCGATCGGAAGCGGTCGAACTCCGGCCACCTGGCCCAGGAATGGGCCGCTGGCATCGCCGACACGCTTGCCCTCGGCATCCTGTGCGAGGCGTACGGGACGGGCATCACGATCGCCGTCCTCCCGTACGTGAACACGGCCATGGTCGCCCACCCGGCGTACGGCCGGAGCCTGGACCAGCTCCGGGAGATGGGCGTACTGATCGAGTCCTACGAGCCGCACCGGGCGAAGACGGGCGATGGGGTGGACCGCTGCCGGTGGCAGAGGCGCTGGAGCTGTTGGAGGGCAAGATCGCTGGCTCCGTCGGAAGGTGATCGCCGTTCCGCTATGGCGCGAGCCACGCCAAGGCCCGGTGTTGGGCCCCGACCTCCGGATACCCCGTGCCCTGCAGGCGCGAATTTCAGCAATCCGGGGCGCGCAGAGTGCATGTCACACCGCAAGAGGTCCGGACACAAAAAGGCCCCGGCCATTGACCAGGGCCTTCATGAAAGAGCGGGTGACGAGAATCGAACTCGCGCTCTGAGCTTGGGAATCACCCGGCACTTGCGCATATGGATGGCACCTGACCTGCGAAAATGACTGCCGTAGGGAGAATGCTGGGATCCCATCCGAACCCGTGTTGACCGCTGTGTACCGCCCCTACTGGCATGTTGTGGCACGGCGGTGCCAGGCACGCACCGGATCCGGTCCGTGCCCGCTGCAGTGGCCACCTCGATGAGCACCGCCCGCTGATTCACTTCAACCACGCAGACGGCGAAGCGATGTCGTCCTCCACGCCGCCGCGCACACCGACAGCGAGGTTGACTGGCAGGGCGAGCTGCCGGTCGCCCCCCCATACGCCTGATATCGGGCCTCCTCGTCATGATTCTTTTCGTGGTCGTCCCCTTCTCGGAGCGGGGGGCCTCCAGTCCGCGATCTCTGCTTGCGAAGTTCCGAGGCGTACCACGTGACGACGGAAGGTCTCTTCGTACGCCTGGTATGAGCCTGATGGCTCGGTGGGCCCGAAATCTGCTTCGGTTCGCTGTACCCGGCGCAAGATGTCTTGTAGGGCTGTGAGAAGCGGAAACATCGATTCGAGCCCACCGGCGTCGGCATGTGCGCCGGATTCGACCAGATCGAGCAGCACTTGGGCGGTCTCATGGGCGTCCCATCCCGCCCACCCTAGGACTGTGGCTGAGGACAGAGGGGAGAAGGGCGGCAGGTAGGAGGCGAAACGTTCATTGGGGACATCGTGCTTGCCGCGTTGTTGCCAGTAGGAGGGTCTGACGAAGTCTGCAGACGTGTAGCGAGGCGGCACGAAAAGGGTGGCGTCGGTCTGATCCTGCCGGTCGGCTGCCCCGTCTCCTCCCTGACCCGACGCCCATTGGCGCTCCCACGCAGCTTCCCAGTCGCTCCTCTTTGCCAGGCCGGACTCCTTGTACCGGAGGGGTGGTGCCGCAGGCACGTGTGTGTCACTGAGCAGGCTCTGCACTACGCCCAAGACCCGCGTACCGGGTGAGTAACGTGCTGCGAGCATGACGAACTCCGTATCGGCCGCCAGGAAATTGGCCAACTGTTCCACGGTGCGTGCGACTGGGCGGCGCTCTCCGTCCGTCGTCTCGAACCAAAGCTCTGCTCCCTCGCACCGATCGAGCATCCGGTCCCGCAGGCCCACTCGGAGGAAATGGTGCCAGCCGGGGGTCGACCAACGGCGTTTGTGCTCCGGTTGCTCCAACAGCCGCAGAGAGGCGTGCTGTTCGATGGCTTCGATGCGGCCTCGTACGAGGTTCCGATAGGCGGCCGGCCAATGCAGGGGGATCTCGGTCGTGGGGGTCGCTCCGTGACGTTCGAACCACGTCGTGGACACCAGGCCCTCTTGGGCCTTACGGGCCAGCACGATCTCGAACGCCCGCTCGCCCACCTTGAGTGGCGGCGGCTCGTCCAGCGGAGAGGCCAATTCGCAGTCATCGGGGAGCAATCCGTACGACTCGTACACCCGCCAGTCGAGTTCCTCCTGTACGGCCACCATCCGGGAGTGGGTCGAGGCCCAACGGCATTCCGCGGAGTCGAGGAATTCTTGATCGAGAGGAATGCGCGTATCGGTGATCGATGAAGACAGCTCCGTAAGGCTGGTCGCCATCGCGTCGAGCGATGTGGCCTGTTCGAGGGGGAAGCAGGCGGGTAGCGGCAGGTCGCGCAGCCGCGTCGAGGTGAACTCAAAGATCCTTTCCCACGCCTCGCCGCCCCGGAGCTGGCCGATTCTCGGCTCTCCCTTGCTTTGGCTCATGTGCTTGAGCCAAAAACATGCGGCCGAGCTGTTGAGCAAACCGAGCAATTCGAGATGGTCGTCTTCCGAAGCTGAGGACGAAAGCTTCAGTACGGGTGCCGAGTTCAGCGGGACCAGGGGCTCTCTGAGTAGACTGAAATGAGGGTGGGTTGCCACCCAGGGGAAGGCGATCGACCAAGAATGTACGTTCCGGTTCGACGCGACCTGGTGCCAGTCGTACCAGGGCGCGGAGTTCTTGATGCCGGGACGTTCGACCAGCACTGACCAGTAGGGTCGCAGGCGTCGGTGATGTCCGGGGAAACGCGACAGATCAATGGCCTTGGGCCATCTGGAGTTCTCACCGGGTGCGCGGGGGAAGAACGCAGCGGATTCGCTGCGTACCGACCAGTCACGAATGCCTGACCCGGTCAGGACCTGTACACAGGCTTCCTGCTCGGCCCGGGACCGTTTGAACGACTGGAGCGGAGCGCAGAAGATGTCATCGGATCCCGTAGCGGCTTGATAGCCGATCCGGGCAACACGTTCACCGAGCCGTTCCCCCTGCTCCATCCGGCGTAGCAAATCTCTGCTGGTCGGGTCTGTCAGGCTCCAGGGAAAGTGGGCCAGCTCGCTTCGGTACTGGAAGAAGGACCGGGCCCAGCGATCTTCGGTGGCAACGGACCTTCCTGACATGGCGCGCAGAGACTGCCACACGAGGCCGTCGCTCGGCACTTCCGGACGTGCGGGCTCTCCCTCCTTGCTGACCACCAGGTACACAGGCACCTGCGGATCCGGTTCATGATTGCGCCCGCTGAGCACGACGGTCGGTGTGCCGTGCCCGGGGAGGTAGGCGCCAGAGGTGTCGATGATCCGGGAGACTTCGACTCTCGACAGCACATGCTCGATGAGGGGTCGACCGAATTCTCGTTTCATGAATGAGTTGGCCATCAGCAGACCCACATACCCGCTGTTCCTGCCTGTCGCCGCGAGTTCGAAGGCCCGCTCGGTGAAGGGTGCGGTGAGGGCGTACTTACCTCTGCAACTCACGTAGGCATCGTGGTACAGGGTGGAGAGCGACTTGTCCTTGACCGTGAGGTACGGGGGATTCGACACCACGGCGTGATAGGAAACGCGGCCGAGCAGGTCGTGCCGGCGCGAGTAGTCGGAGAACTCCCCCCTCGGGGAAATCCCAGAAGGTTCCTCCAGGGCGAGGTCCCCCACATGCGGAGCCCCCCGTCCCTGGAGGAGGGAGTCTCCCACTGCGACGACCACGGGTACGTCGGGGACTGTACTCAGACGCCGTTCACTGGTGGCATTCATGGCCGCTACCAGGAGGCGGAACCGCGCGACGCTCACCGCGCACGGGTCGATGTCCACCCCGTGGACAGATCGCAGTGCCCGGGCGGCCCGCTGCCAGGGGCTCATGCCGGGCTCGGCGTCGGTCCACAGGTGGAAGAGGCGGCTGAAGAGGCTCAGCAGGAAGGTGCCGGATCCGCAGGCGGGGTCAACGGCCCGGAATCCTGGCAGACCGGACTCCGCGACCGCCGGTTCGACTGTGAGATCAAGGATCATGTCGGCCACGAAGTCCGGCGTCGCGACCAGTCCGTACGACTTCGTTGCCTGCTCGTCGAGGGCGGCGTAAAGGTCCCGCAGGAATCGTGTATCGCGCGTCGCATCCGTGAAGTCGTGCTCAAGGGAGCCTTCAGGGGACCTGCGGAGCCAGAACGACCGGAGCGTTCGAAGAGCCTGGCTGCTGGGCGCGATCTTCCACAGGGGGTTGCTGCGCGGGCTGAGCACCTGCCCCATGACGGGCAGAGAGCGAACCCGTGCGAGCACGTCGAACACAGCCTCCCGGGCACGTTCATCTGAGAGGGGCGAGCCGTCCTGCGGTTCCTCATCGGCCAGAAGAGCGGAAGCATCGAGCATTCCGTTGTCCTCGCAGAACCTGATCATCGTCAGGGCCAGGAGCCAGGAGGCAGCCGCCCGGCTGATCTGCTCATCCCTCCATGAGTTCCAGGTCGCTGACGTCGTCCGTTCTTTCCTGGCGCGTGCGTAATCGTTCTCAAGGACGGCAGCGGCGGCGCTCTCCTGCGCGCGTTCCCGCAGATCACTCCTCAGGCCCACCATCAGCCCTCGCAGGTCTCGGCAGAGGAGCTCGCTGGAGATCACTGGCAGCTTCCCGTTCAGTCGGCCCATGGCCGCTTCCCCTGGGGGCCGACCCGTTGCGGCGAGATTACCAGCGAGAGGGCACCGTAAATACTTGAGAGTGTTAGACGAACCTTCTAGGCTCACGGTGCGGTGGTCGACCGGTTGCCGCGCTGGGCTGGATGAGGCGTGGCGAGCGGGCGGGTGTGCCTGGGGTTGACGGTGCGTCGACGGGTGCATCGCGCCCTCCTGTCTGGCGGGCCTTGAGGGAGAGGTACTTCCATGAGTGGTGAAAGTCCGAGCGTGAGACGGCTGTGGCTGGCGTTAGTCGGCCTGTGTGCCGCCATCGGCGCCGTCGTCGCGTTCGCGGTCTATCGGGAGCTGGAGGAGGGGGCGGCGGCTTCGCTGGCGGCCGGGGGTGTGACCTTCCTCGGGATCGGGAGCCTTGGCCTGGCTGTGTGCATGTTTCTCTCTGTGCGAGCAGACAATGTTTAGGAGTACACTCCATAGGAGTTCATTCCTAGGGAGTGCCTTCATGTCTGGTTCCACACGCTCGGCCAAGCCGACCCATGTCTTCGACCGGAGCGTCGAGTGGGATGCTCTCGCGGCCTTCGTGAGCCGACCGCTGCCGCACGCCATGCTCGGGATCGTCAGCGGCAGGCGGCGGATGGGCAAGACCTACTTGCTGCGCGCCCTGGTAGAGCAGCAGGGGGGCTTCTATTTCGGTGCCACGGCGGCGACGGAGACGGAATCCCTGCGCCAGTTCTCCGCGGCTCTTGCCGATCATGTGGGGTCGCCGGTGCCGTTCTCTTTTGCCACCTGGGACCACGCAATTTCCTACCTGTTCGGGCTGGCCTCACCGCGAAGTTCTCAGGCGCCACTGCTTGTGGTCATCGATGAATTTCCGTACTTGGCGAAGACCGCTCCGGAGCTTCCGTCCGTAATTCAGAGGGAGGTCGACCGGTTTCAGGTTGAGCAGAGCCGGATGAGGCTTCTCCTGTGCGGGTCAGCGATGTCCGTCATGGGCGGACTGTTGGCGAGCACTGCACCCTTGCGAGGGCGGGCTCAACTGGAGCTTGTCGTGCGGCCCTTCGGGTACCGGGCGGCCGCTGAATTCTGGGGGGTCGCCGACGACCCCGCGCTCGCGGCCCGTCTCCATGCCGTGGTTGGCGGCACACCTGCGTACCGCCGGCAGTTCCTCGCGGACGACGTACCCACCAGGCTGGAGGAGTTCGACGACTGGATCTGCCGTACGGTCCTCTCGCCCTTCAGCCCTCTTTTCCGGGAAGCCCGGTATCTGCTTGCCGAGGAAGCGGACATCCGGGACACGGCCTTGTACCACTCGGTCCTTGCCGCGGTGGCCCAGGGGAACTCCACACGGGGAGGGATCGCCGGGTACATCGGCCGTAAGTCGGTGGACATCTCACACCCTCTCCACGTTCTGGAGGACAGTCACCTTCTGGCACGGGAAGCGGACGTCTTTAGAGCCGGGAAGTCCCAGTACAGAATCACCGAGCCACTGATCAATTTCTACGAGGCGGTGATGCGGCCGGCCTGGGCGCGACTGGAAAGCGGACAGGCGCGAGAGGTGTGGGCGCAGTCCGCGGAACGCTTCGCGGCACAGGTGGCCGGACCGCACTTCGAAACGGTATGTCGTGAGTACATACTCGGGCCGGGCCGGGCCCTGCTCCGATCCTCCTTGGGGGAGGTGGGCGGTGGCGTGGTGACGGACCCCGTGGCACGGCGCCAGACGCAGATCGACGTGGCCGTGGTGGAACCCGGGTCCGGGGGCAGTAAGCAAGCGGTCCACCTGCTGGGAGAAGCGAAATGGGGCACCGTCATGGGGCTGAGTCACCTGGAGAGGCTGGCTCGGGCACGAGAAGTTCTTACCGCGCGAGGTATGGACACCAGTCGATGTCAGTTGGCCTGCTTCAGCGCAAACGGCTTCAGCGACTCGTTGCGACGTGAGGTGTCACGTGGAGCACAAGGTGAGGACGGCGTGCTGCTCATCGGTCCTGACGAGCTCTACGGCGGGGCGTTTCGTGCCCCGCTCCATTGACCGAGCGCCAGGCGCGGAGCGGGCATGCGGTGCCTGATCCGGTCCAGACAGCAAAGAACCCCCGGGCAGCCGGCCTGGGGGTTTGCGTTGGAGCGGGTGACGAGAATCGAACTCGCGCTCTGAGCTTGGGAAGCTCATGTTCTACCATTAAACTACACCCGCGAAGCGCGCCGATCATCGGCGGTGCATCGTCGCACACTGTACCCCATGGCAGGCCCCCGGCGTATTCGCCGTGGGGCCGGTTGTCGTTTCCGGGGGTGGAGAGGGGTGGATGCGGGTGTGGGGGGCGGGAGTTGGGGGCGTAGCGTGGGTTGTCGGAGTGCCGCCTGGAGTGGCGTCCTGTTCATCCCCTAATGTGGCGTTTTCGTCCAAGGCTTGGTTGGGGAAGGGACTTGATGGAGTCGATGGAGCGCACCGTCGTCCGCTGTGCCGAAGGGCACGTTTTTGCTACCTCGTCGTTCCCGATGCAGCAGCTCGGGGCCGGCCGGATCGGTCCGGGGCGGCTTATCCGGTGTCCGCGTTGTGCCCGGTTGAGGCATGCGGTGCCGGTGGTGTTCGAGGAGCGGTAGGGAGCGGGCAGGCCCGATTGCCGGGGCGGCGCTCGGGGGTTTCCGGGGTGTCGTCGGGTGGTCCGGGGAGTGGTTCGGCAGGCGCGCGGGGCGGTCCGGTTGGGGCGGGCTCGCGCGTTCTGCGTATCCTCGGGACGTGCTTCTCTCAGACAAGGACATCCGGGCCGAGATCGACGCCGGGCGGGTCCGCATTGATCCGTTCGACCCGTCGATGGTGCAGCCATCGAGCATCGACGTGCGGCTGGACCGCTACTTCCGGGTGTTCGAGAACCACCGCTATCCGCATATCGACCCCGCCATCGAGCAGGTCGACCTGACGCGCACGGTCGAGCCGGAGGGGGATGAGGCGTTCATCCTGCACCCCGGTGAATTCGTGCTCGCCTCGACGTACGAGGTGATCTCGCTGCCCGACGATCTCGCGTCGCGGCTGGAGGGCAAGAGTTCGCTGGGGCGGCTCGGGCTGGTGACGCATTCGACGGCCGGGTTCATCGACCCGGGGTTCTCGGGGCATGTGACCCTGGAGCTTTCGAATCTCGCGACGCTGCCGATAAAGCTCTGGCCGGGAATGAAGATCGGGCAGCTGTGCATGTTCCGGCTGAGTTCGCCCTCCGAATTCCCGTACGGGTCCGAGCGGTACGGATCGCGCTACCAGGGGCAGCGCGGACCGACCGCCTCCCGCTCGTACATGAATTTCCATCGGACCCAGGTGTGAGGGCGGATCGATGAGCGAGGCGCGGGAGAACCTGACGTACGAGGGCTTCGGGCTCGCCGTCCGTGCGCTGGCGCAGACGGTGGCCGACGACGGGTACGAGCCCGATGTGGTGCTGAGCATCGCCCGGGGCGGGGTGTTCGTCGCGGGCGGGCTCGCGTACGCGCTCGACTGCAAGAACATCCACCTGGTCAATGTGGAGTTCTACACGGGCGTGGGCACCACGCTGGAAATGCCCGTCATGCTGGCCCCCGTTCCGAATGCCATCGATTTCTCGGACAAGAAGGTCCTGATCGCCGATGACGTCGCCGACACCGGCAAGACGCTGAAGCTGGTCCGGGACTTCTGCGTCGACCATGTCGCCGAGGTGCGCAGCGCGGTCATCTACGAGAAGTCGCACTCGCTCGTGAAATGCGAGTACGTGTGGAAGAAGACCGATCAGTGGATCAACTTCCCGTGGAGCGTGGAGAAGCCCGTCGTACGCCGTGACGGTCAGGTTCTCGACGCCTGAGGACATTCCCCGGGCCGGGGACGGTTATCGAAAAATCCCCGGAGCGCGCCGCGCTCCGGGGATTTTCGTGTGGTGCCCGGTCAGATCGTGCCGAGTTTGATGATCGACAGCAGCGCGATCAGCTGGATCGCCGAGGCGCCCAGCGCCTTCGGCCACGGCAGGTCGTGCGACTTGCTCACCATCGACGTGAACAGCGCTCCGGCCGCCAGCCAGGTGATCCAGCCGATCACCTGTACCAGCGAGTTCTCGCCGCCCAGGAAGAGGGCGAAGAGCAGGCGCGGGGCGTCCGTGATCGACATGATCAGCATCGAGAGGCCCACGGTCGGCTGCCAGGAGCCGTTGCCGCCCAGCTGGCGCGCGAGAGTGTGGGTGACCGCGCCGAGGACCAGGCCTCCGATGACGAAGCCGATGCCGGTGATGATGACGTACGGGACGGCCGTGGAGATCGTCGCGTTGATCGCCTCGTCGCGCGCCTGGTCGAAGCCGAAGATCGCGAGCAGCCCGTAGAGGAACGTGACGATGAGCGCCGGGCCCCAGACCGGGTAGTCACGCATTTGCCAGAACGTCGGCCCCGGGCGCATCACCATGCCGGTGAGCAGGTCCTTCCAGGGCAGGCGCGGGCCTGCGGGCTGGGCGGGGGCCTGGCCGGCCTGGTAGGCGCCGGCGTTGCTGTAGGGGTCCTCGTTGATGCTGAACGCCTGCGTGTGACCCGGGCTGTTGGCGTACGGGTCCTGGTGCGGGGGTTCCTGGTACGGGTCGCCGAAGTACTCGGGCTCGCCGTGTCCGTGGGCGCCGTTGCCGGGGCCGCCCTGCTGTCCGTGTCCGCCGTGTCCGCCGCCGTACCCGCCGCCGTGTCCGCCGTGCCCGCCGTTGTACGGGGCGCCCTGGGGTGCTCCGTACGGCGGTGCGCCGTTGCCTCCTGCGGGGGGCCACGACTGACGGCCGTACGGCGGCTGTGGTGCCTGCCCTCCGTACGGCTGTTGCTGCGGGTGCTGCTGCGGGTGCTGCTGCGGTTGCTGCTGCGGTTGCTGCGGCGTGCGGTTGTCCCGGCCGCGTCCGATCCTGAATCCAGCCACGGAACCGAACGTACCTGGTCCGGGTGGGTGTGGTGAGGGGGCCCGGTGAACCCGCCCACCTTTGCGGCCGAGCTGTGACATCCCCTAAGGGGGCCCTGGGGGGACAGCTGGGGGGTCTTTGGGGGCCGTTGGGAGGTGTGGGAGGGACCCGTCAGGGCAGCGACAGGGCCGTCGGGGCAGGGGACTCGGCCGTCACGGCAGGAACGGGGCCTCAGGGCAGCGACAGGGCCGTCACGGCGGGGACGGGGCCGTCGATGTCGAGAACATGATCCCGGGGCTGGCGGGCCGTCCGGGCAGCCGGGCGGCCCGGACGGGCCGGGGCGCAGAATGCCGCAGCTGTGAGCCGACCGCGTACACGTCCCGGCTCACACCGGCCGCCGGTACGCGGAGGCGCCCGTACGCGAAAGCGCCCACACGCGCCAGCCCCCCACGCGAAAGCGGCCGGTCCTGCCCCCGAGGCAGGTCCGGCCGCTCGCGTACGTCGGCGGGTTCGGTTCGGTTACTTCGCCGGTTCGGGCTCCGGCTCGTCCGCCGTCTCCGGCTCGCCCGCCGGGTCCGCCGGTGCCTTCACGGACTCCAGCAGGAGCTGTGAGACGTCGACCACCTGGATCGACTCCTTGGCCTTGCCTTCGTTCTTCTTGCCGTTGACCGAGTCGGTCAGCATGACGAGGCAGAAGGGGCAGGCGGTGGAGACGATGTCCGGGTTGAGGGAGAGCGCTTCATCGACGCGCTCGTTGTTGACGCGCTTGCCGATCCGCTCCTCCATCCACATCCGGGCACCACCGGCGCCGCAGCAGAAGCCGCGCTCCTTGTGGCGGTGCATCTCCTCGTTCCGCAGACCCGGGACCTTCGCGATGATCTCGCGCGGAGGCGTGTAGATCTTGTTGTGACGGCCCAGGTAGCAGGGGTCGTGATACGTGATCAGGCCCTCGACCGGGGTCACCGGGATCAGCTTGCCCTCGTCCACCAGGTGCTGGAGCAGCTGCGTGTGGTGGATGACCTCGTACTCGCCGCCGAGCTGCGGGTACTCGTTGGCGATCGTGTTGAAGCAGTGCGGGCAGGTCGCGACGATCTTCTTGGAGGACTTCGGCTTCTTGGTCGCCTCGTCCTCGTCGTCCTCGCCGAACGCCATGTTCAGCATCGCCACGTTCTCCTGGCCGAGCTGCTGGAACAGCGGCTCGTTGCCCAGGCGGCGGGCCGAGTCACCCGTGCACTTCTCGTCGCCGCCCATGATCGCGAACTTCACGCCCGCGATGTGCAGCAGTTCCGCGAAGGCCTTCGTGGTCTTCTTGGCGCGGTCCTCGAGGGCGCCCGCGCAGCCGACCCAGTACAGGTACTCGATCTCGCTGAGGTCCTCGACGTCCTTGCCGACGATCGGGACCTCGAAGTCGACCTCCTTGGTCCACTCGACGCGCTGCTTCTTGGCGAGACCCCAGGGGTTGCCCTTCTTCTCCAGGTTCTTGAGCATCGTGCCCGCCTCGGACGGGAACGCCGACTCGATCATCACCTGGTAGCGGCGCATGTCGACGATGTGGTCGATGTGCTCGATGTCGACCGGGCACTGCTCCACGCACGCACCGCAGGTGGTGCAGGACCACAGCACGTCCGGGTCGATGACGCCGTTCTCCTCGGCGGTGCCGATGAGGGGGCGCTCGGCCTCGGCGAGGGCGGCCGCCGGAACGTCCTTGAGCTGCTCCTCGGACGCCTTCTCGTTGCCCTCCATGTCCTTGCCGCCACCGGCGAGCAGGTACGGGGCCTTGGCGTGCGCGTGGTCGCGCAGCGACATGATCAGGAGCTTCGGGGAGAGCGGCTTGCCGGTGTTCCAGGCGGGGCACTGCGACTGGCAGCGGCCGCACTCGGTGCACGTGGAGAAGTCGAGGATGCCCTTCCAGGAGAACTGCTCGACCTGCGAGACACCGAAGACGTCGTCCTCGCCCGGGTCCTCGAAGTCGATCTCCTTGCCGCCGCTCGTCATCGGCTGGAGCGCGCCGAGGGCGACCTCGCCGTCGGCGTTCCGCTTGAACCAGATGTTCGGGAAGCCGAGGAAGCGGTGCCAGGCGACACCCATGTTGGTGTTGAGCGAGACCGTGATCATCCAGATCAGCGAGACGCCGATCTTGATCATCGCGGTGAAGTAGATGAGGTTCTGGAGCGTGCCGAGCGCGAGCCCCTTGAAGGCGAGCACCAGGGGGTACGAGACGAAGTACGCGGCCCCGTAGCCCTCGACGTGGTGGATCGCGCCCTCGAGGCCGCGCAGGACCAGGATCGCCAGGCCGATGACGAGGATGACGTACTCGACG
Organism: Streptomyces sp. NPDC079020; assembly: GCF_044542225.1. NCBI lineage: Bacteria > Bacillati > Actinomycetota > Actinomycetes > Kitasatosporales > Streptomycetaceae > Streptomyces > Streptomyces sp. NPDC079020. The sequence continues at coordinate 17,423 of NZ_JBITUB010000023.1, forward strand.
AAGTACGCCTGCCAGGCCTTGGAGCCCGTGAAGCGCGACTTGCGGCCGGCCCGGGAGGGCAGGTTCAGCAGCCGGATCGCCATCAGCGTGACGATCCCGGCGACCGTCATCAGGCCGATGAACTCGATGTACATCTCGAAGGGCAGCCAGCCGCCGATGACGGGCAGCACCCAGTCCGCCTGGAAGAGCTGTCCGTATGCCTGGAGCAGCGTCGGCGGCAGGGTCAGGAAGCCGATGGCGACGAACCAGTGCGCGAAGCCGACGATGCCCCACCGGTTCATCCGGGTGTGGCCGAGGAACTCCTTGGCCAGGGTGATCGTGCGCTGCTTGGGGTCGTCGGTGCGGCTGCCCGCGGGTACCGGCTGTCCGAGGCGGACGAAACGGTAGATCTGCGCGACGGCTCGGGCGAGGAGCGCGACGCCGACGACGGTCAGCACCAGCGACACGATGATCGCGGCGAGTTGCATGAGGGGGCTCCTCGGGCCTGCGAGGGTGGGATCCAGCACTACTAAGCAGTAACTTAATCAGTCTGTGCTGACACTACCCACTTATTCCGCGGCTCTGTAGCCGGGCAAGCGGTGATCTGTGTCGCTCAGGTGTGCCTTGCCGCGCCGGGCGGACCGGCGGAGCGCCGCACGCAGCGGACGGTGTACGGACTCGACCAGAACGGTGAGGTCGAGCACCGTTCCATGGTGCTCGGCGTAGTGCTGGTCGAGCAGCGCGGGTTCGTCCCAGGGCATTCCGGACCGGGCCCGCACCTGGGCCAAGCCTGTCAGGCCCGGTCGCAGCTCGTGACGCCAGTATCCGGCTCCGGTGCTTCTGGCCTCCGGGTCGCCCGGCGCCAGCGGTGCGGGGCCCACGAGGGAGAGGTCTCCCCGTACGACGTGGGGCAGCCGGGAGAGCAGGTCGAGCCGGAGCCGGCGGGTGCGCAGGGAGCGCAGGACGAAGGGCCGGCCGTGCAGCCCGATCCGGGTCCGGCGCTCCAGTACGCCGCCGGACCGGTGTTTCACCGCGAGTACGAGGGTGCCCGCGGTGAGGGCCGGGGCGGCCAGGATCAGGAGGGCCGAGCCGAGGAGCAGGTCCAGTACCCGTTTGGCCGTCACACGGGAGGTGAAGCGGTACGCCGCGTCCGCCGTCGTACGTGCCGCCGTGCGCGCGGCTGTACGTACGGGGGTGCGCGGTGCGAGCGCCCCGCGCCGGTACGGGCTCCGCCTGCTCCGGCTCCGGTCTCGCCGCTGCCTCTGCTGCCTCACGCGCCGCTGCCTCACGTCCTGCATCGCGCCCACCCGGGGTTCGAGGTCCGATGGTGTGCCGGTTATGACCGGCTCACGGCATTTTGTGACAGAACGATCCCACGGTGGGATGGTGGGTGGGGTGTGCGCCGGGGTGTGGCGTGGCTGTGCGTGCGGGGCCGCTGTGCGGGATCTGTGGTGGCGGACGTGGCGGATGTGGCGTGTGAGGCGGGCTGCCGGTTGCGGCGAGGCCGTGTGCGGCAGGCGTCGAGGGCGGGAAAGTCCTGGTCGCGAGGGGTGTGAGCATCTAAGTTGAGTGCGTCCGGCTCAGGTCTGTTGACTCTGGGGCGTGAGTCATGCATTCTTGAGTCAGATCCACTCAAGTAGTCAGTTGGAGGAATTGAAATGGCACGTGCGGTCGGCATCGACCTGGGCACGACTAACTCCGTCGTCAGCGTTCTCGAAGGCGGCGAGCCCACCGTCATCACCAACGCCGAAGGCGCCAGGACCACGCCGTCCGTCGTCGCCTTCGCCAAGAACGGCGAGGTGCTCGTCGGCGAGGTCGCCAAGCGCCAGGCGGTCACCAACGTCGACAGGACCATCCGCTCCGTCAAGCGCCACATGGGCACTGACTGGAAGATCGACCTGGACGGCAAGAGCTTCAACCCGCAGCAGATGAGCGCCTTCATCCTGCAGAAGCTGAAGCGGGACGCCGAGTCCTACCTGGGCGAGAAGGTGACCGACGCGGTCATCACCGTCCCGGCGTACTTCAACGACTCCGAGCGTCAGGCGACGAAGGAGGCCGGCGAGATCGCGGGCCTGAACGTCCTGCGTATCGTCAACGAGCCGACGGCCGCCGCTCTGGCGTACGGCCTCGACAAGGACGACCAGACGATCCTCGTCTTCGACCTCGGCGGCGGCACCTTCGACGTGTCCCTCCTGGAGATCGGTGACGGCGTCGTCGAGGTGAAGGCCACCAACGGTGACAACCACCTCGGTGGTGACGACTGGGACCAGCGCGTCGTCGACTACCTGGTGAAGCAGTTCGCCAACGGTCACGGTGTGGACCTGTCCAAGGACAAGATGGCTCTCCAGCGTCTCCGCGAGGCCGCGGAGAAGGCGAAGATCGAGCTCTCGTCCTCGACCGAGACCACGATCAACCTGCCCTACATCACGGCGTCCGCCGAGGGCCCGCTGCACCTGGACGAGAAGCTCACGCGCGCCCAGTTCCAGCAGCTGACCGCCGACCTGCTGGACCGCTGCAAGACGCCGTTCCACAACGTCATCAAGGACGCGGGCATCGCGCTCTCCGAGATCGACCACGTCGTTCTCGTCGGTGGCTCGACCCGTATGCCGGCCGTCGCCGAGCTCGTCAAGGAGCTGACCGGTGGCCAGGAGGCCAACAAGGGTGTGAACCCGGACGAGGTCGTCGCCATCGGCGCCTCGCTCCAGGCCGGTGTCCTCAAGGGCGAGGTCAAGGACGTCCTGCTGCTCGACGTCACCCCGCTGTCCCTGGGTATCGAGACCAAGGGCGGCATCATGACGAAGCTCATCGAGCGCAACACGACCATCCCGACCAAGCGCTCCGAGATCTTCACGACGGCCGAGGACAACCAGCCGTCCGTGCAGATCCAGGTCTACCAGGGCGAGCGCGAGATCGCGGCGTACAACAAGAAGCTCGGAATGTTCGAGCTCACCGGTCTGCCGCCGGCCCCGCGCGGGGTGCCGCAGATCGAGGTCGCCTTCGACATCGACGCCAACGGCATCATGCACGTCGCTGCCAAGGACCTCGGCACCGGCAAGGAGCAGAAGATGACCGTCACCGGTGGCTCCTCGCTGCCGAAGGACGAGGTCAACCGGATGCGTGAAGAGGCCGAGCAGTACGCCGACGAGGACCACCGTCGTCGTGAGGCCGCCGAGTCCCGCAACCAGGGCGAGCAGCTCGTCTACCAGACGGAGAAGTTCCTCAAGGACAACGAGGACAAGGTCCCCGGCGATGTGAAGACGGAGGTGGAGACCGCGCTCGGCGAGCTGAAGGAGAAGCTCAAGGGCGAGGACACCGCCGAGATCCGTACCGCCACCGAGAAGGTCGCGGCCGTCTCCCAGAAGCTGGGCCAGGCGATGTACGCCAACGCCGAGGCCGGTGCGACGCCGGGCGCCGACGCGCCGGGCGACAGCGCCAAGGCCGATGACGATGTCGTCGACGCCGAGATCGTGGACGACGAGAAGGACACGAAGGGCGGTGCGGCGTGACCGAGGAGACCCCGGGCTTCGACGAGAAGCCCGACGTCCCCTCCGGCGCCACCTCCGACGACGCCGAGCCGAAGGCCGCCGCCTCCGAGGAGGAGGCGGCGGCCCCGGCCGGGGACGCTAACCAGACAGCAGGCCTGACGGCACAGCTGGACCAGGCCCGTTCGGCACTCGCCGAGCGCACGGCCGACCTCCAGCGGCTCCAGGCCGAGTACCAGAACTACCGCCGCCGCGTGGAGCGGGACCGGGTCACGGTCAAGGAGATCGCCTCGGCGAACCTCCTGTCCGAGCTGCTGCCCGTGCTCGACGACGTCGGCCGCGCACGGGAGCACGGTGAGCTGGTCGGCGGCTTCAAGTCGGTGGCCGAATCGCTGGAGACGACCGTCGCGAAGCTGGGCCTCCAGCAGTTCGGCAAGGAGGGCGAGCCCTTCGACCCGACGATCCACGAGGCCCTGATGCACAGCTATGCGCCGGACGTCACCGAGACGACCTGCGTGGCGATCCTTCAGCCGGGGTATCGCATCGGCGAGCGCACCATCCGCCCCGCGCGGGTGGCCGTCGCCGAGCCGCAGCCGGGCGCCACGCCCGCGGCGGCGAAGGAAGAGAAGGCAGATGACGAGGAGAGCGGTGGCACCGAGGAGGTCTGACATTCCGTCCGACCATCCCGGTGTGTACCGCCCGGCCCAGCGACCGGCCCACAGGCCGGTCGCTCGGCCGATCGTCCGGAAGGAGGGACGTCGATGAGCACGAAGGACTTCGTCGAGAAGGACTACTACAAGGTCCTCGGCGTCCCCAAGGACGCCACCGACGCCGAGATCAAGAAGGCGTACCGCAAACTCGCCCGCGAGTTCCACCCCGACGCCAACAAGGGTGACGCGAAGGCCGAGTCGCGCTTCAAGGAGATCTCCGAGGCGAACGACGTCCTCGGTGACGCCAAGAAGCGCAAGGAGTACGACGAGGCGCGCGCCCTCTTCGGCAACGGTGGCTTCCGGGCCGGTCCCGGTGGCGCGGGAGGCAACTTCAACTTCGACCTGGGCGACCTCTTCGGCGGTGCCCAGGGCGGCGGCCAGGGCGGCGGGGCCGGTGGATTCGGCGGCGGTGGCGGTCTGGGCGACGTCTTCGGCGGTCTGTTCAACCGGGGCGGCGCGGGGACGCGTGTGCAGCCGCGCCGCGGCCAGGACATCGAGTCCGAGGTGACGCTCAGCTTCACCGAGGCCGTCGACGGGGCCACGGTCCCGCTGCGGATGTCCAGCCAGGCGCCCTGCAAGGCGTGTTCGGGCACCGGCGACAAGAACGGCACCCCGAGGGTCTGCCCGACCTGTGTCGGCACCGGCCAGGTCTCGCGCGGGAGCGGCGGCGGCTTTTCGCTCACCGACCCCTGTGTGGACTGCAAGGGCCGGGGCCTCATCGCCCAGGACCCCTGCGACGTCTGCAAGGGCAGCGGACGGGCGAAGTCGGCCCGCACCATGCAGGTCAGGATTCCCGCGGGCGTCCTCGACGGCCAGCGGATCCGGCTGCGCGGCAAGGGCGGCGCGGGAGAGCGCGGCGGCCCGGCCGGCGACCTCTATGTCGTCGTCCATGTCGACGCCCACCCGGTCTTCGGCCGCAAGGGGGACAACCTCACCATCACCGTGCCCGTCACCTTCCCGGAGGCGGCGCTCGGCGGCGAAGTGAAGGTGCCCACGCTCGGCGGGCCCGCGGTCACCCTGAAGCTTCCGGCAGGCACTCCCAACGGACGTACGATGCGCGCCCGCGGCAAGGGCGCCGTACGCAAGGACGGCACCCGCGGCGACCTGCTGGTCACCGTCGAGGTGGACGTGCCCAAGGACCTCGCGCCAGAGGCCGGGGACGCGCTGGAGACCTACCGGAAGGCGACCGCGGACAAGGACCCGCGGGCGGAGCTGTTCCAGGCTGCGAAGGGAGCTTGAGATGGACGGCCGGCGACGTAACCCGTACCAGCTGACCGATGAATCACCGGTGTATGTGATCTCGATCGCGGCGCAGCTCTCGGGTCTGCACCCGCAGACCCTGCGTCAGTACGACCGTCTCGGCCTCGTCTCCCCGGACCGTACGGCCGGGCGCGGCAGGCGCTATTCGGCCCGTGACATCGAGCTGCTGCGCACCGTGCAGCAGCTGTCGCAGGACGAGGGCATCAACCTGGCGGGCATCAAGCGCATCATCGAGCTGGAGAACCAGGTCGCCGCGCTCCAGCAGCGCGTCGCCGAGCTCTCGGCGGCGGTGGACGGCGCGGCGGTGGCCATGCAGCAGCGCGAGGCGCAGGTGCATGCCTCGTACCGCCGTGATCTGGTCCCGTACCAGGATGTGCAGCACACCAGCGCGCTGGTCGTCTGGCGGCCGAAGAAGCCGAAGGACTGAGGCGGGCGGCGGACGCGTGTACGGCGTCCGGGTCCGCTCCGCAGGGCCCGTCGTCCGGAAGTTCGTTCCGGGGGCGGGCCCTGTCGCGTCCGGGGCGGTCAGGAGTCCTGGTCGAGGATTCCGGACCGGGCGATCAGATAGCCGAGCTGGGCCCGGCTGCTGCTGCCCAGCGCGGTGGAGAGCTTGGCGACGTGCGCCCGGCAGGTGCGGACGTTCATGCCCAGCCGCCGGGCTATGGAGTCGTCCACATGGCCCTCGACGAGAAGCTGGGCGATGGAGCGCTGGACGCCGCTGATTCCCTTGGGCGTCGGCTCGTACTTGACTTCCTCCCGCAGCGGCGCGGCCTGGCTCCACAGCTGCTCGAAGACCTTGACGAGGTACTGCACGAGCCCGGGGTGGCGCAGTTCGAGCGCCACACGGCGGTCGTCCGTGGCGGGAATGAACGCCACGGTGTGATCGAAGATCATCAGACGCTCGATCAGCTCTTCGAGGGTGCGGATCTCGACCTTGCCCGCCGTCATGCGGTCCGCGTACGTCAGGGTTCCGTGGCTGTGCCGGATGGTGTGCTGGTAGAGCGAGCGCATGCCGACCCCGCGCTCGGCGAGCATGTTGCCGCGCTCCACGGCGATGTTGAGGGTGCCCTCGCTGCGCCCGCCGCCGGGCTGGATGGTCAGCACCTCGGACCGGCATTCGGCCATGGCCAGCTCGATGGAGGCGTTGATCCGGTCCTTGCCCTCGAGCACGGTGATCGCGTGCGTGGTGGGGGTCTGGGCACTGATCGCCATGAACGGTTCGAAGGTGTCGGCGAGCTCGACCGAGAGCTGTCTTCGGGCCTGGATCTCCCGCTCGATCGGGTAGAGCCGTTGCGTCAGCGCGGCGGACGGAGGTACCGGCCGGAGCCAGGCGTCATCGGCCGGATCCGGGTGAAGCAGGGCGAATTCGAGCAGACAGGGAGCGGACCCCACCTCGGATCGGGCTATCTTGCCCACGCTCAGGGCGCTGGCGTAGAGCCGCGCCCCCTCCTCGCACAGGGCGGTGACAGAGTGGGGATGTGTCGCGTTTGTACTGTTTGTTATCAATTCTCCACCCCCCAGGAACATGAAACTACAGGAACATGATGCATCGATCCTGTGGCATTGACGTGCCTGAATGAGCCATCGTCTTGTCATGCGGGGGAGAGGAAACCTTGGAAGTGAGGACGAAGCCGACTATGGGTAGCAAAATGCTTCGCTCGGCGCTTGCCGCGGCCTTCTCCGCCGGGCTGGCGCTCGGAGCGATCGGTATCCACGACCTGGTCTGGGACAGTGCGCCCACCGGAGCGACCGGCACGCAGGTCCGGGCCGTTCCCCCGCCGGACCTGGTGTGGGACGTCGCGCCGGTCGGAACGCAGGCGGCGCGGACTCTGGCAGCGCCTCCGCCGGACCTGGTGTGGGACACCGCGCCGGCCGGAGTGAAGGCGTCCGACCTGGTGTGGGACATCGCACCGCGAGCGACGGCAGAGGCATGAGCATCCCCCCGGATGACCGCACCTTCCGGCGGGAGATGGCCACGGCCTACCGCTCAGGGTGGCATTTCATCGATCTGCTCACGGCACTCCCCCGCCGTGGCGATTCGTTGATGGTCACCCTGTTCGGAGAGCCGATCGTCGTCGTGCTGGAGGAGGACGAGGGCGTACGCGCCTACCGGTGCCTCCGTCGCCCCCGCGGCGCTCCACAGCCGGTCCGCTGCGCCGTGCGCTACGGCATGATTTTCGTCAATCTCGACCAGCGGGACCATGAGCTGTTCGAACCAGAAACCATCTCCGCCACCCCCCGCAGTGCCTGAGCGATTCCCCCGTCGTTCCTTGTCGCTCAGGTACTTCCCCCACACAGCGGCGCCACCGTGACCTGAACGCGGTGGCGCCGTTGTGCTGTCCCGCCGCGGCCGGGCTGATCACGCCCTGCCGAGCGCCCGGTCCACGGCGATCTCGATGACGACCCGGTCCGCGCTGGGCCTGGGCGTGCGCCCGTAGCGTTCCGTGTAGCGGCGTACGGCGTCGTCCACGACGTCCGACTCCGGGCGGATCACCGCGCGACCCTCCAGCGTCGCCCAGCGCGCCCGGTGCATCTGGCAGGCCGCGACCCGTGCCCCGTCCGGGCCCGCCGCCATGATGTGGGCGACCTTGCGGCTGTTCTTGTTGGTGATCACGCGGGCGATCCGGGCCTCGGCGTCGTACGTCACGCCGACCGGCACCACGTGCGGTGTGCCGTCCGGGCGCAGCGTGGTCAGGGTGCAGAGGTGGTACTCGCGCCAGAAGGCCAGGTACGCGGGGCTGAGGTCTCGTAGGTCGGGCATGTCCGAAAGCGTAGACATTCCGCCGGTGCGGCGACGTCCCGGTGCGCGGGCGCACGCGGCGCGGGCCGTTGCGCGCAGCGCGGGGCGTACGCGCGGCGTGGTGTGCGGTGGCGGGTGCCGGTGGTGAGGGGTTCACTCGGATCAGTGCCGTGAGCCGCCGTGCGCGGCGGAGCCGGGGCCGCGGGGTGCGGGGCGCGTTCAGGCTTGAGCGGAATACACTCAACTTTGTGTACGTTGATTCAGTCAATGGAGCGGGCGGTGCCCGTACGGCTGCCGGGCCACCGGCCGCCATCGTCGCTGTCCGGCCGACGACCGCCGGACCCGGGGCCGGACCCGGGTCGAGCACCACCGCAAGGAGGAGGGAGCGCACGTGGACGCCGAGCTGACCAACAAGAGCCGGGACGCCATCAACGCGGCCACCAGCAGGGCCGTCAAGGACGGGCACCCCGATCTGACCCCCGGGCATCTGCTGCTCGCTCTGCTGGAGGGCCAGGACAACGAGAACATCACCGACCTGCTGGCCGCCGTCGACGCCGACCAGGCGGCCGTGCGCGGCGCGGCCGAGAAGCTCCTGGGCGCCCAGCCCAGCGTCACCGGCTCCACCGTCGCGCCGCCGCAGCCCAACCGGGAACTGCTCGCGGTCATCGCGGACGCCGCCCAGCAGGCCAAGGAGCTCGGCGACGAGTACCTGTCCACCGAGCATCTGCTGATCGGTGTCGCGGCCAAGGGTGGCCGGGCCGGTGAGATCCTCGGGGAGCAGGGGGCCAGTGCGAAGAGGCTGCTGGACGCGTTCGAGAAGAGCAGGGGAGGGCGTCGGGTGACCACACCGGACCCGGAGGGTCAGTACAAGGCCCTGGAGAAGTTCGGCACCGACTTCACGGCGGCCGCACGCGAGGGCAAGCTCGACCCGGTGATCGGGCGGGACCAGGAGATCCGCCGTGTGGTCCAGGTCCTGTCCCGCCGCACGAAGAACAACCCGGTGCTCATCGGTGAGCCCGGCGTCGGCAAGACGGCCGTCGTCGAGGGTCTCGCCCAGCGCATCGTCAAGGGCGACGTACCCGAGAGCCTGAAGAACAAGCGCCTCGTCTCCCTGGACCTGGGGGCCATGGTCGCGGGCGCGAAGTACCGGGGCGAGTTCGAGGAGCGGCTCAAGACCGTCCTCTCCGAGATCAAGGAGAGCGACGGCCAGATCATCACGTTCATCGACGAGCTGCACACCGTCGTGGGCGCCGGCGCGGGCGGCGACTCCGCCATGGACGCGGGCAACATGCTCAAGCCGATGCTGGCCCGCGGCGAGCTGCGGATGGTCGGCGCCACCACGCTGGACGAGTACCGCGAGCGCATCGAGAAGGACCCGGCCCTGGAGCGCCGCTTCCAGCAGGTCCTGGTCGCCGAGCCGTCCGTCGAGGACACCATCGCGATCCTGCGCGGGCTCAAGGGCCGCTACGAGGCCCACCACAAGGTCCAGATCGCGGACTCCGCGCTGGTCGCGGCGGCCACGCTCTCCGACCGCTACATCACCTCCCGCTTCCTCCCCGACAAGGCCATCGACCTGGTCGACGAGGCGGCGTCCCGGCTGCGGATGGAGATCGACTCCTCGCCCGTGGAGATCGACGAGCTCCAGCGCGCCGTCGACCGGCTGCGCATGGAGGAGCTGGCTCTCAAGAACGAGACCGACGCCGCCTCCAAGCAGCGCCTGGAGAAGCTCCGCCGCGACCTCGCCGACAAGGAGGAGGAGCTGCGCGGCCTCACCGCCCGCTGGGAGAAGGAGAAGCAGGGCCTCAACCGCGTCGGTGAGCTGAAGGAACGACTCGACGAACTGCGCGGACAGGCCGAGCGCGCCCAGCGCGACGGCGACTTCGACACCGCCTCCAAGCTGCTGTACGGGGAGATCCCCGGCCTGGAGCGCCAGCTGGAGGAGGCCGCCGAGGCCGAGCAGGAGGCCGCCAAGGACACGATGGTCAAGGAGGAGGTCGGCCCGGACGACATCGCCGACGTCGTCGGCTCCTGGACCGGCATCCCGGCCGGCCGGCTGCTGGAGGGCGAGACCCAGAAGCTGCTGCGCATGGAGGACGAGCTCGGCAGGCGCCTCATCGGGCAGCGGGAGGCCGTGCAGTCGGTCTCCGACGCGGTACGGCGCACCCGCGCCGGGATCGCCGACCCGGACCGCCCGACCGGCTCGTTCCTCTTCCTCGGCCCGACCGGGGTCGGCAAGACCGAGCTGGCCAAGGCGCTCGCGGACTTCCTGTTCGACGACGAGCGGGCGATGATCCGCATCGACATGAGCGAGTACGGCGAGAAGCACAGCGTCGCGCGGCTCGTCGGTGCCCCGCCCGGTTACGTCGGGTACGAGGAGGGCGGCCAGCTCACCGAGTCGGTACGCCGGCGCCCGTACAGCGTCGTCCTGCTGGACGAGGTGGAGAAGGCGCACCCGGAGGTCTTCGACGTCCTGCTCCAGGTCCTCGACGACGGCCGGCTCACCGACGGCCAGGGCCGGACGGTGGACTTCCGCAACACCATCCTGATCCTGACCTCCAACCTCGGCAGCCAGTTCCTGGTCGACCCCCTGGTCAAGCCCGAGGTGAAGAAGGAGCAGGTCATGGATGTCGTGCGGGCGTCCTTCAAGCCGGAGTTCCTCAACCGGCTCGACGACATCGTGGTCTTCTCCGCGCTGTCCGGCGACGAGCTCTCGCACATCGCCGGGCTGCAGATCGACCGCCTGGCCAAGCGGCTGAGCGACCGCAGGCTCACCCTCGACGTCACGCCCGAGGCCCTGGCCTGGCTGGCGGAGGAGGGCAATGACCCGGCGTACGGGGCACGGCCGCTGCGCCGCCTCATCCAGACGGCGATCGGCGACCGGCTGGCGAAGGAGATCCTCGCGGGCGAGGTCGCGGACGGCGACACCGTACGGGTGGACCGCTCCGGCGACGGCCTGAGCGTCGGCCGCGCCTCGTGACACCGGGCCTACGGGACCCCGGCGGGCCCGGTCCGCACCGGCCGCGTGTCAGCTTGTGGCGGATCGGGGCCGCCGGGGCTTGCCATGGCCCGCCCGGCATGGGAGAGGATGGCCGCAACCGTCACGAAGGGAAATAACGGTGAGCATCGATCCGTCCTCGATTCCTAATTTCGGGGGCCAGCCCGAACCGCAGGCGGCAGGACCGGAGGGCCCCGTCGTCCCTGACCAGGACCTCGTCAAGCAGCTTCTGGACCAGATGGAGCTGAAGTACGTCGTCGACGACGAGGGCGACCTCGCGGCGCCGTGGGAAGAGTTCCGGACGTACTTCATGTTCCGGGGCGAGGAGGAGCAGCAGGTCTTCTCGGTCCGTACGTTCTACGACCGCCCGCACGACCTCGACCAGCGCCCCGTCCTCCTGGACGCGATCGACGACTGGAACCGCCGCACCCTGTGGCCGAAGGTCTACACGCACGCCCACGAGGGCGAGGACGGCGAGGCGGGCTCCGTCCGGCTGATCGGTGAGGCGCAGATGCTCATCGGCACCGGCGTCAGCCTGGAGCACTTCGTCTCCTCGACGGTCAGCTGGGTGCGCGCCTCGATCGAGTTCGACAAGTGGCTCGTGGAGCGCCTGGGCCTGGAGCCGGCCGAGGCCGAGGCCGAGGAGAAGGCCGAGGGCGACGCGCCCTCCGAGGGCTGAGCGCCCCTCCCGAACGAGAGCCCGGCCGGCCGGGGACTTCGCGTCCCCGGCCGGCCGGGCTCCGTCATGTCCGGCTTCCGCCGGGACCGCCTCTCACCCGGCCAGGCCCTTCAGCCGGGACACGGCCTCCTCCAGCACGTCCGCGCGCTTGCAGAACGCGAACCGGACGAAGGGCGCGCCCTGGTCGCGGTGGTCGTAGAAGACGGCGTTGGGAATGGCGACGACCCCGCAGCGGCCGGGCAGGGCGCGGCAGAACGCGAAGCCGTCCCGCTCGCCGCCGAGCGGGCGGATGTCGGTGGTGACGAAGTACGTTCCGGCGGGGCGGTAGACCCCGAACCCGGCCTCGGCGAGCCCGGTGCTCAGCAGGTCCCGCTTGGCCCGCAGATCGGCGCGCAGGCCCTCGTAGTAGCTGTCGGGCAGCCGCAGGGCCTCGGCGACCGCGTACTGGAAGGGGCCGGCGGAGACATAGGTCAGGAACTGCTTCGCGGAGCGTACGGCGGTGACCAGCTCCGGGCTCCCGGTGATCCAGCCGACCTTCCAGCCCGTGAACGAGAAGGTCTTTCCCGCACTGCTCACCGTGACGGTGCGCTCGCGCATGCCGGGGAACGAGGCGAGCGGGATGTGTTCGCCCTCGAAGACCAGGTGTTCGTACACCTCGTCGGTGACGACGAGCAGGTCGCGTTCGCGGGCGAGGCCGGCGACGGCGGCGAGCTCTTCGCGGGTGAGGACCGTGCCGGTGGGGTTGTGCGGGGTGTTGAGCAGGATCAGGCGGGTGCGGGGGGTGACGGCGGCGCGCAGTTCGCCGAGGTCGAGCCGGTAGGTCCCGGACGCGGGCTCCGGGTGCAGTGTGACCGGGACGCGGATGCCGCCCGCCATGGCGATGGAGGCGGCGTAGGAGTCGTAGTACGGCTCCAGGGCGATGACCTCGTCGCCCGGTTCGAGCAGGGCGAGCATCGCGGCGGCGATGGCCTCCGTGGCCCCCGCCGTGACCAGGACCTCGGTGTCGGGGTTGTACGCGAGGCCGTAGCGCCGCTGCTGGTGGTCCGTGATCGCGGTACGGAGCTCGGGGACGCCGGGCCCCGGTGGGTACTGGTTGCCGCGGCCGTCGCGCAGGGCCCGGACCGCGGCCTCGCGGACCTCGTCGGGGCCGTCGGTGTCGGGAAAGCCCTGGCCGAGGTTGATGGAACCGGTCCGTACGGCCAGCGCCGACATCTCCGCGAAGATCGTCGTGCCGAACTCGGTGAGGCGGCGGTTGAGCAGCGGTCGTCCCTGTGTCATGGGCCATCCTGTGCCGAAGCTCTGGAGTTGCTCAAGTCCGCTTTCGGCCCCCGCGGGACCGGGCATCCCCGCTGCACGAAAGAATCGCCATGAACATGAAGCGGGGGGTTCCGCTTCGGGGGACGGAAGGGTGTGAGGACAGGTGGGAGCCTTCTTCATCGGGATGATCGTGCTTGTGGTGGTCGTGTCCATGTTCCGGCCGATGGTGGGGGTCAGCAGCCGTCGGCGGGCCGCCGGCCGCCGGGGCCGGCGCCGGACCGCCGACAGGCGCAGCTGGTGGGCGGGCGGCGGTGACGGCGGTGGCGGCGGGGGTGGCGCGTCCTGCGGCAACGGGGGCGGCGCGTCCTGCGGCAGCGGCCACTCGGGGGGCCACTCGTGCGGGAGCAGCAGTTCCTCCTGCGGGGGCGGATCGTCGTCGTGCGGCGGGGGCGGTTGCGGCGGGGGAAGCTGACCCGGAAACATATGGCTTGTGACTGTGGGTAGTTGACCGGGGCGGATGACCCCGGCAAGTGACCCGGAGGGCCGGTGCGGGGGATGTTCCCTCAGGTGTCCGGTGGGTGAACTCCCGCCGGGCACCTTTTCGTTGGGATACGTGAGGTGTTCGGGTTGAACACGTGAACCGGGCAGCCCCCGAGGGGATGGAAACCGCGTCAAGTTGGGCAAAAACGCTGTGGGTGCGGCGTACTTCGTGATTCCCTCGCTCTAGAGAACATCCAGCCCTCGGACCCCAGTTGGACCTGATCGGGCGTTCCCCTACTCCCATGTGTGTCGTCCCGGGGACGCCCCCTGTCCATTTGTCCATGCGTGTTAGCGGAGCCGACCCATGCTCACGACCCTCCAGACGGCCTATTCCGATACCCGAGCTGCCGACCTGGCTTGGGCGCTGGGGCGCGAACCGCTGCCCGCCCTCGCCGTCCTCGATCTCCAGCTCGCCGGCGCCAAGCTCCAGTTGAGGCTCCTCGGTGCCTCCCATCAGGTCCTCCTGGAGGAGGACCGAGGCTCCTGTTCGGAGACCGTTGCCTGTATTCCGGGCAGCAGTACGCCCCTTCCCCTCGGCGTCGCGAAGCGGCTCGGGGACTGGGAGTACGAATTCGCGGCGCGCGTCGAGACGCTCTCGGAGGGTTCGTTCGCCGGGCGCGCCCAGGAGCTCCTCGCGCTGGTCGCCGACCACCCGCACGGTCTCGCGGGGACGTTCCCCGGCAGCCCGCACGCCTTCACCGCGATGCTGGCGCAGCGGACCGAGGGGCAGGTGCGGTGGCGCACCTGGCACGCGTACCCGCAGGAAGGGCAGTTGGTGGCGACCCGTACCAGGGTGGGGGTGCGGATGCCGGCGCCCGCCCGCTGACCGGGGACGGGCCCCGAGTGCCCCCGCGGCTCGCCCCGAATACCCTCCACGGCTGCTCCCAAGGGCACTTGCACCCTTGTGGGTGACAGATGGCGATCAATTCGTCACGTAGCGTTCGCATTATGATCGACCAGCAGGTGACGCTGCGGGGGGCCGCCGCGCGGCTTCCCGTACGGCCCAGGACCGGCCGGTATCTCGTGCTGGCCACAGTCTTCATCTGTGCCGCCTGTGGTCTGGTGTACGAACTCGAACTGGTCGCGCTCGCCTCGTACTTGATCGGCGACTCGGTCACCCAGGCGTCCGTCGTGCTGTCCGTGATGGTGTTCGCGATGGGGATCGGATCGCTTCTCGCGAAACGTTTGCGCTGCCGTGCCGCGGTGGGCTTCGGGCTCATCGAGGCCGCCCTCGCGCTGATCGGCGGCTCCTCCGCGCTCGTGCTGTACGCCTCGTTCGCCTGGCTCGGTGAATCGCGGTACGCGCTGGTCGGGTTCACGCTGGCCATCGGGATGCTGATCGGTGCCGAGATCCCCCTGCTGATGACCCTGATCCAGCGGGTGGACCGGCAGGACGCGGGCGGGGCCGTGGCCGATCTCTTCGCGGCCGACTACGTCGGGGCGCTGGTGGGCGGACTGGCGTTCCCCTTTCTGCTGCTGCCGATGCTGGGGCAGCTGACCGGCGCGCTGTTCACCGGTGCGGTCAACGCGGCGGCGGGCGGGGCGCTGGTGCTGTGGCTGTTCCGGCGGGACCTCAGCTCCCGGTCCCGGTGGCTGCTCGTCCTCGCCAACCTCGCGGTGATCGGGCTGCTCGCCGGGGCCACGCTGCTGGTCGACGACTTCGAGCGGGCGGCGAGGCGGGCCGTCTACGGGAATCAGGTGCGGGTCGCCGTGCGGACCGGGGTGCAGGAGGTCGTGCTCACCGGGACGGGCCGCGAGTCGCTCGGCCTGTATCTGGACGGGCGCCTGCGGGCCAGCGCCCGCGACGAGTACCGCTACCACGAGGCGCTGGTCCACCCGGCGATGAACGGGCGGCACGAGCGGGTCCTGATCCTGGGCGGCGGCGACGGGCTCGCCGCCCGCGAGGTGCTGCGCTACCGGGACGTCCGGGAGGTCACGGTGGTCGAGCTGGACCCGGCCGTCACCCGGTTGGCCCGTACGGACCCCGCGCTCCGCGGCCTCAACGGAAACGCCTACCGCGACCCGCGCCTCACGGCGGTCGGCGGGGACGCGTTCAACTGGCTCCGGGCGGGCAGCGAGCGCTACGACGTGGTGATCTCCGACCTGCCGGACCCGGGCATCACGGCGAGCACGAAGCTCTACTCCGCGGAGTTCTACGGCCTGGTCGGCGAGGCCCTCGCGCCGGGCGGGCGACTGGTGGTGCACGCGGGGTCGCCGGGCAGCCGGGGACGGACGTACTGGACGGTGGAGGCCTCGGTCCGGGCGGGCGGCCTCGCGGCCCGGCCCTACCGGGTCACCGGCAGGCTCCCCGGTATCGCCGCGGACCCGGGCCGCTTCGAAGGAGCGGGCCCCGCCCCGCGGGACTGGGGCTTCGTGCTGGCCTCCCCGGGCGCGGTGCCGCCGCTGGGACTGGCCGCCGGGGCGCCGGGGCTGCGGTCGCTGGGGGAGCGCGGGCTGCGGGAGGCGGGGCGGTCGGCGGAGCACGTACGGGTGAAGGGGCAGGCGCCGTCGACCCTGATCCATCCGCGGTACCGGGAGGGCGCATGACCTCCGGGGCGGGTCCGGGAGCGGGGTCGGGGGCGGGCCCGTTCCGGGCGGCCGCGGGGGCGGTCCCGGGGGCGGAAGCGCTGACGTACCGGCCGGGGCTGAGTAGGCTCGGTTTCCATGGAGCATGAGGTGTTCGTTCCGGTGATGGCCCCGTCCCTTCGGCGGACGCTGGGCGATCCCGCCCGGGTCGCCCGCTGCGTACCCGGCCTCCTGCAGGACGCCGAGGAGACGGCCGGGCCGCTGGCGGGCCGCCTGAGGATCCGGGTCGGGGGTCACACGATCACGTACCGGGGTGTGCTGCGGCTGTCCGGTGCGGACGGGGACCGCATCTCGGTGACCGGGGAGGGGACGGAGGCCCGGGGCACCGGTGCGGTCACGCTGGATCTGAGAATCGGCCTCACGGAGACCGACGGCGGGACGACACTCGTCTTCACGGGGTCCGCGAGCGGCGACGGCCGGCTGAAGGAGCTGGACCCGGCGGCGGCCCTCGCGGCGGCCCACCGGCTGCTGGACCGCTTTACGCAGCAGCTGGTGACGGAGACGCTGGCCTCCCACGAGGAGGAAGCGAAGCCGTCCGCAACGGAGTTGGGCACGGAGGCGGAGCCGCCCCCCGGCCCCGCGGCCGACACGGAGCGGCCCGCGGAGGGCGCCGAGCGGCCCGGCGCGGACGACGACGAGGATCTGCGCGCCGAGGCCCTGCACGACGACGTCGACGAACCGGGCGACGACGTCGATGAACCGGGTGACGACGTCAAGGACCCTGCGGACGCCGATGACTCCGATGACGCTGCGGATTCCGATGACTCCGATGACTCCGGGAGCGGGCCCCCGGCCGCCGGCAAGGGGTCCGTGTTCGACGCGCCCGTGCCGCCGCCCTCGCTCGACCCCGTAGCCGAAGTGGAGTTCACCGTGCCCGACGAGCCCCCGGCCGAGGCCGCACACGCCCGGCGCACCATGATCGGACGCAGCGCCGAGGAGGTCGACCACGCGCCGCCGCGCGGCCGGTACGCCCCCGTGCCCTCGCCCGACGCGAACGGCGCGGGGAGCGCCCTGCGCTGGGTCGCCCCGGCGGCGGCCCTCGCGATCGCCTCCGCCGTCGTCCTGGGCCGGGCACTGCGTCGCCGGAGGTAGCGGCGCCAGTAGTGTCGGGGGTGTGAGCAGAGCTGCGAAGAACGTCCGGCTGTCCGTCGGTGACGCCGAGTTGACCGTTGACCCCGTCCAAGGCTGCCGGATCAGCAGCCTGCGGATCGGTGACACCGAACTGCTGCGCCAGGGGGAGCGGTACGGCAGCTTCCCGATGGTGCCGTGGTGCGGACGTACCGGGGACGGGGAGTTCCGCAACGGTGACGCGGTCCACCGGCTGCCGCTGAACGCCCCGCCGCACGCCATCCACGGCACCGGCCGCGACACGGCCTGGCACACCGCCCGGGAGGACGGCGCGGAGGCGGCCTTCTACTACGACCTCGCCGAGCCGTGGCCCTACCAGGGCCGGGTGACGCAGACCTTCGAACTGGCCGAGGACTCCCTCACACTGCGCCTGTCCGTCGAGACGTACGGGGACTCCTTCCCGGCGCAGGCCGGCTGGCACCCCTGGTTCCGCCGCGATCTGGGGGGCCAGGACGTCCGGCTCTCCTTCGACGCCGCCTGGCAGGAGGAGCGCGGCGGGAACCATCTGCCGACCGGCCGCCGGATCGATCCCCGGCCCGGACCGTGGGACGACTGCTTCGGGATGCCCGACGGTGTCGAGGTGAAGCTCACCTGGCCGGAGCGGCTCGAACTGACGGTGAAGAGCCGCGACGAGTGGGTGGTGATCTACGACGAGCAGGACGAGGCGGTGTGCGTGGAGCCGCAGTCGGGTCCGCCGAACGGTCTGAACACCGCCCCGCGCCTGGTCACCCCGATCGACCCGCTGGAGATCGCGACGACCTGGAGCTGGGTGCGGCTCTGAGCCGTACAACGGTGGTGGGCGGCAGCGCTTACCCTCGTTGACATGACTGACGTACGCGCTGAGCTGCTCCAGCAGATCAAGGACAAGGCCGTGGTGCACGGCAAGGTGACCCTCTCCTCGGGGCTGGAAGCCGACTGGTACATCGACCTGCGCCGGATCACGCTGGACGGCACGGCCGCGCCGATGGCCGGGCAGGTCATGCTCGACGCCACCGCCGAGCTGGACTACGACTGCGTCGGCGGCCTGACGCTGGGCGCCGACCCGGTGGCCACGTCGATGCTGCACGCCTCCGCGGCGCGCGGCAGGAGCCTGGACGCGTTCGTCGTCCGCAAGGCGCAGAAGGCGCACGGCATGCAGCGCCGGATCGAGGGCACCGACGTGAAGGGCCGCCGCTGCCTCGTCGTCGAGGACACCTCGACCACCGGTGGCTCGCCGCTGACGGCCGTCGAGGCGGTGCGCGAGGCCGGCGGTGAGGTCGTCGGTGTCGCCGTGATCGTGGAGCGGGGTGCCGCCGCGGCCATCGCCGAGGCCGGCCTGCCCTATGTCCAGGTCTACTCGGTGGCCGACCTCGATCTGGGCTGATACGGGTCTGACCTGCGGTTTTTCTACGGGGTGGGCGGTTTCACGTGAAACCGCCCACCCCGTACCCGTACTCGTGGGGGTCCTCCGGGTGGAGCCGGACGGAGAGTCTGGGAAGATGGGGGCGACGATGACGTCGCCCCCAGGTCAGGGACCAGCACTGCACACCCGCACATCCCAAGGAGCGGTCAGATGCCCATCGCAACCCCCGAGGTCTACGCCGAGATGCTCGACCGGGCGAAGGCAGGCAAGTTCGCCTACCCGGCCATCAATGTGACCTCGACCCAGACCCTGCACGCTGCACTGCGCGGCTTCGCGGAGGCGGAGAGCGACGGCATCGTCCAGATCTCCACCGGTGGGGCGGAGTTCCTGGGCGGCCAGTACAACAAGGACATGGTGACGGGCGCCGTGGCCCTGGCCGAGTTCGCGCACATCGTCGCCGCCAAGTACGACATCACGGTCGCGCTGCACACCGACCACTGCCCCAAGGACAAGCTCGACGGTTACGTCCGTCCGCTGCTCGACATCTCCAAGGAGCGTGTCGCCAAGGGTCTGAACCCGCTGTTCCAGTCGCACATGTGGGACGGCTCGGCCGAGACCCTCGCCGACAACCTGGCCATCGGTCAGGAGCTGCTCGCCAAGGCCGCCGCCGCCAAGATCATTCTTGAGGTCGAGATCACCCCGACCGGTGGCGAGGAGGACGGCGTCACGCACGAGATCAACGACGAGCTGTACACGACCGTCGACGACGCGCTGCGCACCGCCGAGGCGCTCGGTCTGGGCGAGAAGGGCCGCTACCTGCTGGCCGCCTCCTTCGGCAACGTCCACGGCGTCTACAAGCCGGGCAACGTCGTGCTCCGTCCCGAGCTGCTGAAGGACCTCCAGGAGGGCGTCGGCGCCAAGTACGGCAAGGCGTCCCCCTTCGACTTCGTCTTCCACGGCGGCTCCGGCTCCACCGAGCAGGAGATCGCGACCGCGCTGGAGAACGGCGTCGTGAAGATGAACCTCGACACCGACACCCAGTACGCCTTCACCCGGCCGATCGTGGACCACGTGTTCCGCAACTACGACGGCGTCCTGAAGGTCGACGGCGAGGTCGGCAACAAGAAGGTCTACGACCCGCGCAGCTGGGGCAAGTCCGCCGAGGGCGGCATGGCCAAGCGCGTCACCGAGGCCTGCGCGAACCTGCGCTCCACCGGTACGAAGCTGAAGTAGTCCGTACGGACACCCGTCGTGGGGGGGGGGGCGCGGGGGGGGGGGGGGGGGCCGCCGGGGGGGGGGGGGGGCGCCCCCCCGGGGGGGGGGGGGCCCCCCGGGGGGGGGGGGCGGTCGGGGGCAGACTCACAA
>NZ_JBITUB010000023.1:37495-96969 GCF_044542225.1 Streptomyces sp. NPDC079020
GCCTCGCCCGGGGGGGGGGCTTCCCCCTCCCGGCCCCCCGCGCCCGCCCCCACCCGCCCCCCCCCCTCCCGCACCTGCCCTGCCCCCGCCCCGCCCCGGGGGGGGGGCCCCCCCCCGGGGGGGGCGCCGCCCCCACGGCATGTCCGGGCGGCATCAACGACGCAGTGAATTGAGGGATCCGTTGTGAGTACGCCGATTTCGTCCTACGACTTCGACACCGTCGTCGACCGCCGCGGCACTTGGTGCGTCCAGTGGGACGGGGCCGCCGACCGGTTCGGGGTGGACGGGCTGCTGCCGTTCACCATCTCGGACATGGACTTCGAGACGGCTCCCGCGGTGCTGGCCGCCCTGCGGGCCAGGCTCGGACACGGGGTGTTCGGCTACACCGACTGGGAGCAGGACGACTTCCTGTCGGCGATAGCCCACTGGTACGCGACCCGCTACGGCACCGCGATCGACACCGGGCAGCTGGTCTACGGCCCCTCGGTGCTCAGCCAGCTCTCGCAGCTGCTGCAGATGTGGACCGGCGAGGGCGACGGGGTCGTCGTCCACACCCCCACGTACGACGGTTTCCGCAAGGCCGTGACGGGGCTCGGGCGGGAGCTGCGGGGGGTACCGGTGGGGGACGCGGAGGCCCTGGAGCGGGAGCTGGCCCGGGAGGACGCCAAGGTCCTCGTGCTGTGTTCGCCGCACAATCCGACCGGGCGGGTGTGGACGGAGGCCGAGCTGGAGGCGATGGCGGCGTCGGCCCGGCGGCACGGGGTGGCCGTGATCAGCGACGAGATACACGCGGACTTCGTGCACGACGGATACCGGCATGTGCCGTGGACGCGGGTGGCGGGCGACGGGCGATGGGCGCTCGTCACCTCCGCGTCGAAGGCCTTCAACTTCCCGGCGCTGACGGGCTCGTACGGGATCATCGCCGACCCGGCCGACCGGGCGGAGTTCCTGCGCCGGATGCGGACGGCGGAAGGTCTCGCCT
Source organism: Streptomyces sp. NPDC079020 (assembly GCF_044542225.1). NCBI lineage: Bacteria > Bacillati > Actinomycetota > Actinomycetes > Kitasatosporales > Streptomycetaceae > Streptomyces > Streptomyces sp. NPDC079020. Next base: position 38,478 of record NZ_JBITUB010000023.1, read on the forward strand.
CCCCCGCCGTACTGTCGCTGACCGCGCACATCGCCGCCTACCGCGACGGCGGCGAGTGGCTGGACGCCGTACGCGCGTATGTGGCCGGGAACCTGGCACTGGTCGCCGAGCGGCTGAACACGGCCTTCCCCGAGCTGGGCTGGGAGCCGCCGCAGGCGGGCTATCTGGCCTGGATCGACCTGCGTCCGCTGGGGATGTCCGAGGAGCCGCTGCAGCGGGCGCTGATCGAGCGCGAGAAGGTCGCGATCATGCCGGGCGGGGTGTACGGGGCGGAAGGGTTCCTCCGGCTGAACGTGGGGTGCCCGCGGAGCAAGGTGGAGGCGGGGACGGCGGCGCTGGTGCGGGCCGTGAGGTCGCTGCGGTAGGGGGCGCGCGCGGGGTCCCCGGGCCCCTGTGGGAACGCCTCCGGGCGCCGGGCGGGTGCGTCGGCTCCGGCCGCTTCCCGATGGCCGTCGGGGCGTGGAGCGGGGATGCTGCTCATATGTCTGATGCCGGTACGGGGAGCATCCGCGTCGCCTCGCCCACCGGGCGGTGGGTCGTCCTGACCACCGTCCTCGGCTCCAGCATGGCGATGCTGGACTCCACGGTCATCAATGTCGCCCTGCCCCGTATCGGCGAGGACCTCGGCACCGATCTGGCCGCGCTGCAGTGGACCGTCAACGCGTACATGCTCACTCTCGCCGGGCTGATCCTGCTCGGCGGGGCGCTCGGGGACCGGTACGGGCGGCGGCGGGTCTTCGTCGTCGGGGTCGTGTGGTTCGCGCTCGCCTCGCTGCTCTGCGGGCTCGCGCCGAACGCCGCGGTGCTGATCGCCGCGCGGGCCCTCCAGGGGGTCGGCGGGGCGCTGCTCACTCCGGGGTCGCTGGCCCTCATCCAGGCGAGCTTCCACCCGGACGACCGGGCCCGTGCCGTCGGCCTGTGGTCGGGGCTCGGCGGGGTCGGGGCGGCCGTCGGGCCGTTCGTCGGCGGCTGGCTCGTGGACGGGCCCGGCTGGCGGTGGGTGTTCCTGCTCAATCTCCCGCTCGCCGCGATCTGTGCGCCCGTCGCGCTGCGTCATGTGCCGGAGTCCCGGGACCCGGCGGCGCACGGCCGGTTCGACGTGCTGGGGGCCGTCCTGGCGGCGCTCGCGCTGGCCGGGGTGACGTATGCGCTGATCGAGGCGCCGGGGCGGGGCGCCTCGCCGCTGGTCATCGGGTCGGCCGTCGGCGGGGTGCTGCTGGGGGCGGCGTTCGTGCGGGTGGAGCGGCGGCGCCCGGATCCGATGCTGCCGCTGTCCATCTTCTCCTCCCGGCTGTTCACTGCGGTCAATGTCGTGACGCTCTGTGTGTACGCGGCCCTCGGCGGCTTCTTCTTCCTCTCCGCGATCCAGCTCCAGGTGGTCGCCGGGTACTCGGCCCTGGGCGCGGGCACCGCGCTGCTGCCGACCACCGTGCTGATGCTGCTGTTCTCCGCGTCGGCGGGGGACCTGGGCCGGCGCATCGGACCGCGCATCCCGCTCACTGTCGGCCCGCTGCTGGCCGCCGCCGGGATGCTCCTGATGCTGCGGGTCGGCCCCGGGGCCTCCGTGGGCTCGTACCTGGGCGAGGTGCTGCCCGCCGTCCTGGTGCTCGGCCTGGGCATGGTCACCTTCGTCGCACCGCTCACCGCGACCGTCCTGGGCGCCGTGGACGCGGGGCGGGCGGGGCTGGCCAGCGGCATCAACAACGCGGCGGCCCGTGCCGCCGGGCTGATCGCCGTCGCGGCGCTGCCGCTGCTCGCGGGCATGGGCCCGGAGGCGTACCGGGACGCGGACGAGTTCGCCGCGACCTTCCGCCGGGCCATGCCGATGTGCGCCGGGCTGCTGGTCGCCGGGGCGGCGGTCGCCTGGTGGACGGTGCGCACGGCGCCCGCCGGGGCGCGCGGGACCCGGCCCGAGTGCCAGGTGCACTGCGGAGTCGTCGCGCCGCCCCTGGAGCCGGAGCACGAGCCGCCCGCGCGTGCCGGAGCGTGAACTCGTACGCGGCCCCGCCGGCCCGCCGGGCCAGGCACACTTGATCCCATGTCCATCCACGAGAACCTTCTCGGGGGCCCTGCCCCGACGCATCTGCCCGACGACCCCGAACCCCGTGAGCTGCTCGCGGGCGGCACGCCGCCCGCCGACGTCGCCGCGAAGTACCCCACCTCGTCACTGGCCTGGGCACAGCTCGCCGACGAGGCCTTCGAGGGCGGCCGGGTCGTCGAGTCGTACGCGTACGCCCGTACCGGCTACCACCGAGGCCTCGACGCCCTGCGCCGCGCGGGCTGGAAGGGCCACGGCCCCGTCCCGTTCGAGCACGAGCCGAACCGCGGCTTCCTGCGCGCGCTGCACGCTCTCGCCCGTGCCGCCCAGGCGATCGGCGAGGAGGCGGAGTACGAGCGCTGCGCGACGTTCCTGCGGGATTCCTCGCCGACCGCCGCCGACATCCTGGGCTGAACCGCCCCACCCGTACGCACCACAGGTCACCGGGCCCCGCAGGCCGTACCCACCCGTCTGCGGGGCCCCGCGCCCGTCCGGGGGCGCGGCCGCCCCCGGACACACGGCGCGGTCCCGGTTTAGGATGCCGACAGGGGACCGGAGCTCCACCACCTCACGGAAGGGGCGGACCGCTACCCGGAAGCTCGCGTCGAGGAGACAGAAATGTCGACGAACCACCCCGACCCCGAAGCCACCGGTGCGCAGACCCCGCACCTCGACTTCGCGGGAACGACTCCGTACGAGGACTATGTCCAGGCGGATGTCCTGACCCATCTCCAGCACCTGCGCTCCGACGATCCCGGGGAAATGGTCTTCCTGGTCACCACCCAGGTCATGGAGCTGTGGTTCACGGTCATCGTCCATGAGTGGGAGACCGCGGCACACGCCCTGCGCGAGGACCGCATACCCGTCGCCCGGGACGCCCTGAAGCGCTCGCTGCGCGAACTGGAGGCACTCAACGCCTCCTGGACCCCGCTGGCCGCGCTCACCCCGGGACAGTTCAACTCCTACCGCGGCGCGCTCGGCGAGGGCTCCGGCTTCCAGTCGGCGATGTACCGGCGGATGGAGTTCCTGCTCGGCGACAAGTCCGCGTCCATGCTCGTGCCGCACCGGGGCGCGCCCCGTGTCCACGCCGAGCTGGAGAAGGCGCTGGGCGAGCCCGGCCTGTACGACGAGGTCCTCGCCCTGCTCGCCCGGCGCGGCCACGCCGTGCCGCGGGAGGTGCTCCGCCGCGACCTCACGCAGAAGTACGACCCCTCGCCCGAGGTCGAGGCCGTGTGGACGGAGATCTACGCGGACCCGGAGCGGTACGACGAGCTGGTGCGGCTCGGTGAGCTGCTGACCGACGTCGGCGAACTGGTCTGGCGATGGCGCAACGACCATCTCGTCGCGACCCGGCGGGCGATGGGCTCCAAGACCGGTACCGGCGGCTCCGCCGGGGTGGCCTGGCTGGAGAAGCGCGCCACGAAGAACGTGTTCCCCGAGCTGTGGACGGCGCGCAGCCATGTCTGAGACCACCGACAGCCTCTCCGAGCGGGCCGCCGCGCTCGACGCCGCCGATGAACTCGCGCCCAGGCGCAAGCTGTTCGTCCTCGACGACACCGTCTACCTCGACGGCAACTCGCTGGGCGCGCTGCCGGCCCACGTACCCGCCCGGATGCAGGAGATCCTCACCCGTGAGTGGGGCCGGCTGCGCATCCGGTCCTGGGACGAGAGCGGCTGGTGGACCGCGCCCGAGCGGATCGGTGACCGGATCGCGCCGCTCGTCGGGGCGGCCGCCGGGCAGATCGTGGTGGGCGACTCGACGAGCGTGAACGTCTTCAAGGCCGTCGTCGCCGCGAGCCGTCTCGCGGCGGACGGACGCGACGAGATCCTCGTCGACGCGACGACGTTTCCCACGGACGGGTACATCGCCGAGTCCGCCGCCCGGATGACCGGTCACCGGATCGTCCCCGTCGCGCCCGCCGAGGTGGGCGCCGCGCTCGGCCCCCGTACCGCCGTGGTCCTGCTCAACCACGTCGACTACCGCACCGGAAGGCTCCACGACCTCCCCGGGCTGACCGCCGCGGTGCACGCGGCGGGCGGTCTGGTGGTCTGGGACCTGTGCCACAGCGCGGGCGCGCTGCCGGTCGGCCTGGACGAGCACGGCGTGGACCTGGCCATCGGGTGCACGTACAAGTACCTGAACGGCGGCCCCGGTTCACCCGCCTATCTGTACGTCGCCGAGCGCCACCAGGCCGCCTTCGACTCGCCCCTGCCGGGGTGGACGTCGCATGCCGACCCGTTCGCGATGACCCCCGGGTACGCCGCGGCGGACGGTGCCGTACGGGGCCGGGTCGGGACGCCGGACATCCTCTCCATGCTGGCGCTGGAGGCCTCGCTGGACGTGTGGGACGGGGTCTCCGTGGAGTCCGTGCGGGCCAAGTCCCTCGCGCTGACGGACTTCTTCCTGGAGTGTGTCGCCGCGTACGTTCCGGACGGCCGGGTCGCCCCGGTCACCCCGGTCGCGCACGCGGAGCGCGGCAGCCAGGTCTCGCTGCGCTGCGCGGAGGCGGAGCCGGTGATGCGGGCGCTCATCGGGCGCGGTGTCGTCGGGGACCTGCGGCGGCCGGACGTGCTGCGGTTCGGCTTCACTCCGCTGTACGTGGGGTTCGCCGACGCGGAACGGGCGGCGCGCGTCCTGGCCGAGGTGCTGGCCGAGGTGCCGCAGGGGAAGTGACCGGACGGGGGCGGTCCGGACGGCGCGCGTCCGACTGGTACCGTCCCCGCAGGTCACGCCAGTTGGGCAGATGACCCCGGCACCGTCCGGCCACCGTGCGTGGGAGCCCACTGGCGTCGGTACCACGCACAGGCACACGCACAGGCACACGCACTGGCTCGGGCACACGCACTGGCACAGGCATTGGCACAGGACGGTTGGAGCAGCATGTCGGATTCTGCCGCGCGTGATCGTGACGCCGCCGAGACCGAGTCGGCGTTCGCGCACCCGGTGGTCGCCCCCGATCGGTCCGCCTCCTACGGCAGCCATCCCGACCAGGTGATCGACTTCTACGGTCCGCGCGACGGGCGGACCGGGGCGCCGCTCGTCGTCCTGTTCCACGGCGGGGCCTGGCGGGCCCCCTACGACCGGGCCCATGTGTCGCCGCTCGCGGACTTCCTGGCCCGGCGCGGCTTCGCCGTCGCCAGCGTGGAGTACCGGCGCGGCCGCGAGATCCCGCAGCAGGGCGGCTCGGGGCCGGTCGCGGGCCGGTGGCCCGAGACCTTCGACGACGTCGCCGCCGCGATGGACGCCATGCCGGTGCTGGCGGCCCGGGAGCTTCCGCAGGCCGATGTGCGGCGGACCGTGGTGACCGGGCACTCGGCGGGCGGCCATCTGGCGCTGTGGGCGGCCGCCCGGCACGAACTGCCCGAGGGCTCCCCGTGGCGGCTGCCCGCCCCGCCGCCGCTGCGCGGGGTCGTCGCGCTGGCCCCGATCGCCGACTTCGCGACCGCCGTCGAGCTGGACATCTGCTCCGGGGCCGTCCGTCAACTCCTGGGCGCGGAGGAGGACTTCGCCGAGCGGTTCGCCTGTGCCGATCCGGCCGCGCTGCTGCCGACCGGCATCGCGACGGCCGTGGTGCAGGGCACCGACGACCTGACCGTGCCGCAGGCGGTGTCGGAGGCCTTCGTCGACGCCGCGGCGAAGGCGGGGGAGATGGTGGGGCTGACCCTGCTGGAGGGCGTCGGCCACTTCCCGCTGATCGATCCGTCGGCGGACGCGTGCGCGGTGGTGGCGGAGGAGCTGGCCCAGCTGGCGTGGTGAGCGCGGCCGGCGCGGGCTCCGGTACGCGGGTGGCACGCGGGGCGCCCGTGGTGGGTGCGCCGTGGTTGCGCGGGGCGCCCGCGGCGCGTGTGCGCGGTGGTACGCGGGGACTGCGGCGGGGCGCCTGATGCCCTCGCGTAGTACTTGAGGGGGACGGTCCAGGATCCGCATCGGTGCTGACGACCCGCGCCCCGCCGCCCCCTACCGTGGAGGCGTGACCGAGACCCATACGAACACCAGAAGCCCGGAGCTGCGGGTGGCCTCAGGCGCGATCGCGGGCCTGCGGCAGGACCTCTTCCACGACGCGTTCGCCTACCGCCCGATGGGCCCGAGGAGCGGTGAGGGGCGGATCTTCCGGCTGGTGCCCGCGCGGCTGCGGCAGTACGCCGTCTGGACCCCGCACGGCCTGGTGCTGCTGGCGGCATTCATCACGGCGATGCTGGGCCTCGACACATGGGACCACCAGTTCGTCGTCGCCGCGCTGCCCGCGATTCCGGTCGCGCTGAGCCTGGTCAGGCCGGTCGCCGCGTTCTGGGTGTCGATGGTCTTCTCCCTGATCGCCGCCATGGGGAGCGGCGACGGGCTGTGGGGGCAGGCCAGCTTCTTCTCGCACCTGGTGGTGCTGGTGGTCGTGGCGGCCAGGACCCGGCCGCGTACCGCCGCCTGGATGTGGGCGCTGACCGTGCTGTTCGGCATGCTGGTGTCGGGCGTCGGGCCCATGCGGGACTCCTCCGGCGCCGAGCAGATGTTCGTGCTCTCCTCCCTGGCGCTGCTCGTGGTGAGCATGATCCAGGTGCGGCGCGACGCCGAGCACGAAGTGACCGTGCAGCGCACCGTCACCGCCGTCGAGCGCGACCGGCGCACGCTGCTGGAGGAGCGCACCACCATCGCCCGTGAGCTGCACGACGTCGTGGCGCACCACATGTCGGTCGTGGCGATCCAGGCGGAGGCCGCGCCCTACCGGGTGGAGAACCCGCCGCCCGAGCTGGAGCAGGCGTTCGTCACCATCCGGGAGAACGCGGTGGCCGCCCTCACCGAGCTGCGCCGGGTGCTCGGAGTGGTCCGTGCCGACGACTACGAGGCGCCGGACGCCCCGCAGCCCACCCTCGACGCGCTCGACGGCCTACTCGCCAATGTGCGGGAGGCGGGTCTGGAGTCGGAGAAGACGATCACGGGCGCGGTGCGCGAACTGCCGCAGGGCGTCGAGCTGTCGGCGTACCGGATCATTCAGGAGGCCCTCAGCAACACCCTGCGGCACGCCCCGGGGGCCACGGCCCGGGTCGAGCTCGGCTATGTCCTCGGCGGCCTCGGACTGCGTGTGGTCAACGGGCCGCCGACCGGGCTGGTGAAGCCGTCGCCGGGGGCCGGGCACGGGATCACCGGGATGCGGGAGCGGGTGGCGATGCTGAACGGGGAGATGACCGCCGGGGCGACCGGCGACGGCGGGTACGAGATCGCCGCGTTCATCCCCGTGCAGTCGGCGCACGACGACGCCCGTGACGACCACGACGCCCGCGCGGCACGGGACGCGGAGAGTGGCCGGGACAGGGACGGCACAGGGCGGGGCGAGGGCGCGTGAACGACATCCGGGTCCTGATCGTCGATGACCAGATGATGGTGCGCGAGGGCTTCTCCGTGCTGCTCAACGCGATGCCGGGGATCGAGGTCGCCGGTGAGGCGGTCGACGGCCGGCAGGCACTCGCGCAGGTCGCGGCCCTGCGCCCCGATGTGGTGCTGATGGACATCCGGATGCCCGTGATGAACGGCATCGAGGCGACCCGCGAGATCGTGGCGCGGGACGCGGACGCGAAGGTGCTGGTGCTCACGACGTTCGACCTCGACGAGTACGTGTACCAGGCACTGCGGGCCGGGGCCTCCGGTTTCCTGCTCAAGGACGCCTCCGCGCGGCAGCTGGCCGACGGCGTACGGGTGGTGGCGTCGGGGGAGGCGCTGCTCGCGCCGACGGTGACGCGGCGGCTGATCACCGAGTTCTCGAAGCTCGCCGAGACCCCCCGGCCGCCAGCCCTCGCCCGGATCGGCGACCTCACGGAACGCGAGACGGAGGTGCTGGTGCTCATCGCGCAGGGCCTGTCGAACGCGGAGATCGCCTCGCATCTGGTGGTCGCCGAATCCACCATCAAGACGCATGTGAGCCGCATCCTGGTGAAGCTCGGGCTGCGCGACCGGACCCAGGCGGCGGTGTTCGCGTACGAGGCCCGGCTGGTCACGCCCGGTTAGCGCGGGCCGGCGGCACCGGGGCGGTCCTCTTGCGCCGGCGGCCGGTGCCGGTAGCGTCGGGTCATGCACGTGTCCTTCGATCCCTGGTCCCCGGCGTTCGTCGCCGACCCGTATCCCACCTACGCGGCCCTGCGCGCCGGTGGGCGGGCGCACTACTTCGAGCCGACCCGGCAGTGGTTGATCCCGCACTACGCCGATGTGTCCGGCCTGCTGCGTGACCGGCGGCTGGGCCGCACGTATCTGCACCGCTTCACCCACGAGGAGTTCGGCCGCACGGCGCCGCCCGCCGCGCACGAGCCGTTCACCGTCCTCAACGGGCAGGGCCTGCTCGACCTGGAGGCCCCGGACCACACCCGTATCCGGCGGCTGGTCTCCAAGGCGTTCACCCCGCGTACGGTCGAGCGGCTCGCGCCGACCGTACGGCGGCTGGCGGCCGAGCTGGTGGACGCGTTCGTCGCGGAGGGCGGCGGCGACCTCCTCGCGGCCGTCGCCGAGCCGCTGCCGGTCGCCGTCATCGCCGAGATGCTGGGCGTTCCGGAGTCCGACCGGGCGCTGCTGCGGCCCTGGTCGGCGGCGATCTGCGGGATGTACGAGCTGAACCCGTCCGAGGAGACCGCGCGGGCCGCCGTCCGTGCCTCGGCCGACTTCTCCGCGTATCTGCGCGCCCTGATCGCCGAGCGGCGCGGGAAGCCCGGGGACGATCTGATCTCCGCGCTCATCGCCGCCCATGACGAGGGGGAGCGGCTCAGCGAGCAGGAGATGATCTCCACCTGTGTGCTGCTGCTGAACGCGGGCCACGAGGCGACGGTCAACACCACCGTCAACGGCTGGCGCACCCTCTTCCGGCACCCGCACCAGCTGGAGGCGCTGCGCGCCGACCACGGGATGCTGCCCACGGCCGTGGAGGAACTGCTCCGGTACGACACCCCGTTGCAGCTGTTCGAGCGCTGGGTGCTGGACGACATCGAGATCGACGGCACGGTGATTCCGCGCGGCTCGGAGGTGGCGCTGCTGTTCGGCTCGGCCAACCGGGACCCGGAGCGGTTCGCCCGGCCGGACGAGCTGGATCTGTCCCGGCCGGACAACCCGCACATCAGCCTGGGCGCGGGCATCCACTACTGCCTCGGGGCGCCGCTGGCCCGCGTGGAGCTCGCCGCGTCCTTCGGTGAGCTGCTGCGCAGGGCGCCGGAGATGCGGCTGGCGGCGGAGCCGGAGTGGAACCCCGGATTCGTCATCCGGGGGCTGAAGGAGCTGCGCGTGGAGCTGTGAGCGGCGCGGCCGGAACCGGCGGGGGCCGTAGCGGGATCAGCGGGGCTCGTACCCGGGGCCGGCGGGGCTCGTACCCGGGCTCAGCAGGGGGCGTAGCAGTCCGGGAGCGGCGGCGGGGCCAGGACGTCGAGGCCGAAGCCGAAGGCGGTGAGCGCCGCGACGGTCCCGGCCAGCCGCAGCGCGGCGCGCCGGCGCTTTCGGGCGGCGGCGAAGAGCGCGAGCGCGACGGCGATTCCGCCGAGGGGCATGACGGGCAGACCGAGCCGGAGCACGGTCCGGTTGACCGCGCCCTCGAAGCCGCCGAACAGTCCGGCCCTGCCGTACGGGGTCCAGACAGCGAGCCCCGCGATGGCACCCAGCGCGGCGGCCAGGCAGCCGGCCGTCCCGGTGACGGCCTCTCGTCGAGTGTCCATCCCGGAGGGACGCGCCGGGCGGCGTGCCCGGTTCCGGTACGCCCCGGGACTCTCCCGGGGCGCGGGCGCGTCCGGCCGGTGTGTCAGGCGAGCAGGGTGCGGTACCAGTCGGCGGCGGCGGCCAGCCCGGCGAGGGGGCCGGGACCGGGGTCCACTCCGGCGCGCTCCCAGATCGCGTCGGAGCGGTACCAGTGGTCCTGGGCGAGCAGATGGAACTGCCGTTCGCTCACGGCTCCCGGGCGGGCGGCGTGCTCCTTGAGGCAGCGCTCCCAGGACAGGTCCTCGTCGGCGGGGGCGGGGACGATGCCGTGCCCGGCGAGGGCCGTGACCAGGTCGCCGATCCGTACCGGCCGGGGGTGTGCCGCGTGGAACACCGAGGGCCCCGGGGGCCTCGGGGTCAGTGCGACGGCGGTGATCAGCCGCGCCAGGTCGGGTGCGTCCACGACCGACAGTGACGCGGCGCCGCCGTCCCACCGGCCGGGTACCCGTTCCAGCAGGTCGGCCAGCGCGGGCACGACCCAGCGGTCGCCCGCCCCCAGGACCAGCCCGGCGCGGAGCACCACCGCTCCGGCCCGCAGCGCGTGCTGTTCGCCCGCGAGCCGGGTGGCGCTGGCGGCCGACACGGGAGCGGGCGTGAGTCCGGTGATGTCCTGGCCGGTGTGCGGCCCCCGGCCGTAGACGGCCGTGGTGGACAGCTGGACGACGCGTGGCGTCCCGGCCCGGACCGCTTCCGCCATCAGGGCGCCGGTGCCCGTCTCGTTCACCGCGCGGCAGCTCTCCTCGGTCCCGGAGACCTTGGACGCGAGGTGGATCAGTACGTCGGCGTCCTCGCAGATCCCGTGCAGCGAGCCGGCGTCGGTGAGTTCGGCCGGAATCCACTCCACGCCGGGCAGGCCGTCGGGAGCGGGCCGCCGTCCGGCGAGGCGGACGCTCACCCCGTCGCGGGCGGCCAGTTCCCCGATGACGTGTGTGCCGATGAATCCCGTGCCACCGGTGACGACGATCCGGGTGCTGCTCATCCCGCACTCGTGACGGGCTCGCCGTTCAGGTCGAGTGCGGCGAGGGTCTCCGCGGTGGCGATGCCGGGCAGCAGGAAGCGCCACAGGGTCATGATGCGCGGTGTCAGGTCCGAGCGGCCCGTCGTTATCTCCGACATCAGCTGCGTCCCGGTGTACGCGCCGACCAGGGTCAGCGAGAAGCTCTCCTCGTCGACCTCCGGCCGGAGTTCGCCCGCCTCGCGGGCCACCACCAGCTCCTTGTGGAAGAGCGCCGCCCACCAGGCGTAGATCGAGTCGTCGTTCCGGGCCGGGCCCCCGGGGTCCACGGCGAGCCGTACCCCGGCGCGCAGCAGGACGTTGCTCTGCATCTCCACGGCCAGCATGAGGGTGATGTTCACCAGCTGTTGCAACCCGCGCGGTTCCGGCGGGAGTACGAGGTCGGCCGCCTGCTCCAGCATGACGGCGTGGGCCAGTTCCTCCTTCGACCGGAAGTGGAAGTACATGGCGCCCTGCGTCATGCCCGCGCGGGCGAGGATCTTGTTGGTGCCCGCTCCGTAGTACCCGTTCTCGTCGAAACACTCGGCTGCGGCCTTGAGGAGAGCCCTCCGGGTGCGGATGGCTCGTTCCTGCGGTTGCTTGGACTTCATCTGGATGACCCATGCTTTCTCGACAAACAAACAGACCTCCCTCTATGTTAATGAAATGATGATCGCCGCTCAACTAGGCGGCGACGGTTCTTACTCGGAGGGGGGCGGTCCTCGTGCCCGCACACGACGCTGCCGGAAACTGCATCCTCGATCCAGTCATCGACCAAGTGCCGCAGCACTACGTCCACAAGTCGAACGCCGCCGAGGTCTACCTCGCGGAATGGACCAGGACGGGCCCCGACGCGTTTCGCATCGCCGCGAACTGGCCGTCCACACACACCTTCTACCGCGCGGGGCCGGCTTTCGACCCGCTGTTGCTCTGCGAGACGATCCGTCAGACCTTCCCGCTGCTGAGCCATGCCGCGTACGAGGTGCCGCTCGGGCATCAGCTCATATGGGAGCACTTCGCCTATCAGATCGACAGCGCCGCGTACGGTGCCGATCCCGGCCATCAGGTCGAACTCCAGGTCGAGTGCTTCGATCTGGTCTACCGGGGGAACCGGCCCGCCGCCCTTTCCCTGCGCATGGTCATCACCCGGGGCGGGGTCCGTGTGGCCACGGCGCAGACCCGGTTCACCACGCACACCGCGGGGGTCTACCGGCGGCTGCGCGGTGACCGGGCCGACGCGTCCGCGGTGATGGCCCGTTCCGTGCCCGTCCCGATACCGGCCGCCGCCGAGGACGTACGGCGTTCCCGTGCGGACGATGTCGTGATCGGCGCCGGTGGTTCCGGTGGTCGCGGCGGCTCCGGCGGCTTCGGCGGCTTCGGCGTCCAGGGCGGGGCGGACGGGGGCAGGCGGCTCAGGGTTCCCGTCCCGCACCCCATCTACTTCGACCACCCCGTGGACCATGTGCCGGGGATACTGCTGCTGGAGGCGGCCCACCAGCTGACGTACGACCACGTTCGCGGCAGTGACGCCGGAGCCGAAATAGCCGCCCTGGACTGTGTGTTCACCCGCTACGTGGAGCTGGACGAGTCCTGTGCGCTCAACTCCGGGCCCCTCGGCCCCGACGCCGCGGGCCGCGCCCGGCTCCGCGTCGAGGCCGTGCAGGCGGGACAGGTCGCCTTCGCGGCCACGGTCACGGTCGCCGCGCGTGCTACGGCCGCCGAGACCGGGGCCGACGGACCGGCGGGGGACGGACCGGCGGGGGACGGTAGAGCGGCATGAGACAGCTGCCCGAGGACACACCCCGGACACCCGAAGGCCCCGGCCATGGCAACGGCCCCGGCACCGGCCCCGCAAGGGAGACCGGCCCCGGCACCGGCCCCGGCACCGTTCCCGCCGCGCGCCTCGCGGGCGTGAGCCTGCGCCATCTGCACGCCTTTCTCGCCGTCGCCGACACCCTGAGCTTCACCGACGCCGCCGCCAGGATGTCGAGCAACCAGCCCGCACTGACCCGTTCCATCCGCCGCCTCGAAGAACACATGGGCGTACGCCTCTTCCACCGCACCACCCGGCAGGTCTGTCTGACCCCGGCGGGCGCCACCCTGCGTGAAGAACTCCAGGTGCTGCTGCCCCGCTTCGAGAAGGCACTCTTCCCCCACGGTTCCGCGCCCGGCCTGCGGCTCGGGTTCGCCTGGCTGCGCCCCGACGAGTGGGTCCAAGAAGCCATCCGGCGCTTCGAGGCGGAGACCGGTGCCCGGGTCGAACTGCGGCGCTGCGACGACGCGGGTGCCGGAGTGGGCCGGGCGACCGTCGATGTCGCGATCCTGCGCGGCCGGCTGCGGCGCAGCGGGGTGAAGGAGACACCGCTCGGCACCGAGCGCTATGTCGCCGCGGTGCCGCGCCGGCATCCGCTCGCCGGGCGGGAGCGGGTGGACTGGTTCGAGCTGGCCGAGTACCCCTTGGTGCTCAACGAGGTCACCGGGCCGATCCAGCAGCGGGACTGGGGCATCGCCCGTCGCCCCAGCACCGTCCTGCACTGCCTCAACTTCGACGAGTGCATCGAGTCGGTGGCCGCGGGCAAGGGCATCAGCGTGGTGCCCGACCTCGTGCTCCGGCGCAACGTCCACCCCTCCGTCGCCTTCGTGCCCCTGCGGGGAGGCCCGTCCATCGGTATCTCGCTGATCCAGCCGGTGCAGGGCAGCCATCCCCTGGCCGACCGGTTCGTGCGGGTGGTCCAGCAGGTCCTGGCACCGTCCGGGCGGCGGGGCGGAGCCGCCGAATCCGCCCTGGCGGCCCCGGCGTCGGGGGACTGACCGTGCGGACCGGCACACGCCGCTGATGACACGTGCGGGGTGACCGTCCGGCACGACGGTCACCCCGCACGCCCGTGCCACCCGCGGCTCAGACCCGGCCGGACGCCTTCGGCGTACGGGCGTCCGCGGCACGGGGGTTCACGGCACGGGGGTTCACGGTGTGGTCCGGGACGCCTCCCGCGAGGACCCGCACCACGGCCTCCACCGCGACCCGCCCCGCCCGCTCCTGGGCCTCCGCGGTACCGGCGCCCAGATGCGGGGTGGCGACCACGGAGTCGAAGGCCAACAGGGGGTTGTCCACCGCCGGTTCGATCTCGAAGACATCGAGTGCGGCGCCCGCCACCCGGCCTTCCTTCAGGGCGACGGCGAGCGCGTTCTCGTCGACGATGCCGCCCCGGGCGGTGTTCACCAGCCGGAGGGACGGCTTGGCCAGCCGCAGCTCCCGCTCCCCGATGAGCCCCACGGTCGCGGGGGACTTCGGCAGATGCACCGTGAGGATGTCGCTCTCCGACATCAGCGTGTCCAGACCGACCAGCCGCGCACCCGCGGCATCGGCCCGCGCGGCCGTGATGTACGGGTCGAAGGCGAGGATACGGACCCCGAACGCGGTGAGCCGCTCCGCGACGAGGGTGCCGACATGGCCCAGTCCGGCGATGCCGACCGTGCTGCCGGCCAGTTCCGTGCCCTGGTGCGCGGCCCGTTCCCACCGGCCCGCGCGTAACGCGGAGCCCGCGGGCACGACATGGCGCGTCACTACGATGATCAGGCCCAGCGTCAGTTCGGCCACGCTGAGGACGTTGGACAGGGGCGCGTTGGCGACCAGCACACCGCGTGCGGTGGCCGCCTCCACGTCCACGTTGTCCAGGCCGACGCCGGCCCGCGCGACCACCCGCAGGCGCGGCGCCGCGGCCAGCGCCTCCGCGTCCACCCGCGTACCGCTGCGGATGAGCAGCGCGTCGGCGTTCCGCAGCGCGGCGCGCAGCGCCACCGGATCCCGGCCCTCGCACTGCCTGATCGCGTACTCCGCCAGGGGCTCCAGCGTGCTGAGGGGAAGTGGATCGGCCACGACGACGGGCTCGCGCACGGTGGTCCCTTTCGCGGGGGTACGGGGAGGGGCGGCGGGGTTCGGAGGGGCGGGCGCCTCGCCGGGGGCGCCGTGGCCCGGCGGGCTCACGCGGGTACCCGGGTGAGCGTGCGGGGCAGGTTCTCCCGCTCCCATATGGAGTCCAGCGCGCGGGCGAACCCGACGATCTCGTCATCGCTGTGGTGCGGTGGGGGTGTGACGCGCAGCCGCTCCGAACCCATCGGCACGCTCGGCGCGTTGATGGGCTGGACGTAGCAGCCGTACCGGTCCAGTAGCTGACGGGCGACATTGCGGCACTTGACGGCGTTGCCGACGAGGACGGGCACGATGTGGGCGGCCTCGGACGCCACGGGGATGCCGCTGTCGCGCAGCAGGCCCTGGAGGAGCGCCGCCTTCCGGTGCAGCGCCGACCGCTCCGTCTCCGAGTGCTTGAGATGGCGTACGGCGGCGAGGGCTCCGGCCGCGACGGCGGGAGGCAGCGAGGTGGTGAAGATGAACGCGGAGGCGAAGCTCCGGATCGCGTCGATCGCCGGGGCGGACCCGGCGACATAGCCGCCCGCCGTGCCGAACGCCTTCGCCAGTGTTCCCTGGACGACGTCGAAGTGTGCCGCGAGACCTCGCTCGGCGGCCAGACCGGCACCTCGCGGTCCGTACATGCCCACCGCGTGCACTTCGTCGAGATAGGTGAACGCCCCGTGCTGTGCGGCGAGTTCGGCGATCCGCTCCAGCGGCGCCATGTCGCTCTCCATGGAGTAGATGCTCTCCAGGGCGATGATCTTCGGCAGCGACGGTTCCGTACCGGCCAGCAGCTCTTCCAGATGATCGGTGTCGTTGTGCCGGAAGACGTGCTTCTCGGCGCCGCTGTGCCGGATACCGGCGATCATCGAGGCGTGGTTGAGGGCGTCCGAGAACACGACGCAGCCGGGCAGCCGCCCCGCCAGCACCGTCAGCGCGGCGTCGTTCGCCGAGTAGCCGGAGGGAAAGATGAGTGCCGACTCCATGCCGTGGAGCTCGGCCAACTCCTCCTCCAGCACCACATGGTGACGGTTGTTTCCGGAGATGTTGCGCGAGCCGCCGCTGCCGGCGCCCGCCTCGTCCACGGCCCTCTTCATGGCGGCCAGGACGAGCGGGTGCTGCCCCATCCCGAGGTAATCGTTGCTGCACCACACGCTGATCCGCCTGCCGTCACCGGGCCCGTACTTCAGTGCGGCGGGGAAGGAGCCGGCGCGGCGCTCGATCTCCAGGAACGTGCGGTATCCGCCCTGTTCCTTGAGAGTGTCAATCTCGGACGTGAAGAATTCATCGTAATGAAACATTGATCCTCCGGTGAACTCGGCTTTCCGGATCTGGCGCCAGGAATGTATAAGGCATCCCCCGGTGCAGGGAAATGTCGAATCCGCGGGGTCATGGCAGGACCGCATAAACCGAGGTCGGAGCGGTGCCGGGAACACTTATTCCGAAAGTGCATAGACGGTGGAGCGGACCCATTTCTCATGCCGCGGATATCGCCCTAGAGTCCCTCGGTATGAGTTCCCAGCAGAAACCGCGGCCGCGGTCGGCCGGCATGGGTGACATAGAAGAACTCGTGCGCCTGCGCGGATATTTGCTCAGCTCCGGGAGCGGTGCCTACGCGGCCCGCACCCCCGTGGCGGACGCCCTCTGGAAGCGCGCCTACCGGGCCTGGCTGAGCCGCGTGCTCGCCGGTGACGGCGGGGGCACCGTGCAGGTGTCGGTGATCGGCCCGGCGCCCGCCCTGCTCGCCTGCGCCGTCGCCGTCGTGGACCAGCGCGCCCCCACCGCCCACTGTCCCAGCGGCAGGTCGGGCTGGGTGCAGACGGTGGTCGTCGACCCGGCGGCGCGCCGGGGCGGACTCGGGGGGCTCGTGATGGACCACGCTCTCGGCTGGCTCCGGGGCGCCGGCGCCGAGGCGGTCGTCCTGCAGACCACCGACGCCGGCTCCCCGCTGTACCGGAAGCTCGGGTTCCGGCCGTCGGGTGAGGAGCTTCTTTCCCTGAGCCTTGGAGGTGCCTGACCCATGAAGGTTCTGATCGTCGGACTCGGATATGCGGGGACGCGTTTTCGCTCCGCCTTCGCCAACACCCGGGTGCCGATGGAATTCTCGTACGTGGGGCGGACACGCAAGGACGTGGACATCCCCTATTTCCCATCCGTTTCCGAAGCGCTGCGCGACGGCCGTCCCGATGTTGTTGTCGTCACCGTGCCCGACACGGCGCACGCGGGCATCCTTGCCGAGCTGGACGGCTATGACGGTTTCGTGGTCGCGGAGAAGCCGCTGGCGATACCGGGGGACGACCTGGCCGCCGTCGGGTCCGCACTCGGCAAGGCGTCAGGATTCTGTCTGGATCTGGTGGAACGCTATTCCGAGGCGTCCCGTTTCCTGCGTACCCATGTTCTGCGGAACGGTCTGGAACTCGTCCGGGCGCACTTCACCTGGGGCAAGGACCGGATCAACGACCACCGCCCCACCAGCGGGGTGCAGAGCGAGATCGTCCATCCGCTGGACCTGGTGCAGTGGATCGCGGGGCGGAGCGGCGAACTCGTTCTGGAATCCGCCCTGGGCACCTGCTCGGACTTCTCCGTCTCGGGCCCCCGGGTGCTCGACAGCGTCGCCCTGTCCGG
The DNA here is from genome assembly GCF_044542225.1 of Streptomyces sp. NPDC079020. NCBI lineage: Bacteria > Bacillati > Actinomycetota > Actinomycetes > Kitasatosporales > Streptomycetaceae > Streptomyces > Streptomyces sp. NPDC079020. Next base: position 55,762 of record NZ_JBITUB010000023.1, read on the forward strand.
GACGCTCGGGCCCGGGACCGTCACCGGATACAGCAGCTTCGTGAACATCACGCGCAAGCGCGAGGTCGACTTCGTCTTCCGCGACGCGCAGGGGGACATCCTCTACGCGGCCCTCGTCCTGGACACCCCCGTCTGGGACGCGGACCGGCTGCGCCTGTGGCGCCGTGCCTCCGGGGGCGACGAGGTGATCCATGAGCTCGACACCGGGGACCGGCCGGTGCCCGCGGGCTCCGAGACCGTCGTGAAGCTGGGCCGCATGGCCCTGGACGTCACCGAGTTCGTCGTCCGCGGACGGACCCCGGAGTTCGCCTTTCCCGGCATCGCCGACGCGCTGGCCCTCCAGCACCGGCTGAACGAGATGGACGCGCGGGTACGCCGGGCGCGCCCCGTCACCTACTTCCCGCACGGCCGGACGGTCCTTCAGGAAGCCGACCGGGAGCGGCTGGGCTGACGGAGCCCCCGCATCCCGGACCGCCCCCGCCGGACCGATCCGTACCCGGTACCGCCCCGAACGACCCTGACGACCCGGACCACTTCGGGCGGCGCGCCCCCGCGCCGTCGTCGAGCAAGGAGACAGCCATGTGTGGAATCGCCGGTTGGGTGGACTTCGCCCGCGACGTACGTCGGCAGCAGGAGACGCTGGAGGCCGTGACACGGACGATGGCCTGCCGCGGTCCGGACGCCGAGGGCAGGTGGACGGACGAACACGTGGCCCTCGGCCACCGGCGGCTGTCCATCATCGACCTGGACGGTGGCCGCCAGCCCATGACCGCGGACGCGGACGGGCGCACTCTGGCGTGCCTGACCTACAGCGGTGAGGTCTACAACTTCAGGGAGCTGCGCGCCGAACTGATCTCGCGCGGGCACTCCTTCCGCACGCGCAGCGACACCGAGGTCGTGGTGCGGGGCTACCTCGAATGGGGCGAGGGCGTCGTCGACCGCCTCAACGGCATGTTCGCCTTCGCGCTCTGGGACGTCAGGACGCAGACGCTGCTCCTGGTGCGCGACCGGATGGGCGTCAAGCCGCTCTACTACTACCCGACGCCGGACGGGGTGGTGTTCGGGTCCGAGCCGAAAGCCGTTCTCGGCCATCCCGCGGTGCCCCGGAAGGTCGGGGCCGACGGGCTGCGCGAGGTGCTGGAGATGGTGAAGACGCCTGAACAGGGCATATTCGCAGGGATGTACGAGGTCCGTCCCGGCCAGATCGTGAAGGTGGGGCGCTCCGGGCTGACCAAGCGGGTGTACTGGGCCCTGGAGGCCAGGGAGCACACCGACGACCTGCCCACCACCATCGACACCGTCCGCGGGCTCCTCGAGGACATCGTGGAGCGGCAGATCATCTCGGACGTGCCGCTCTGCTCCCTGCTCTCGGGCGGACTGGACTCCTCCGTCATCACCGCGCTGGCCTCGCAGAAGCTCGCGGCGCGCGGTGACGGCCCGGTGCGCTCCTTCTCCGTCGACTTCGAGGAGCACGGCGCGGGCTTCGTGGTGGACCCGGTGCGCGGCTCCTCGGACGCGCCGTTCGTCCGGGACCTCGTGGAGCACGTCGGCGCCGACCACTCCGAGATCATCATGAACAGCGCCTCGCTGGCCGATCCCGGGCTGCGGGCGAAGGTGCTGGAGGCGCTCGACCTCCCGCCGGCCTACTGGGGCGACATGTGGCCCTCGCTCTACCGGCTCTTCCAGTCCGTGCGGGAGCGGTCGACGGTCGCGCTCTCCGGGGAGTCGGCCGACGAGGTGTTCGGCGGGTACCGGTGGTTCTTCGACAGCGAGGCCGTCGAGGCGGAGACCTTTCCCTGGCTCACCTCGGCGACCGGCAAGTACTTCGACGGCAAGTCGCTCTTCGACCCGGGTCTCATCCAGAAGCTGGGCATGGGCGGCTTCCTGCGGGACAGCTACGCGCAGGCGGTCGCGGAGACACCGGTCCTGGCGGGGGAGAGCGCGACCGAGCGCCGGATGCGCCGGATGGGATACGTGAACCTCACCCGGTTCGTGCAGACCCTGCTGGACCGGAAGGACCGGATGAGCATGGCCGTCGGCCTGGAGGTCCGGGTGCCGTTCTGCGACCACCGGCTCGTGGAGTACGTCTTCAACACGCCGTGGGAGATGAAGTCCTTCGACGGGCGGGAGAAGAGCCTGCTCAGGGCGGCCACGAAGGATCTGCTGCCCGCCTCCATCGTGCAGCGGGTCAAGAGCCCGTACCCCACCACGCAGGACCCGGCCTATGAGATCGGCCTGCGGAACGCGTTCACGGAGGTTCTCGCCGACTCCTCGTCGCCGGTGCTGCCGCTGCTCGACCACGCCGCGGGCCGCGGTCTGCTGGAGCGGCCGGTGGGCGACATGAGCGCCCAGTACGACCGTTCGGGGCTGGAGATGGCGCTGGGGCTCAACTCCTGGCTGTCGGCCTACGGGATCGAACTGGACCTCTGACCTCCGGCGGAACGCCTGCCGTCCGGCGCCCGCCGTCCGGGGCCGCGCCCGCCGATGTCCGGCGCCCGCCGCCGGGGCCGTCCCCGCCCGGCCGCCCATCGATTCAGCGGCTCATCGATTCAGCGGCTCAGCGGCTCAGCGGCTCTGCGGCTCAGCGCCGGGCGTCGGCGGAGGTGTATCCGCATCTGACCGCGAAGCCGAGGAGCTGGTCGAGCAGGCCGGGGAAGCGCGACTCCAGCTCCTCCAGGCGCAGGGAGTTGAAGCAGCGGGTGCCCTCGGACCGTACGTACAGGGTGCCGGCCTCGCGAAGGATCTTGAGGTGGTGGGTCATGGTCGACTTGGCGATGGAGCCGCCGAGCTCGCCCGCGGTCCGCTCCTGTCCGTCCGCGAGCGTGACGGCGATGCCCAGGCGGGTCGCGTCGCTCAGCGCGAAGAGGACGTCGGGCAGACAGACGTCCTCGATGTCCGGGTGGAAGTAGTGGCGCACCCTCCAAGAATCGCACAGCCAATCGTGTGGACACGGTGTCCGATTTTCGCTCCCTCCGGTTGCGCGGCGGTCCCGCACCGGCATGATGTCTGTATGTCCTGCGACTTTCGAACGTTGAGGAACCGGTGAAACTCGTCTACCTGTTGGGCCTCGGAGCGTTCGCGCTCGGCCTGGACGCCTACGTCACAGCGGGTCTGCTGCCGTCCATCGCGGACGACTTCGACTCGTCCGTCTCGGCCACCGGCCAGATGGTCACCGCTTTCACGCTCGCGTACGCCATCGCCTCCCCGATCTTCGCCACTCTGCTGCCCGCCTCCCGCGTGCGGGCCGGGCTGCTGGCCTCACTGGCCGTCTTCGCCCTGGCCAACGCCGCCTCCGCGGTCTCCACCTCGCTGACCTTCCTGCTGGTCGCACGGGCCTTCGCGGGTGTCGGCGCGGGTCTCTACCTGGCTCTCGCCGCGGCGGCCGCGGCGTCCCTGGTCGACCGTGAGCGCCGCGGCAGGGCACTCGCCGTGATCATGGGCGGGATGAGTTCGGGCACCGTCCTCGGTGTCCCCGCGGGTGTCTACATCGCCGAGCACACCAGCTGGCGGGCGACTCTCTGGCTCGTCACCGTCATCGGCGCCGTGTCGTTCATCGGACTCGCCGTCCGGCTGCCGGCGCTGCCCGCCACCGAGTCGGTGACCCTCCGGCAGCGTGCCCAGGTCGTCACCGACCCGCGCGTCGCGTCGATCGTCGGCGTCTCGCTCCTCGCCGCCATCGCCAGCCTCGGTCTGTACACCTACTTCGTGCCCGTCATGGCGACCGGGGCCATGGGCAGCGTCGAGACCATCACCCCCTACCTCTGGGCCTGGGGCATCGGCGGTGTGGTGGGCAGCATTCTGATCGGCTCCCTCGTCGACCGTGTCCGGCGCCCCGCGACGCTGGTCGTCGGCATCCTGGCCATCCTCGTCGTGGCGCTGCTCGCCTTCCGGCTCGCGGCGTCCGTGACCCCGCTGCTGGCGCTGCTGCCCATCGCGGTCTGGGGTGCGGTCGGCTGGGCCCTCCAGGTGCCGCAGCAGAGCGATCTGCTCGCGGCCCGCAGCGAACGCGGCGGTCCTGTCGCCGTCGCGCTCAACGAGTCGGCGCTCTACCTCGGCAGCGCCATCGGCTCGGGCCTCGGTGGCGTGGCCTTCGCCTTCGGCTGGAGCGGATCGGTGCTCCCGCTCTGGGCCGCGGGTTTCGCCGCCGCCGCCCTGCTCCTCCAGCTCACGGCGGTCCGCGCCGCCGCCGCGAAGCACCCCGTGCCCGCCGCCGCCACCGCCGCCCCGGCCGCGGTCTGCGAACGGCAGTGACGGCGGCGGGACCCCGGCAGCGGGTCAGGTCACCATGTCGCGGCGTCGCAGCGCCGCCAGCCCCGCCGCGACCACGGCCGCCGCGGTCGCGGTCAGCAGCAGCACCGGGGCCCAGGCCATCTCCCCGCCCGGCAGCTTCGGAAGATGGCTGAACGGGGAGAGGTTCATCGCCGCCCGGGGCAGGTCCACCGCCGGGCCGATCCAGCCGATCGCCAGGCAGATCCCGGCGACGCCCCACGAGGCCGGTGCCAGCTTCGGCGCGGCCCCGTGGAGCAGGACCGCGAGACCGCCGAGCAGCCAGATCGCGGGGAGCTGGACCAGGGCCGCGCCGAGGATGTCCGGCAGCCGGTGACCGTAGCCGACGGCCAGGCCGAGGCCTCCGACGGCCATGATGAGCGCGGCCCCGCCGAAGGCGATGACCAGGTGTCCGGCGGCCCAGGCGATACGGCCCACGCCGCCCGCGAGAACGGGTTCGGCGCGCTGGGCGGTCTCCTCGCCGTGCAGCCGGAGCACCGAGGAGACGATGTAGAGCGCGGCCACCATCCCGAGCATCCCGGTCATCGCCGCCAGGAACGCGTCGGTCAGCCCGGACTGGCCGCCCATCCGCTCGAAGATCTCCCTCGTCCTCTCGTTGTCACCGACCAGGTCCGCCGCGCCGCCGGTCAGCCCGCCGAAGATCACGCCGACCACGGCGAAGGAGAGCGTCCAGCCGGTCAGTGAACCGCGCTGGAGCCGCAGCGCCAGGCCGGACGCCGTGGAGATCCGTCCGGTGGCCGGACCGGGGCGCGTCGGCAGGAAACTCATGCCCACATCGCGCCGCCCCGCCAGGGTGTACGCCAGGGCGGCCTGCACCCCGATCGCCGCGGCCAGGACCAGCAGGACCCACCAGCGCTCGTCGGCGTAGGCGCGGACGTTCTCCGCCCAGCCGATGGGGGAGAGCCAGGTCAGCACGGAGGAGCCGTCGTCGGTGGCCGAGTCGCCCGCCGCCTTCAGGACGAACGCGGCCCCGATCACCGCCGCCGTGAGCCCCTTCGCCGGCCGCGCGCTCTCGGTGAACTGGGCGGCGACGCCCGCCGTGCAGGCGAAGAGCACACCGGTGCCGGCCACCGACAGGGCCAGCGCCAGGGCACCCGCGCCGCCCGCCCCCGCCCCCGCCAGCGCGCCGACGATCACCAGGGCCAGCGCGGCGTTGGCGATCACGGCGGCCAGCAGAGCGGCGGTCAGCGGCGCGCGCCGTCCCACCATGGCGGAGGAGAGCATCTCCTGGCGGCCGGTCTCCTCCTCCTCGCGGGTGTGCCGGATCACGATGATCAGGCTCATCACGGCGGCCAGCGCGGCCCCGAAGCCGCCCATGCGCCAGGTGACGAGTCCGCCGAGCGAGTCGTCGAAGATCGGTCCGTACAGCGCGCGGATCGAGCTGTTGCCGCTCATCGAGGCGGTCAGCTCCGCGCGCTGGGCGGCCGTCCCGTACAGCGTGGAGAAGGAGGTGGCCACGGAGGAGAAGGACGCTCCGAGCGCCAGCACCCAGACCGGCATCATCAGCCGGTCGCGCCGCAGGGCGAGCCGCAGCAGGGTCCCGGTCCCGGCGAGCGGGCCGTGGCGGAGCGCCGGACGCGGTACGGCGGCGGGGACGGTCGTGACGGCGGTCATCGCGCCGCCACCCCCTCGGGCGCCTCGTCGGCCGCGTAATGCCGCAGGAACAGCTCCTCCAGCGTGGGCGGGGTGCTGGTCAGGGAGCGGACCCCGGAGGCGGTGAGCGAGACGAGCACCGCGTCCAGCTTGTCCGTGTCCACCTGGAGCGTGACCCGGCCGCCCCGGACGTTCAGGTCGTGCACCCCGGGCAGGCGGGTGAGCCCGTCGGGCACGCCGGACAGCTCGGCGGTGATGCTCGTACGGGTCAGGTGGCGCATGTCCGCCAGCGAACCCGTCTCCACCGTCCGGCCCTGCCGGATGATGCTGATCCGGTCGCAGAGCGCCTCGACCTCGCTGAGGATGTGGCTGGAGAGCAGCACGGTCCGGCCGCGCTCCCGCTCCTCCTCGACACAGCTCTGGAAGACCTCCTCCATGAGCGGGTCGAGCCCGCTGGTCGGCTCGTCCAGGATCAGCAGGTCGACATCGGAGGCGAACGCGGCGACCAGGGCGACCTTCTGCCGGTTGCCCTTGGAGTACGTACGCCCCTTCTTCGTCGGGTCCAGCTCGAACCGCTCGATCAGATCGGCGCGGCGGGAGCTGTCCAGACCGCCGCGCAGCCGCCCGTAGAGGTCGATGACCTCACCGCCGGAGAGATTGCGCCACAGGGTGACATCACCGGGGACGTATGCCACGCGGCGGTGCAGGGCCACCGCGTCGTGCCACGGGTCCCCGCCCAGCAGCTGCGCGGCGCCCGAGTCGGCCCGCAGCAGCCCGAGCAGGACCCGGATGGTGGTGGACTTCCCGGCGCCGTTCGGCCCGAGGAAGCCGTGAACCTCACCGGTCTCGACCATGAGGTCGAGGCCGTCCAGCGCGTGTGTCCGCCCGAACGACTTGTGCAGCCCGGCCACGGTGATTGCCTTCGTCATGTTCTGAACGTACGCTACTTTCACAAACTTGTGAAGTTAAGGAAGTGTATAAAATTGAGGCAGGTCCGGCCAGGGGAGACGATGGGGCAATGAGCAGCGACAACGGCGCGGATACGCGCGACGGGCAGGACGGGCGGGACGGGCGGGACGCGGAGGCCGTGTCCCGGTTCGTCGAGCGGTTCGCCGCGGACATGACCGACGCGGGCATGCAGCGCATGGCCTCCCGCGTCTTCGCGGCGCTCCTCGCCGACGACGACGCCTCGATGACCTCGGCCGAGCTGGCCCTCGCACTCCAGATCTCCCCGGCGGCGGTGTCCGGCGCGGTCAGTTATCTCACCCAGGTCAGCATGGTCAGCCGCGAGCGCGAGCCGGGTTCGCGCCGGGACCGCTACCGCCTGCAGAACGAGATCTGGTACACCGCGTTCGCCAGCCGGGACCGGGTGCTCACCCGCTGGGAGGACACCCTCCGGGAGGGCGCCCGCACACTGGGCGTGGATTCACCGGCAGGGGTCCGGCTCGCGGAGACGGCGGCGTTCTTCGAGTTCCTCCAGGCGGAGCTGGTGGGAATGATGGACCGCTGGAAGGCCCACCGCGAGACGCTGGACCTCACGCCGGACGCGGCGCGGCCCTAGCCCGCTGCCCGCCGGCTTCCGGCGCCCCGCGTCGACGGGTACGGCGCCAAGTCAGGTACGGCCCTATGTTGGCGGGTTCGGCCCTGAACCAGCGGGTACAGCCCTGTATCGGTGGGTGCGACGTCATGCCAGCGGGTGCGACGTCCTGCCGGACGCCTCGTCGATCTCCTCGTGCGCCTTGGTCAGCAGCCGCATCGCCAGTTCGTTGAGCGCCCGCGCGCCCGCGATCTCCTCGCCGACCCTCTGCTGGTCGTCGTCGGAGGGGTGGCGGCTGGCGTAGCCGTGCGCGCGCATTTCCGTACCGTCGGAGAGCCTCACCAGGGCCGCCGCACGGGTGCGGTGGGTGTCTTCCTCGAACTCCAGCTCGATGTGCCAGCCGACAGCGGTCCGGGTCATGACGGTCACCTCCGAAACCTCAGTAACGCAGAACCTCGAACTCAGCAGCTCAGTGGCTCAGGGGCCCGGAACTCCGGAACCGCGGAACCCGGAACGGCTCAGTACCTCTCAGAATGCGCCCGTTCCCCCGTCCGCGCTCGCCGGGCACGGCAGCATCAGCCCCCACGCCCCCGCCCGCACCGTCCAGGTCCGGGTCCGCACCGGGCCGCCGACCTGTATGTCCGCCCGGTAGCGGAAGTCCGCGCCGGAGACCGTGACGGACTCCGCCTCCGCCGTGACCTTCTCGCCCGACGAGGTGTGCACCACCACACCGGCGCGGCCGCCGTCGCCCAGGGCGGCCACCGAGACGCACTCGACGGGCCGGTCCAGATCATTGAGCAGGACCCCGTCCGCCTCGACCCGCAGCCGGTGCCGGCGCGGCGGCGCGGCATGGCCGGGCGGTGCCGGGCGGACCAGGGACGCGACCAGCGAGCGGCAGGTGTCCCAGACCGCCGTGACGCCCGTGTGCGGCTCGCCCGGGTCCGGATCGGCGTCCGTGCCGGTGCCGGGGGCCGGGGGCGGGCCGGGGATGCGCAGATGGCCCAGGACGACGCCGTCGCTGTCGTCCACCAGCAGGTCCAGCTTCCGTACGGCCCCGTCGAGAGCCGTCCTCGCGGCCGCCACCGCGCCCCGGGGCACGCCGAGCGCATACGCCAGCTCCAGCGCGTGCGCGGCGCCGACCGGGATCAGGGACAGCACGCCGTCGGACAGCTCCCGCTCGCGGTGCAGCTGGGCCACCGCGCGCAGCAGCGCGTGATCGTCGCCGACGACCACCGGCCTGCGACTGCCCCGCCGGGCCAGGGCCCGCGCGAACTCCTCCGGACTGTCCGGAAGGCAGATCTTGGCGTGCGAGCCGGCGCTCAGCACGTCCTTGGCGATACGTACGGACTCGCCGTCGGTCCGGCGGGCAACCGGGTCGATGAGCACCAGGAGCTGGTGGTCGCCGTCGCCGGGGGGCTCTGCAGCCGACACCTCGGTCCTTCCTCGGGTAGCATCTTGGTGCAAGAGCCCCTTGCGCTATTGCGCCAGGGGCTTCGTCTATTCCGGGGCACCCGGTTCGACGGCTCAGGCTTTGCCGTACATCGTCGTGCGGCAGGTACGACCTTTACGTACGCCCCCTGACCTTGGACATGCCCCGCCCGGAAGGGGTGTACGCCTGTGCCCGCACTTGTGCTGCTCGGTGCTCAGTGGGGTGACGAGGGCAAGGGGAAGGCCACCGACCTCCTCGGTGGATCCGTGGACTATGTGGTGCGTTACCAAGGCGGCAACAACGCCGGTCACACGGTCGTCGTAGGCGACCAGAAGTACGCACTGCATCTCCTCCCCTCCGGAATCCTGTCGCCGGGATGTACCCCGGTCATCGGTAACGGTGTCGTGGTCGACCCGGCGGTCCTGCTCTCCGAGCTGAGCGGTCTGAACGAGCGTGGCGTCGACACGTCCAAGCTTCTGATCAGCGGCAACGCTCATTTGATCACTCCGTACAACGTCACGCTCGACAAGGTGACGGAACGCTTCCTCGGGAAGCGCAAGATCGGTACGACCGGCCGCGGCATCGGCCCGACGTACGCCGACAAGATCAACCGTGTGGGCATCCGTGTCCAGGACCTCTACGACGAGTCGATCCTGGAGCAGAAGGTCGAGGCGGCCCTGGAGCAGAAGAACCAGCTCCTGGCCAAGGTCTTCAACCGGCGCGCGATCGAGGCCGGGAAGATCGTCGAGGAGATGCTCCAGTACGCGGAGCAGATCAAGCCCTACGTCGCCGACACGACGCTGATCCTCAACGACGCCATCGACGAGGGCAAGGTCGTCCTGTTCGAGGGCGGCCAGGGCACCCTGCTCGACGTCGACCACGGCACGTACCCCTTCGTCACCTCGTCGAACCCGACCGCCGGCGGCGCCTGCACCGGTTCCGGCGTGGGCCCCACGAAGATCAGCCGGGTCATCGGCATCCTCAAGGCCTATACGACGCGCGTCGGTGCCGGTCCGTTCCCCACGGAGCTGCTCGACGAGGACGGCGAGGCGCTGCGGCGCATCGGCGGCGAGCGCGGTGTGACCACCGGCCGTGACCGTCGCTGCGGCTGGTTCGACGCCCCGATCGCGCGGTACGCGACCCGGGTCAACGGCCTCACCGACTTCTTCCTCACCAAGCTCGACGTGCTCACCGGCTGGGAGCAGATCCCGGTCTGTGTGGCGTACGAGATCGACGGCAAGCGCGTCGAGGAACTCCCTTACAACCAGACCGACTTCCACCACGCGAAGCCGGTCTATGAGATGCTGCCGGGCTGGTCCGAGGACATCACCAAGGCCAAGACCTTCGACGACCTGCCGAAGAACGCGCGGGCGTACGTGAAGGCCCTGGAGGAGATGTCGGGCGCGCCGATCTCCGCGATCGGTGTCGGTCCCGGCCGCACCGAGACCATCGAGATCAACTCGTTCCTGTAACGGGAGCGGGCGCTCGTAGCACTGTGCGGGGAAGGGCCCCCGGACCGGTACGCCGGCCTGGGGGCCCTTCCGCGCGCCGCAGGTCAGCGGACGCGCCGGTAGGAGTAGGGCGCGGCCTCCTCGTCGCCCAGCCAGGTGAGGGAGAGGCCGTCGGAGCCCTTCATCCGCAGGGTGTGCGTGTGGGCCCCCTCGCACTTCTCCTCGGGCTCGGCGGCCGTCACCGTCACCGGGCCCAGGCGCAGGCCGGTGCTGTTCGCGTCGACGAGGACGCTCTCCATCTCGCAGTGGAACGAGGGACCGTCGTCGGTGTACTTGGCGACGACCTCGCCGGATGCCCCCTGCACCAGGCTGAGCATGTATGTCTCCTGCGAGTTGCCGTCCGGGTCCACGTACTTCCAGGTGCCGAGGAAGCCGGCCGGGATCGGCGCGGAGTTCGCCGTGACCCTGGTGAGGGTCACGGTCTCGTCGCCGTCGCCGCTCGTCCAGATCAGCGTGCCGTCGCCGTGGTCGCGCACGGTCTGCTTCCCGCCGTCGGAGCAGCCGTCCTCGGGAATGCTGGTGACCGAGCGGGACTCCAGCACCATCAGGTTGTCGAACGAGACGAGTTCGGCGGCTCCGGTGCAGAGCAGGTCGTCGAAGGAGTTGAACGTCGTGGCGACGTCGGCGCCCTCGGAGCCCTGGGTGATGGTGATCCGGCGGAACGAGACGACATCCCCGTCGCTGTTCCTGCCCGAGCCCTGCCAGGTTCCCAGATACTCCTTGGCGATCACGCCCTCGACGGCGTCGGAGACGGCCGGGTCCGGTGAGGCGGTGGTGTCGCCCTTGCCGTCCCCGGAGCTGTCGGGGGAGGGGCCGGTGCCCTTGGACGCCGGGCCGCCGCCGTCCGCGCTGTTCCGTTTCCCCTTGCCGTCGTCCTCGCCCGCGTTCATCGCGGCGTAGGTGATGCCGCCCGCGAGCAGCGCGACGGCGGCGACCGCCGCGGCGACGGTCAGCGCGGTGCGCCTGCCGCGTGCGGCACCCGGCGGCTGATCGGGCGGCGGGGATACGGGGGTGGGGGCGCCGAACACACCGAGCGGCGGCGCGGCGGGGGCCGGAGCCGACGCCGGGCCCGGTGGCGGCGGGGGCGTGGCAGGCGCGGCCGGTGTGGACGGTGCGGCGGACGGGAGGTGTGCGATCGTGGTGGCCCCGGCGAGTCGGCCGGGGGCCGGCCGTAGGTGTACGCGTACTCGATCTCCCGGTACGGACAGCCGCTGTCGCCGATCGTGTCGACGGACGGGGCCGCTCCGTCGATCGCGATCCGGTGCAGCCCGGCCGGTTCGCTGCCGGAGCGCGGTTCGACGAGATCTTCCCGGACCGCGACCCCTTCTACACGTACCAGGGCCTGATCGACGCCCTGCACGCCTACCCGCGTTTCGCGAACACCGGGACTCCCGCGACACGCGCCCGCGAGGCCGCCGCCTTCCTGACGCACGCGGACTTCGAGTCGGTCGGGCTGAAGTACGTGAAGGAGATCAACGAGGCCAACTACTGGCGCAAGTGCGACTACAGCCGGCCCTATGGCTGCCCGGCGGGCCGGAAGGCGTACTACGGCCGCGGCCCGATCATGTTCAGCTGGAACTTCAACTACAAGGCCGCCGGGGACGCGTTGGGCCTCGATCTGCTGAACAATCCGTGGCTCGTCGAGCAGGACCCGTCGGTCGCCTGGCAGACCGCCCTCTGGTACTGGAACACCCAGAACGGCCCCGGCACCATGACCTCCCACGAGGCCATGGTCGGCGGTGCGGGCTTCGGCGAGACCATCCGGTCGCTCAACGGCGCGCTGGAGTGCGACGGCGGCAACCCCGCGTCGGTGGCGGCGCGGGTCGCCGCGTACGAGCGCGTCACCGGGATCATCGGTACGGCCCCGGGTTCCGGGCTCACCTGCTGAGCCGCGCCCGGCCGGGCCCGTCCGCATGCTGGACGGGCCTCGGAGGTTTTCCTCCCGGTCCGCCGGTTCCCCCGGGGCCGGGATCGGTTGATCCGGACCGACTGCCTCCGGAATAGCCGCTGTTGAGAGCGCTCCCAGCCGTACGGTCCGCGCCTCCGGGTGCCCGCGCGCACGCGTAAACGTCCGAACCGGAGATGTGTTCGACATGGTCTAGACCTTGACAGGTCCAGACCATGTCGCTTGAGTGACGGGCACCCCCATGGCGGCGCACGGTCGGACGTGGCGCCGCGCCCTAAGGAGTGATCACGTGATCAGACGCGTCATGAGTCTTCTGGCCGCGCTCGGCGCGATCGTCGCGACGATCGTCGTTCTCCCCGCCTCCACGGCCGTGGCTGCCGACTGCGCCCCGGCCTGGAACTCCTCGTCCGTGTACACGGGCGGCGGGACCGCGTCGTACAACGGGCACAACTGGTCCGCCAAGTGGTGGACCCAGAACGAGACTCCGGGCACCGCGGACGTCTGGGCGGACAAGGGCGCCTGCGGCGGCGGTACGGACCCGGGTGAGCCCAACCCCTCGGGCTTCGTCGTCAGCGAGGCGCAGTTCAACCAGATGTTCCCGAACCGGAACTCGTTCTACACGTACAGCGGTCTGACCGCCGCGCTGAGCGCCTACCCGGCCTTCGCCAACACCGGCAGTGACACGGTCAAGCGCCAGGAGGCGGCGGCGTTCCTCGCCAACGTCAGCCACGAGACCGGCGGCCTGGTGCACATCGTCGAGCAGAACCAGTCCAACTACCCGCACTACTGCGACGCGACCCAGCCCTACGGCTGCCCGGCGGGACAGGCCGCCTACTACGGCCGGGGTCCCATCCAGCTCAGCTGGAACTTCAACTACAAGGCGGCGGGCGACGCCCTCGGCATCGACCTGCTCGGCAACCCGTACCTGGTGGAGCAGAACGCCTCCGTGGCCTGGAAGACGGGCCTCTGGTACTGGAACACCCAGAACGGCCCCGGCACCATGACGCCCCACAACGCCATGGTCAACGGCGCCGGCTTCGGCGAGACGATCCGCTCCATCAACGGCAGCCTGGAGTGCAACGGCGGCAACCCCGGCCAGGTCCAGAGCCGCATCGACAAGTACACGGCGTTCACCCAGATCCTGGGCACCACCACCGGCTCGAACCTGAGCTGCTGACCCCGCGGTTCCCTCCACCCGGGCGGGGGGTGCGTCCGGCTCCGGCCGGACGCACCCCCCGTTCCGGCGTTCCGCCCCCGGACGCCGAAGGGCCGTGCGGCGAAGGGCCCTTCCGTCGGAGGGGCGCTCGTGGGGGAGGGGCGCTCGGGCCGAGTGCGCCTCTTGTGCGGTGCCGCCGGGCCTGACCATCATGGATTTTCGACCAGCCTCGGGGGACGGCGTATGGATGTGGTTTCTTCGGTACGGGGGTGGTCGTTCCCGTTCTCCATGGCGGCCCTGCCCCGCCGCAGCCTCACGATGGTCCAGGGCATCGAACTGAGCCCGGGACCCGACCGGATGCGCGGCATGGAACTGCTGGCGTCCGAGGCCGGCCTGAGCCCGGCGCACCGGCACGCGTACGGAGTGGCGGCCCTGCTGTGCGGCATGCCCTGCGGAGCGGTGCACACGCTGATGCAGGCGACCGGCGAGAACCCCGACGAGTGCGCGGCCTGGGTCGACCTGGCGACCGCGCTGGCCGGCGCGGGGCGGCCCGAACCGGCCGCCTGGGCCCTGTCGCGAACGCTGACGCCCACGGTGTCCGGCCCGGACGACGGCGGCGCCCGCCCGGTCCGGCCCTTCCCGGCCGGGAGCGAGGAGGAGCACGAGGCCACCTGCCGGCTGCGGTTGCTCGTGGGACTCATCGAGCGGCAGGAAGTGGAACGGGACTTCCTCCGCCTGCGGATCGCCGCCTACGCGGAGATCTTCGAAAAGGGTGAGGGAACACCCGTCGTGGAGGTGTTCACGGCACTGGCCACGGCCCTCATGGAGCTGGGCCGGAGCCTCGACGCCGCACAGCCGTACCACGAGGCGGCGTCCGTGCTGGGCGAAGCCCTGGCGGCGCATCCGAGCGCGCAGGTCCTCGAACATCTCGTGACCGCCCGGACGGCCGGGGGGCCGGTCGCCGAGCGGGACCGGCTGCTGGCCGAGCTCAACCGGATCATGCCCGGATCACGGGTGGCCCGCGAGGCCCGCCTGCCGTCCATGGCCGACCGGTACTTCAGGGAGTCGGAGGCCGAGTTCGAGGCCTCGCTGCTGTACACCGAGATCTGCCAGGGCCGGCAGGGCGGCCAGAACCCGGTGGAGCGGATACACCTGCGCTTCGTTTCCTCCGACCACCCGGCCCCGTATCTGGTGGCCTGGATCCGGGCCGCGGTGGACACCGGACAGCTCGACACCGCCCGGGGGCTGTCGAGGACCGCGCTGAGCGGCTCGTTCCTGTGCGGCCAGGACCATCTGGTCCTGGCCCTCGAATTCGGGAAGGGCGGCGTGGAGGACGCGACCCGCGCCCACGCGGAACGGGCACTGGAGCTGTGCGAGGACGAGGAGGAGCGAGCGGCCGCCGCGGAGCTGCTGGCCAGGACCGGCGGGGAAGGATCGTGAGGGGCGGTGATGGCGACGGCATGGTGATGGGCGTCGCACTGCGCATGCTGCACATGCCCAGGTTCGACGAGGTCCTCGCGGCCATCGATCTCTTTCCGAAGGAGCAACGACCCGCGCTGGCCGCTGCGTTGAGGTCCACGGCCGAGTTCCACCGGGGTATCGGCCGGACCATCGCCGCCGATCTGGGGGAGTTCCTCGCCACGCTCTGTACGCAGGACGTGCCCGGCGGCCCTCCCGGTCCCGTCGGCCCCGTGGATGTCACTGTCCCGGCGGACCGCCAGGAGCTGGGCCGGCGGCAAGGTCTTACGGAGCCGACGGAGCCGACGGAGCCGACGGAGCCGAGGGAGCCGAGGGAGCCGAGGGAGCCGACGGAGCCGAGGGACTTCCGGACGCTGATACGGATGGCCCACGCCGCCGACAGCCCGCTCACCGCCCATACGCTGCTGCGCCGCCACCGGCACCTGCTGCCGCCCTCCCCGGTGCGGGCCGTGCTCCACCTCATCGGCGACGACACCGAGGCGCGGAGCGCCCACGCCCATGTGCTGGGCGCCCTCGCCCTGCTGGCCGAGGACGGCGCGGGACGCGTCACCGCCCGGTCCGACTGGGCGACGCACCTGCGCGCCCGGGGGCGGTACCGAAGGGCCCTGTTCCATGCCTCGCGGGCCGTGGCGGAGCAGCGGGCCGCCGGGGACTCCGGCTCCCTCACGAACGCGTATCTCGGGCTGGCCGCCGTCCTGGCCGAGATGGGTGACGCGGCGGGTTCGGCGCAGGTGTACGTGGACGCGGTCGCCGCGGTCGAGGCCGACGGCACTGTCGACCGGCCGCACGAGAAGGCCCTCCGGGTCGAATGCGCCGGGGCTCTGGCCGCGGTGCACCGCTACCGCGACGCGCTCGGGCAGCTCGACGCGGCGCAGGCCATGCCCGATGACCCCTCCCGCATTCCGATGCACACCCCGGTCACCGTCATGCGGCAGCACGCAATGGTCTGGCGGCGGGCGGGCGCGCTCGGGGCGGCCACCGACGTCTACCGCCGGATTCTCGAAGTCGTCGACCGGGCGGACCCGTCGCAGGAGGCGGTCTGGCACGCAACGGTGCTGGAGCTCGCCGAGTGTCTGCAGGAGCGCGGCCGGGACCGGGAGTCCGCGGAGCTGGTGGAGCAGTCCGTCGTCATCGGCGAACGGACGGACTCCCGCTTGCTCGCGCCGCTGCGGTACGAGCTGGGACGGGTCCACATCCGGCAGGGCCGGTTCGCCGAGGCCGCGCGGCAGTTGCTGCTGAGCCTGTTCGCCAACATGAGCCCAGGCCCGTTCTGGCCAGGTGTGGGGAAGGTCTTCGTCGCGCTGGGGGATCTCGCGCGCGAGGACGACCGGCCGGAGGAGGCGGCGGGCTACTACCAGGACGCGCTCTTCTTCGAACTGGGCAGTGGGGGCGGTGAACGGCCCGCCGTCCGGGTCACCGAGCGTCTCCTCAACGTGTTTCCCGAGGGCGAACGGCGCGACGGGCTGGCCGCTGCGGTGACCGCCGGCTGCGCCCGCATCCGCGAGCGGCTCGACCGGCTCGATGCCGGCGACACTGCCCCGAGGCTCCGGATGCGGGTCCAGGAGCGGCTGTGGCATGTCATCGAGGACGAGGGGGAACGTCGTGAGCTGGCCCGCGAGCTGCGGTCCGAGGTCGAGGGGGCGGTCGGGTGCGACGACTGGAGCGTTCTGAAGGAACTCGCGGTCCGGGCCGCCCGGGTGGTCGCCGACAGCGAGGGCCCCGAAAGCGCGGTGGGTCTGCTGCGCACCGTCCTGGCGCACGAGGAGCGGCAGGGCCGCTCCGAGGACAGCATGTGGGTCAGGCTCCCGCTGGCCCGGCTGCTCGCCGGGCAGCCGGATCAGGTTCAGGACGCCTTCGACGAACTGTGGTCCTGCCGACAACTGCTGTGGCGGCGCGGCGAGTTCGGACCGGCGCGGATCTCCAGCGATGAGCTGGCGGGCCAGGCGCTGCCCGTGTACGAGGAGTTGCTCGCGCTGCTCCTGGACCACGGGGAGCGGCTGACCCTGCCGCACGGCGGCACGGCCGAGCAGCTCGCGTACGTCCTGCACGAGGAGGGCAAGTCCCGTTCCGTCGTCGAGGGGCTGGCCCTCCATCCGCTGCCGCCACCCCTGGGTGTCTCCCGGGAGGTGCTGGCGGAGGAGGCAGGACTGCTCCTGACCGTGCGCCGGGTCCTGGCGGGTCTGGAGAACGGGGCGTCGACAGCCCGGGACGCGGCGTCGTACGTGACGGCGTTCCAGCAGCGGCTCGACGACATCAGCGCGTCCATCGGCCGGGTCGCCCCGGGGTACGAGCGGCTGCGCCGCGCCATCGGCGCCGACGCGCGGGACGCCGCCCGGCTGGTGGAGCGGCACGCACCGGAGGAGGGGCTGCTCCTCGTCTCGTACTTCGTGGGGCACCGCGAGACGTTCTGCTTCGTCATCGCCTCGGGCGAACTCCGGCTGCGCACCTACCGCATCGCACTGGGCCGGGCGGAACTGCACACGAGGGTGGAGGCCGTCCGGCGGCTGGTGGACGGGGACGGGTCCGTGTTCCCCAGCATTCCGCCCATCCGGCCCCGCCGCCCGGTGCCGCTGCCCCTGGAGGAGCTGTCCGCGCTGCTGCTGCCGTTCCAGGACGCGCTGGGTGACCGGGAGCTGATCTGTGTGGCGCCCCACGGTCCGCTCGCCGTTCTCCCGCTCACCGCGCTCCGGCTGGCGGACGGGGCGTATGTCGGGCAGCGCGCGGCCACGGTGTACGCGCCCAGTGTCTCGGCCCTGGAGTACCTGCTCGGCGCCGGGCCCGCACCGCGCGGACGCGCCCTGTGCGTGAACGTGGCGGCGGACGAGGACCTGGCGGCCCCGGGCGACACGGGCTTCGAGTCGTACCGGCTGCCCGGGGCGGACGGCTGGCGGGTGACCGAGCTGTCCGGGCTCGCGGCGACACCCCACGCGGTGCTGAGCGCGTTCGAGGAGTGCGATCTGGCGTACGTCGCCTGTCACGGGTACGCCGGGGGCGGCGATCCCCGGGACGCGGCGCTGATCCTCTCCGACGGACGCAGGCGCCCGAGCCGGGACCTGTCCACCGGTTCCCCGGACGCTCTGCCCTTCCTGCTGCGGGCCCGTGAACTCACCACGCCGCGCGCCCTGCCGGGCACGGTGGTCCTGCGGGCCTGTTCGGCGGGCTGGCAGGCCCCGGCCCACCGGGGCGAGGATTTCACGGGCCTGACCCGGTCCCTGCTCCGCGAGGGAACCAGGACGGTCGTCGCTCCCGTCTGGCGTGTGTACAGCGGCAGTTCGGCGGAGCTGCTGGACCTGTTCGTCCGCAACCGCATGGCGGGCCTGCCGGTCTGGAAGGCCATGTGGCGGGCGCAGCAGAGCTTTCTGACCGACGCCGGACGGCCGTACCTTTCGCATCCGTACCACTGGGCGGGCTTCGTCCCGCTGGGAGACTGGAGATGACCATGAGGGAACCGGACCTCGACACCCTTGACGACCGTGCCGTGGTCCTGGCGCTCGAAGAGATCTCGTACGCCCTGGCGGCACGGCACCCGGACGGTCCCCGGGATCAGTTCGAGGCGTGGGACGTGCTGGAGGCGGTCTGCGCGGCGGCCGGTGAACTGAGCCCCACGCGACGTGAGCTGGCGTCGCCGGAGACCGCGCGCCGGGTCCTCGCCGCCTTCGCCGAGGACGAGCGCAGCGCCGATCTGGTCGGCCCCGTCCTCGCCGATCCGCCCGCCGACGACCAGATGGCGCTGGAGAATCTGACCGACGACCTGATCGTGCTGGGCGCGGTGGTCGGCTGGCTCCGGCTCCGGGTCGGTGTCTCGTTCAAGCGGAAGGACGGCAGGAACACGGTCTCGTTCGAGGTGGAGCAGAAGCCGGCCTCCGACCGGGTCCTCCAGTCGCTGGCCCGTGCCGTCCTGGAGTTCATCCAGCAGCGCCAGCCCTGACGGCCGGGTTCCGGACCGCGGTCAGGCCCCGGCGGCCAGCTCCGCGTACGGCGGTGGCAGCGGCATGCCGAAGCGCCGGTGCAGTGCCAGGACATCGCGGATGTCGTTGTCGTCGACGGCGTAGCCGGTGTGCGAGTGCACCTGGAACTCGGCGGTCCCGCAGGCCACCGTCCGGCCGAGGACCGTACCGGTGCCGTCGAGGGAACCCACGGGATAGGGAAGGCCGTCGGGGCCGTGGACGGGGTTGCCCCGTTCGTCGCGAACGGTCGTGGAGAGGTCCACGAGGTGGACGTCGACGCGCCGGTCCGCCGTGTCGCTCAGTACCCAGTTGAAGGGGCCGCCGTCGTGCCAGAGCGTGAAGGAGGCATGGGCCATGACCTCGGTGTACCGGTCGCGGTCGGAGTGGCGGACCACGATGTCGAGATCGTCGTGCGCGCGGGTCTGCCTGCCGAGCAGGGCGTCCACGCCCCAGCCCCCGTCGAGCCATACGTCCACCCCGGCGTTGCCGAGAAGGTCGAGGATGTCCAGCACGTCTTCGGCGCTCATCATGACGCTCATGATCACAGGAAACCGGCGACAGCGACCACCCCCGTGAGCCGCTGCCGCCGCGCTCCCCGTGCGTTCCGGCGCCGTCCCCCGTCGTCCCCCGGTGACTCCCGATGCCCCCCGTCGTCGCCGGCGTGCCGGAACACGATGGGACCTTAGGCCGCCGGGCGGCGGAGCGGCAGGTTCATTCCGCCCTGTGTGGCGCACCGGAGGTATCAGTCCGCACAATCAAACCGGGACGCTGCACTCCGGTTTCAGGCCGAACGGGCGGATTCCGGCCGGTCGCGGGCTCGCGGGCCGGGCGCGGCGAACGGAGCGGCACCACCGAAACCGGACGATCACGAGAAGAGGAACCTGTTGCGCGCGCGGGAACGGGCCGACGACGTACTGCGGATGCACCGGCTGGTGCGCACCGGCGGCACGCCCGAGCTGCTGCACTGGCTGTCGGTGCGCGCGGGCGGCTGGGCCGGACTCGTCGACGGCGGGGGCACCGTACTGCACGCGGCATCCGCCGCCCCGGCCCCGCACTTCGCGGCCCCGCACCTCCCGGCATCGGCCGCCCCCGGCGCCGCCGAGCTGGCGGCCGAGGGCGCGCGGGCGCTGACGGCACGCGACGCGCAGGCGCACTCCCTCGATTCGGCCACGCACACCGCGCTGCTGTTCCCGCTCGACGCACCGCCCGCACCGGCGCTGGCCGTCGTCGTCCCCCGGCCCGTGCCCGCCGGGCTCACCGCGCTGCTGGCCGACGCGCTGGCGCCCATCGCCCTGTGCTGGCGGTCCGAGACCCTGGAGCGCAAGAGGCGCCGGGTCGACCTCGCGGAGTCGCGGGGCCGGGAGGCGGTCCTGCACCTGCTGATGACGGGCCAGCTGTCCATCGCCCACCAGGTGGCCGGCGCGCTGCGCCCCAGGCTGCCCGACCCGGTGCGGGTGTGCGTCGTGGAGTGCGCGGGCGGGCGGCGCGACGAGGTGGCGCGGGTCTGCGCGGAGGCGGACGGCGGCCGCTCCTGGATCGTGCGGTGCCCCGTCTACGCCAGCCACCTCATCCTCGTGATGCCCGCGGGAGGGAAGGAGGACGGACCGCTCGACGAGAACGTCGCCGCTCTCGTGGACGACTGCGTCGTGGGCGTCAGCGAACAGCTGCCGCTGCCGGACACCGCGACCGGCTACCGCCAGGCCTTCCACGCCCTCGCCGTCGCCCGTGGACTCCCCGGCCGGCACGCCAGGTTCGGGGCCTCGCCGGAACCGGCGCTCGTCGTCGGCCGGGCCGGCGCGCTGTGGGCCGACGCCCTGCTCGCCCCGCTCCTGCACCATCTGCCGCGCCGCACCCAGGACCCGGGGAGCCAGGAACTGGCGGCCACCGCCGCGTCCTGGCTGTCCTTCTCGACCCACGCCACGGAGCACCTGAAGATCCACCGCAACACCCTGGCCGCCCGGCTCGGGCTCATCGGCGACCTGCTCGGTCTCGACCTGGGGACCCTCGCCGACCAGGCCACCCTGGACCTGGCCCTCCGCATCCGGGCCACCCCGGTCCCCCGCCGGACGGCCGCCGCGACGGCACCGGGCGGGGAAACAGCAGAAACGGCGGGGGCGACAGGCACAGCGGGAACGACAGGAACGACAGGAACAACAGGGGCGACAGGAACGACAGGAACAACAGGGGCGACAGGGGTGACAGGAACAGCGGGAACGGCAGAGGCGGCGCACGACCTCGAAGAGATCCTGCGCCGCCCCGCCGTCCGCGCCTGGGCAACCCAGCAACTGCGCCCCCTGGACACGGTGGACACACCCGCCCCGGACACCGCCCGTGCCACCCTGCGCACCTGGCTGGACCGCGAGGCCCAGCTCGGCCCGACCGCCGCCGCGCTCGGCATCTCCGTACCCGGGGCCCGCAAACGCCTGGCCCGGCTCGAAACCGTGCTCCGGCGCTCGCTGCTCCAGGCCCCGAGCGCCCGCTACGACCTGTGGCTGGCGTTCAGGGCACTGGAGCTCGAACCGGCGCCGGAGGCCGCTACTTCGTGAAGATGAAGTACTTCCAGGCGCCGTGGGTCGTCGAGTTCACGCTGTCACCCGAGGAACCGTTCACGTACGAGGCGCGTACCCGCATCTTGTAGCCGGTCTCGTGGGTACCGGTGAGCGTCACGATCGACTTCCCGTTGCTGCCCAGCTTGAAGTACTGCTGGCCCGCGTCGTACCACTTGCCCTGGTAGTAGAGCTCCAGGGACAGCTTGTGCGAGCGGCCCTTGTAGTAGCTCATGGTGTTCGTGAACACCGGGTTCTTCTTCTTGTGGAAGTACGCGTACGACGTCTTGCCGATCTTCGCCGTCTTGTACTGCTTGGAGAGGGAGGTCGAGACCTTCACCTTCGCGTACGCGGTCGACCGAGCCGACTTCGACGCGCTCCGGGCATCCCCGGCGAACACGGCGGTGACCGTCGTGTCGCGCTTCATGTCGACCGTGACGGACAGGTTCCCCTTGGAGTTGACCTTGCCCTTCCTGGCCAGCTTCTTCGGCTTGTCCGAGCCGAAGGGGTCCACCCACAGCTCGACGACGCGGTTCTTGTACGTCTTGCCGAGGTGCGCCGTGAACGAGACGTCCTTGCCGTACGAGTAGACGTCCTTGTTCCGGTTCAGCGTCAGCGAGGTCGCGGCGCGGGAGACGGCGACCGAGTCGGCCCCGGAGGCGGCGGAGTGCGTCGCGTCGCCCGCGTAGGCGACCCGGTACGTCACCGTGCCGCCGGCGGGCGGGGTGTCGGTGAACGAGAACGTGCCGTTCGACGCCAGAGACACCGAGCCGAGCGACTTGCCCTTCGGTGAGTCGACGTCGGTGCGCACGACGGAGACCTTGGTGCCCGCCGGGAACGCCGCCCCGGACGCGGCCTTGCCGGTCACCGTGAGCTTCTTGGCGCGGGTCGCCTTGGACGGCGCGTTCACCGTGAGGCTCACCGCCGACTTGGTCGGGTCGGTCAGCACCCGCAGGGCGTAGACGTCGCTGTACACGTTGGTCGTGACGGCGAAGACCCGGCTGCGGTCCGGCGCCCAGGCGAGACCCGCCTCATGGAGGTCGTTGGTCGCCGTGATGCTGCCGGTCGAGTACGGGATGTCGTAGGTGCGCAGCGGCTTTGCGGCGCCCTGCTTGTAGACGAAGACGTCGGGGGACGACTGGGTCGTCCCGGCGGCCACCATGCCGTCCGGCGCGACGGCCACCGCCGCGCCGTGACTGCCGGTGTTGTACGCGCCCACCCGGGACAGGTCCGAGGTCGAGTACGCCTGCGCCTGGTACGGGGACCCGCCGCCCGTCACCAGCAGCTGCTTGCCGTCCGGTGTGACGTCGAAGTCGGACAGGTAGGACTGGTACTCGCCGCCGGAGCTGTCGGGGCCGTAGGCCACGCGCTGGGGCGTCCCCTCCGCCACGTCGTACACCGCGAGCGTGATGAAGCTGCTGCCCTCCTGGGCGGCGGCCAGCACGTTGGGTGCGGCGGGGTCGGAGGCCAGCCTCGGGGCCGAGTACCAGCTGTTCCCCCCGCCCTCGGGAAGCGTCACGGTGGCTTCCGGAACCGTCAGGTCGATCGAACCGATCTGGCCCCGGTAGGCGACGTCCAGGGCGTTGAAGCCGAACCAGAGCTTGCCGCCCGCGAGAGCCGGATACTTCGGCTCGATGCCCTTGCCGAGCGCGTACCGCTTGCTCTCGGTGAGGGAGGCGGTGTCGATCGCGGCGATCGATCCGTCGCCGGGCACCGCCGCGTACACGGTGCCGGAGTCCTTGGACAGTTCGAGTCCGAGCACGCCGGGCAGGGAGGAGATCGTGCCGACGACCTTGCCGCTGTAGTCGGTCGCGACGACCTTGCCCGACTTCGGGTCACTGATGAAGACCCGGTGGTGGACGCCGTCCACCACGATGTCGCCGCTCGATGTGATCGGCAGCGACGCACTGGAGTCGGCGGCGGCCGGGTTCGCCGCACCGCCGACCAGTACTACGGAGCTGAAGAGGACCGCGAGCGCTGTCGCGGTCGAGATTCTGCGCGTACGCACAGTGACGTATACCCCCACGGTAAGCGGGCCGCGTGGCACCCGGAGATGAGAGAGGGGTGCGGCCCGAATCGCAGGGTATGGCACGACAATGACACCCAGGGCGCAATTATGGTGACGATAGGGGAGCGAAGGGTGTCCCCCCGCTCCCCGTCGTACCGTCGCGGCCGTTGCCGGTGTCGAGGGTGTTGCGGGCGTTGCTGGTGTCGCGGACGTTGCTGGAAAGGACGCCGCTACTACTGCTGGTGGTCGCCGCCGAGGAGGGTTCCCGAGATCGAGGGCAGCCCGAGCTGCGCCGTCCCGAACGAGACCGACGACGTGAACACCGGCTTCGCGGCCCCGCCCGGCAGCACCCACACCGCGCCCCGGCCGTCCTCCCAGCAGGCTCCGACGGCGAGTTCGGGCCGGGCGTCACGGGTGAGGTCGGAGGCCGTGACCGTGCAGCCGAACTCGTCCCGCTCCTCGGCCCCGCCCGGAACCCCGGCGGTGTTCTGCGTGAAGCTGTAGGAGCCCGCCCCGAGTTGTCCCGTACGGAGACCGGGTACGACGACCACGGCCCCCGCCGCCTGCTTCGTGCCGATGCCCTCACCGGGCGAACCCACGACGATGTCGTCGAGCCCGTCCCGGTTCAGGTCGGCGACGGCCACGGAGGCGCCGAACCTGTCGTACCGCTCACCGCCGCCCGGCACTCCGGCCGTGTCCTGGTGGATGGTCATGGGCGCCTTGTCGTACGAGACACCCTTGGCGGACCCGAACCACACGTGCACCGCACCGCCGACGTGGCCGAACGGGCCCTCGACGGCATGCGGTTCATCCGGGTCGCCGAGGACCAGATCCCCGTAGCCGTCCCCGTTCACATCCCCGATCACGGAGGTGAGGCCGTCGCCGCCCTTCATCCTGTGGGTCGACGTAACGGGGTCGCTCAGCGCGGAGTTCACGTACGCGAGCCCGCCGCTCCACCCGCCCATACGGCCGCTGACCAGCACCCGGTCCGCCGCCCGGTCCCCGTTGAGGTCGCCGAACGCGGCGGAGCGCATCCAGCCGGTCTCGTCGTGCAGTGTGGACGAACCCACCTTCCCCGCACGGGTGAACGGACCGGTCAGCCGTGTGGTGGTGTTGTCGTTGACGACCAGGACCGATGTGCCGTCCGGTCCCGACCAGGCGGCCACGTCCCGGCCGGCCTGCCCGTTCTTCTCCACCCGCGTCGGCAGCGCGGCCCCGGACACCAGCCCCTGCCTGCTGCCCCACAGAACGGTGGCCGATCCCGCCGACGTCGCGGACCCGATGCTCTCGCCCGGCGCGCCCACGACCAGGTCGGCGAACCCGTCCCGGTCCAGGTCCGCCAGCGACGCGGACGCGCCGAACAGGTCCCCCGCCTCGGCGGCCCCCGGCACCCCCGGCGAACTCTGGCTGATCACCGCCCGCTTGGCGGCCAGGACCCCCTTGGCCGACCCGTAGAGGACGACGACGGACCCGGCCGAGTCGAGGCCCTTCACGGTGGCCCGGGGCGCCGGGACGACGAGGTCCCGGTAGCCGTCCCCGTTGATGTCCTGCGGTACGGGCATCGGCGCCGCGTGAACCGTCCCCCCGGACAGCCCGGCCGCGACGGCGGTCATCGCGGCCAGCGCGGCGATACGTCTGGTACGTGAAGCGTGTCCAGCCATGGTGTTTGTTGCCCCCACCCCTGAGAGATCCAGTGTTGTGAGGGCATTCAGCCACGAACGATCACGCTCCCGCAATCGCGGGGCGGGCTCGGTCCGCCCGGTCGCCCGGGTGGGGGTGGCGGCGGGCCGTGGTCAGTCGATCAGGTTGCTGAGGCTGAGGTAGAGCACGGGGTACTCGCCGTTGTCCGTGACGCCGATGCAGAGGTCGCGCCGGTCCAGGAGCCAGCCGTTGGGGCGGCAGGTCTCGTGCGGGCGGTTCAGGCGGCGGATGATCTCCTGGCGGGACAGGTTGTCCTCGCTGCCGATCCGCACGGTGCGGTAGCAGCCGCCGGACCCGCAGCCGGTGCCCTGCGACTCGATCGTGAGGCCGGCCGGCAGCGGGGGGACCGCGTCGGCGGGCGGGGCTTCGGAGCCCTCGCTGTTGAGCACGACGTACAGCAGGGAGGCCACCAGCACGAGCGCGAACTGCGTGCCCAGGAAGCCGATGGCGCCGTTGCGCCGGGGTATCCAGTCCGCAGGTCCGGGGCCCTTCTCGCCGTGCTCCAGGACCGCGCCGAACGCGATGATGAGCGGGGCGAGCACCGCGTGGATGAGGTGGGCGTCGGCCCGGGGCACGTCCAGCCAGGACTGCTGGGCCGCGACCAGCAGACACGCCTCCGCCAGCAGGAACCCGCCCACGGCCAGACCGATCCCCCGGCTGCGGGCGAGCATCCTCCAGACGACCAGCGGTGCGGCGGCGAAGAGTATCCCCAGGACGGACCACATGTGACGCATCCCCCCCACACGACGACAACGGCAGCACGACGGGGGACGCCGTGCTGCCGCTGTCCGGTTCCGAGGAGGAGCGGCGACTACTTGGTGGGGACGTAGTCGAAGTTCGGCGTCAGGGTGCCGAAGAGCGAGCCGACGCGCGGTGCTTCGCCGCCGGTCACGGAGCGGAAGATGCTCGACGCCTCTTCCGTCATGTAGAACGGCGCCTGCTTGATGCGGAAGCCGGTGAGGCTGGGACGGGCCCCGGCCATCACCTCCACATAGGTGGACTCCGCGATCGTGACCTCGTCGTCGAACGGCACGCCGTCGACCAGGACGGCCGCGGAGTAGGCCGGGGTCGGCATCACGCGGATGTAGGTCGGCTTGAGGGTGATGGTCCTGCCGGAGGCCGCGTGACGGAAGTTCAGGCCGCCCGGGTAGAAGATCCGGCCCCGGGAGTCGAGGCCGTCACCGGCGGTCGAGCCGATCGGCATGGAGAAACCGCGGGCGTCCTTGTCCATGGCGAACGGGCCGATGGCATCCAGCGTGATGCCCTCGCGCTTCATCCAGTCGATGGCCTCGTCGCTCAGGGCGATCTGTGCGTCGCCCCACGGGGAGATGTACGCGCCCGGGAACGGTGCCGCGACGACGGCCCCGGGGGCGGCTGCGGCCTGCTGCGGGGCGGAGGCTCCGGCGGAGCTCATCCCCAGCGGGAGCGCGAGGGCGGCCAGGGCGGCGAGGACGGTGAGGCGGCGGAATCCGTGCATGCTCATTGACCTTCTTCTGTGTGGGGGGAAGGGGCGGAGCCGGAGATCCGGTCCGCGGTGCGCCCAACAGGGTGGGGGGCAGGCCGAGTTCGTCGGAGGTCGGCGAGACCGAGGAAAGCCCGGCCTCCTGTTGGGGCAGGTCCATCCATGCATAGTCGAGCTGAAGATCAAACCGCGCCTCACCCCATAGACGGAAAACTGCACGCGACTGGGTGCCTTGGGGGTGAGAAGACCGCATGGAGACCGGCGAAACGATCACTCTGGTGCGGCTCCACTCCCCCCGCACCCAGCACTGGAGATCCGCATGTCCGGACCGGACGAAGTTCCTGGATTCAACAGACTTCCGCGTTCCAAGCCCCG
This sequence comes from Streptomyces sp. NPDC079020, assembly GCF_044542225.1. Lineage (NCBI taxonomy): Bacteria > Bacillati > Actinomycetota > Actinomycetes > Kitasatosporales > Streptomycetaceae > Streptomyces > Streptomyces sp. NPDC079020. Next base: position 82,699 of record NZ_JBITUB010000023.1, read on the forward strand.
CTTCTCGCACCGCAGGCTCTGCGCGCTCGCCGCCTCCGCCGCCGCCCTGGCGGCCGCGTCCGTCGCGGGCCCGCTCACCGGGACCGGGGAGGCGGGCGGCCACATCGACGCACCGTCGTCCGTGTCCGACGCCCCGGCGGACATCACCGACGTCTATGCCTTCACCAGCCCCGACGACACCGACATGGTGACCCTGATCGCCAATGTCCGGCCGTTCCAGGTGCCGGGGACCGCCGCGAACGCCCTGGTGGACTTCCCGTTCGCCACCGGGGCGCGGTACGAGATCCACACGGACGCCGACGGGGACGGGGCGCCGGACGCCACGTACCGCTGGACGTTCCGCGACGAGGACCGCCGGCCGTTCGGAATGGGTCCGAAGGTCGGCCCGCTGCCGGTGACCTCACTGGAGGACCGTTCGCTGGGTGTCCGGCAGAAGTACACGCTGGAGAAGGTCGCGGCGGACGGCACGAGCAGGACGCTGCTGCGCGACGCCATCGCCTCGCCCACCCACACCGGCCGTGTGCTGATGCCCGACTACGGCAGGCTGCGTGCCCAGGCGACCCGTGATCTGCCGGGCGGCGGCCGTACGGTCGCGACCCAGGCGGCGGACTCGTTCAAGGCGGACACCCAGGTGTTCGGGCTGTTCACCGTCGGCACCTCGGGCCCGGTGCCCGGCTGGCTGCCCGACGCCCAGCCGCTGTCGGCGCTCAATGTGAACAGCCTGGTGCTCCAGGTGCCCAAGAGCGAGGTGGCGCTGAACGGCGACGCCGAGCGCAACCCGGTCATCGGCGTCTGGTCGACCGTCTCGCGCCGGGGCGCCGACCTCGGCAGCGGTCTGGCCGCCCAGGCACCCTCGTACCGGCAGGTCTCCCGCAACGGCACCCCGCACCTCGCGTTCGCGGTCCACGGCTCGACGATCGGCCTGTCGAAGCCCGGCGGGCCCGAGGACCGGTTCCAGGCCCGTGCCCCGAAGGACGATCACCTGGACGACGCCTTCGTCGCCGCGATGCTCGACCCCGCGCCGCCGCACCGGATCGAGGCGGCCCAGGGGCGCACGGCTCCGGCCACCCCGCGCCGTGACATCCAGGCCCTGTTCATGAAGGGGATCGCCAAGGGCAACGGTTCGCTGTTCGGCCTCGACCTCAACAGCCATGCCCTGAACGGCGATGCGGACGCCTCGCGCATCGTGCTCGCCGAGCAGCTCCGCCTCAACCTCACCACGCCCGTCACCGCCGATCCCCAGGCGCACGGGGTCCTCGACGGCGACCTCCAGGGCTTCCCCAACGGCCGCCGTCTGAACGACAACATCGACGGACCGCTGATCCGCATGCTGGAGGGCGAACCGGCGGGCCCGTCCGCACGCGGTCTGCTGCCGGACCCGATCGTGCGCCTCGAACCCGCCGACGCGCGGGCGACGTTCCCCTACGTCAACCTCCCGCACGCGGGCCCGTGAGGGGTCTGATCACCGGGGCGGCCGGCGCCGTGGCCGTGACCGGCTGTGTGGCGGGCCTCCTGTACCTGGGGCCCGGCACCGGCCGGCCCTCGGCGGACGCCCCCGCCGCCGCTCCCGCCGCGACCGCTGGGGCGGGAGCGGCGGGGGGAGCGGGTGGCGCGGTCGGGGCCGCATGGGAACGCACACGGGCGTACCCCGACGACCCCACCGTCTGGGCCGCCCTCGGTCACGCCGAGATCGAGGCGGCCCGCACCACGCTGGACGCGGCGCGGCTGGACGCGGCCGGGAGGGCCCTGCGCCGTTCGCTGGACCTCGACGGCACGGACAACTACGCCGCGCTCACCGGTCAGGGGCTGCTGGCCAATGCCCGGCACGAGTTCACCGAGGGGCGCGCACACGCGCTGCGGGCCACCAGGATGGCCCCGGACCGGCCCGACGGGTACGCGATCCTGGCCGACGCGGAGATCCAGCTCGGCCACTACCCGGCGGCCCGCACCGCCGTGCAGCGGATGCTGGACCTCGCCCCTGCCTCTGCGGCGTACAGCAGGGCCGCCTACGACCTGGAGACGAACGGCCGGCCCGAGGACGCCGCCATCGCTCTCCAACGGGCCGTGGACAGCTCCGCCACGCGTGACGAACGGGCCTTCGCGGAAGCCCGGCTGGGCGACCTCGCCTGGTCCCGGGGCGCGGTCGGCCGGGCGGAGAAGCACTACCGGCGTGCCCTGGACGCCGTACCCGGCCACCCCTACGCGCAGGCCGGCACGGCCAGGGTGCTCGCCGCACGCGGGCGGACGGACCAGGCGATGGCCGCGTACGAACGGCTGCTGGACCGGACCCCGCTGCCGCAGTTCCTTCTGGAGGCAGTGGAGTTGAGACGCTCGGCGGGCGGCGACAGAGAGGGCGGGGGCAGGGGCAATGGCGGGGAGCGGGCCGCGCTGGACGCGCAGGTACGGCTGTCGCGGGCGGACGGCGGACCCGTCGATCCGCACGTCGCGCTGTACGCGGCCGACCACGGTGACCCGGCCGTCGCGGTGGAACTGATGCGCCGCGAGTGGAAGCACACCCGCAGCGTGATCGCCGCCGACGCGCTGGCATGGGCGCTGCACCGGGACGGACGGAACGCGGAGGCGATGGAGTACGCGCGCAGGGCGTCGGCGACCGGGTGGAGGAACGCCCTGTTCCGCTACCACCTGGGGGCGATCGAGCACGCGCTCGGACTGCCCGGGGCCACTGGCCACCTGCGCGAGGCGCTGGCGCTGAACCCGCGCTTCTCCCCGTACCACGCCCCGCGCGCCGAGGAGATGAGCCGGACATGAGGCATCCACGCCGGGCTGCGGCCGTCCTGACCGCCGCGGTCCTGCTGGCGCTCGCGGCAGCCCCTCCGGCTCTCGCGCACCCCTTGGGCAACTTCAGTGTCAACCACCACGACGGGCTGCGCCTGGCCCGGGACGCGATCGAGGACACGGCGGTCGTCGACAGCGCGGAGATCCCCACCGCACAGGACGCCGACGCCACGGACACCGACCACGACGGGGCCGTCTCGCACCGCGAGGCCACCGCGCGGGCCGCCGGCCGCTGTGCGGACCTGGCCCGCCGGACCCGGGTTTCGGTGGACGGGAAGCGGTTCGACTGGCGGGTACGGGGAGCGCACCTCACGTACGCCGACGGTGCGGCCGGTCTGTCCGTGGCGCGGCTGACCTGTGTGCTGCGGGCCGAAGCGGACCTGTCGGCACCCGCATCGATCACGTTCGCCTCGTCGGCGGACGCGTCGCGCACGGGCTGGAAGGAGATCACGGCGGTTGCGGGGGCGGGTGTGCGGCTGACGGCTTCCCCGGTGCCCGCGACCAGCCCGAGCGACATGCTGCGCCGCTACCCGGCGAACGGCGGCGACGAGCCCTCGGCCGTGGTGGCCGCGACGCTGCGTACGGAACCGGGAGGCGCGGGTGTGGGCGCGCCCGGTCCCGGAGCGGTCGCGGGCGGGGGCACGCCGGTGGACGAGGTGCCGGGCGCGCGGGCGGTGGACCGGGGCGCGGTGCTCTTCCCCGCCCTGGAGAACCGCCTCACCGACCTCATGGCGGGCCGTGATCTCACCCTGCCGGTCGGCCTGCTGGCGGTGCTGCTGACACTGCTGCTGGGTGCGGGCCACGCGGCACTGCCGGGACACGCCAAGCTCGCGGTGGCCGCCTGCCTGGCCCGCCGGGAGGGCGGCGTACGGGCGGCGGTCGCGGTGGGCGCGACGGTGACCGTGACGCACACGGCCGGGGTGCTCGTGACGGGCCTCGCGCTGACAGCGGGCGGCGGGCTGCTGGGGGAGCAACTGCTGGGCCGGCTGGGCGTGGTGAGCGGGATGGTGCTCGCGGCGCTGGGGACGGTGCTGGTGGTGTCGGCGGTGCGGGGCGTGCGGTCGGGGGGCGGCTCGGGCCGCCTGCTGCACGGGCACCACCATCACCACCCTCACGATCACCCTCACGACGACGGTCATCACGGGCATGAGCACGGGCACGGGCACAGGGGTGAGCACGGGCACGGGCATCGTCACGGACAGGGTCCTGCGGGCCGTCGCAAGGGGCTTCCCGCGCTGCTCGGTGTCGGGCTCGCGGGCGGCCTGGTGCCCAGCCCCTCCGCGCTCGTCGTCCTGCTGGGCGCAATCGCGCTGAGCCGTACGTACTTCGGCGTGCTGCTCGTCGTCGGCTACGGCCTCGGCATGGCGCTCACCCTGACCTCCGCCGGGCTGCTGCTCGCCGGAGGCGGGAGCAGGCTCGCGGCGCTGGGTGAGCGGCGGCTCCCGGCGCTGCGCCGCTACACCCCGTACGGCGCGGTCCTGACGGCCGTGGCGGTTCTGGCGGTCGGTATCGGTCTGACGGCGCGCAGCCTGCTGTGAGGGGGGCCATGGTGTGCGCGGAGGGTCACTCGGACTTCGTGTAGACGAGGCTCTCGTCGGTGCCGGCGGTCGCCCGGCGCAGGGTGCCGTCCGCGAGCAGGGTCAGTTCGGTGGCCCTGCCGGGGCTGCACGAGGTCGCGGGCTCGCCCTCGGAGACGGTCGAGGGGCCGATGTGGACCTGGTCGTCGGAGGCGGGCTTCTCCTCCAGGGGCGCCTTGAACACACAGTGGTACGTGCCGCCGGAGGCCAGCGGGCCGTCCGCCGTCAGGGAGAGGACGGCGTCGCCCACCTTGCCCTGCCGGATGACGAGGCGGCGGGTCGACGGTCCGGAGGCGCCGTCGATGGTGCCGGTCCAGGTGCCTATGTAGTCGGCGGGGACGTGGCCGTCGCCGTTCTTCGCCTCCAGGGAGGGGGAGTCGGGCGAGGTGGTGGTGCCGGTGCCCTTGCCGTTCATGAAGGCGTACACGGACCCGCCCGCGCCGACGGCGACGATCAGGGCGACGGCCACCAGCGCGATGGTGGAACCGGCGGAGCGGCGCCGTGCCGGCGGGGCGGGGGTCTGATACGTCGGTGCGAAGGGCTGGCCGAAGGCCTGACGCTGAGCCTGGTGGCCCGGGTGGGGCTGAGGATGGTGCGGGGGAGTCTGCGTTTGGTGCGTCTGTTGGGGCTGATGGGCCTGTTGGGGCTGGTGCGTCTGGTGGGCCTGGTGCTGGGGTCGGCTCTGCTGCTGGCCGGCCGTCCGGTGGTACGCCGACGGGGTGGGCGTCCCGCCGTTCGCCCCGCCGTTCGCCGCGCCGTGATCCCCCGAAGGCGGCTGCTCCGGGTCCTCGGAGTCGAGCAACTCCACCGCATGGCGGCCGAGTTGGGCGATGAGTCTGCCGGGGAGCCAGGTCTCGGTGACCTCGGACTCGCCCAGCCGCACCAGGATCTCGTCCGTGGCGGGGCGGGCGGCCGGATCCTTGGCGAGGCAGTCCGCGATCACCTCGACCAGGCCCGCCGGGACGCCCGTCAGGTCCGGGTCCTCGTGCGCTATGCGGAACATCAGGGCATGGACGCCACCGCTGTCGGCGGAACCGAACGGCAGGCGGCCCGTCGCCGCGTAGGCGAGGACGGAGCCGAGGCAGAAGACGTCGCAGGCGGTGGTCACACGCTCGCCGCGTACCTGCTCCGGGGCCATGAAGCCCGGTGATCCCACCAGGGCGCCGGTGCGCGTGAGGCCGCCGTCGGCGACGGATTCCATGGCGCGGGCGATGCCGAAGTCGATGACCCGGGGGCCGTCGATGGTCAGCAGGACGTTGGACGGCTTGAGGTCGCGGTGGATGAGCCCGGCGCCGTGGATGTGCTGGAGGGCATGGGCGAGACCGGACCCGAGCTGCTGGACCGAGCGTTCGGGCAGGGGGCCGTACGCCCCGGAGGCCGGCGCGGGCCCGCTCTGGCGGCCGGAGACGATGTGCTGGAGGGAGGGCCCGGCGACATAGCCGGTGGCGACCCACGGGACGGGGGCCTCGGTGTCGGCGTCCAGTACGGGGGCGGTCCAGGCCGCGCCCACCTGGTGGGCGGCCCGGACCTCCTGGCGGAACCGGGCGCGGAACTCGGGCTGTTCGGCCAGTTCGCGGCGGACGAGCTTGAGGGCGACGGTGCGGCCGCGGTCGGACCGGGCGAGAAAGACCATGCCCATGCCGCCCTCTCCCAGGCGGCCGAGGAGCCGGTACGCCCCGATCCGGTGCGGGTCGTCCGACCTCAGCTTCTCCATGGTGCGATTCCTCCCCCGTACGGCCGTGGCAGACCGTGCTTGAGAATAGCGGCGGGCGCCGGTCCCCGGGCCGGGGACCCGGGGGGCCGACGGCACTCCGGGTTCGGAGCGGGCTCGCCGGACCGGGCGGCCGCTCAATGGCCCCCGGATAGCGCGTTTCGCAATTCATCCCAGGACTTACCGGCGGTAGTGCGCATATTCCCTCCGCGCGCATCTGGTTTTGCGTACGCCGGATTGTCAAGTCGGCCGCGGGTGGGGAATGCCCTACCGGGTAGTAATTGAGCGTTCACCGAATAGTTTTCTGTCTGTGTGCGGAACGCCGCATTGCGAGCGGGGAACCGGATTGCGGACGTCCGGCAGACTTCATGAAGTTTGCAGATGCGATCAGTGTGGGCGAGGGGTCGACACATCTGTGGGGACGCTGTGAGGCACGGCAACGGTTGCAACCCATTGCGACGGCAGGCTCAGCTCGCTGACGGACCAGACGTCCGGGGTGCCCGGCACCCCCGCGGTCACCGTGACCGGGTCCGGGCGGTCCGGGTGGGTCTCGATGCGGGTCAGGTCGGCGGCCAGGCCGATGCCCACCGCCTTGAGCACGGCCTCCTTCCGGGTCCAGCAGCGCAGGAACGCCCTGCTGCGGGGGGCGCCCGGGGCGGTGCCGAGGAGGTGGCGCCGCTCGGCCGGGGTGAGGGCGATCCCGGCCAGTTCCCCGGTGTCCACGGCGCGTACGCCTTCGACGTCGACGCCCACCGGAACCCGGGCGACGGCGAGGACGCAGCAGCCCGCGGAGTGGGAAAGGCTGATCCGGAAGGGGCTGGACGGGCGGACGACGGCGGGGGGTCCGTGTCCCGGATCCGCGCATCCGGGACAGGGCAGGCGCCCCAGCGTGATCTCCGCCGGGGCGACGTCGAGAAGCTCCGAGAGCACGCGCCGGGTGCCCGCCCGGCTGCCGGCGAATTCGGCCGCCCTGGCGGGATGGGAAATACCGCTCAGGCGTTCGCGCTCGGCGGCGTCCAGAAGGGCGAGATCGGCTGGATCGGGTCTTTCGCCGTCCAATCGCCACCATCGGACGGTCGCCCCGGTCGTCGTGGGCAGAGGGGAATCGGTCACGGGGGGAGGGTAGGGCGGCCCGTGGTGCGGGAGTGGCCGATGGCCGCTATGGGACAGGGGTGACCCCGGAGAGTGATCGATCCGTCACGTACGGCGCGGTAAGCGGAATGTGAAGGTTTCGAATAGGGGGTCGGGATGCAAGATCCTGTCATTTTCCTGCCGAAGGGCGGTGTGGGGGCCGGTCGGGAGGGGGCTTCCGGATCACTTCGGTCCGCTTGAAACGGTTAGCCGTTGACTGGTTCACGTCCGCGATCTAATGTCTGGTCACGTAGAGCGATGGCTTGTAAGTGTCCAGGGATCCCGTCACGTGGATTTCGGTTAACCTCACATGGCTGATGCCGCCCTTGAGGAATAAATCCAGCACAGGTAATTGGTTTCCGGCGCGGCAGAATACTTATCGGGGGAGCGGAATGGGTTCGGGGGTGACGGATGCGCCTGAGGACGTGCACCGAGTGGATTCCGTCGAGAGCGCGCTGCTTCAGGCACGGGCGCTGATCGAGTCCTCGGTGTCGATGCACCGCAGTCAGCCGGGTTGCGGCTCGCTGCTGGTGCGGGCGGACGACGGCTCGGTGGTCGAGGCCGTGAAGCGCGTCATGGCGGGTGCGAGGTACTCGGCCCATCTCGCGGTGACGGGCAACTGGAAGCACTCGGCCGTGGTGATCTCGGCGGTCGCCGCGGCGGTGGCGCCACCGGCCGCGCCGAAGGGCGGGGGGCCGCTCGCCGTGCGGCTGCTCGCGGCGGGACGCGCGCTGGAGCTCTCGGCCGACTCCCGCGAGGCGTTCGGCGACGCCTCGCTGGAGGTGCGCATGACGAAGGGCGAGTTGCGCGAGGCGCTGATCGTCGACGGCCGGACGGCTCTCGTCCAGTCGGGCAACGGGTCGGCGGGCCGGCACGCCGCGGTCATCACCGATCCGGCGGCGGTGGGCGCCCTGGACCTGCTCTTCGCCGGCGCGTGGGCCAACGCCCGCCCGGTCGCCGACGAGCTCCGGCTGGACCGCAGCCTGCGCGGCGCGCTGGCACGGCGGATCCTGGAGCAGCTTCGCGCGGGGCGCACCGATGACGTGGCCGCGCGGGAGATCGATGTCTCGCTGCGTACCTACCGGCGGCACGTCGCGGAGATCATGCGTGTACTCGGTGCGAATTCCCGTTTTCAGGCCGGAGTGCGTGCTGTGGAGCTGGGGTTGCTGGAGCGGGGCTGAGCCGTCGGCCCGTGGGGGTGACACCGACCGGGAAGCATCGGGGGCACAGGAAATGACCAGGACGAGACCTGCGGCAGGCCGGAGAGAGCCGGACGGGCCGGACGGCGACGAGCAGAAGGCGGCGGAGTCGGGAGAGGACCGCCTCGGACCGTCCGCGGCCGGGCGTCCCGCCCGGCCGCGCGCCCCGGAAGAGGGCCAGGACGCCATCGAGCGGGCCCTGCTGGAGGTCCGCGCACTGATCGAGACGACGGTGGAGCGCCACCGCAACCGGGTCACCTCGGACCGGCAGATCGTCGCCATGGACGGCAGGCGCACGGAGGTGCTCGGCGAGGCGCGCAAGCTGGTCCTCCAGGCGGAGTCGAGCATCGACGTGGTGCTGGCCCCGGGGCCCGGCTGCGGCACGGACACCAAAGCTCATCTGCGGGCGCTGATCGCTCTGGTGCCGGAGGGGGTGCGGCTGCGGCTGCTGTGCTCACCGGCCATGATCGACGAGGACTTCGTCCGTGAACAGAGCGGGCGGGAGGAGTTCGTGGACATCCGGGTGGCCCGGGTGCCACCCCTCCAGGCCGTGATCGTGGACGCGGCGGTGGGGCTGGTCTCGACCGAGTCGCCGACCGGACGCAGGGCTTCGCTGATCCGGGTCCCCGATGTCATCCACACCCTGTGCACGCTGTACGAGGGTGTGTGGCGCAACGCCGTGCCCGCCGCCGCGCGCGTCACCTTCGGGGACCACTGCCGGACGGAGCTCGCCCGGCAGATCCTCGGCGCCCTGCAGGCCGGGGTCACCGACGAGGTCGCCGCCCGTGAACTCGTCGTCTCCGTACGCACCTATCGGCGCTACGTCGCGGAGATCATGACGCTGCTCGACGCCAGTTCCCGTTTCCAGGCGGGCGTACGGGCCGCCGAACTGGGTCTGCTCGGCGGAGTCGAGGCGCCGGGCCGGTCCGGTCCCCCTGCCCGCGGCGGGGAGTGACGGACCGTCGGCCCGCGGGCCCGGCACCTGGAACGACCGGTGTTAGCAGCTTCCTGAAGTTGCCGTTGTCCGGCCGGGAAGCGGGCGGCTAGAACTGGTCGCGTCGATCGGAGTCCGCCGGGGCGGACCTGACGCAGTGCCACTACGAAGTACCGCTGACGCGAGGTGCGAAGAGAATGAAGGCCGGCATCGGCGGCGGACCCCTCCGCGGCGTCCCGGTCCCGCGCCCCCTCCACCTCATCGCCCGGCGTGCCGGAACGACCGGCGGGCCGGCCGAGTCCCTGAAGGGTGCCCGATGACCACCTGCTCCTATCCTCCTCTCGTGCTCCATGACAGCGGGGTCGCCGTACTGGACAAGGCCTCCCGGCTGCTGGGCGTGCTGGAGGGCGGGCCCGCCTCGGTCTCCCGGATCGTCGCGGTCACCGGGCTGACCCGGCCCACCGCCTACCGGCTGGCGCTGGCCCTGATGCGGCTGCGGCTGGTCACCCGGGACACCAGGGGCCGGTATCAGCTGGGTCCACGGCTGAGCGAGATGGCCGTCCTGGAACACGGTGACCGGATGCTGGCCCTGGCCGGGCCCGTACTGGGCGGACTGCGCGAGCGGACCGGGGCCGGCGCCCGCCTCTACCGGCGTTGCGAGGGCGGGCAGCTGTGCGTGGCCGGCGCCGAGGTCTCACCGGGGGCGCCGGGCACGGTCCCGGTGGGCACCGCCTTCACGATGCGGACCGGTGCGGTGGCCCAGGTGCTGCTGGCCTGGGAGGAGCCCGAGGCGCTGTACCGGGGCCTCGTCGGAGCCCGTTTCACCGCCGCCGCGCTGGCTCAGGTACGCCGCCGGGGCTGGGCGCAGAGCTTCGGCACCTGGGACAGCGCCGAGGTCACGCTCGCCGCCCCCGTCCGGGGACCGGGCGGCCGCGTGGTGGCGGCGCTCTCCCTGTCCGGGCCGGCCGCGGTGCTGACCAGGCGCCCGGCGAGGGAGTTCGGCGGCGCCCTGATCGAGGCGGCGCTGCGCCTGGGCGAAGCGTCGGACGGATGACCTCTTCCCGCGAGGGCGGTGGGCGGCCCGTATGACGCGCCGCGAGGAGCCCTCGGCACAGATGGAGTTCAGAATTCTCGGCCCCACCGAGATCTGGGCCCAGGGGGTTCGCGTACCGCTCACGGCGGCCAAGCAGCGCACGGTGCTCGCCGCGCTGCTGATCTCCCCGGGACGGTTCGTCTCCGACCTGTGGCTCGGCGAGCTGCTGTGGGGGCCGACGCCGCCCGCGACCCAGTCCGCCCAGCTGTATACGTATGTCTCCCGGCTGCGCCGCAGTTGCGGGCCGGGGCTCCGGCTGGTGCGCAAGCACCGCGGATACGTCCTGGTGCTGGGGAACGCGTGGTTCGACTGGGAGGTGTTCCAGCAGCTGGCCGAGCAGGGGCGCGCGCATCTGGCGCAGAGCCGCTTCGCCGAGGCCGCGGACCGTCTGGAGTCGGCGCTGGCCCTGTGGACCGGTCCGGCACTGGCGGATGTCACGGAGTCCCTGGCCCGCACCGAACTCCCCCTGCTGGAGGAGGCCCGGCTGAGGGTGGTGGACAAGCGCATGTCGGCCGTCCTCGCCCTGGGCCGGCACGACAGCGCCCTGCCCGAGCTGACCCGGCTGGTGGCGGAGCACCCCACCCGGGAGTCCCTGCGCGGTCATCTGATGACCGCCCTGTACCGCTGCGACCGGCAGATGGACGCCCTGCGCGTGTACGAACAGGGGCGGCGGGTCCTCCAGGAGGAGCTGGGGGTGGCCCCCGGGGCTTCGCTGCGGCAACTGCACCGTGAGGTGCTGCTGGAGGCCCTGCCCGGACCCGCCGCCGCCGAACCGCTCGTCCTGTCCGGACCGGCCGCCGGGGCCACCGTGCCGGTGACCGGTCCGGCGGCGGGCCGGTCCGGGTACGGCCCGCACAGTCCGTGGACCGGTCTGGTGCCCGCCATGCTGCCGATGGAAACGGTCGGCTTCGTCGGCCGGCACGCCGAACTCACCGACGTCGTGAGGGAGCTGCGTGCCGACCGGAGCGCGTACCGCGGGATCGTCCTGACCGGCGCGCCCGGGATGGGCAAGACGGCGCTGGCCGTGCGCGCGGGGCACGCCTGCCAGGGCGACTTCCGGCAGGGCCAGCTCTACGTCGATCTGCGCGACGAGGACGGCCGTGCCAGGAGTCCGCTGGATGTGCTCGGCAGCTTCCTGCGCGCGCTGATGTCCGTACGCGGCGAGGATCTGCCCGGCACGCTGGACGAGCGGGTGCAGCTCTACCGCAGCGTGCTCTCCCGGCGCCGGGTCCTGGTGGTGCTGGACAACGCGGTGGACGACCGCCAGGTGCGGCCGCTGCTGGCGGGCGGTCCGGGCTGCCGGGTGCTGATCACCGCCTGCCGGCCGCTGGCCGCGCTGGAGGGCGTCCGGGCCGTGCCGGTCGGGCGCCTCGACGACGCGCAGGCACGCAGGCTGATCGCGTCGGGGGTCGGGCAGGAGCGGCTGGACGCCGAACCGGGCGCGTCCGTACGGCTGTTGGAGCTGTGCGACGGGCTGCCGCTGGCGCTGCGGTTCTGCGCGGCCCGGCTGGTCGCCCGGCCGCACTGCCCGGTGGCCCGGCTGGTGGACCGGCTGGAGCGTGGCGAGATGCGCGTGGAGGAGTGGGGGGAGGGCGCCCACGATCTGCGTACCGCGCTCCGCACGAGCGTCATGCAGCTCGAACCCGCGCTGCGCCCGGTCCTGCGCACCCTGGCCAGGACGGCGCCGGAGGTCTTCTCCCCGGTCGGCGCCGCCCGGCGGCTTAACTGGTCCGAGGAGCGGGCCCGGCAGGCGCTGGACGCGCTGGTGGAGGGCGGACTGCTGGAAGTCGCGGCGGCGCCCGGCGGGATGCCGCCGCACCCCCCGGGCGGCCGTGCGGTACTCACCCCGGTGCGCGAGCACTACCGGTGCACTCCGCTGGTCCGGCTGCTGGTCCGCTGAGGGCCCCCGGCGCGGTGCTCCACCGGCCCCGTGCGGTGCGCCCGGGGCGGCGGTTCCGGTCCCGTCAGCCGTCCGAGGGGCCGGAGGGCTCCTCGGACGGGCCGGCCCCACCCGCGGGTTCCGCGGGGCCGCCGGCCGGGGGCGCCTGCATGTCGTCGATGAACGCGGCCAGCAGCGCGGCCCAGCGCAGCCCCTGGTCGTCCGCGGCGGAGCCGTCCTCCGGGGCCTCGTCCGGGTCCGCCGCGGACATGGCGGACGCCGGGCCCGTTGGCACTGCCGGATCCGGTGCGGGCTCCTGGCTCATGTTCCCCTCCTCCTCGGTCCGCCCCTGCCGGGCGTTGTCCCCAGGGTTGGGTACCGGCCTATGCGGCTTCTATACTCCCGGCCGCCGGAAGCACACCTGAGGCCCGGTGCCCGACCCCTCTGGCAGCTTCCTGTAGAGGCCATTGCCGCGCACGGTGCGGGGGCAGTTCGATGGGGGCTTCAGGCGCAGTGCTCGCCCCGATCGCGGAGCCTGCCCGACCGGCGGGCGAACCCCCTCTCCCGTTCCGCCGGGCCGCCGGGGGTCCGGTCCCTCCGGGAGACCGGGCCGCCGGTTCCGACGCGTGATCCGTCTCCACCGTGCACCGTTCCGACGTGCGGAGAAAGAGGTTCCGGTGACGGCCGCCGCGGCTCCGCGCACCCCTCACGCACCGCTGAGAAGAAGGACGGACATGACTGTCACGGCTCCGCCCGGCTCCGAACTCCTGGACCGCATCGCCTCGCACGACCCGTCGTTCCGGGAACGGACGGCCGAGTCCCTGCTCGCCGTGGAGAAGCGGCTGCTGGACTGCGCGGCGGGTGCTCCCGATCCCCGGGTGGCCGAGCTCACGGGCCATCTCGCCGCAGCGGGCGGCAAGCGGCTGCGCCCGCTGCTGGTGCTGCTCGGCGCGGAGTTCGGGGAGTCCTGGCGGGACGGCGTCGTCGACACCGCCGTCGTCGCCGAACTCGTCCACATCTCCTCGCTCCACCACGACGACGTGATGGACGGGGCGCTGCTCCGGCACGGTGTGGACAGCGCCAACGCCCGCTGGGGCGCGCGCCTCGCGGTGGCGGGCGGCGACTGGCTGCTCGCCCGGGCCGCCCGGCTCGCCGCCGAACTGGGCCCGGACATGGTGCGGTTCCACGCGGACGTGGCGAGCGAACTGGTCGTGGGGCAACTGCGCGAGATGACCGGACCGGCCGAGGGCGAGGACCCGGTCGGCCACTACTTCCAGGTCAGTTCGGGCAAGACCGCGGCCCTGCTCGCCATGTCGCTGGGGGCCGGGGCCAGGAGGGCGGGAGCCCCGGAGGCGTACGGGAGTTCCCTCACCGAGTACGGCCGCCAGCTGGGTATCGCCTTCCAGATATCCGACGACCTGCTGGACCTGGCCGCCCCCGCCGCGCTCACCGGCAAGGAACAGGGCAAGGACCTGGCCGCCGGAGTGCTGAGCCTGCCGGTGACGCTGGCCGCCGCGGATCCCGGCCCGGCCGGTGCCGAACTGCGGGAGCTGCTGGCGGACGGGCCGCTGGACGACCCCGCCGGCCGGCGTCGCGCGCTGGAGCTGTTCGCGGTGTCACCCGCTCTCGCGGCCGCGCGGGCGCATCTGCGGCAACGGCTGGATCTGGCCGGGGCGGCGCTGGAGGCGCTGCCGCCCGGACCGGCACGCCGGGCGCTGCACGCCCTGTGCGACTACGTCCACGCACGCTCCGTCCCCGCGGCGGCGGGACGCTGACTTGACCGGCAGATACGACAAGGGGGTTGGACATGCCACAGGCGGCAATGGATGAACTCACCGCGATCCGCGCCGAAGCACTGCGTGGACCGAGTGACCGGGCGACCGAGGCGCAGCATGCCAAGGGGAAGCTGACGGCGCGTGAGCGTATCGGGCTGTTGCTGGATCCGGGTTCG
>NZ_JBITUB010000024.1:0-47706 GCF_044542225.1 Streptomyces sp. NPDC079020
CACTGTACTTCGAGGGCCGTGCCACGTAGATCTACACCTTCCAGGATCAGCAAGATCCATTGTCAGGTGTGTCCACACCACAGGGGTCACCTCAGGGCGGCCGTGGAGGATGTCGCCGCGCCCGCGCATGACGGCCTCGGTGGAGAACACGACAGACTGGCCGACGAGGTAGTCCTCGGGGTCCTTGAGCGGGGAGCGGGCCACCGAGATGACGGGGCAGGGCAGTTTGTCGAGGGCTTCGTAGCGGCGGTGGCCGTTCTCGGTGTCCTCGACGACACCGACCAGGCGGCCGGTGAAGCGGCTGTGGATGTCGGTGAGGGTGGGGGTGAAATAGCCGCCGACATCGAGGAGAGAGATGGGTTCCCCGGCGGCCCGGGATTCGAAGTAGTCCAGCGCGGTGTCCGGGTCGGTGAACAGTTCGCGGGTCAGGGTGTCGACGGCGACGGTCCGCTCGGTCTCGCGCTGGGCAGCCGGGTGGACGGATTTCGGCTTGGGCAGCACCGCCGTGAGCCGCGTCATCGCGGCAACGGCGCGGACGAATGCGGGGCGCTCGGCCAGTAGGTGGGTGATCAGGAACGACGAGGTCTGCTCGTCGGGAGCGAACTGGACGGCGATCCGGGCGAAGTATGCGTCCAGCTTGGCGCGTTCGAAGGTTTCCACGGCACTTGCCTCTCATCCGTACAACAGGGGCCGTGCAGGGAGTTCCAGGGGGTCAGCGGCTGCGGGCAAGCCCGAACAGCAGCCGGTCGGCCCCGCTTGCGGTATCCAGGTAGGTGTCGAGCTGAGAGGCGCCGGCGGACTGCGACAGCGGTTCCAGACCGAGCAGGAGAACGGCTGTGCCGGTGCGGGCGACCAGCGCTGTCCAGTCGAGGCGGCTCGGCAGCCGCAGCCTGCGGGAGGCGCCTGGGAAGTGCAGAAACACGTGGTCGCCGATGATGTGGAGGCAGCGGCCAGCGTCCCGGACCACGTCCCCCGCCCGGCCCAGTCCGCCGAGGCTGTCTGCGAGACGCCGCATGCGGGCTTCGGGCGCGTCAGCAGTGCCAGGGAGGGCGGAGGCAGGACTGTGGGTGATCAGGATGTGGGCGATCTCGCGGCCGTCCGGACCGGTGCCCGGCCAGCTCCAGGCGGCGAGCGAGATCAGTAGCCGAAGCTCGGGGCCGGTCGGAGTGAGGGTGGCGCTCACGCGGTCGTCCCTCCTGCGGTCTTGAAGCAGGACCAAACGATCTTTCCGAGCGGTGTGCGGTCCTGCACTCCCCAGCCGTCGGCGAGCGCGGCCACCAGGACCAGACCGCGTCCGGACAAGTCGGTGTCGGCGGCTTGGCGAGTCTCGGGGCGCCGACGGCGGCTGTCGTGCACCTCTAGGCGTACGACGTCGTCCTCGGCGTCGAGACGGACCAGGAATCCGTGGTCGGAGACAGTGCCGTGGACCAGTGCATTCGTCGCCAACTCGGACACACAAAGGCGGATGTCGTCGATCCGTTCCGCAAGGCCCCATCCGGCCAGGGTCTCGGAGGCGAATTCCCGTGCCTGTCCCACGGATTCGGGGTGGGCCTTGAAGAAGCGGTGCACCGTTTCAATCATTGCTGCCCTCATGACTCGGCATCCAGGAGGCGGATGGTTCCCGGGCTGTGGCGTCGGGCCGCCGTGCTGGAGGCAATCGGCGGGCATGCGGGGTGGGACCGGCGGACCAGAAGCAGCCGGGAGCCGGCAGCCTCGATCCGCCGACCGCGTTCAGCGGCTATCGCCTTGGGGCCGAGGTGTGACGCGGCCGGGGCGAGCACGCCGTAGACGTCCGGCAGGGCCAACACGTCCAGCAGACCGGTGAAGGCCGCCGAGCCGGGGCTGGCACTCGCCTCGCGTTCGGTGAAGACGCCGGACAGCTCCAGCTCGTGGCTGCGGCAGTACTCGGCGAGCGAGGCGACCAGCGCCTCCTGCCGGGCTTCGGAGACCCGCACCAGCCGCAGGAAGCCGTAGACGACAGGCCCGCTGACCAGGCGATGTTCCGTGAGGGGTTCCATGCGGGGGACCGTCCAAAGGGTCGACGAGTAGTGACGATCCTGAGCATGGAGGTCCCCGAACTCCCGGCCAATTACCTGCCGTTCTACTTCCGTTCCACTTTTGTCCCGCCGCCCCCACCCGTCTGCTTCGATGACGGTGGAAGGGAGTGAGCGTGGCAACCGTGCACCACTGGACCGGCTTGGAGGCCAGGGCACTGCGTCTCGCCCTGCGCTTGAGCGTGCGGGCCTTTGCCGAGCACCTCGGCGTGGCCGTCGCGACGGTCTCGAAGTGGGAGAGCAAGCGCGCCGAAACCGAGCCCAGACCCGACACCCAGGCCATCCTCGATACCGCCCTCGGACGCGCGGACGCCGCCGCCCACCTGCGCTTCGAGACGCTCCTGTCGGAGATGGCCAGCACCGTGCAAGGTGCCGGACGGCGCGTCACCCCCGCCGGCCCCCGAGCCTGGGAGTACGAATCGTGGGCGGACGACCTGGACCACGACTACGCGACCCGCGTCATGCAGGCCGCGACCCGCGACTTCGAGGACCTCACCGAACCCGACGACTGGTCGGTCGCCCACCAGAAACTCGCCCTCGCCCGCCGTGGCGCCGGCGACCTCACCCAGGCCCTGCACTTCATCGACATCGCCCGCAGCAGCGGGGCCGCCGACTCCCCGATGCAACGCGTACGGCTGGACACCGCTCATGGCCACATCCTGCTCTCCGACGCGGCGACCCGGGATGATGGACTCCTTGTCCTCGATCAGGCCACCCGCACGGCCGCGCAATACGGACTCGTGCACCAACTGCGCAGTATCGAGGGCATCAAGGCCATGAACGAGGGGCCGACCCGCCCCCGGCGACGGTGACCAGGGAGAGACGCGTGAGTGACAACCAGCAGGCCATCACCGAGGACCAGTGGCGCCGGGCCGCGCTGATCTGGGACTACCACCAGATGCACCACCAGCTGCGGCCCGTCGACGTGGCGATCGGGCTGGGCAGCCACGACCTCGGCGTGGCCACCCACTCCGCCGAGCTGTACCGCGCCGGGCTGTTCCCGACCCTGGTCTTCACCGGCGGCAACAGCCCCACCACCGCCAAGGTCTTCCCGCGCGGCGAGGCCGTCCACTTTCGCGAGCACGCCATCGACCTCGGCGTCCCCGCCGAGGCGATCCTGCTGGAACCGGAGGCTGGCAACACCGGGCAGAACGTCACTCTCTCCCGAGAGGTCCTCGCCGCCGCCGGCATCACCCCGACGACGGTGATGCTGGTCTCCAAGCCCTACATGGAACGGCGGTCGTTCGCGACCGCCCGCAAGCTGTGGCCCGACGTCGAGATCCTCTGCGCGTCGGAGCCGCTGGAGTTCGACGACTACGTGAAGTCCATCGGCGATGAGAAGCTCGTCCTGGACATGCTCGTCGGCGATCTCCAGCGGGTCATCGAGTATCCGAAGCTCGGATTCGCCATCGAGCAGGAGGTCCCGGAGGACGTGCATGGAGCGTACGAATCCCTCATCCATGACGGCTTCACCAGCCGTCTCATCTCTTCCTGACCTGCCCGAGTCGGGCGGGCTGTGTGCAATTCACCAGCCCAATCTGTTCCCGAGACTGACCACACTGGCCAAGCTGTTCGCGGCGGACTACTGGATCGTCCTGGACGACGTGCAGTTCACCCGCCGCGACTACCAGCACCGAGCCCGCCTCGGTGCCCTCGACGAACCGGATCGTCGGCAGTGGCTCACCGTCCCCACACACCTTCCCCACGGGCGGTCGACTCTCATCCGGGACGCGTTGATCGACGATCCCGACCGGGCCCGCCGGAAGACCGCGGGTGTACTGCGGCAGCACTACGGAGCGAGCCCACACTGGCCGGCCCTCGCACAGGCCCTGGACCCCGTACTGGATGCCTTCGGCACCGGCAGGACCGCCACTGTTGCTGCAATCTCCACCCGCGTTCTGCTCGGCCTGCTCGGCTGGCAGGGCCAGATCCTCGCCAGCAGCGATCTGCCCTCCCGCCCGGGACGCTCCCAGCGGCTCGCCGACCTCTGCGCCGCTACCTACGCCCGCGCGTATATGTGCGGGACCGGCGGCATGACCTATCTCGACCCGGCACCGTTCGCCGCCGAGGGCATCGCCGTCACGCCCTTCCAGCCGCCGACGACCAACATCTGGTCCTCCAGCCGAAGGCTCAGTGCGCTGTGGGCGTTGGCGGCACTCGGCCCACAGGATCTGGCGGCCCGCCTGCAGGAGCTCACTCCATCCATGCCGAGTGAGGGCACCGGGCATGGCACAAACGCTGTGGATGAACGGACCGAGTGCCGTACTGCGCGGCTGCCGGTGCTTCGCTCCGTCCCAAAGACGAAGACGTGAACGATGGGCGCGACGCGACCATGTTCTGTGGCGGTGCATGGGCTCTTGGGAGGTCGGTAGGCGACGGCGCCCAGGCGGTGACTACTGCATCACCAACGTCGAAGGCCCCCGCAGCAAGCTGCGGGGGCCTTCGACGTATTGCCCGGTGAGAGCAATGGCGGAGGATACGAGATTCGAACTCGTGAGGGGTTGCCCCCAACACGCTTTCCAAGCGTGCGCCCTAGGCCACTAGGCGAATCCTCCGCGGCAAACAATACAAGACGTTGGGGAGTGCTCGCGAACCTGTTCCCTCGTTGATCGTCCGGGACGGTTCCGGAGCCGGGTGGTGGGTGGGCGGGGGTGGACCGGAGGGGGTGGGGATCCGCTAAGGTGGGCGTCAGCCCCTCACGTGGCGCTATCTGACTGAACTCCCCCAGGGCCGGAAGGCAGCAAGGGTAGGTTGGCTCTGGCGGGTGCGTGGGGGGCCCTTTGCGTTGTCCGGGCGGGTTCCGCTGCGGGGTCGCCGGACGGTACGGGGCCGGTTGTCGGTCCGTCCCGATAACCTCGTAGGTGTGTCGTCCCTTGCGCTGTACCGCCGCTACCGCCCCGAGTCGTTCGCCGAGGTCATCGGTCAGGAGCATGTCACTGACCCGCTGCAGCAGGCCCTGCGTAACAACCGGGTCAATCACGCGTACCTGTTCAGCGGGCCGCGCGGCTGCGGAAAGACGACCAGTGCGCGCATCCTCGCCCGCTGTCTGAACTGTGAGCAGGGCCCGACGCCGACCCCGTGCGGCGAGTGCCAGTCCTGCCAGGACCTCGCGCGCAACGGGCCGGGTTCCATCGATGTGATCGAGATCGACGCGGCATCGCACGGTGGCGTGGACGACGCCCGTGACCTGCGCGAGAAGGCGTTCTTCGGTCCCGCGTCGAGTCGCTACAAGATCTACATCATCGACGAGGCGCACATGGTCACCCCGGCAGGGTTCAATGCCCTGCTGAAGGTGGTCGAGGAGCCGCCGGAGCATCTCAAGTTCATCTTCGCGACCACCGAGCCCGAGAAGGTCATCGGCACGATCCGGTCGCGTACGCACCACTACCCGTTCCGGCTGGTCCCGCCGGGGACGCTGCGCGGGTATCTCGCCGAGGTCTGCGGCAAGGAGAACAGCTCCGTCGAGGACGGAGTGCTGCCGCTGGTCGTGCGGGCCGGTGCGGGATCCGTGCGTGACTCGATGTCCGTCATGGA
The DNA here is from genome assembly GCF_044542225.1 of Streptomyces sp. NPDC079020. NCBI lineage: Bacteria > Bacillati > Actinomycetota > Actinomycetes > Kitasatosporales > Streptomycetaceae > Streptomyces > Streptomyces sp. NPDC079020. Next base: position 5,589 of record NZ_JBITUB010000024.1, read on the forward strand.
CCAGTTGCTGGCCGGCGCGGGCGACGACGGTGTGACATACGCCATGGCGACCTCTCTGCTCGGCTACACGGACGGGTCCCTGCTCGACTCCGTCGTGGACGCCTTCGCGGCGGGTGACGGAGCCGCCGCCTTCGAGGTCGTGGACCGGGTGATCGAGGGCGGCAACGACCCGCGCCGCTTCGTCGCCGACCTGTTGGAGCGGCTGCGCGACCTGGTGATCCTGGCCGCCGTCCCCGACGCCGGGGACAAGGGCCTCATCGACGCCCCCGCCGATGTCGTCGAGCGCATGCAGGCCCAGGCGTCCGTCTTCGGTGCCGCCGAGCTGAGCCGCGCCGCCGACCTGGTCAACGAGGGGCTCACGGAGATGCGCGGGGCGACGTCGCCGCGCCTCCAGGTGGAGCTGATCTGCGCCCGGGTCCTGCTGCCCGCCGCCTTCGACGACGAGCGTTCGCTCCAGGCCCGGCTGGACCGGCTGGAGCGCGGCGCGTCCTTCGCGGCACCCACCGCCGCCCCCGCCGCCGGTCCCCCCCTGGGGTACGTACCGGGGCCGGAGGCTCAGGCCCACGCTCCCGTCGCTCCGGCCGGACAGCCCGGTGGCGGACCCGCCGCGGCCCGTGCGGCGGTACGGGGCGACGCCCCCGCGGCCCCCGCCCCTGCGGCGTTCGCGCCGCCGGTCGCGGCCGAGCCCGTGGCCCCCGCCGCGCCCGCCCAGCAGCCCCCGGCACAGGCTCCCGCGCCCGCCCAGCGCCCCGGGTCGTGGCCCGCGGCCGCCGGTACGGAACAGGCGCGCCGGCCCGGCGGCTGGCCCACCGCCTCCGCGCCCGGCAGCACGCCCCCCGCCCCGCAGAGCGCCGCCCCGGCCCCCGCGCGGCCGGCCGCGCCCGCCGCCCCGGCCCCCGTCGCCCCCGCCCCCGCGCCCGGCCAGGGCATGGTGCAGGGCGCCGCCCAGGTCCGGAACATGTGGCCGGACATCCTGGAGGCGGTGAAGAACCGCCGCCGGTTCACCTGGATCCTGCTCAGCCAGAACGCCCAGGTCACCGGCTTCGACGGAACCACCCTCCAGATCGGCTTCCTCAACGCGGGCGCCCGCGACAACTTCGCGAGCAGCGGCAGCGAGGAAGTGCTGAAGCAGGCGCTCTCCGAGCACTTCAACGCCCAGTGGCGGGTCGAGGCCGTCGTCGATGCCTCCGGCGGTGCCGGAATGCCTCCGGAGACCGGCGGTGGACGCCCGGCGGCCCCCGCGTACCAGCCCGCGCCCGCGGCCCCCCAGCCGTACGAGTCCCAGCCGGCCCCGGCACAGCAGCCCCCGCAGCCCCACTCCGCACCGGCCCACCAGCCCCCGCAGTCGCAGCCGCCCCAGCGCGGCCAGGGCCAGGGGCCCGGCCAGGGACCGGGCGCGGAGCACTCTTCCTTCGGTGCGGAACCGCCGCGTCCGGTGGCACCGGAGGACGACACCCCGGAGGCCGACGACCCGGATCTCGTCGACTCGGCGCTCTCCGGGCACGACCTGATCGTCCGCGAGCTGGGCGCCACGGTCGTGGAGGAATTCACCAACGAGCAGTGACGAGGCCGGTGGCACCTCCCGCTGTCCACGGCCTGGCGGACCTGGAGGTGTCCACGGACCGGCGGCCGTCAAGACCCCCGGCACCCGGCGGTTAGGCTGCACCCGTGAAGGTCCTCGTCATCGGCGGCGGCGCCCGCGAACACGCCCTGTGCCGCTCTCTGTCCCTCGACCCCGACGTCACCGCTCTGTACTGCGCCCCCGGCAACGCCGGCATCGCAGAGGTGGCCGAACTGCACCCGGTCGATCCGCTCGACGGCGACGCCGTCGCGCGCCTCGCCACCGACCTGGGCGCCGAGCTGGTGGTCGTCGGCCCGGAGGCACCCCTTGTCGCGGGGGTCGCCGACTTCGTGCGCGCGGCCGGCATCCCGTGCTTCGGCCCCTCCGGCGAGGCCGCCCAGCTGGAAGGCTCCAAGGCGTTCGCCAAGGACGTCATGGCCGGAGCGGGCGTTCCGACCGCCCGCAGCTATGTCTGCACCACCCCCGCCGAGATCGACACGGCCCTCGACGCCTTCGGTGCCCCGTACGTCGTCAAGGACGACGGTCTCGCGGCGGGCAAGGGCGTTGTCGTCACCGACGACATCGAGGCGGCCCGCGCCCACGCGCTGGCCTGCGACCGCGTGGTCATCGAGGAGTTCCTCGACGGCCCCGAGGTCAGCCTCTTCGCGATCACCGACGGCATCACCGTGCTGCCGCTCCAGCCCGCCCAGGACTTCAAGCGGGCCCTGGACGGCGACGAAGGCCCGAACACCGGCGGCATGGGCGCGTACTCCCCGCTCCCGTGGGCCGACCCCAAGCTGGTCGACGAGGTCATGGAGACCGTTCTCCAGCCGACGGTCGACGAGCTGCGGCGCCGCGGTACGCCCTTCTCCGGGCTGCTCTACGCGGGCCTCGCGATCACCTCGCGCGGGGTACGGGTCATCGAGTTCAACGCCCGCTTCGGTGACCCCGAGACCCAGGTGGTCCTGGCCCGTCTGAAGACCCCGCTGGCCGGTGTCCTGCTCGGCTCCGCCAACGGCACGCTCGACCTTCTCCCCCCGCTGACCTGGCGCGAGGACGCGGCGGTCACCGTGGTCATCGCCTCGCACAACTACCCGGGCACCCCGCGCACCGGCGACCCGATCGAGGGCCTCGCGGACGTCGAGGCACAGGATGCCCCGCACGCGTACGTCCTGCACGCGGGGACCCGGACCGAGGGGGACGCGATCGTGACCGCGGGCGGCCGGGTGCTCTCCGTGACGGCGACCGGCAAGGACCTCACGCAGGCCCGTGAGCGCGCTTACACCGCGCTGGGCCGGATCCGGCTCGACGGCGCCCAGCACCGTACGGACATCGCCAGGCAGGCCGCGGACGCCTGACCGCCGACGCGGAGACCCGAGGCGACCTGACGTGGAGGCCTGACGCGGAGACCCGAGGCGACCTGACGCGCGTACGGGGTGGGGTCCGGGGGTGGAGACCCGAGGTGGAGACCCGACCGCCGGGTGGCTCTCCGCCGACCGGTATCTCCGTGGTTGCGCGCCCCTTGTGCGCCGGTGCGTGAGGCGCTTTTGAGCCGCACGTACCGGTTGCACTGCCTTATCGGCGTCGACAAGTCAGCAGCTTTGCCCAAAGCCATTCCATCGAGTGACGACTAGGCCATCCGGATGACGTCCGCCGGGCCCCCAACTAGGGTGCGGCGGAAGCGTTCCGGCACTTGGCCCACCGGCATTGCGATGTCAGTGACGGGTGCCACAGTGGGGGAGTGAGCAACAGCGTCGCGGGGGCAGAGGGGGTGACTTCCGGCCGTGTCCGGTACCGACGTAGGTGAGGAACTGGGGGCGCGGGCAGCGCGGGCCCGAGCGCTCGCGCTGCTGCGTATCCGCAGCAGGGCACTCGCCGTGGCGATCCTGCCGGCGGCCGTGGCCGTCGTGCTGTTCGCCGCGGCCGCGCAGGGCCACATCGGCGGCGCGGGCTGGGACGCGGTGCGCTGGTCGATGGCCTGTGTGGCCGTCCTGGTGCTGCTGGTCACTGTCGGCGTCGCCGTGTCCGTCGCCCGCGCGCGCCCCGCGGTCAGTCCGACCGTCGCCGTGACGGAGGAAGCGGCCCCCGATCTCTACCGGCTGGTCAGGGACCTGGCCGAGCGGCTCGATGTCCCGGCGCCGTCGGCCATAGCGCTGACCCCGGACTGCGACAGCTGGCTGGAGGACCGTACACATCCCGCCGCCCAGCCGAAGGGGCGCGCCGGACCAGGAGCGGTGGCCCAGGAATTCGCGGCCGAGCGCCGCCGCCGCAGGGTGCCGGCCGCCCCCGTCCTGGTGATCGGCTCGCCCTTCCTGTGGTGGATGCGGGTCGCCGAGCTGCGCGCGGTGCTCGCCCCGGTCGTCGCGGGCACGGCGCCCTCCGCGCACCCCGACATAGCCGCGGCACGCCGGTTCGTGCGCGGGCTCGACGCGGCGGTGGCGGACGCCTCCGCCGCCGGATCCGGGCCGGTACGCGGGCTCCCGCTCGCCTTCGTCGGCTGGATCTCCCGGCTGCTGCTGCGCGGTTGCCGCGGCCACGCCGCCGAGATGGAGCGGTGCGTGGCAGCTTCCGCCTCCATGCGCGCACAGGGTGTGGATCACAGGCTCCGCATCGTCGCCCAGGAACAGGTCGGACTCGCCTACGCGGGCTGGGACCGGCTGCTGACCCGGGTCGCGCTGCCCGCCTGGCGAATGGGGCGCTGGCCCTCGCGGCTGGACGCGGGCGTCGTCTCCGCGCTCACGGAGCTCTCCCGGCGCGACCGGTTGGCCGAGGGGTTCACCTCCCGGCTCGGCGAGCGGCCCGCCTGCGACCTCCTGGAAGAACCCGGTACGGCCGACGAGGCGACCTCGCTGCTCGCCGCCCGGCTCTTCCACGGCGGTCCCGCCGAGAGCGGCCCCGACTGGGCGCCGGTCGACTGGCAGCAGTATCCCGAGGAGGTCGTCGACCGGAAGTGGCGCTCGGAGGCCGCCCGGCTGCACCGGGTGCTCGACTCCCTGGGCGTACCTCCGGTGTCCGCGGCCGAGCCCGGGGGGCCCACCCTGGCCCGGGTCATGGAACACCTCGCAGGACCGGGCGGTACGGGCGAGGAGCTGGCGGCCGGGATCAGTGCCGAGGTCGCCCGTGAGGAGGCCGCGGCCCCGCCGGCCGGGGGCGGTGCGTCGGAGCCGCGCACATCGGGCGGCGCGGGCCCGGACCCCCTTGACCTCTGGGGCCCCGATCCGCTTCCGCTCTTCCCGCTCCAGCCGCCGCGTACGGGCACGGAGTTGCTCGCCGACCATGTCGCGGCGATGGTCTGCTGTGCGGCCGTGGACACGGCAGGGGCGGCCCCCGGCCTGGACTGGCTGGACGGCCCCGCGCTGCTGGTCGACGGCGAGCGCCGGGCGGACCTGGGCACTCCGGTCCTCAGCCTGGTGGAGGACGGTGACGCGGGACCTCTGCGGAGCTGGCTCACCGATCTGGGTGTGCGCTCGGACAAGCCGGTACGCCTGGTCTGAGCAACGGGCCACGCCTCGGGGCCGCGAGGGACCGTGCGCGGGCCGCTGCCGGGCCGCGAGGGACCGTACGTGCTGCTTCCCGGGCCGCCGCGTGCGGACCGCAAGGGAGACCCTGTACGCGGGCTGCTCCCTTGCCGCCCCCGGGACGGCAAGGGACCCCGTACGCGGGGATGTCCCCGGGCCGCGCTCCCGGGCCGCGCTCCCGGGCCGCGCTCCCGGGCCGCGAGGGACCCCGTACGTCGGCCGCTTGCCGCGCTGCCGCCCCTGGCCGCAAGGGAACCCGCACGCGGGCTGCTCCCGGGCCGCGAGGTCGGCCGCTTGCCGCGCCGCCGCCTCCTGGCCGCAAGGGAACCCGCTCCCGGGCTGCTCCCGGCCGCATCGGGCCGCTGACGAGCCGCAACGGGCGGGACCCGGCGGGCAACCGCTCCCCGTCCGCAACGGGCCGTACACGGCGCTCTGTTGCCCCAGAGGCGTACGCGCGGCTGCCGCCCAGCCGTTCCTCCCGCCCTGCTGTTCCCGTCACTTCGCCGTCCCGCCCTGCCGTCCCCGTCACTCCGGCCGTCCCACCGCTCTCCCGCGCCCGGTCCCACCCCGACCGGCCGTAAACGCCCGCCTCCGACCCGCCTCCGAGCCGCACCGGTCCCGCCCCCGACCCGCCTCCGAGCCGCACCGATCCTGCCCCCGACCCGCCCTGTCCACGCACCGGCCGAAACTTGCCCATCCGGTCCGCTCGACTCGTCCCAACTCGCCCCGGATGCCCGCCGGGAGCCGCCCCGGCCCGTGGAGGGCGCCGCCGCGTGCGCCTCCCGAACAGAGTCCCTCGCCCACCCTCTTCGCGGCGCGGTGCGGACCGGTCCCAGCTCTCAATAACCGGAAGGGCAGGTTCCGTTCACGTCAATTCGCGACGAACGGTGACGGATCGCATGCGTTATGTGATGTGCTGGGGCCCAGTGCTGACATCAAGCCACAGGATTGGCGCACCAACGATGTCCGGGGACTGAGGGAGGGGAGCGGTATGGGGGCGGAGCAGATTCGCCGGGCGGAACACATCCGCCGATGGGAATCGGGTGCCCTCGCGCATGCCGTGAGCGATCCTTTCGGCCAAGGGCCACTGCCCTGGCTGCGCGGCAGCGAGAACTATTTCGACGACACCGGCCAGGTCGTCCCCTGGTACGCGGACCCGGATCTCGGCCGTGGAGGGGCCGGCGGCGGCACTCGTACGGCTGATGATGTGCACCGGCAGATCAAGGGTTTCGTCTCGCCCAGTGCCGCCGCCCCGGGCGAGGCCATCGACTTCCACATCACCGTGGACCCGCCCCAGCAGTTCTCCGTCGACATCTACCGGATCGGCCACTACGCGGGCGACGGCGCAGCCAAGATCACCACGAGTCCCCGGCTCTCCGGCATCGTCCAGCCCGCCCCGCTGGCCGCCGACCGTACGGTCTCCTGCCACCACTGGTGGATGTCGTGGCGGCTGCAGATCCCCGGCTACTGGTCGGTCGGCGCGTACGTCGCCGTCCTGACCACCGTCGACGGCTACCGCTCCCACATCCCCTTCACGGTCCGCGACGACCACCCCGCCGATCTGCTGCTCCTGCTGCCCGACATCACCTGGCAGGCGTACAACCTCTATCCCGAGGACGGCCGTACCGGCGCCAGCCTCTACCACGCCTGGGACGAGCAGGGGCGGCTGCTCGGCGAGCAGGACGCCGCCGCCACGATCTCCTTCGACCGCCCCTTCGCGGGCGCCGGGCTGCCGCTCCACGTGGGGCACGCCTACGACTTCATCCGCTGGGCCGAGCGGTACGGCTACGACCTCGCCTACGCGGACGCCCGCGACCTGCACGCGGGCCGCGTCGATCCCAGCCGCTACCGGGGCCTGATCTTCCCCGGCCACGACGAGTACTGGTCCCTGCCCATGCGGCGCACCACCGAGCTCGCCCGGGACACCGGCACCTCGCTCGTCTTCCTCTCGGCGAACACCATGTACTGGCAGGTCGGCCTCGCCCCGTCCGCCTCCGGGGTCCCCGACCGCCTGCTCACCTGCCGAAAACGCCGGGGGCCGGGGAAGCCGACGCTGTGGCGCGAGGTCGACCGGCCGGAGCAGCAGCTCCTCGGCATCCAGTACGCGGGCCGGGTCCCCGAACCCCGCCCCCTGGTCGTGCGGAACGCGGAGCACTGGCTCTGGGACGCCACGGGCGCCGCCGAGGGCGACGAGCTGGACGGTCTGGTGGCGGGTGAGGCCGACCGCTACTTCCCGCGCACCTCGCTGCCCGAGCACGACAACCGCATCCTGCTCGCCCACTCCCCGTACCAGGACTCCGAGGGGGCCACCCGCCACCAGGAGACGTCCCTGTACCGGGCCCCGTCGGGCGCTCTGGTCTTCGCCTCCGGCACCTTCGCCTGGTCCCCGGCGCTGGACCGCCCCGGTCATGTGGACGCGCGGATCCAGCGCGCCACGGCCAATCTCCTCGACCGGATCTGCAAACGCGACTGACCTGCCGGCCCGTGCGCCCCAGGAACGGCCCATGGCACCTCAGGAACGGCCCGTGCGCCCCAGGAACGGCCTGTGCGGCCCTGTGCGGGGTCCGAACCCGCGCAGTCGGGCCCAGGGATGGCGGGACGGGTGCCGGTGACGCGTTCCCCGGCCCGCACCACCGGTCGCACCACCGGCCCGCACTTGCCCGCACCGCCCGCCCCGGCCCTTCGGACGCACCGGGCGGCCCCGCTCCCGGGTCCGGCGCCGGGATACGGGACAATCGGAACCGCTCCTGGATCAACCTACGCGGAGGCAGCGTGTCCGGTTTCGTAGAAAAGCCCGAGCCCGTGCAGGTCTCGGGCCTCACCCACCTGCACACCGGCAAGGTGCGTGACCTGTACCGGAACGAGGCGGGCGACCTCGTCATGGTCGCCAGCGACCGTATGTCCGCGTACGACTGGGTCCTGCCCACCGAGATTCCCGACAAGGGCCGCGTCCTCACCCGGCTCTCGCTGTGGTGGTTCGACCAGCTCGCCGATCTGGTGCCCAACCATGTGCTGTCCACCGAGCTGCCGGCCGGCGCTCCGGCGGACTGGGCGGGCCGCACGCTGGTCTGCAAGTCGCTGCGGATGGTCCAGGTCGAGTGCGTGGCCCGCGGCTATCTGACCGGCTCGGGACTCGTCGAGTACAACCGCTCCCGTACGGTCTGCGGCATCGGCCTTCCCGAGGGGCTCCTCGACGGCTCCGAGCTCCCCGGCCCGATCTTCACACCCGCCACCAAGGCGGCCGTCGGCGACCACGACGAGAACGTGAGTTACGAGGAGGTCGCCCGGGAGGTCGGCGTCGAGACGGCGGCCCTGCTGCGGCAGACCACCCTGGACGTCTACCGCAGGGCCCGGGACGTCGCGCACGAGCGGGGGATCATCCTCGCCGACACGAAGTTCGAGTTCGGCTTCGAGCCCACGGCGGACGGCGACGAGCGGCTGATCCTCGCGGACGAGGTGCTGACCCCCGACTCCTCCCGCTTCTGGCCTACCGCGGGCTGGGAGCCGGGCCGTGCCCAGCCCTCGTACGACAAGCAGTTCGTCCGGGACTGGCTGACCTCGCCGGCCTCCGGCTGGGACCGCGCGAGCGAGCAGCCGCCCCCGGCGCTGCCGCAGGAGATCGTCGACGCGACCCGGGCCAAGTACATCGAGGCGTACGAGCTGCTGACCGGCAGCAGCTGGTAGCCGCCGGCAGCCGCGTACGGCGGACAGCGAGAAGGCCCCGGTCCTGAGGACCGGGGCCTTCTCCGTGGAGCGAACGACGAGGTTCGAACTCGCGACCTCAACCTTGGCAAGGTTGCGCTCTACCAGCTGAGCTACGTTCGCATGCGCCGAAGCGCGATGCCCACTATACCCATCCTCGCTCCCGTGCGAGACGCACTGCCGTATGACGGTTCTCCGCACCGATCTTCGAGGCGGCGGAGGACAGGTAGTTCCGCACGGTTCCCTGCGACAGCGAAGCCCGTTCCGCGATCTCCGCGACCGGTGCCCCGTCCGCCGCGAGCTCCAGTACTTCGGCCTCCCTGACGGTCAGCGGAGAGTCCCCGGCGGCGATGGCGTCGGCGGCCAACTCCGGGTCCACGTAACGGTTTCCGGTGTGCACGCTGCGGATGATCTCGGCGAGTCGGCGGGCGCTCACCGTCTTCGGCACGAAGCCCCGCACGCCCGCCGCGAGGGCCCGCTTGAGATGTCCCGGGCGGCCGTGGCTCGTCACGATCATGGTCCGGCAGCCGGGCAGCGCGGACCGCAGGGATGTGGCGACGTTCACACCGTCCGCCCCCGGCATCTCCAGGTCGAGGACCGCGACATCGGGCCGGTGGGCCAGTGCCATGGCGATGGCCTCGGGGCCGGTCGCCGCCTCCGCGACCACGACGAGATCGTCCTCCAGGGCGAGGAGAGCGGCCAGCGCGCCCCGGATCAGATGTTCGTCGTCGGCGAGCAGCACCCGTACGGGCGGCGCGGTTGTCATCGTTCCTCCATGAAGGGTTCCAACGGCGATGACCCGGAACCGGAACCGGAATCGGAACCGGAACCGGGACCCGCCCCGGCCCTGGCGGCCCCGGACACAGGACCATCCCCCGACCCCGCCCCCGACCCCGCCCCGGACCCCGACGCCGCCCCGGATCCCGAACCCGCCCCGGACCTCGACCCCGACGCCGCCCCGGATCCCGAACCCGCCCCGGACCCCGCCCTCGCGTCCGATTCCGGTACCGTCGCGGTCAGCCGGAAGAGGCCGGCTGCCGCCGGTCCCGCCTCCAGCGATCCGCCGAGCGCCGCGAGCCGTTCCCGCAGTCCGGCGAGGCCCGAGCCGCCGCCCGGGGTCCCGGAGGCGGTGTCCGCCGCCCCGCCGCCCTCCGCGGCCATCCCGTCGTTCTCCACGACCAGGACGGCGGCGCCCCCGGCCGTCGTGAGCCGGATCGTGCACCGCTGCGGGTCGCCGTGCCGCAGCACATTCGTCGCGGCCTCCCGGACGACCCAGCCGAGCGCGGCCTGCACCGGCGGGGCGAGCAGCCCGCCGCTCCGGTCGTCGATGCCGCAAGCGATTCCGGCGGCCCGCAACACGCCCTGGGCGCCCAGCAGTTCCGTACTCAGGTCCGCCTCGCGGTAGCCGCGTACGACATCGCGCACCTCTTGCTGGGAGGTGCGCGCGATGCGCTGCACCTCGACCATCTGGTCCATGGCCGCCGCGTTGCCGCGCTGGGCCAGCTCCACCGCCAGTTCGCTCTTCAGCGCGATCACCGCCAGATTCCGGCCCAGCACGTCGTGCATGTCGCGGCCGAACCGCAGCCGTTCCTCGGCGACGGCGAGCCGGGTCTCCATGTCCTGGGCGTCCCGCAGCTTCGTCATCACCCCCAACGACCACGCGGACACGCGCGTCGTGAACGCGACCAGCCCGCTGCCGAACACCGACGAGACGATGATGCTCACCACGAACGCTCCGTCCGCTCCGGCCAGCGCGGCGCCGCCGCTCAGCGCCGCGGCCACCGCGGTCTGGAAGACGAGGGACACCCACAGCGGTACGAAGAGGACGAGCGGGGTGACGTACGGCACCGCCGAGGCGATGAGGGCCAGTTGCAGCTCGGGGAACTGTTCCACCCCGGTGTACCGGCCGAGGGCCAGCAGCCCGGTGGCATTCGCCAGGAACAGGAGGAATCCGAGGACGGCGAGCCGCCGGTCGACGGCGCTCCGGCCCAGGTACTCGTCGAGCGCGCGGGCGGTCAGCCGGGTCCCGCAGAACCCTTGGGCGAGCGCGGTCAGCAGTGCCGCGACGATCAGTACGACGGGTGCGTCGGAGGCCCGCACCGGACGGGTCACCATCAGCAGGGACTGGGAGACGACCGTCAGCCATACCAGCGAGTACAGCGTGCCGCGCGTGTAGAGATCGATCTTGTCGAAGCCGCTGCGGCTCTGCCAGCCCCGCATCCTCGTCCTCAGCCACACGGCACAGCCCTCCCTCTCAGCGACGCGGGTCCCAGCGGAACCACCGCTTCACAGCAAACACGGCGAACACGGTCCAGGCCAGCGCCGTCACCGCCGCCCCGATCAGGTCACCGCCCCCGCCCCCGCCCCCGCCGAGCCAGCCGGCCCGTACGAGGGTCATCACCCCGGTCAGCGGCAGCAGCTCGCACACCGAGGCGACCCGGTCCGGGAAGACGTCCAGCGGGATGAAGACACCCGAGCCCAGCATCGAGACGAAGAACAGCGGCAACGTGGTGAGCTGCGAGGTCTGCACCGTACGGGTCAGAGTCGCGGTCGCCGCCGCCAGCGCGGACAGCAGGACGGACCCCACCAGGAGCCCGGCGACGAGCAGGTCCGGCCGCCCCGGTGCGCCGAGGCCGAAGGCGAGCGTGCCGATCACCACGATCAGTACGCACTGGACGAGGGCCAGGAGCACGGCCGGCAGGGCGGTCCCGGTCAGGATCTCCGGGTCGGAGACCTCGCCCGTGCGCAGCCGCTTCAGGACGAGTTCCTCGCGCCGGGCCACGTACGCGGAGACGAGGTTCAGGTAGACGACCTGGAGCAGCACCATGCCGATGCCGCCGGTCAGGGCCGCCCCGGCGACGCTCAGCCCGGTGCCGCCGAGGTCGATCCGGTCGAGCGAGGACTTGATCGCGAAGATCATCAGGAGCGGCATGAGCAGCGCGATGAAGACGGCTGTCCGGTTGCGCGCGAGGAGGGTCAGTTCGGCCCGCCCGAGCGCGCTCAGCCGCCCCGCAGCGGTGGAGGTCGCGGTCATGCCGTCACCTGGCCCTTCCGTACGTTCGTACCGTCCGGCCGTGCGTCCGCCGGGTGCGGGGCCTGTGCGTGCTGGGTCTTCGCGATGTCGAGGAATGCCTCTTCGAGCGACCCGGAACGGGCATCGAGCCCGGCCAGCCGGACCCCCGACTCCCGCGCCCAGTGCAGGAGTTCGTGCAGGGACTCCTGGAGCTCCGGGGTGCGGATCTCGATGCGCCGGCCGTCGGCCGCCGCCCGCAGCGTGAGCGGGAGCCGTGAGGCCGGTACGTCGTCCGGCAGCGCGAACCGGATCCGGGCCGGCTGCCGGGCCGTGACCTCGGCGGTCGTCCCCGTGGTCACGATCCGCCCCTGGTGCATGATCGCCAGCCGGTCGGCGAGCGCCTCGGCCTCCTCCAGGTGGTGGGTGGTCAGCAGCACGGTCGTGCCGTTGTCGCGCAGCGCCCGGACCAGGTCCCAGGTGTCGCGCCGTCCCTCGGCGTCGAGCCCGGTGGTCGGCTCGTCCAGGAAGAGCACCTCGGGCCGGGAGGTCAGGGCCAGCGCCAGGTCGAGGCGGCGCCGCTCGCCGCCGGACAGCTGCTTGACCCGCACCCCGGTGCGCGCGGACAGACCCACGAGCTCCAGGACCTCGGCCCCGGGCCGGGCGCCGCTGGTGCAGGCCGACCACATCCGTACGGTCTCGGCGACCGTCAGATCGGATGGGAAGCCGCCCTCCTGGAGCATCACCCCGGTCCGCGGGCGGACGGCGGCGCGCTCGCGGTACGGGTCGTGGCCGAGCACCCGTACGGTTCCGCTGTCCGGGCCGGCCAGGCCCTCCAGGAGCTCGACGGTGGAGGTCTTGCCCGCACCGTTGGTCCCGAGCAGGGCGAACAGCTCACCGCGGGCCACCGAGAAAGTGATCCCGGACATGGCCTCGAAGCCGCCCGCGTAGCTGCGCCGGACGTCGACCGCCTCGATCACGGGGTCCTGCCCCCGCGCCGGCCTTTGTCCCCGTTCCCGTCCCTGTCCCCGTTCCCGTCTCTGCCTCTGTCCCTGTCTCTGTCCCTGTCCGCGTTCGCTGAGAGCGTCGTCGCTGGTCATGACTTCAGACTCGCGCCGGATCAGGAACGGGAGCAGTGCGCGCTGTCATCACTGCTCATGACAAACGTCATGGATGCCGGAAACCCATGGGGAACGGAGAGCGGGCGGCGCGTATCGGGATCGGAGATACGACAAAGGCCCCGATCGAAATCGATCGGGGCCTTTGATCAAGAGCGGACGACCAGGTTCGAACTGGCGACCTCAACCTTGGCAAGGTTGCGCTCTACCAACTGAGCTACGTCCGCATTGCCGCCACTCGGCTTTCACCGGTGGAGCACTCACCACTCTACCCGATCCACCGAAGTGGTCGGACAAGGTGATGTAGAGCGGGTGACAGGAATTGCACACTGCGCCTTCCCCCTGGAAGGGGGATGTTCTACTACTGAACTACACCCGCACGCTGCGTGGGATTCGGCTTTGCGGCCTCGCCCCTCGGCGTGCTCCAGACTCTAGCCGACCTGCAGGGGTGTCGCGCAAGTCGGCTTCCTGCGGGTGTCGCGGGAAGGGGTCGGAGCGGGCGGCCGGGGAGGGTCCGGAGCGGGCTCCCGGGCGGGCTCCGGAAGGGCATCCGCGGGGGTTCTCCCACGGGTGTCCGCCAACTGACGGTCCGACGGGCATGTCCCCGGCGTCCCCTCGGCATCCTCCCGGCAGCTTCCCCCGGCGTCTCCTCGGCATCCTGCGGAGCGTCTTCGGGTGCTTCCCCGGGACTCTCCCCGGCCGCCGCTCCGAGCGGGTCCCGCCGGCTCCCGTCGGCCCCGGCGACGCCCGGTGACGCAACGGCGAGGATGACCCGCCGTCGCCCCGCCGTCCGCCCCGCCGGTGCGCTCACCGGCGGAGGGACGGTCCGGCAGGGCGGCGCGGCGCCCTGCCCGGGGCTTACGCGGCGCCCCGTCCCGGGCTCACGCGGGCGCCCTGCCCCGGGCTCAACTGGCGGCGTGGAACGCCTCGTAGACCTTCTTCGGGATCCGGCCGCGGGCCGGCACCTCCATCCGGTGCGAGCGGGCCCAGGCGCGGACGGCCGCCGGGTCGGGGGCGAGTGCCGTGTGGTGGTACGACGTCGGCTTCCTGCCGCTCCTGCCGGCGCGTGTCTGCTTGCGGCCGGCCGCCACGTACGGCGCGAGGGTCTTGCGCAGTTTCTTTGCGTTGACGGTATTGAGGTCGATCTCGTACGACTTCCCGTCCAGGGCGAAGCTGACCGTTTCCGCCGCTGTTCCCCCGTCGATGTCGTCGGAGAGCGTAACCACTACGCGCTGAGCCACGGATATCGGTCCTTTCCTACGGCAACCTCGCGACTGGTATGCGGGGATGCCGGCCTTCCGGCTGTTAGGCGGATGCGGATCGACTGATGTCGACTGTTCCGGTGTTCCAGTGTTCCGGGGCAATGTTGTTTTCCCCGGTAATCATTTGTACAGCGGTTGGTGCCGCATTGTGAAGCCCTGCCAATTACATCCGCGTGTCAGCATGCAATCCGGACGTGATTTTTCCCAGGACTTTCCCCGGACGTTGTCCCCGCCGATATCTCCGCGTGATCTGCGTCCCATGATATCTACCCGCGTAGAATTTTCGGCCAGGTACGCTGAGTGGACCCGCGGGGGTCTGGGGAACCCCCCGGAGAAACAGCCGCACCACACCACCGGGAGTGCCAGTGGCACGCGTCGTAGTCGACGTCATGCTCAAGCCGGAGATCCTCGACCCGCAGGGACAGGCGGTGCAGCGTGCACTGCCCCGTCTCGGCTTCGAGGGAATCGCGGACGTTCGTCAGGGAAAGCGTTTCGAGCTGGAGGTCGAGGGGCCGGTCGACGAGGCCGCTCTGGCCCGTATTCACGAGATGGCCGAGACCTTCCTCGCCAACACCGTCATCGAGGACTTCGTCGTGAAGGTCGAGGAGTCCAAGTGACCGCTCGCATCGGCGTCGTCACCTTTCCCGGCACGCTCGACGACCAGGACGCCCTGCGGGCGGTACGGCTCGCGGGCGCGGAGCCCGTATCGCTGTGGCACCGCGACAAGGACCTCCACCAGGTCGACGCGGTGGTCCTGGCCGGCGGTTTCTCCTACGGGGACTACCTGCGCGCCGGAGCCATCTCCCGCTTCTCGCCGGTGATGGAGCCGATCATCGAGCAGGCGCGGGCGGGGATGCCGGTCCTCGGCATCTGCAACGGTTTCCAGGTCCTGACCGAGGCGCACCTGCTGCCCGGCGCGATGCTGCGCAACAACCACCTCCACTTCATCTGCCGCGACCAGAAGCTGCGGGTGGAGAACGCGGGGACCGCCTGGACCTCGGACTACTCCGCGGGCCAGGAGATCTCCGTACCGCTGAAGAACATGGACGGCCGGTACACCGCCGACGAGCACACGCTCGACGCGCTGGAGGCCGAGGGCCGCGTCGCCTTCCGTTACCTGGACGGCAACCCCAACGGCTCGCTGCGCGACATCGCGGGCATCACCAACGCCGCGGGCAACGTCGTCGGCCTGATGCCGCACCCGGAGCACGCCGTCGAGCCGCTGATCGGAACCGGTCGCACCGACGGCCTCGGTTTCTTCACCTCGATCATCAAGAAGCTGGTCAACGCATGAGCCTGGATACGGTCAAGCACGCGGCCGAGACCCCGGACACCGAGCAGCCCTGGAAGGAGCTCGGTCTCAAGGAGGACGAGTACGCCCGGATCCGCGAGATCCTGGGCCGCCGTCCCACCGGTGCCGAGCTCGCCATGTACTCCGTGATGTGGTCCGAGCACTGCTCGTACAAGAGCAGCAAGGTCCACCTCAAGCAGTTCGGTGAGAAGGTCCCCGCCAACGACGCCATGCTCGTCGGCATCGGCGAGAACGCCGGTGTGGTCGACGTCGGGCAGGGTTACGCGGTCACCTTCAAGGTCGAGTCGCACAACCACCCCTCGTACATCGAGCCCTACCAGGGCGCGGCCACCGGCGTCGGCGGCATCGTCCGCGACATCCTCGCCATGGGGGCCCGTCCGGTCGCGGTCGTGGACCCGCTGCGCTTCGGCGCGGCCGACCACCCCGACACCAAGCGCGTCCTGCCGGGCGTCGTCGCGGGCATCGGCGGGTACGGCAACTGCCTGGGTCTGCCGAACATCGGCGGCGAGGTCGTCTTCGACGCCTGCTACCAGGGCAACCCGCTCGTCAACGCCGGCTGTATCGGTGTGATGAAGCACGAGGACATCCACCTGGCCAAGGCCTCGGGCCCCGGCAACAAGGTGATCCTCTACGGTGCCCGCACCGGCGGCGACGGCATCGGCGGCGTCTCGGTGCTGGCCTCGGAGACCTTCGAGTCGACCGGCCCGGCCAAGCGGCCGGCCGTCCAGGTCGGTGACCCGTTCCAGGAGAAGCTCCTGATCGAGTGCACCCTGGAGATCTTCAAGGAGAAGCTCGTCGCGGGCATCCAGGACCTCGGCGGTGCCGGTCTGTCCTGCGCCACGAGCGAGCTCGCGAGTGCCGGCTCCGGCGGTATGCGCGTCGAGCTGGACACCGTGCCGCTGCGCGACTCCTCCCTCTCGCCCGAGGAAATCCTCATGAGCGAGTCGCAGGAGCGCATGTGCGCGATCGTCGAGCCGCAGCACGTCGCGCGGTTCATGGAGATCTGCGAGAAGTGGGACGTCATCGCCACCGTCATCGGTGAGGTGACCGAGGGCTCCCAGCTGGAGATCTTCTGGCACGGCGAGCAGATCGTGGACGTTCCGCCGCGGTCCGTCGCCCACGAGGGCCCGACGTACCACCGTCCGTTCGCCCGCCCGTCCTGGCAGGACGCGCTCCAGGCGGACGACGCCGGACGGCTGGCCCGCCCGGCGAACGGCGCCGAGCTGCGCGAGCAGGTCCTCCGGCTGGTCGCGTCCCCGAACCAGGCCTCCAAGGCGTGGATCACCGACCAGTACGACCGCTTCGTGCAGGGCAACACCGTGCTCGCGATGCCCGAGGACGCCGGCATGGTCCGGATCGACGCGGAGTCGAACCTGGGCGTGGCCATGGCCACCGACGGCAACGGCCGCTACGCGAAGCTCGACCCGTACACGGGTGCGCAGCTCGCGCTGGCGGAGTCGTACCGCAACGTCGCCGCCTCCGGTGCCAAGCCGCTCGCGATCTCGGACTGCCTGAACTTCGGTTCGCCCGAGGACCCGGATGTCATGTGGCAGTTCGCCGAGGCCACCCGCGGTCTCGCGGACGGTTGCCTGGAGCTGGGCACCCCGGTCACCGGCGGCAATGTGTCGCTGTACAACCAGACCGGTGAGACGGCGATCCACCCGACGCCGGTCGTGGCCGTGCTCGGTGTGATCGACGACGTCACACGGCGTACGCCGGTCGCCTTCGCGGAAGAGGGCCAGCTCCTCTACCTGCTGGGTGACACGCACGAGGAGTTCGGCGGCTCGGCCTGGTCCGAGGTCATCCACCAGCACCTCGGCGGCATGCCGCCCAAGGTGGACCTGGGCCGCGAGAAGCTGCTCGGCGAGATTCTCATCTCGGCCTCCCGCGACGGCATGGTCGACGCGGCGCACGACCTGTCCGACGGCGGTCTGATCCAGGCGGTCACCGAGTCCTGCCTCCGCGGCGGGAAGGGTGCCCGGCTGGTCGTGCCGGACGGTCTGGACGCGTTCACCTTCCTCTTCTCCGAGTCGGCGGGGCGCGCGGTCGTCGCGGTTCCGCGCAGCGAGGAGCTCCGCTTCAACGACATGTGCGGGGCGCGCGGTCTGCCCGTCGCCCGCATCGGTGTCGTGGACGGCGAGGAGATCGAGGTCCAGGGCGAGTTCAGCATCCCGCTGAGCGAGCTGCGTACGGCGCACGAGGAGACCATCCCGGCGCTGCTCGCCTGAGCCGCCCGCCGTCTCTGCCCGAAGCCCCCGCCCGGTCGTCGTCCGGACGGGGGCTTCGGCCTTTCCTGTTGTGTGGGATTACGTAATTACGTAAGGTTGAGTCATGGGGCTTGAGGAACGCGTCGCCGAGCTGGAACGGCGGCTCACCGCACTGGAGGGTGCGGACCGCGAGGCGCCGCGCCTCGGGGACGGTGACTTCTGGGCGCTGGAGGGGCTCAAGGCGCAGCTCACCGATGCCGGGAGCGTGGCCGACAGCGGCGGTGTGCTCTACACCGGGGCGGTCCGGCTGCCGTCCGGCGAGACGTACGAATGGCAGTACGGCGCGCTCACCGGGAGCCTCATGGGCGCCGACTGGACCGAGAGCGCCGAGTCGTTCGCCGCCCTCGGTCATCCGGTACGGCTGCGGCTGCTCCGCGAGATCCTCGGCGGCCGGCGCACGGCCGCCGAACTGGCCGCGCTCGACGAGGTCGGTACGACCGGCCAGATCTACCACCATCTGCGCCAGCTGACCGGCGCGGGCTGGCTGCACACGACGGGGCGCGGGCGGTACGAGGTACCGGGCGTCCGGGTGGTGCCGCTGCTGGTGGTGCTGACGGCGTCCCGGCCCTGAGCCGACGGCGCCCCACGACATCGCACACCTGACCAACTGGGGGAAGACATGTCCGTCCGCAAGACCCTGATGGTGCTGCACCGTGTGTGCTGGATCGCCTTCGTCGCCATGGCTGTGGTGGGGGTGTTCGCCGGCCGTCTGTATCCGTTCTGGCTGACCTTCGTGCCCGCGGCCGCGGCGATCGCGATCGCGGTCCACCTGAGCCGCACCGGCGCCGTGTCCCGGGCCCGCGAGCCGCACCGCCGCCCCGCCGTGGAGGTCGGCCCTCCGGTGGCCGGGCGCTGGGTCGCGGTCAACAGCCCGGCGGACAAGGTGCCCAGCCACGGCACCCATGTGTACGGACAGGCGTACGCGATCGACATCGTCGCCGAGCCGGAGGGGGAGGGCGGCACATCAGAGGGCGAGGGCGACGCGTCCGGGGGAGAGGGCGCGCCCCCCCCGGCCGCCGTTCCGCTGGGTGTGGCCGATCGCACGCCGCAACCGTGACTTCCCCGCCTTCGGCGCCCCGCTGCTCGCGGTGGCCGACGCGACCGTGGTCCACGCGAGCCACGGTCAGCGCGACCATCTGAGCCGGAACTCCGGCCTCGGCCTCATCTACCTGATGCTGTTCGAGGCCTCGTTCCGGGACATGTGCGGAGCCGGCAAAATCGTCGGCAATCATGTCGTTCTGGACCTCGGCGAGGGTGTATTCGCCCTGTACGCGCATGTCCGGCGCGGGTCGCTCCAGGTGAAGGCGGGCGACACCGTACGGGCGGGGCAGCAACTCGCCCGCTGCGGCAATTCCGGAAACTCCACCGAACCGCATGTGCATTTCCAGCTGATGGACGATCCGGATCTGGATGTGGCCCGCGGAATTCCGTTCACCTGGCGGGGCATCGGCGTCCCGTCCAATGGTGAGGCGTTCGTCGTGGGGGAGCCCGCCGCTCCCTCGCCCGCCTCCTCCCCCGCCCCTTCCTCTTCACCGGCCCCCGCCCCTTCCCTCTCCATCCCGATGAGGCCGGATCCCTCCTGACGCCCGAGCGCCGGGCGGTGTCGGCGGCGCCTGCAAGCCCTTAGTCTCGGCGGTATGCCACCGGCCAAGAAGCGTTTGCGCAGCTACGACCACGCCAGGACGCGCACCGCTGTCCTCGCCCAGTTCACCCATGTCCGGGAAGCCGTGGCCACGTTGACGCCCGAACAGCTCGTCCTGCCGACCCGGCTCGGGGACTGGAAGGTGCGGGATCTCGCCGCGCATATCGCGATGGCGCTCGCCCGCGTCACCAGGGGCCTGGAACTGCCCGAGCCGTCCGGCCCCAGGCCGGAGCTCGCACTCCTCCAGTGGCCGTTCTCCACCACCGGGGCGGCCGGACGGATCGCCGACGACACCATGGCGCTCGCCGTGGACCGCCCCGACCTCGACGCGCTGTACGCGGAGACGGCCGAGCGGTTCGCGGCGGCGGTGCCGGCCGACACGGGGGACCGGCTGCTGCCGACCCGGCTCGGGACCATGCGCCTCGGGGACTTCCTGGTCACCCGCACTGTCGAACTGGTCGTGCACACCGACGACTTGAACGAGGCGGCCGGGCTCGACATCCCGTACGACCGGCAGGCTCTCGCGGCCTGCACCCGGCTGCTCGCCGACGCCCTCGCGGACAAGGCGCCCGGCGGCTCGGTCGAGGTGCGCGTCCCGCCCTTCGCGGTCGTCCAGTGCATCGGCGGCCCCAAGCACACGCGCGGTACGCCGCCCAATGTCGTGGAGAGCGCGCCGCTCACCTGGATCCGGCTCGCCACCGGCCGGGTCGGGTGGGCGGAGGCACTGGACGAGGCCCGCGTCAGCGCCAGTGGTGAGCGGGCGGATCTCGGGCCGCTGCTGCCGCTGATGGGCTGAGGGGAACCGGATCGGCCACTCGTTCCGTCCCATGGCCATGCGCACACAACGTATGGCAGTCAGCGTTCTGGCTCTCTTCGCCCTCGCGGCCTGCGGTACGCAGGCCGCCCCCGGATCGGGCAACGGTTCCGGCTCCGGTTCGGGCGGCTCCGGCTCCGGTTCCGGTTCCGGCGACGGAAGCGGCACCGTACGGACGGATCTGCCCGTCACCGGGGTCCGGTGGAGCGTCGATTCCCTGACCGTGGGGGGTGAGAGGACGAAGGCCCCGCCGGGGGCGCACGTCGAGATCGACCCGAAGGGCAGGGCCACCGGCAATCTGGGCTGCAACCACTTCACCGCCGACGTCGGCATCGACGGCGACGCGGTCACCGTGGGACCGGGCACCACCACCGAGATGGGGTGCGAGGAGGACGTCCAGCAGTTCGAGAAGGCCATGTCCGGCGCGTTCAGCGGCAAGCTCACCGCGGCCGTGAACGGCAAGCGCCTGACCCTCACCACGGCGAAGGGCGATTCCATCAGCCTCACATCACGGCCGGCGGCCCCGCTCACCGGCACCAAGTGGACGGTGACCAGCCTGGTCAGCGGCCGGACCACCACCGCCCTGCCCGCCGATCTGCCGGCCGGCAGGGCGCCGCACCTCACCTTCGGCAAGGACGGCACGGTGGAGGGCAGCCTCGGCTGCAACACCTTCCACGGCAAGGCGGCCGTGAAGGGATCGGCGATCACCTTCGGTCCGCTCGCCTCGACCCGCAGGATGTGCGAGGGACAGGCCATGGAGGTGGAGCGATCCGTCCTCGCGGTCCTGACCGGGGGAACGACGTACACGATCGAGGACCAGGCCCTGTCCCTCACCGCCGCCGGAGGCAAGGGACTCGGCGCCTCGGCCGCGGCGCCGGAGCCGGGGAAGAGCCAGGGATGACGCGGAAGAGCCGGGGATGAGGGGCGGGGACGAAGAGCCGGGGCCGAGGACCGGCGGGGGCGGGTACGGCGGACTCCTCAGGAACCCGTCGGGTACGGCAGCAGGCCCGCGGGGCCGGGCCGTGCTCCGCCCAGCTCCAGCAGCGTCGCCGTCCAGTCGGGCGAGAACACCGGCAGGTCGCTGACCTCCTTGTACTCGGCGTCGCCCTCGAACAGGTCGTACCAGCCGTAGCCGCCGAGCTTGGAGCAGTAACTCCGGCGCACCGCCGAAGTTCCCGAAGAACTCGCCACGGCCCGACCTGGTCGGGCCGTGGTCCGGCAGGTAGCCGCAGTGCCACGTGCCGATCAGCGCCGTGGCGTAGCCGCTGTCGCTGCCGCGCGGCAGCGAGGCGAGCGTCGGGTGCCTGGGTTCGAGGCCCACCGACCGGTCCGCGATGGGCTCGGCCGTACCGCCCTTCGTGCGTCCCGGGCAGCGCCCGGTGCAGAGGCTGAATCCGCACCGCACCCCCACCCCACGTGTGAGGCTCACCACGAAACGAGCGTTCGACCGGTGGTCGGTACGCCGTCGGTGACGGTTCACCCAGCGCCACGGCCGGGCGCACTCCCTCCGGCCGCGGCCGATGGCCGGAACTGGCCGGTAACCGGCTTTTTTTCGGGGTGACGCCCCTGCCCGGGGCCTCGCGGCGCTTTCCGGACACCGCTCGATGATCACTCCGCGTGATCGCGCGAAGCCCCCCGAAACGCCTGCCCCCGACCGCCCCTCGGGGTGTTCCCGGTGCTCCAGCGGCTCTTCTCGGACCGGTCCCGAATTCGGACCAGTGGTCGACCTCGCCTACACTCGGTGTTGTGCCCCGTGGTGATGGACGACTCAACCACGACCTGCTCCCCGGAGAGAAAGGCCCCCAGGACGCTTGTGGCGTCTTCGGTGTCTGGGCTCCGGGTGAAGAGGTCGCCAAGCTCACCTATTTCGGACTGTATGCCCTGCAGCACCGTGGACAGGAGTCCGCGGGCATCGCAGTGAGCAACGGGTCCCAGATCCTGGTCTTCAAGGACATGGGACTGGTCTCGCAGGTCTTCGACGAAACGTCTCT
This sequence comes from Streptomyces sp. NPDC079020, assembly GCF_044542225.1. Lineage (NCBI taxonomy): Bacteria > Bacillati > Actinomycetota > Actinomycetes > Kitasatosporales > Streptomycetaceae > Streptomyces > Streptomyces sp. NPDC079020. The sequence goes on from NZ_JBITUB010000024.1 coordinate 27,786, forward strand.
GGGATCTCTCCAGGGCCATATCGCGGTCGGTCATGCCCGCTACTCCACCACCGGTGCCTCGGTGTGGGAGAACGCGCAGCCGACGTTCCGTGCCACCGCGCACGGCTCGATCGCCCTGGGCCACAACGGCAACCTGGTCAATACGGCCCAGCTCGCCGAGATGGTCGCCGACCTTCCCCGCAAGGACGGCCGCGCCACCCAGGTCGCCGCGACCAACGACACCGACCTGGTGACCGCGCTGCTCGCCGGCCAGACCGATGACGACGACAAGCCGCTCACCGTCGAGGAAGCCGCAGCGAAGGTGCTTCCCCAGGTCCGGGGCGCCTTCTCGCTCGTCTTCATGGACGAGCACACGCTGTACGCGGCCCGTGACCCGCAGGGCATCCGCCCGCTGGTCCTCGGCCGTCTGGAGCGTGGCTGGGTGGTGGCCTCCGAGTCCGCCGCCCTCGACATCTGCGGCGCCAGCTTCGTACGCGAGATCGAGCCGGGTGAGCTCGTCGCCATCGACGAGAACGGCCTGCGCACCTCCCGCTTCGCGGAAGCGAAGCCCAAGGGCTGTGTCTTCGAGTACGTCTACCTGGCCCGCCCCGACACCGACATCGCCGGGCGGAACGTCTACCTCTCCCGGGTCGAGATGGGCCGGAAGCTGGCCGCCGAGGCCCCCGTCGAGGCGGACCTGGTCATAGCGACGCCGGAATCCGGCACACCTGCGGCCATCGGCTACGCGGAAGCCAGCGGCATCCCGTTCGGCGCCGGACTGGTCAAGAACGCCTACGTCGGCCGGACCTTCATCCAGCCGTCCCAGACCATCCGCCAGCTGGGCATCCGCCTCAAGCTGAACCCGCTCAAGGAAGTCATCAAGGGCAAGCGCCTGGTGGTCGTCGACGACTCGATCGTCCGCGGCAACACCCAGCGCGCCCTGGTCCGGATGCTCCGCGAGGCCGGTGCCGCCGAGATCCACATCCGGATCTCCTCGCCGCCGGTGAAGTGGCCCTGCTTCTTCGGCATCGACTTCGCGACCCGCGCCGAGCTCATCGCCAACGGCATGTCGGTCGACGAGATCGCCACCTCGATGGGTGCCGACTCCCTCTCGTACATCTCGCTCGACGCGATGGTCGAGGCGACCACGATCGCCAAGCCGAACCTGTGCCGCGCCTGCTTCGACGGTGAGTACCCGATGGAGCTGCCGGACCCGGAGCTGCTCGGCAAGCAGCTGCTGGAGACCGAGCTGGCGGCCGGCCCCGCGGCGACCGCCGCGGCCGACGCGCTGCGCCGTCCGTGACCCGGACCGGCCGGCGGCCTTCCCCCCAGCCCCGTATCTCCACACGAAAGATCCCAGGCAATGTCTGAGACAACAGGTGCTTCCTACGCGGCAGCGGGCGTCGACATCGAAGCCGGTGACCGCGCCGTCGAGCTGATGAAGGAGTGGGTGAAGAAGACGCAGCGCGCCGAGGTCGCGGGCCTCGGCGGCCTGGGCGGTTTCGCCGGCCTCTTCGACGCCTCGGCGCTCAAGCGCTACGAGCGCCCGCTCCTCGCCTCCGCCACCGACGGCGTCGGTACGAAGGTCGACCTGGCGCGCCGGATGGGCGTGTACGACACCATCGGCCACGACCTCGTCGGGATGGTCGTCGACGACCTCGTCGTCTGCGGTGCGGAGCCGCTCTTCATGACCGACTACATCTGTGTCGGCAAGGTGCATCCCGAGCGTGTCGCGGCCATCGTGAAGGGCATCGCCGAAGGCTGTGTCCTGGCGGGCTGCGCGCTCGTCGGCGGCGAGACCGCCGAGCACCCGGGCCTGCTGGGCCCCGACGACTTCGATGTCGCCGGCGCCGGTACGGGCGTGGTCGAGGCCGACCGTCTGCTCGGCCCGGACCGTATCCGTAAGGGTGACGCGGTCATCGCGATGGCGTCCTCCGGTCTTCACTCCAACGGGTATTCGCTGGTCCGCCACGTCGTCTTCGACCGGGCCGGCTGGGCGCTGGACCGCCAGGTCGAGGAGTTCGGCCGCACGCTCGGCGAGGAGCTCCTGGAGCCCACCAGGATCTACTCGCTGGACTGCCTGGCCCTCACCCGTACGACCGAGGTGCACGGCTTCAGCCATGTCACCGGCGGTGGCCTGGCCAACAACCTGGCCCGGGTCATCCCGGACGGCCTGCACGCCACGGTGGACCGTTCCACCTGGACGCCGGGCGCGGTCTTCGAGGTCGTCGGCCGGACCGGCCGGGTCGAGCAGCTGGAGCTGGAGAAGACGCTCAACATGGGCGTCGGCATGATCGCGGTCGTGCCCGCCGATTCGGTGGACGCCGCACTGACGACGCTGGCCGACCGCGGGGTCGAGTCCTGGGTCGCCGGTGAGATCACCGACCGCGGCGCGCACACCACGGGCGCCGAGCTGACCGGCAGCTACGCGAGCTAGGGCCCGGTGCTCCCGGCAGGCTCCGCCCCAGGGCGGGGACTGCCCCCGAACGCCGGACGGGAGTGATCACCCGCTCCGTCCGGCGGCCGGGTGTTCACGCTCCGTTCCCGGACCGGGACAGCACAGAACCCGGTCCGGGACAGGCCCGGACCGGGTTGTTGTGTCAGCGCGAGGTCAAGCGCCGCGGCGCTGTGACGACGGACCGGACTGGTCGTCCTCGTCCTCGTCATCGTCGTCGTTGTACAGATCCGCGTACTGTGCGTACGGGTCATCTTCCTCGTCATCGTCCTCGAACGGCTCAGCGTTCGGTGGCTGACTCGAAGGCGATGCGCCCAGCTCATTGGCCAGACGCGACAGGTCTGTCCCGCCGCTGCTGTACTTCAGCTGGCGGGCGACCTTTGTCTGCTTGGCCTTTGCCCGGCCGCGCCCCATGGCTCGACCCCCTCGGTGACGGGGCTCGACGGCCCCAGAGTCTTGACACGCGTTCATGTTTCGGGACGGACTCTCAGTTGAGAGACCGCGCCCGTAGAGCTTTAACGGTACCTGCTTCCGTGGCCATACGGTACGCCGCCCGTGTCATGCGCCCCGGTGCAGGGTCAGCGAGGAGCCCTGTCCTCCCTGGTCAACTGCGATTTTAACCTCTTCTCGGCGGGCGACCCGCCGACCGGCGTGAGTCTTGTCTCGCCGGTCGGCGGCTCTGCCCTGCCCGGTCCGTGTGAGGACCCGCATGCCCGTGTGACGGGCTTCTGAACGGCCCGTGACCGGTCAGTGACGGCGGGCTTCGGCCATCCTCTGCTCGGCGATGCGGTCGGCCGCCGCGGCCGGCGGAATTCCATCGACCTTCGCACGTGCGAATATGGCCAGCGTGGTGTCGAAGATCTTCGACGCCTTCGCCTTGCACCGGTCGAAGTCGAAGCCGTGCAGCTCGTCGGCGACCTGGATCACGCCACCGGCGTTGACCACGTAGTCGGGGGCGTACAGGATCGAGCGGTCGGCCAGGTCCTTCTCGACGCCCGGGTGGGCGAGCTGGTTGTTGGCCGCGCCGCACACCACCTTCGCGGTGAGCACCGGGACGGTGTCGTCGTTGAGAGCACCGCCGAGCGCGCACGGGGCGTAGATGTCGAGGCCCTCGGTACGGATCAGCGCGTCGGTGTCCGCCGCGACGGCGACCTCGGGGTGGAGGTCGGTGATCCGGCGTACGGACTCCTCACGGACATCCGTGATGATGACCTCCGCCCCGTCCTGGAGCAGGTGCTCGACGAGGTAGTGGCCCACCTTGCCGACACCCGTGACGCCGACCTTGCGGCCGCGCAGCGTCGGGTCGCCCCACAGGTGCTGGGCCGAGGCCCGCATGCCCTGGAAGACGCCGAACGCGGTGAGGACGGAGGAGTCGCCGGCGCCGCCGTTCTCGGGGGAACGGCCGGTGGTCCAGCGGCACTCCCGGGCGACGACGTCCATGTCGGCGACATAGGTGCCGACGTCGCAGGCGGTGACGTAGCGCCCGCCGAGCGAGGCCACGAAACGGCCGTAGGCCAGGAGGAGTTCGTCCGACTTGATCTGCTCCGGATCGCCGATGATGACGGCCTTGCCGCCACCGTGGTCGAGTCCGGCCATGGCGTTCTTGTACGACATCCCGCGCGAGAGGTTCAGCGCGTCGGCGACGGCCGCTTCCTCGGAGGCGTAGGGATAGAAGCGGGTGCCGCCGAGGGCCGGGCCCAGGGCGGTGGAGTGGATGGCGATGACGGCCTTGAGGCTGGTGGCACGGTCCTGGCAGATCACGACTTGCTCGTGACCCCCCTGATCCGAGTGGAACAGGGTGTGCAGGACGCCGTCGGTTACATCGGTCACTGTGGTGACTCCCAAGTACGAAGCGGCGGAAGCCCTCCTGCAGGTGGGGAGGGCCCTGTACCGGCCGGCACGGCCGGTACGGGCAAGAGCGTAAGTCCTACGGACTCGTAGACCGCTGCCGGTGTGGAGGATCACCCCCGGGGGGGAGTACGGGCGTGACACGATTCGCTGTATGTCGGTGGTGTCTTCAGTGTTCGTCCCTTACACGTCCTACCTCCGGGTGTACGAGCCGCTCGCCGCGTTCCCGGAGCCCGAACGAAGCCACTGGGCCCGTTACGCACAGCGCTCCTACCTGCCGACGTACCAGGACGAACTGCGCCGTTCGCTGGCCGACTTGGTGCCCACCCCTCCGGTCGGGGTGCCCGTTCACGAGAGCGGCGACGCGTTCGTGGCGGAGCTGGACGGGGTGGTGTGCGTCTGTCCGTGGCGTACACGGCTGCGCGGCTGGCTGGCGCTGGAGGAACTGGGGGGACTGTTTCCGGCCACTGTGCTCGACGCGCTGCTGCCGCCGGTGGTCCGGGGGCAGCAGAGTGCGGATCACGAGCGCTGGCAGAAGCGGAATCCGGATGCGCGCCCATGGATCCGGACCACGGTGTGGCACGTTCCGGTGCGCTGGTTCGTGCTCTTCGCCGACGAGGAGCGGGAGTACCGGGCGTACGCGGCCGAGGACGGGAACGGGGAGGACGGCGGGGCGGGCGGCGACGACGGCGACGGCGGGCCGCCCGTGCTGCGCTACCGGACCCCGATGGTGCACGCCCGGCGCAGGCTGGCGCGGGCGCTGAGGACACTGCGCGAGAGCGTCGACGGCGGACCGCTGGCCGAGGGGCTGGTGGACGTGGGGCGCTGGCTGGAGGAGTTCCATCCGCGCGCGCTCGTCGAGCTCGACTACGGCGGCCTGGTGCACGCGCTGCCGGCGGAGCATCTCGCGGCGGACCGGTCGGCCGCGGACGTGTCCGAGGGGCTGGCCGCGCTGCGGGACGGCGACAACGACGGGGCGAGCGAGGCGTACGCCCGGCTGGCGGAGCGCTGGCGGACGGTACGGGACCGCCAGTTCACCAATTGACGTGAAAAGGCGCACAGCGGAATCAACCTGAGTGAACCGGGGCATCCTCCCTTCGGGGCGAATCCGGCCGGGAGGAGGTAGCGAGGCGCTGAAGCGGCGCTGAGGTGGGATGCCGGGAGGAACAGCCGGGTTTCCATGGGAACTGACGGGGTGTGAACCTGCGTCCCGTGTGTCACGTGGGATGGCCGAGGCGGAAGACTACTCGTTACGGTCCGGGACCTACGTCCCGAACCGGGCCTTTACCTCAAGCGTGACGGATAGCACTAACGGGGCCCTTGCGCCCATCCCTACTCCTCGTGCCAAAATAGGACAAGGAGTCCGGGGAGGGCTCCATCCGTCCAACTAAGGGCGGAATGCTCAGCATTGCACGCTATGGGGGGTCTGGTGACTCCTGATCGCTCTGTGACTGATCGTCACGGTGGCGTGACTGTCCGCTATGGCATGGTCCATCGGCTTCCGTCGCTGATGAACACCTGGGAGGGCAATTCCATCGGTTTGGCCGAAGCGGCTGGACGGATGGTGTAGTTGTAGTGCCGAGGACAAGCCGTTCGTCCTATAACCGACTCGGCCCGCGTCCGCCATTTCGGGCAACGCGGGTCAAGGTGCAGAATTTAGAGGAAAGAACCGAGAATGTTCGGTTCTCCCGAGGAGGCCGCTCATGACCGCTCGCACCCCTGATGCCGAGCCGCTGCTGACCCCGGCTGAGGTTGCCACGATGTTCCGCGTGGACCCGAAGACGGTCACCCGTTGGGCCAAGGCTGGCAAGCTCACGTCCATCCGCACGCTCGGTGGGCATCGCCGGTACCGCGAGGCAGAGGTCCGCGCACTGCTTGCGGGTATTCCGCAGCAGCGCAGCGAGGCCTGACATACCCCTGTCACGCCGCACCACAACCGGGCTGCCGCCAGGTCCCCCAAACCTCAGGCGCCCACCCATAGCTCCACACGACGGACGCCCGCCCCAACGGGCGTCATGCCTTCGTCAGAGGGCTACGTCGTTTTGATCGCGCTGGACTCCGCCGGGTCCAGCGCGATCTTTTTTGTGTCCGCGCTCACACCCGCGCTTGCGCCCGTGCTCATGCCCGGGGCGGGGGCCGGCCCCGGGGGGTCCTGACGGCCCTGACGGGCCTGACGGGCCCGGTGCAGAACCGCGCGGTCGGTTCGGTTCGACTGGCTGTGTGCGGGTCTGCGGGGGAGTGTGGGTGAGCGTCCCGGACGCTCGGGGACAGCTCCGGACGGAACGGTCCGGTAGTACTGGCGCGTAAGTACAATTGCACATATTAAATTCGCCAGTTGTAGGAAGGGCGTAAAGTCACCCCTTCTGAAAACTGCTGCCGTGACTCCCGTCACACTGCATGGAGCTTGCCAACTGCGAGCCTGCCACCGCCGGGAGGCGAAACCGTCCGGCCGATGGTCATGTCGGGGCAGGACTTTCGTCCTCGGTCACCTCCGGCGCTCCGGCGGGTCTCTCCCGGCTCTCCAGGGCCTCGGGGGGCTCTGGAGCCTCCGGGGGCGTGCGAGGGGCCTCGGAGGCCTCTGGGGGCTCCATGGCGAGCCGCAGCAGGCGGTGGCAGACCGGACAGTGCCGGGTGAGGTGGCGGAAGTCGGAGGCGGCGGCCAGATGGGCCCGCAGCAGTGCGCGGGTCTCGTGCCGTGCTGTGGGCGCGGACATACGAGCCACCTCCCGGTGGGCCCGCCGCTCCTCGCCGGGGAAACAGGAGCGGCCCTGCTCTACGGGGTACCCGTGGCAGATGCCGCCGTCAAGACGAACGAAGGCCCGGATCCAGGGGATCCGGGCCTTCGTCTACTGCGGTCCTGACGGGATTTGAACCCGCGGCCTCCACCTTGACAGGGTGGCGAGCACTCCAAACTGCTCCACAGGACCAGGTTTTTGCTGCCTGCCTCGCGGCTGGCTGCGAAACCAGACTGTACAGGAGGTGGGAGGTCCAGGTCGACTTCACTCCTGGTGGTGACTCCGTTACGCCACCGGGGCGGCCCGGAGCCGGGCCCGCGGCCCGGCCCGGAGCGCGCCCCCGGTCACGGGGCCGCCGCGTCGATCGCCTTCACGATCCGCTTGTCCGAGACCGGGTAGGCCGTGCCCAGCGCGTGCGCGAAGTAGCTGACCCGCAGTTCCTCGATCATCCAGCGGATGTCCAGCACCTCCTGCGGAACGGGCCGGCCCCGCGGCAGCTGTTCGAGCAGCCAGGCGTACTCGTCCGCCATCTCGTGGACCTTCGCCATGCGTGTGGTGTCGCGCTGGACGGCCGTCGGCATCTGCTGGAGCCGACGGTCCGCGGCGACCAGGTAACGCATGAGGTCGGGCAGCCTGCGCAGCCCGGTCGCGGTGACGAAGCCGGGCGGCATGAGCCGGGCCAGCTGGTCCCGTACATCCGTGACGTTGTTGACCAGCGTCAGGCTGTTGGTGGACTTCAGACGGCGCTCACAGGCCTGCCAGGCCGCCAGGATCTGCTGCACCTGGTCGATGGTGCGGACCGTCAGGTCCACGAGGTCGGCGCGCACCTTGTCGAACAGCTTCCGGAACGACTGCTCGTCCCAGGCCGGACCGCCGTGGGCGGCGATCAGCCGGTCGGCGGCGGCGGTCGCGCAGTCCTCGAAGAGCGCCTGGACGGAGCCGTGCGGATTGCGGGACAGGGCCAGCTTCTGCTGGTTGGTCAGCCGGTCCGAGGCGAACTTGGCGGGGTTCACCGGAATGTTCAGCAGGATCAGCTTCCGGGTACCGCGCCACATCGCCTGCTGCTGCTCGGCCTCGGTGTCGAAGAGCCGTACGGCGACGCTGTCGCCCTGGTCGGTCAGCGCCGGGTAGGCCTTGACCGGCTGGCCGGCCCGCCGGGTCTCGAAGACGCGGTCGAGCGTGCCGATCGTCCAGTCCGTGAGGCCGGAGCGCTCGATGGACTCGCCCGAGGGGCCCGCGGTCGCCGCGGCGGCCTTGGAGAGCGCCTGACGGGCCTTGGGGCGCAGCTGGAGCTTCAGCGCCTCCAGGTCCTTGTCCTCGGCGACCTTGCGCCGCCGCTCGTCGACGATCCGGAACGTGATCTTCAAGTGGTCCGGGACGCGGGACAGGTCGAAGTCGTCGGCCGTGACCGGGACGCCGACCATCCGCTGGAGCTCACGGGCCAGCGTGACCGGCAGCGGCTCCTGGAGGGGTACGGCACGGTCCAGGAACTTGTCCGCGTAGTCCGGTGCGGGGACGTAGTGGCGGCGGATCGGCTTGGGCAGCGAGCGGATCAGCTCGGTGACCACGTCCGCGCGCAGCCCCGGGATCTGCCAGTCGAAGCCCTCGGAGGTCACCTGGTTGAGGACCTGGAGCGGGACATGGACGGTCACACCGTCGGCGTCCGCACCGGGCTCGAACTGGTAGGTCACCCGGAATTTGAGCTTCCCCTGCCGCCAGGAGTCCGGGTAGTCGTCCTTGGTGACGGCCCCGGCCTTCTCGTTGATGAGCATCGAGCGCTCGAAGTCCAGGGCGTCCGGCTCGTCGCGGCGCTTGTGCTTCCACCACGAGTCGAAGTGTGCTCCCGAGACGATGTGCTCGGGAATCCGCTGGTCGTAGAAGTCGAACAGCGTCTCGTCGTCCACCAGGATGTCGCGGCGCCGGGCGCGGTGCTCCAACTCCTCGACCTCGCCGAGGAGTTTGCGATTGTCATGGAAGAACTGGTGGTGCGTGCGCCAGTCGCCCTCGACCAGGGCGTTGCGGATGAAGAGGTCGCGCGAGGCCTCCTGGTCGATACGGCCGAAATTGATCTTGCGCTGGGCGATGATCGGCACCCCGTAGAGCGTGACCCGCTCGTAGGCCATCACCGCCGCCTGGTCCTTCTCCCAGTGCGGCTCGCTGTAGGTCCGCTTCAGCAGATGCTGGGCGACCGGCTCGATCCACTCCGGCTCGACCCGGGCGTTGACCCGCGCCCAGAGCCGGGACGTCTCGACCAGCTCGGCGGACATCACGAACCGCGGCTGCTTCTTGAACAGCGCCGAACCGGGGAAGACCGCGAACTTGGCGCTGCGCGCGCCCAGGTACTCGTTCTTCTCGGTGTCCTTCAGCCCGATGTGCGACAGCAGCCCGGCCAGCAGCGAGGTGTGCACCGCCTGCTCGGGGACGCCCTCGTCGGCCTTGGGCTCCTCGACGGTGATGCCCATCTGCTTGGCCACCGTACGCAGCTGGGCGTAGATGTCCTGCCACTCACGGATGCGCAGGAAGTTCAGATACTCCTGCTTGCACATCCGGCGGAAGCTGGAGGAGCCGCGCTCCTTCTGCTGCTCGCGGATGTAGCGCCACAGATTCAGGAACGCCAGGAAGTCGGAGGTCTCGTCCTTGAACCGCGCGTGCTGCTGATCGGCCTGCGTCTGCTTCTCCGAGGGCCGCTCGCGCGGGTCCTGGATGGAGAGCGCGGCGGCGATCACCATGACCTCACGGGCACAGCCGTTGCGGTCGGCCTCGATGACCATGCGGGCCAGCCGCGGGTCGACCGGCAGCTGGGAGAGCTTGCGTCCCAGCGGTGTGAGCCGCTTCGACGCGTCCTTCTCGGCGGGATCCAGCGCGCCGAGCTCCTGGAGCAGCTGGATGCCGTCGCGGATGTTGCGGTGGTCCGGCGGGTCGATGAAGGGGAACTTCTCGATCTCGCCGAGGCCCGCCGCGGTCATCTGCAGGATGACGGAGGCCAGATTCGTCCGGAGGATCTCGGGGTCCGTGAACTCCGGCCGGGTCACGAAGTCGTCCTCGGAGTACAGCCGGATGCAGATGCCGTCCGACGTACGGCCGCAGCGGCCCTTGCGCTGATTCGCGCTGGCCTGGGAGATCCGCTCGATCGGGAGCCGCTGGACCTTGGTGCGGTGGCTGTAGCGGGAGATACGGGCGTTGCCCGGGTCGATCACGTACTTGATGCCGGGAACGGTCAGCGAGGTCTCGGCGACGTTCGTCGCGAGCACGATCCTGCGGCCGGTGTGGCGCTGGAACACGCGGTGCTGCTCGGCGTGCGAGAGGCGCGCGTACAGGGGGAGCACCTCGGTGTGCCTGAGGTTGCGCTTGTTCAGCGCGTCCGCCGTGTCGCGGATCTCCCGCTCGCCGGAGAGGAAGACCAGGACATCGCCGGGCCCTTCCCCGTGGAGCTCGTCGACGGCGTCGCAGATCGCGGTGATCTGGTCCCGGTCGGGGTCCGCGCTGTCCTCTTCGAGGAGCGGGCGGTAGCGCACCTCGACCGGATACGTACGCCCGCTGACCTCGACGACCGGCGCCTCGCCGAAGTGCCGGGCGAAGCGCTCGGGGTCGATGGTCGCGGAGGTGATGACGACCTTCAGATCCGGGCGCCTGGGCAGCAGCCGGGCCAGATAGCCGAGCAGGAAGTCGATGTTCAGCGACCGCTCGTGGGCCTCGTCGATGATGATCGTGTCGTACGCGAGCAGCTCGCGGTCCGTCTGGATCTCGGCCAGCAGGATGCCGTCCGTCATCAGCTTCACGAACGTCGAGTCCGGGTTCACCTGGTCGGTGAAGCGGACCTTCCAGCCGACGGTCTCGCCGAGCGGGGTGTCCAGCTCCTCGGCGACCCGCTCCGCGACCGTGCGCGCCGCGATGCGGCGCGGCTGGGTGTGCCCGATCATGCCCCGGACGCCGCGCCCCAGTTCCATACAGATCTTGGGGATCTGCGTGGTCTTCCCGGAACCGGTCTCCCCGGCGACGATCACGACCTGGTGGTCGCGTATCGCCTCCAGGATCTCGTCCTTCTTCTGGCTGACCGGAAGCTGTTCCGGGTACGACAGGGCGGGCATCCGCGCGGCGCGCCCGGCGAGCCGCTCGGCCGCCTTCCCCGACTCGGCCGCGATCTCGTCCAGCACGGACTGTCGGGCCTCGGGCTTGCGGATCCGGCGGGCACCTTCGAGGCGACGGCCGAGCCGGTGCGCGTCACGGAGCGAGAGCCGGCCGAGCTGGGACTGGAGATCGGCAAAGGAAGTAGACATACGGGTCCCAGGATCTCACCCTGGCCCGAGGAGTGGCGAACGCATTTCACGCGGACTGCGTCACCTTCCCGGTGACCGCGGGAGCGGACGCGGTCGTGGCACGTACCATTTCGGGCAACTGAACGCGTGCCCCGCAGGATTCTCCAGGAAGGCCGTCCCCGTGTCCCGTACGCAGTGGTGCTGCCTGACGGCGGTGCTCGCGGTGGTCCTGGGGCTGTTCTGCGGACCGGCGGCGACGGCGGCCCCGGTGGTCGCCCGGGACACGGCGGTGGTGGTCCCGGCGGGGGCGGCGGCGGTGTCCGGTGCCGACGCCTCCGATGCCGTGTCCGCCCTGTCCGCCCTGTCCGGGGTCCCCGCCGCCGATGACACCGCCGTCCTCGCCGGTGAGGACCGCGGCGGCCCCGGCATCCCGGGCTGCGGCAAGAAGCGGAACCACGACGGCACCGAACCCGCCGCCCCGGTCCGCGCCCGCGCGCTGAACGACCAGGCGCCCGGCCTCGTCCAGTGGGGCCTGCCCGCGGCCATCGGCCAGGAACCGGCCCGCGCGCTCGTACGGATACGGCTGTGCGCCCCCGCGCCCGCCACGCCCACCCCCGTCGAACTCTCCGTGCTGAGGGTGTAGCAGCCCCGCTGCCCCGCCCTGCCCCTTTTTTTCCGCATCATCAGCACGGAGTGCCGCATGCCCACGCCCAACCGCACCCGCTCCACCTCGTCCTCCTCCCCGCGCTCTTCCTCGTCGGCCAGGAAGCCGCTGATGTACGGCGCCGTCGTCGTCATCGCCGCCGGGCTTCTCGGCTTCGTCTCGTACCGCGCCACCGCCCCCGACCCGGGCTCCGGTTCCGGCTCCGGTTCCGCCTCGGCACCGGCCGCCGAGGTGTCCACCGACCCGGCGGAGGGCGTCTACCCCGAGCTGGCGAAGCTGGCCCGCCGCGACGCCGGCGACAAGCTGGCCCAGGGCCGCGCGGACGCCCCTGTCGTGCTCATCGAGTACGCCGACTTCAAATGCGGCTACTGCGGGAAGTTCGCCCGCGACACCGAGCCCGAACTGGTCAAGAAGTACGTCGACAACGGCACCCTGCGCATCGAATGGCGCAACTTCCCGATCTTCGGTGAGGAGTCCGAGGCCGCCGCCCGCGCCGCCTGGGCCGCCGGGCAGCAGGACCGCTTCTGGCAGTTCCACCAGGCCGCCTACGCCGAAGGAGCCAAGGAGAAGGGCTTCGGCAAGGACCGGCTCAAGGCGCTCGCCCAGCAGGCCGGGGTGAAGGACATCGACCGGTTCATGACCGACCTGGACGGCTCCGCGGCGCGCGCCGCGGTCGGCAAGGACCAGGAGCAGGGGTACGGCATCGGCGCCACCTCCACCCCCTCCTTCCTGATCAACGGCCGCCCGATCGCCGGGGCCCAGCCGATGGAGACCTTCACCCAGGCCATCGAGGACGCGGCCGAGCAGGCGAAGAGCGCCGGCACCGGCAACGCGGGGAACTCCGCGAAGTGACGGCGGACATCGGCTACTTCGCGGCCTTCCTCGGCGGGCTGCTCGCACTGGTCAGCCCGTGCAGCGCCCTGCTGCTCCCGGCCTTCTTCGCGTACTCCATCGACTCCACCTCGCGCCTGCTGGCCCGGACCGGCATCTTCTACGCCGGTCTGGCCACCACCCTTGTCCCGCTCGGCGCCGCCGGCTCGTACGCGGGACGGCTCTTCTACAGCCACCGCGACGCCCTCGTCATGGGCGCGGGCTGGCTGATCATCGCGCTCGGCGTCGCGCAGATCGTCGGGCTGGGCTTCGCCTCGCGGCGGATCGCGGCCCTCAGCGGCCGGATCCGCCCCACCACCGCGTTCTCGGTCTACGCCCTGGGCGCGGTCTACGGCCTGGCCGGATTCTGCGCGGGTCCGATCCTCGGCAGCGTCCTCACCGTGGCGGCCGTCAGCGGCAGCCCGGTCTACGGGGGGCTGCTGCTCGCGGTCTACGCCCTGGGCATGGCCGTACCGCTCTTCGTGCTGGCCCTGCTCTGGGAGCGCTTCGACCTCGGCCGCCGCGCCTGGCTGCGCGGCCGTACCTTCCGGCTCGGCCGCTTCGAGCTGCACACCACGTCGCTGCTGTCCGGGCTGTTCTTCATCGGCCTCGGCGCGCTGTTCCTCGCGTACGACGGGACGACCGCGCTGCCCGGCCTGCTGGACGTGGACGATTCGTTCGCGGTCGAGCAGTGGGCGCAGCGTCTCGGCGAGCGGGTGCCCGATGGTGTGCTGCTGGGGTCCGTGGTGGCCGTGGTGCTGCTGGTGCTGGGCGTACGTGCCTGGCGGCGGCGGGACGGCGGCACCACCGGTACGCCGGAGCAGAAGGAAGGCGCCTGACACGGCGAAGGCCCCGTCCGGTGGACGGGGCCTTCGGGTGGTGGCTGGGGCCGGGATCGAACCGGCGACCTATCGCTTTTCAGGCGATCGCTCGTACCAACTGAGCTACCCAGCCACGCAGCGCACAAGGGCTGCAGCGGTCCTGACGGGATTTGAACCCGCGGCCTCCACCTTGACAGGGTGGCGAGCACTCCAAACTGCTCCACAGGACCAAGCAATGTGCGAGACGAGTCTCGCACACGGTAAAGCGTGCCCCCAACGGGATTCGAACCCGTGCTACCGCCTTGAAAGGGCGGCGTCCTGGGCCACTAGACGATGAGGGCTAATTGGCCCACCTGTTCGCTTTGCAGCGCGTCGGGGACGTGAGAAGCATATGGGATGCGGGGAGCTATCGCCAAAACGGTTTACCGGGAGGTCGCGACGGGCGTCGGCGAGGGTCCCCCTTTCTTCAGGTTCTCCTCCGGCAGATGGCGGCTGACCTCGGCGGTCGTCAGGCCCAGACCGCCCAGGGTGATCTCGTCCCAGGCCTGCAGCCGGCGGGTGGCCCGGTCCAGATAGAGCACCGAGGCGCGCACCTTCTCGGGCTTCTCGTTCTGCACCGCGCGCAGCCCGCCGCCGCCCGTGGAGCCCTCGGCCTTCAGCCGCGTACCGAGCTTCAGGAGTTCGTTCACCCGGTGGTGCACATGCCCGGCGAGCACCAGCGGGACCGTGCCGTCGGTCTGCCGGGCGGCGTTCGGGTCGTGGGCGACCGTGATGTCCACCGGGGTGCCGGCCCGGTTCTGGGCGCGGTTGGCCGCGGCGAGCCGGGAGCCCGCCGCCTGTTCGGCGGCCCGGCCCTCGGCGGGGAGGGAGCGGTCCGGGGTGAACTGCGGATCGCCGGTGCCGGAGATCCGCAGCCCGGCGACGCTCACCGCGCTGCCCTCGTCCAGGACACGCACGTTCTCGAAGCCCTTCAGATAGTCCTGGGTGACCGTGGAGTCGTGGTTGCCGCGGACCCAGACGTAGGGCGCGCCGAGGTCGCGGACCGGGTCCAGGAAGCCGTTCTCGGCGGCGCTGCCGTGGTCCATCGTGTCGCCGGAGTCGATGATCACGCCGATCTCGTACTGCTCGACGAGGGAGCCGATGATGTGCCAGGCCGCGGGGTTGAGGTGGATGTCGGAGACGTGCAGGACGCGGATGGTGCCGGGGTCCGGGCGGTAGACGGGGAGCGTGGACGTGGCGTCGTACAGCTTGGTGACATTGGTGACGAGCCGGGCCAGTTCCCGCTGGTAGACATCGAATTCGGTGACGATCGAGCGGGCGTCGCCGACGACCGAGGGGGCGCTGGACAGCAGTCCGGAGAACTTCGGCTCCAGGACGGACTTCGGGTTCCAGGTGGCGTACGCGCTGACGGCGGACGCGGCCAGGAGCGTCAGCGCGAACCCTCCGGCGGCCAGGGCGCGGCGCGGGCGGCGGTAGACGGCGAGGCCGAGCGCGGTGGCGCCGGAGACGACGGCCACGCAGGAGCGCACGGCCAGCTCACGGGTGCCGGTGGCGACGTCCCCGGTGACCTGGTCCTGGAGGCCGGAGAACTGTTCGGGGTGGTCCACCAGGGCCTGGGAGCGCCCGGGGTCGAGGCGGTCGATGTCGACGTCCAGCCGGAGCGGGGCGACGTGCGAGTTCAGCTCCAGGGCGCCGAGCGGGGCCACGTTGATCCTGCTGCCGCCGGTGAGGGAGGGGCGCAGGGTCATGTTCGTGTCCATGGGCCCGACCGGGGTGCGGACGCTGCCGACGATCAGGAGCCCCAGCCAGGCCCCCAGGACGACGACGGCGAGCAGGCCCAGGGCGCGGAGGTACGGGTTCGGGGCGCCGGCGAGGGGGTCGGCGGGGTTCCCGGGGGAGCGGAAGGGGCTGCGGAGGGCGCCGCGGAGAGAGGCGCGGAGGGACGCGCGGGGGTGGCGCTCGGTTCGGGGGCGGTGCCGGGTGCGGGCGACTGCGGCACGGAACGGGTCGCGGGCCATTGGGCCCGTATGCCCCGATACGGCGCCCGCCATGCGGGGGCACGGCCGCAGGTGGCGGGCCCACCCCGGCGGACTCCCCCGTTCGGGTCCGTCATACGTGACAATGGCGGGGTGCTGGAGATGACGCGGGAGCAGTTCGAAGAGCTGGTGAGCCAGGCTCTTGACCGGATTCCGCCGGAGCTGACGCGGCTGATGGACAACGTCGCGGTGTTCGTCGAGGACGAACCGGACCCCGGCGACCCCGAGCTGCTCGGGCTGTACGAGGGCACCCCGCTCACGGACCGCGGTGAGTGGTACGCCGGAGTGCTGCCGGACCGGATCACCATCTACCGGGGTCCGACGCTCCGGATGTGCGAGTCCCACGAGGACGTCGTCGCGGAGACCGAGATCACCGTGGTCCACGAGATCGCCCACCACTTCGGCATCGACGACGAGCGGCTGCACGCGCTGGGCTACGGGTGAGCGGTCCCCGCTCCGGACAGCGGCCCGGCGGCGGTGCGATCAGCGGCGATGACGGTGGCGCTGGTGATGGCCGAGGCTCCGGAGGTGCTGGCGCCGGTCCGTCCGGGCAGGCGAGGGTGCTCGGGGCGGTCGCGGCGGGCGGGGCGCTGGGCGCCGTGGCGCGGTACGCGGCTCTGCGGCTCTGGCCGGCCGCCGACGGGGGCTTCCCGTGGACCGTCCTCGTCGTCAACGTGACCGGCTGCGCCCTGATCGGCGTACTGATGGTGCTGGTCTCCGAGCGGGGCGCGGTCGCCGGTCCGCTGGTGCGGCCGTTCCTCGGGGTGGGGGTGCTCGGCGGGTTCACGACCTTCTCGACGTACGCGGCCGGTGTGTCGGGGCTTCTGGTCCGCCAGGAGGCGCCGCGGGCCATGGCGTACGCGGCGGCGACGGTCCTGGGCGCGCTCGGCGCGGTGTGGGGCGCGGCCGTGACGACCCGGGCGCTGCTGGGCCGGCGCGAGGGCGGGCTGCGCGAAGGCGGCCGGCGCGGATGAACTGGCTGCTGGTGGTGATCGGCGGTGCCGTCGGGGCACTGTTGCGCTATCTGACGGACCGTGCGGTGCGGGCGCGCCACGGCGAGGGGCTGCCGTACGTGTTCCCGTGGGGGACGTTCACCGCCAACGCGGCGGGCAGTCTGCTGCTGGGGGTGCTGACCGGGGCCGCGGTCTCCGCACATACGTACGCCCTGCTGGGTACGGGGCTGTGCGGGGCGCTCACGACGTACTCGACCTTCTCGTACGAGACGCTGCTGCTGGCCGAGGGCGGCCGGGCCTCTCTGGCGGCCGCGAACGTGGTGGCGTCCCTGCTGGTGGGGCTGGGGGCGGTTTTCCTGGGCGCCGGGCTGGCGGGCGGATTCGGCGTCTGACGGGACGTGGGGAGCGTGCGCCGGGGCGCGGCGGGCGGGGCCGGGGTGCGACGGGAGGCGCCGCGGGCCGGGCGGGTGAGGCCGCGGGCGTGTCTCCGGCGGGGGTCGGGGAGTTGGGCACGGCGCCGCTCCTTTTACGGCCCTGTCGTCGCGCGTCCTCGCGGTCCCACCGCGTCGTTCCGTCCGGCCGTCGCTTCCGGCCGTTCCGCGCGGCTGTTCCACTCCGCCGTCTCCTCGCCCCGGAGGTATCACCCGTGCGCCATGTGTCCGCTCCTGTCCGCTGGGCAACTGTCACCGCGTTGACGATCGCCGCGTCCGCCGGCTGTATGAGCGTCGGCGACGACGCCGCGCGGCCGGGTCCCTCGCGGTCCGCCGACGAGAAGGGCGGGGAGGCCGGGCCCGGCGGTGGAGCGGTGCCGGACTCCGGCCGGGCCGGCTCCGGCGGACGCCTCGCCCACACGCACTCCGACCGGGAGGCCCCGGGGGAGCCGGACCCGGACGCCTCGGGGGCGACGTCCTCGCGCGCCCCGCGGGGCCCGCGCCCGGCCCCCGGCAGCCCGCTGCCCACCCGGGGCGGCCATCTGCCGACGCCGAGCTCTTCCGTACCGGGGTCCGTGGAGTCCCCGCCGCCGGTCACCCCGGAGCCGCCGGGACCCTCGCAGCCCGGCCCCGGAACCGACCCCGATCCGGAGCCCCCGCAGCCCTCGGAACCGTCCCCGCCGCCCACCTCGGCCTCGCCCGTCGCACAGTTCC
Source organism: Streptomyces sp. NPDC079020 (assembly GCF_044542225.1). NCBI lineage: Bacteria > Bacillati > Actinomycetota > Actinomycetes > Kitasatosporales > Streptomycetaceae > Streptomyces > Streptomyces sp. NPDC079020. The sequence goes on from NZ_JBITUB010000024.1 coordinate 45,548, forward strand.
GGACCGATGCGATGAGAGCACCGGTGCACCTGGAGTCGCTGCGGATCCCGGAGGCATCACCGCAGGTGGGGCCGGTGTAGGGCGGCGGGGAGAGGGGGTGGTTTGCGCAATGTGGGTGAGAGTGCGTATGGTGGTAGATCGTTTGATCCCATTGCCCGGCGCCGACACAGAAGAGCGCCGTGTGGCGCGTACTCTCCCTTGCCGTGGCTGGACCGCATTGAGGCGGTCGAAATTGCGAATCACGGAGTTACGGGCGCGTGCCGAGACTCCGGAAGGTTTCGCATTTCGCATGTCAATTTCCAGTTCTGACCACACCGTCATGCCCGAGAGCGTCGACAACGCCGAGCTCGCAGAGCTCGCCGAGGCCGTAGTGGCCCAGGCTTCGCAGGCATCCCAGGCGGCTCAGGCCGACACCCCCGTCGCCGTCACCGTCGTGGACATCGTCGAGGCCGAGGCGCCCGCCGAGGTCTCCGAGGTCTCCGACGTGCAGGCCGACGTCTCCGACGTGCAGGCCGGCAGCGACGAGGCCGAGGCCGACGTGCAGGCCGACGTCTCCGACGTGCAGGCCGGCAGCGACGAGGCCGAGGCCGACGCCGAGCCGACCGTCACCTTCGGCTCGCTCGGACTGCCCGACGGCATCGTCCGCAAGCTCGCCCAGAACGGTGTGACCGCCCCCTTCCCGATCCAGGCGGCGACCATCCCGGACGCCCTGGCCGGAAAGGACATCCTCGGCCGTGGCCGTACGGGCTCCGGCAAGACCCTCTCCTTCGGTCTGCCGACCCTGGCCGCGCTGGCCGGCGGCTTCACCGAGAAGAAGAAGCCCCGCGCCGTCATCCTCACCCCGACCCGTGAGCTCGCGATGCAGGTCGCGGACGCGCTCCAGCCGTACGGCGATGTGCTCGGCCTGAAGATGAAGGTCGTCTGCGGCGGTACGTCGATGGGCAACCAGATCTACGCGCTGGAGCGCGGTGTCGACGTCCTCGTCGCCACCCCGGGCCGGCTGCGCGACATCATCAACCGGGGCGCCTGCTCCCTGGAGAACGTCCAGGTCGCCGTCCTCGACGAGGCCGACCAGATGTCCGACCTGGGCTTCCTGCCCGAGGTCACCGAGCTGCTCGACCAGATCCCCGGCGGCGGCCAGCGCATGCTCTTCTCCGCCACCATGGAGAACGAGATCGGCACCCTGGTCAAGCGCTACCTGACCAACCCGGTGAGCCACGAGGTCGACAGCGCCCAGGGCAACGTCTCGACCATGTCGCACCACGTCCTCGTCGTGAAGCCGAAGGACAAGGCGCCGGTCACGGCCGCCATCGCCGCCCGCAAGGGCCGCACGATCATCTTCGTCCGTACCCAGCTGGGTGCCGACCGCATCGCCGAGCAGCTCATCGACTCCGGCGTGAAGGCGGACGCGCTGCACGGCGGCATGACGCAGGGTGCCCGTACCCGCGTTCTTGAAGACTTCAAGAAGGGCTACGTCAACGCCCTGGTCGCCACCGACGTCGCCGCCCGCGGTATCCACGTCGACGGCATCGACCTGGTCCTGAACGTGGACCCGGCCGGTGACCACAAGGACTACCTGCACCGCTCGGGCCGTACCGCCCGCGCCGGCAAGTCCGGTGTCGTCGTCTCGCTGGCGCTTCCGCACCAGCGCCGCCAGATCTTCCGCCTGATGGAGGACGCGGGCGTCGACGCCTCGCGCCACATCGTCCAGGGCGCGGGCGTCTTCGAGCCGGAGGTCGCCGAGATCACCGGCGCCCGTTCGCTGACCGAGGTCCAGGCCGACTCCGCGAACAACGCCGCCAAGCAGGCCGAGCGCGAGGTCGCCGACCTGACCAAGCAGCTGGAGCGCGTCCAGCGCCGTGCCGGTGAGCTGCGCGAGGAGGCCGACCGCCTGGTCGCCCGCGCCGCACGCGAGCGGGGCGACGACCCGGAGGCGGCGGTGGCCGAGGTCACCGCCGAGGCGGAGGCCGCGATCGAGGCCGCCGTGTCCGTGCCGGAGCAGCCCGTTGTGCGCGAGGAGCGCCGTGACGAGCGCGGCAACTACGAGCGCCGCGACAACCGCGGCGGCGACCGCGGCGGCGACCGCGGTGGATACCGCGGTGGCAACGACCGCGGTGGCGACCGGGGTGGCTTCCGCTCCGGTGGCGGCGACCGTCGTG
>NZ_JBITUB010000024.1:47801-91819 GCF_044542225.1 Streptomyces sp. NPDC079020
CGTTGATGACCGTGGCGGCGACCGTGGTGGCCGTTCGTTCGAGCGTCGTGACAACGACCGCCCGTCGTTCAGCCGTGACCGTCGTGACGACCGCCCCTCGGGCGGCTTCCGCTCCGGTGGCGGCGACCGTCGTGATGACCGTGGCGGCGACCGTGGTGGCCGTTCGTTCGAGCGTCGTGACAACGACCGCCCGTCGTTCAGCCGTGACCGTCGTGACGACCGCCCCTCCGGTGGCTTCCGCTCCGGCGGCAGCGACCGTCCGTTCAACCGCGACCGTCGTGACGACCGCCCCTCGGGCGGCTTCCGCTCCGGCGGCAGCGACCGTCCGACCGGCCGTCGTGATGACCACCGTGGTGCCAACACCGGCACCAACACCGGTTCGTTCGGCCGCCGCGACGACAAGCCGCGCTGGAAGCGCAACGGCTGATCGCGTAACGCCGACCTGTTGAGCAGCGGCTCGACGGCTCGGCCGACCTGCTGAAGCGGGCCCGTCCTTCACGGACGGGCCCGCTTTCTTTTCCTTTCCCATGCAAGCGGAACAGCCGTTAATAGCCGACGACTGTGGGGAAGCGCGGACACGGCACGCGAAGTCGGGCCGGGGGCCGGGCGCACGCGGTACGCATGTCATGCCCCCGGTGAGGGAATCGCTGGGGGCATGACAAACGACTCACCCGCGCCACAGACGGGACCACCGGGACCGTCCACGTCATCCGCCTCGTCCGGACCGCTCGCACCGTCCGCGTCGCCGCCCCCGTCCGGACCGTCGCCCTCTCCCGGATCGGACGAGGCGCGGCTGGCCGAACTCGGCTACACCCAGGTCCTGGCCCGCCGGATGTCGGCCTTCTCCAACTACGCCGTCTCGTTCACGATCATCTCGGTGCTCTCCGGCTGTCTGACGCTGTATCTGTTCGGGATGAACACCGGCGGACCCGCCGTCATCACCTGGGGCTGGGTCGGGGTCGGCCTGATGACGCTGTTCGTGGGGCTGGCGATGGCGGAGATCTGTTCGGCGTACCCGACCTCAGCGGGCCTGTACTTCTGGGCCCACCGCCTCGCCCCGCCGCGCTCGGCGGCGGCCTGGGCGTGGTTCACGGGCTGGTTCAACGTGCTCGGCCAGGTCGCGGTCACCGCCGGGATCGACTTCGGGGCGGCGTCCTTCCTCGGGGCGTATCTGAACCTCCAGTTCGGCTTCGAGGTCACGCCCGGCCGGACGATCCTGCTCTTCGCCGCGATCCTGGTGCTGCACGGCCTGCTCAACACGTTCGGCGTCGGCATCGTGGCGTTCCTCAACAGCGTCAGCGTCTGGTGGCACGTCGTCGGGGTGGCCGTCATCGTCGGCGCCCTGACCTTCGTACCGGACTCGCACCAGTCGGCGTCGTACGTGTTCACCGAGTTCGTCAACAACACGGGGTGGGGCAGCGGCTTCTACGTCGTGATGATCGGCCTGCTGATGGCCCAGTACACCTTCACCGGCTACGACGCCTCGGCGCACATGACGGAGGAGACGCACGACGCCGCCGTGGCGGGGCCGCGCGGCATCGTCCAGTCCATCTGGACCTCCTGGATCGCCGGGTTCGTCCTCCTGCTCGGCTTCACCTTCGCCATCCAGTCGTACGAGGGCGCCCTGACGTCCCCGACCGGCGCACCGCCCGCCCAGATCCTGCTGGACGCCCTCGGCGCCACCACCGGCAAGCTCCTGCTGCTGGTCGTGATCGGGGCCCAGCTCTTCTGCGGCATGGCCTCGGTCACCGCGAACAGCCGCATGATCTACGCCTTCTCCCGCGACGGCGCCCTCCCCTTCTCGCGCGTCTGGCACACGGTCAGCCCGCGCACCCGGACCCCCGTCGCGGCGGTCTGGCTGGCCGCACTGGGAGCCCTGGCCCTCGGCCTCCCGTACCTGATCAACGTCACCGCGTACGCCGCCGTCACCTCCATCGCGGTGATCGGCCTCTACATCGCGTACGTCATCCCCACCCTGCTCCGCCTCCTGCGCGGCGACGACTTCGCCCGGGGCCCCTGGCACCTCGGCCGCTGGTCCCGCCCGATCGGCATCGTCGCGGTGGCCTGGGTCGTGATCATCACGGTGCTGTTCATGCTGCCCCAGGTGTCCCCGGTCACCTGGGAGACCTTCAACTACGCCCCGATCGCCGTCCTGGTGGTGCTCGGCTTCGCGGCGACCTGGTGGCTGGCTTCGGCCAGGCGCTGGTTCCTGAAACCCGCCGACGCCACCGGGCCCTCCGCCACCACCGGCAGCACCGCCGCCCCCGCCACCCCCGAGCGCCCCGACGCCTCGGAAACCACCGGCAGCGCCGACACCTCGGACCACCAGCGCACGATCCCCCACGAATCCCCGCAGTGACCGCATCCTGACCGCCCTCCGACCGGGACGACAGCCCCCGGCACCCGATACCGGATCGGCCGCCGGGCTCCCGGGGGCTATGCTCGGGGGTGATGTGCCAGGGGCCGTTAGCTCAATTGGTCAGAGCAGCGGACTTTTAATCCGTTGGTTGTGGGTTCGAGTCCCACACGGCCTACCGAGTGCAGCTGGAGGCAGACTCCTCTGACCTGCACCGGAGCGCCTCAACCAGATTCTTCTGGCTGAGGCGCTCCGTCGTTTCCGGCCGCCCGGCGCGAGCGAAGTGTGAGCGCGAGGGTCACCAGGCCTCGGAAGACCGCCCTGGAGGGGCTGGCTCGCCTCTGGACTGGACGTGTGATCGCCGAGTCTTGGGCCGGGCCCAGAGCCTGAGCCACTGCGGTGCCAGTGGCGACGGCCGGGTGGGCGATGTTCAGCAGTCGGATGGGCGCTGCTTGCCGCCCGGCCGAACCTGCTGCGTCCTGGAACTCCCGACGGAGACGAACTACGCGCGGCCCTTCCCGTGGTGTTGGATGGCCGGGAGCTGTCGGCTCGGTCGCGCCGGGAGCTGAAAGGCATCCGGTACGCGATTCGCCTTGCCGAGGCGGAACTGGAGTGCCTGCTCCAGGGCATCGAGTACCGGTCGCAGGGGTACGAGAACGCTCAGCGGTGGATCGACAACAGCCGCGGCCGCCTGGTCACCGAGACCGCGAACCGGCTGGCCGATGAGCTTCTGTCGCAGGGAACCATTGACTGGCTGCGCACCGCCCTGGGCGAGAGCACGGGGTAACCCGCGGTCCCTGAGAGCCTGGCTCAGGACGCACGTCACCGCCCCTCCCGCGCGCCGCGGGAGGGGCGTGGTTCATGAGGGCGGGGTCGGTCGGCAGCCCAGACACAGTCGGGGACGGCGAGGAGTCCGGGGTGTTCGGTGCGTTGTCGCGGCGGCACCGGGGCATCCGGATCACTTGGCGGTGGCTGATCCGGTGGGTCGGACGATGCTGTGCGGTGGGCGCCGGCCCTGGTGCTCGCCCCTATCCCCTTGCGGCCCGGGGCGATTGGCTGTTCGTCCGACCGGGCAAGGCCACTTCCGCCGGATACGCTGACCGATCCGACCGACCTGTCGAAGGAGACGCATGGAAATATTGGTGACCGTAGTTCTCGGTGTCCTCGGAGCGGCGGCCTACCTCCTGCCGTCCCTGATCGCCTTCAACCGCCGGACGGACAACCGGTGGTTGGTCCTGGTCATCAACGTGATCTTCGGCGCGACCTTCCTGGGCTGGGTGCTGGCCCTCGTCCTGGCCCTGCGCAAGGCCAAGGAGCCCACTACGGCGTGAGTTCGGTGCTCAGCGGTTCCATCGGCGACGGGGCCGTGCCGTGGCCGAACTCCGGTGCTGTGGTGCCCCTTTCCGTCGTTCCCGGTCGCGCCGCCGTCGTATCTCCGCCGGTCCGGTGCAGCCCCGCCGCCCTTGGGGGGGACGGGAGCAGCCCTTCCCGCAGGTTCGGGAGGGGCTGTTCTCTTTGCGTCTGGGGTGAGTTGAGTGTCCTTGGGTGTCCGGAATCCGTCCCTGCCGCCGCCTCCCGGCCCTATGCTTCTACAGGCGTGTAGATGAAGTCCGGGACGGCTCGGACTTCCGGCTTCGCCGTGCCCGCGAGCAGGCGTTCCGGTGCGCGGGACGCCCGGCGGCCGGCGCCCGGTGGCCAGTGGTCTCCGGCCGACGGGCGCCGGTCGATCGTCGGCCGATCGCCGTTCCGGAACCGTCGCACGCACCATCCATCCGAATTCCGTAGGAGGACCGTCATGGCTTCGATCGACCTGGACAAGGTGCTGGACAAGGCGTGGGCGGACAAGGGCCTGCCGGAGATCCTCGCCGCCCCCGTGTCCGCCCTGAAGGGCGTCTCGGACCGGGACGGCGAGCTGCTTCAGGAGGCGTTCGGCGTCACGTCGGTCGCCGACCTGGCCGACCTGAAGTACGCGCACTGGGCGCAGGCGCTGGCCGCACTGGACACGGCCTCCAAGTAGGCGGCGCGGGAAACCGCACGCGGAGAAAGAAGGAGTGAACGCCACGATGGTGTTCAAACGGCTGCTCGGCTCGCTCGGTGTGGGCGGGCCCACGGTGGACACGGTTCTCGACCCCGGCGCGGTGCTGCCCGGCGGCAGCCTTGCCGGGCAGGTCCACCTCAGGGGCGGCGACGCCGACTTCACCATTGAGCAGATCACCCTGGAGCTGGTGGCCAGGGTGGAGGCCGAGCACGAGGACGGTGAGCGCGAGGGCGTGGTGGTCTTCGACCGCGTCGCCGTCGGCGGGAACTTCCGCCTCGCCGCGGGGGAGGAGCGCAGTGTTCCCTTCGGCATGACGCTGCCGTGGGAGACACCCGTCACCGAACTCCACGGTCAGCAGCTCGGGGTCGTCCTCGGTGTGCGGACCGAACTGTCGGTGGCGGGGGCCAGGGACAAGGGCGACCTGGACCCGCTCGCGGTGCGCCCGCTGCCGGTGCAGGAGGCCGTACTCGAAGCCTTCGGGCAGAGCGGTTTCGGCTTCAGGTCCGCCGATCTGGAGCTGGGGCGGATCCGCGGTACCGGCCAGCAGCTCCCCTTCTACCAGGAGGTCGAGCTCACGCCCTCGGCGCGCTACGCGCACGCGGTCAATGAGATCGAGGTGACCTTCCTCGCGCACCCGGGCGGCATGGAGGTGGTCCTGGAGGCGGACAAGCGCGGCGGCCTCTTCACCGAGGGACAGGACGTGATCACCCGGTTCACCGTGAGCCACCAGGACGTCGGCCACCGTGACTGGAACGCCGAGATCGACGCCTGGATGAGCCGGCTGGTGGAGCGCCGGGACTCGTACGGTTCCCACGGGGCGTACGGGCACCAGGACCCCTACCGGGGCGGCCACGTCGGCGACGCCGGGCATCAGCACGGTGGGCATCACCATGGCGAGGAGCACGGTCGGCGCTCCGGACCCGGTATGGGCACCGTCGTGGCGGCGGGGGCGGCCGGACTCGCCGTCGGCGTCGTCGGCGGAATGGTCGCGGCCGAGGTCGTCGACGAGGTCGGCGACTTCTTCGAAGGCGACGAGGAAGAGGGCGACGAGGGCTGAGGCCGTTTCGTCACCCCTGATAGCTTCTACGTAAATGTAGAAAAACCGGTCGTCCGGGCGCTCCATCCGGTCCGGACGGCCCTACACATACGGAGTTCTCATGGCCCTGTGGGACCGTTTCAAGGAATCTGCGTCGACGATGCAGACCCAGCTCATGGCGAAGAAGAACGACCTGAAGAGCGGTGCGTTCCGGGACGCGAGCATGGCGATGTGCGCGCTGGTTTCCGCCGCCGACGGCTCCGTCGACCCGTCCGAGCGGCAGCGCGTCGCCCAGCTCATCGCGTCCAACGAGGTGCTCCAGAACTTCGCCGCGGACGACCTCCAGCGCCGCTTCGACGACAACCTCAACAAGCTCGCCGCCGACTTCGCCTTCGGCAAGGTCAGCGTGATGCAGGAGATCGCCAAGGCGAAGAAGAAGCCGGCGGAGGCGCGTGCCGTCATCCAGATCGGCATTGTCATCGGCGGCGCCGACGGCGACTTCGACAAGGACGAGCAGGCGATCGTCCGCGAGGCGTGCTTCGCGCTCGACCTGCCGCCGCACGAGTTCGACCTGTAGGCACCGGAGAGCCCGGGAGGCGCTGGAGCCCGGGGAGGTGCAGGAGCCCGGGAGGTGCAGGAGTCCGGGGAGCCCGGGGAGTCCGGGGTCCTGGAGGCGCCGGGGCCGGGTCCGGGAGGCCGGAAGGCCCAGGGTCGCGGAAGGCCCAGGGTCCCGGAAGGCTGGAAGGCCCGGGAGCCTCGGAGGCCCAGGGCCCCGGGAGGCCCCTGCGGCCCGGCAGGTCCGTACTGGCCGCCGCGCCGTCCGCTCCGGCCCCGCACCACCGGTTACACCGGTTACATCGGTGTCGCCGCGTGCAGGACGAGATAGAGCGTGATCGCCGAATTCGCGGAGGACAGCGCCGATACGGTCGTGCCCGCCGCGGCTCCCCAGGCAGCCAGCCCCACCGTGGTGAACACGGAGGGCCATACGCGTGCGGCGGGGGCCGGCCCGAGCAGGGCCGCCATCCGCCGCGGCACCGGCCCGACCGCCGCGAAACCCGCCAGCGTGGCGATGGGCGCGCCGCGTGAGATCAGGGCCGTCTTGCCGATCGCGCGGGCCACGGTGCGCCGGCTGCCGACCGCCGCGGCCGCGTCCTCGTCCGCCCACCGTTCCGCTGTGTAGATCACGGCGGTACGCAGCGGCCGCAGGAACGGGTTGGCCCGCGCGGCGATCTGCACGGCCAGCAGGAAGCGGTGGTGGCGGCCGGACAGATGAGCACGTTCATGGGCGAAGAGGGCCCGGCGCTCCGGGGCGTTCAGGCCGGCCAGCATGCCGGTCGTCACGACGATCCGGTCGCGCCGTCCGCCCGGCAGCGCGTACGCGTACGGCGTCTCGTCCGGCAGCACCGCCACCGGCCGCGGGGGCAGCCACGCCAGCGCCCGGCCGGCCCGGCGCCGTACGCGATGGTGCCGCCACACCGTCCGCGCGCACGAGGCGAGCACGGCGATCAGGGCGGGGATGGCCACCTTGCCCGCCACCTCGTCGTACGGCAGTGCCTCGCGCACCTCCGGATCCGACCAGGCGTCCGGCAACGGGTTGCCCGGCAGCTGCGCCGTGCCGACGACCATCAGCAGCGCCAGGCACAGCGTGCTGCACACAGCGAGGACGGCGGCGACCGCCGTCAGCAGAACGGTGGCGGCGCGCGGATGCAGATGCTGCTCGGCCAGGCGCGCGATGGGCCACGCGCTCAGGGGCAGGACGAGCGGCAGGAAGACGAACACGCCCATGTCGGTCAGTCTTCCGCGTCGTCGGCCGTCTCGGCGAGCAGGCCGCGCAGCAGCTCCTCGTCCCCCGGGGACAGGGTGGTGACGAAACTGGCCAGGACCGCCTCGCGGTCCGACTCCCCGTCCAGCACCTTGCGCATCCGCAGCGCCGCGAGGCCGGCCTCGTCGGCGGCCGGGGTCCAGGCGAAGGACCGGCCGGTCCGCTCACGGGCCACCGCGCCCTTGGCGTGCAGACGCGTGAGGATGGTGATCACCGTGGTGTACGCGAGGTCGCCGGTGAGCCGTTCCTGTACCCAGGCGGCGTTCACCGGGCCCGGTGCCTGCCGCAGCGCCGCCAGCACCAGCGATTCCAGCTCTCCCTGGCCACGGCGGCGGGGATGCCGGGCGGCACCGTCCTGGTTCTGGTCGGTCATGCCGTCTCCCTCCCGCCTCGTGGCCCGCACACCGCTGCGGGGCGGTTCATCGTACTGGCCGGAAGCACCCGGTACGGCCCGATCGGCCCTCCCCCTGCTTTCTACAGTCCTGTAGATTTTGAGACTGTTACCGGGACCCGGGCAACGGACCCGGATCCTTTGCACGGCACATACGCGGGATAGGGGTACGACATGGGTGTCAGCCTGGCCAAGGGCGGCAACGTCTCGCTCACCAAGGAGGCCCCGGGGCTGACGGCCGTACTGGTCGGTCTCGGCTGGGACGTCCGCACGACCACCGGCACCGGCTACGACCTCGACGCCAGCGCCCTGCTCGTCGACGAGGCCGGGAAGGTCCTCTCCGACCAGCACTTCGTCTTCTTCAACAACCTCGCCAGCCCGGACGGCTCGGTCGAGCACACCGGCGACAACCTGACCGGCGAGGGCGAGGGTGACGACGAGGTCGTCAAGGTCAACCTGGCCGCCGTACCCGCCGATGTGGCGAGGATCGTCTTCCCGGTGTCGATCCATGACGCCGAGAGCCGCGGCCACAGCTTCGGCCAGGTGCGCAACGCCTTCATCCGCGTGGTCAACCAGGCGGGCGGCGCCGAACTCGCCCGCTACGACCTGTCCGAGGACGCCGCCACCGAGACCGCCATGGTCTTCGGCGAGCTGTACCGCAACGGCGCCGAGTGGAAGTTCCGCGCCGTCGGCCAGGGGTACGCGAGCGGGCTCGCCGGTATCGCCAAGGACTTCGGCGTCAATGTCTGACCTGTTGTAGCGGGGCAGCGAGCCGAAGGGCGCGGGGCGCCGGACGCGGGGTGCGGGCCCACGCTTCCGGCGCCCTCCGTTCCGTACGCCCCGGCCCCTTGTGCCCCCAAGCCCCAAGCCCCATGCGTCTCGTGCGTCTCGCGCGCCTTGCACGCCTCGTGTGTCTCGTCCTTCACGGCCACTTCAAGAGAGCGGATCCCGGTGTTCGGACTCAGCGAACTCGCCATACTCCTGATCGTCGTCCTGATCGTCATCGGCGCGAAGAAACTCCCGGACCTGGCCCGAAACGCGGGCAAGGCGGCGCGCATCCTCAAGAGCGAGGCCAAGGCGATGAAGTCCGAGGGCTCCGCCGCCGCGCAGCCGCAGCAGACAGCCCCCGGCGTCATCCGGGCCCAGCCGGTGGACAGCACCGGTGTGCGGCCGGGTGACGGCACGGGCGGTGTCACGGACGGCGGACCTGCCCGGCCCGTCTGAACCCGTCAGCATCACCCGTACGAATAATTCCCTGCGTAATGTACGAAGCCCATCCGAACCAAGGAAGAGGCGGCACATGTCCGTAAACCTGACCAAGGGCCAGCAGATCAGCCTCAGCAAGTCCGACGGCGGCGCACTGACCGTCGTACGGATGGGACTGGGCTGGAAGGCCGCGGCACGCAAGGGGTTCCTCGCCCGGCTCACCGCCCGCGAGATCGACCTGGACGCCTCGGCGGTGCTCTTCGCCGACAAGCAGCCGGTGGACGTCGTCTTTTTCCAGCATCTGGTGAGTGACGACGGTTCCGTACGCCACACCGGGGACAACCGCGTCGGCGGCGCGGGGCAGGGCGGCGACGACGAGTCGATCGTCGTGGACCTTCAGCGCGTCCCCGTCCACATCGACCAGATCGTCTTCACCGTGAACTCCTTCACCGGCCAGACCTTCGAGGAGGTCGACAACGCCTTCTGCCGGCTGATCGACGAGACCAACGGCCAGGAACTGGCCCGCTACACCCTCACCGGAGGCGGCCGTCACACCGCCCAGATCATGGCCAAGGTGCGGCGCAGCGGCACCGGTTGGGAGATGGCGGCCATCGGAAGCCCGGCGGACGGCCGCACCTTCCAGGACCTCATGCCTTCCCTCACCCCGCACCTCTGACAACACCCGCACCACTGTCAGGTGTCCGTAGCTGATCCTGGTTGTCCTTTTGCAGACCACAGCTTGATCCGTAGTGCTGTGTTCTGATCCGAAGCAAGAAGCGAACTGTGTGGGGGAACGGTGTCCTTCGATCAGGAATGGGCCGCGCACCAGAAGAGGCGTCGTGCGACTTCAGCAAGGTCGACGACGCCGACCGGGGCGCGCAGCTCGCGCTGACGAAGGCCGCCGTGGGTCAAGACCGGTCCGGAGGAGATCCTGCCGGGCTCGGCGCAGCACGGCTTCAACAGCACCGCTGTCGGGGACATCGTGGTCTACGAGGCGCGCGAGGCGAAAGTCGTACGCCGACAAGGTTCTCGGCGGCGACAGGCTCTCTGCGGAGGACCGCGCGAACCGGCAGCGGCTGAACCGCGACAACGCCGATAAAGCAGACAACGCCGGCACCACGGTCTACAGCCAGACCCTGCTGAACTCCCTCGGCTCCGAGGACACCATGAAGCTGGACAACAGGCTGCCCGACCTCGGTCACTTCGACGACACCGGCAAATAAGAAGGACACTGCGGTGATCAACATGCGTGACGAGGCGTCGCAGTCGCACATCACGTCCCGCACGACCGCACTCTCGGTGCTGGGCAGGGACTGAACCATATGGCGGAGAACGGATCGCTTCACGACGGATCGCGTCACGACGGCACGCCCCCGCCCCGGGGCGGGCGGCGTCGGCGGGTGATCTGGGCGTCGGCGGGTGTTGTCGCGCTCGCACCTCACCGATACGCGCGGTACGGACGGGGTGTACTGGACCACGGCGGACTGCCCGGACGGCGAAGCGCTCTACGCCGTCGAAACCGTCCGGGACGAGGAGGCCGGTGACTTCCGGGCCGCCGACCCGAAGCTCCAGCGGGCAGCGCTGAAGACCTTCGCCGCGAACTCGGCCCGCCGTCACGGCTGTCCGGCCCCGGTGCCCCTGGCCGCGCAGTAGGGCGGCGGTCCCGTCAGGCCGGGGCCACCCGGTTGCGGAGCGTTCCGATGCCCTCCACCTCCACCTCCACCACGTCGCCGGGGCGCAGGAAGCTGTCGGAGAACACCCCGGCGCCGCTCGGCGAACCGGTGCAGATCACATCGCCCGGTTCGAGGGTCAGATAGTGCGAGAGGTACGAGATCAGCTCGGGCAGCCGGTGGATGAAGCTGCTGGTCCGGTCGTCCTGGCGGGGTTCGCCGTTGACCCGGGTGCGCAGCCGCAGGTCGAGCGGCTCGTCGAACTCGTCCGGGGTCACCAGGCACGGGCCGAGGGGCTTGAACGTGTCGAAGCTCTTGGCGACGCCGATGGAGGCGGTCGGGTCCCCCGACATCGCGCGGCGCTGGATGTCGCGGGCGGTCACGTCGTTGGTGATCGTCAGACCCGCGAGATGCTGTCCGGCGTCGGCGGCGGACACGGCTGTCGCGGTGCGTCCGATGACCGCCGCCACCTCGCCCTCGTAATCGACCCGGGTCGCCGCGACCGCCGGGAGCACGATGTCCGCGCCGGGCGCGATCACGGCGGAGCCCGCCACGACCTGGAAGTTCGGTTCCTCGGGGAGGGGGAGGGGGCCCCGCCCCATGGAGGCGATCATCTCCAGCGCCTCGGTCGCGTGGCTGCGGTAGTTGAGGCCGACGATGAGCACCTTGCCCGGCCTGCCCACCGGTGCGTTCACCCTCACCCGGTCGAGCGGGGTGCGGCCGGTGACCGGCGCCGACCCGGCCGCTTCGACGCCGGGGCCCCGCAGGAGCGTGTCCAGGTCCGCGAAGGGCAGATCGAGCAGGGACAGCTCTCCGGGACTGTCCTCCCTGGCGATGCCCAGATCGGTGCGGTACAGACGCATCACGAACCCCTTTGTCCGGCCGGCCGATACTCTTGTTTCGAAAGCAAGAGTCTTCTTGTTTCAGAGTCAAGATGATGGGCGTCCGCTCGTCAAGAGGTGTTCACCGGCGGTGACCGGTGGGCCGGGTATTCGGCATAGGCTCTTCGGCATGCCACGTAACCGACAGCAGATCCCCAGGGCCGAGCGCGAGGCCGCCATGGTCGAGCACGCGTGGGAGCTCTTCGCGGCCAAGGGGTACAAGGCGACCAGCGTGGCCGAGGTGGGCCGGGCGGCCGGGGTCGCGGCCAATGCCGTGCGCTGGTACTTCCCGACCAAGGACGACCTGTTCGCGGCGGCGATCGACCGCTTCTTCGCGCAGGTGTGCGCCCGGGTGGAGGCGGACCCCGGGATCGGCGGCGATCCGCAGCGCGAGCTGGTGGCCCTGCTGGCCGAGATGGAGCCCTATCGGGGGCTGCATCGTGAGGCGTACGAGCGGATAGTCGAGTCGAAGGCGCTCGGCGAGACCTATGCCCGGATGCAGGAGTGGCTGGAGGAACGTCTGCTCGCGGCCATCGCGACCCGGCTGCCCGAGGGTGCCGACGTCGGGCTCGTCGCCGACACCGCGCATGTGCTGTTCGAGGGGCTGCTGGTCAGCGTGCGCAGGAGCGACCGTGGGACCGGTGAACTCGTCGAGCTGCTGACCGAGGCGCTGGTGGCGGCGGCCGCCGCCCGCACCGTGAGCTGACCCGCCCGCGCTGGGCTCCGCCGCTGCTTGCGTCGTGAGCTGACCTGTCCCGCGCTGGGCTCCGCCCACGCGTGCTGTGGGCTGGCCTGCCCCGCGCTGGGCTCCGCCCGCGCGTGCTGTGGGCTGACCCGCCCCGCGCTGGGCTCCGCCGCTGCTCGCACCGTGAGCTGACCCGTCCCGCGCGCCGGTCCTGAGCATCGGTATCGGGTGTCGGGTTCTGGGTGCCGGATGCCCCGGTGGGGTCGGGTGTCGTACGCCCTGGTGAGGCCAGGGCCCGGGTGCCGTTTGCCCCGAGGGGCCAGGTGCCGTACGTGCCCGGTGATGCCGGGGGCTCGGCCGCTTTCCGTACGCCGTCATCCATACTCCGCACGTCGTGAACGCCGTGAATGCCGCGACCGCCCCCGGCGGCCGGTGACCGGCGGCTTTCGCGCGTCCGCGGGGGCCCCTGCCCACTTCTCTTGACTGTCGCACAAGAGCGTCCCTATGCTCCTCTTGTATGGCAGCCAAGAAGGCTGTTTCTGCCCTCGATGAGGAGGTTGCTGTCATGGCTTCTCCAGGCAAACTCGCCCACATCGTTTTCCGGACCGGTCAGGTTCCAGCGATGACGGAGTGGTACGTACGGGTCCTCGAAGGCCGCGTCACGTTCTCCAACGGCTTCATCGCCTTCCTCACCTACGACGAGGAGCACCATCGGATCGCGCTCGTGGGCACCGGGGCCTCGGAGCGGCCGGGTGAGTCGCACACCGGTCTGCACCACGCGGCCTTCACCTACGACACGCTGGGTGACCTGCTGGGCACCTACCGGCGCCTGAAGGCGGACGGGGTGCATCCGTTCTGGTGCATCAACCACGGGCCGACCACGTCGATGTACTTCGCCGACCCCGACGGCAACCACATCGAGCTGCAGATCGACAACTTCGCCACGGAGGCGGAGCTCGACGACTGGTTCCGTTCCGGGGCCTTCGCCGACAATCCGATCGGGGTCGAATTCGATCCGGACGAACTGGTCCGCCGCTTCGAATCGGGTGAGCCCTTCGAGGAACTGGTCAAGCAGTCATGACCGTGACCGACACGCCCGTGGTCATCGTCGGGGCCGGCCCCGTGGGGCTGGCCACCGCGCTGGTGCTGGGCCGGCACGGCGTACGCAGCGTCGTGTGCGAGCGGTACTCCGGCGTCAACCCGCACCCCCGGGCCCACGTAGTCAACACCCGGTCCATGGAGCTGCTGCGGGCCTGGGGCATCACGGACGCGGTGCTCAGGGACGCGGTCGACCCGGAGTGGACGCACAACATCCGGTGGAAACAGACCCTGTCCGGGCGCGACCTCGGCCGCATCAATCTGGCCGACGGTCCCGCCGAGGACATCCTGCGCCGCATCGACGCCTCCCCCGAGGTGCTCACCTCCTGCGCCCAGGACCGCGTGCAGCAGCACCTCCTGGACGCGGTGGTCGCCCAGGGCATGGCCACGCTCCGCTACGACACCACCGTCCTCGACGTGACCGACCGGGGCGGCGACGTCGAGGTGGCGGTCGAGAGCGGGCAGCGGCACGAGACGATCCGGGCGCGTTACGCGGTCGCGGCCGACGGGGCGACCGGCGTGATCCGTGACGCGCTCGGGATCGGGCTCGAAGGTCCGCCGGTACTGGGCCACCAGCTCAACATCTACTTCCACGCGGACCTGTCCCCCTGGACGAGCCGCGATCCCGCGCTGCTGATCTGGGCGATCAACTCGGTCTCCCCCGGTGTCTTCATCGGGATGGACGGCGACCGCCGGTGGACCTTCCAGCGGAGCTTCGACCCGGCCACCGAGTCACTGGCCGACTATCCGCCGGAGCGGTGCGCGCAGATCATCCGCGACGCGGTCGGCGTCGACGAACTCGACGTGGAGATCCGGGCCGTGGGGCCGTGGATCATGGCGGCGCGGACCGCGAAGCGCTACCGCAGCGGCCGTGTGTTCCTGACGGGCGATGCCGCGCACCAGTTCCCCCCGACGGGCGGGCTGGGCATGAACACCGGCCTCGCCGACGCGGACAACCTCGCCTGGAAGCTCGCCGCGGTGATCAACGGGTGGGCGCCCGAGGACCTGCTCGACAGCTACGAGAGCGAACGCCGCCCGGTCGCCATGGACAACGCACGCCACAGCGTGAGCAACGCGCTCAAGATGGCCGACGCGGGAATCGGACCGGACACCGGCAGCATCGCCGCGCGCCTCGAAAGCCCGGACCCGGAGGTGGCGGCCGAAGAGCGCAGGCGGCTCGCGGCGGCCATCCCGGTCCAGCGGCCGCACTTCGACGCGCTCAACCAGGAGATCGGTTACGTCTACGGGCCCGTCCGGCCCGGGAACGGAGCGAGCGACACCCCGCCCTCCGCGACCGACTTCCGCCCGTCCGCGGTGCGCGGCGCCCGGCTCCCGCACGCCTGGGTCGAACGTGCCGACGCCCGGGTGTCGACGCTGGACCTCGTGATCCCCGGCTTCACGCTGATCGTCGGCCCCGCCGGCGGGGTCTGGGCCGACGCCTTTGCGGCGGTGGCCGAAAGCGTGCCGTCGCACACCGTCGTGGTCGGCCGGGACGTCGTCAGCACCGACGGCACCGGACTGGAACAGCTCGGCATCCCGGCGGACGGAGCCGTCCTCGTCCGGCCCGACGGCCACATCGCGTGGAGCAGCGCCGAGGGAACCGGCGAGGACTCCCTGAGCGCGGCGCTGTACGAGCTGCTGACCGCGAGCCGGGCCGCGGTCTGAGCCGGGCCGCGGCCTGAACCGGCCGCAGGCCCCGGCCACCCCGGGCCGGAGCCTGGGCCGGCCGGGGCCCGGGGTGGCCGCCCGTTCAGCAGCACACAGCTGTATTCCGGTACGAAACGTGCACAGGGGCCCGGCAGGCGGTGAGTACGCCGTCCGCCGGGCCCCCTCTCGCACGGCCCGTACGCCGTTGACCGCCGATGTCATCGCGGGAGGAAAGCACATGGACCACAAGGACGAGAAGGACAAGAAGGACCCCACGGACCCCTCGGACCACGCGGATCACGCCGGTCCCGACGACCGTACGGAGAAACCGAAAGCCGCGCGTCCGTCGCTTCAGGACCGGTACGTGCGCGAGGAGGGAAGCCTCCACCTCACGGGTATCCAGGCGCTCGCCCGGCTGACCCTCGACCTGCGCCGGGCGGACCGCCGGGCCGGGCGCCGTACCGCCGCCTTCGTGTCCGGTTACGAGGGCTCGCCCCTGGCCGGCTACGACATGGAGCTGGAGCGCTGCCGGGAACTGCTCGACGAGTACGACGTCGTCCTGCGGCCCGGTGTCAACGAGGAACTGGCGGCCACGGCCGTCCAGGGGACGCAGCTCGCGGCCATGCAGCCGGACAAGCGCGTCGACGGCATCACGGGCATCTGGTACGGCAAGTCGCCCGGCCTGGACCGGGCTTCGGACGCCCTGCGGCACAACAACCTGATGGGTACGCACCCCGACGGCGGTGCGCTCGCCCTGGTCGGCGACGACCCCGCCGCGAAGTCCTCGACCGTGCCCGGTGCCTCCGAACTGCTCCTGGCCGACCTCGGGATTCCCACGCTCTACCCGTCCGACCCGCAGGAGGCGCTCGACTTCGGGCTCCATGGCGTCGCCATGTCGCGGGTCAGCGGACTGTGGGTCGCGCTGAAGATCGTGACCGCCGTCGCCGACGGTTCCGGCACGGTCGACGTGGGCGCCGGGCGCGTCTCCCCGGTCGTACCGGATCTCTACGTCGACGGCACCCCGGTCCGGCACACCGTGGCCTCCCGGATGGTGCAGCCGGCCCTCGGCGAACTGGAACGGAGCAGGGACGGCGCCCGCCTGGAGATCGCCCGGCGCTACGCCGCCGTCAACGGCCTCAACCGGATCACCCGCACAGGACCGGACGACCGCGTCGGGATCATCGCCCCCGGCAAGACCTATCTCGATCTGCGCCAGGCGCTGACCGGCATGGGACTCGACGACGCCGGACTCGCCCGGCACGGCGTCCGCCTGCTGCACCTCGGCATGATCCATCCCCTCGAACCGACGGTGGTCGAACGGTTCGCGGCCGGGCTGCGCCACATCGTCGTGGTCGAGGAGAAGCGCCCGCTGATCGAGACGGCGGTCAAGGACCTGCTCTACGGCACCGAGGCCATGCCGACGGTCTCCGGCAAACGGGCCGCGGACGGCAGTGCCCTGTTCCCGCTGGACGGAGAGCTCGACCCCGACACGATCGCCGCACGGCTCGCCCCCACGCTGGCGGCCCTCGGCGTGCGGGCCGCGGGCACGCGGACCGGGGATGCGCGGTCCAAGGACACGCTGTTCGCGGGAGCCGCGGGAGCCGCGGGAGCCGCGGGAGCCGCGGGAGCCGCGGGAGCCGGGGGAGCCAAGGGAGCGCGTCCGCTCCTGTCGCTCCTGCCGCTGGTGACCCGTACCCCGTACTTCTGCTCCGGCTGCCCCCACAACCTGTCGACCAAGGCTCCGAAGGGGTCGACCGTCGGCGCCGGTATCGGCTGCCACGCCATGGTCACGCTCATGGACCCGGCCCAGGCCGGAGACGTGATCGGCATGACGCAGATGGGCGGCGAGGGTGCCCAGTGGATCGGCATGGAACCGTTCCTGGAGCGGAACCACCTGATCCAGAACCTCGGTGACGGCACTTTCCACCACTCCGGGAGCCTCGCCGTCCGGGCGGCGGTGGCGGCCGGGGTGAACGTCACGTACAAGCTGCTGTACAACTCGGCGGTCGCCATGACCGGCGGTCAGCAGCCGGCCGGTGTGATGACGGTGCCCGCCATCGCCGGGGGACTCCTCGCGGAGGGGGTCGCCCGGATCATCATCACGACCGAGGACGTGAAGCGGTACCGGAAGGTGAAGCTCCCCAAGGGGGTACGGGTCTGGCACCGTGACCGGCTGACCGAGGCGCAGGAGACCCTCGCGGCCGTCCCGGGCGTCACCCTGCTGATCCACGACCAGGAGTGCGCCACCGAACTCCGCCGCAAGCGCAAGCGCGGACTCGCCCCCGATCCCGTGGAACGGATCATGATCAACGAGCGGGTGTGCGAGGGGTGCGGCGACTGCGGCCGCAAGTCCAACTGCCTGTCGGTCCAGCCCGTCGAGACGGAGTTCGGCCGCAAGACGCGCATCGACCAGTCCTCGTGCAACAAGGACTTCTCGTGCCTGGCCGGCGACTGCCCCTCGTTCCTCACCGTCGTCCCGGCCAAGAAGAAGTCCGGCGCGGCTCCTGGAAGGCCGGGTGCGGCCCCGGGCACGTCCGGTGCGGCTGCGGGGAGGCCGGGCGCGGCTCCGGCGGCCCGGACCGTCCCGATGCCTGACGCCGCCGACCTGCCGGAGCCCGCGCACCGGCCCACCGCGTCGCACACCACACGCATCACCGGAGTGGGCGGTTCCGGTGTGGTCACCCTGGCGCAGATCCTGAGCACCGCCGCCGCACTCGCCGGACGCCATGTCAGGGCCCTGGACCAGACCGGGCTCGCGCAGAAGGGGGGCGCGGTCGTCTCCGACATCAAGATCACCGAGGAGCCCGCCCTGCAGGCCGGCAAGGCGGCCGAGGCGGAGTGCGACCTCTACCTCGGCTGCGACCTGCTCGTCGCGGCGGACGCCGGGAACCTCGCGGCGGCGGCCCCCTCCCGTACGGTCGCCGTCGTCTCCACGGCGGAGGTCCCCACCGGGCAGATGGTGATCGACCCGCGGGCGTCGTTCCCGGCCGCCGGACCGATCAGGGACCGTATCCGCGGGGCCACGCGCACGGCCGTGTTCCTCGACGCCCGGCACCTGGCCAACACCCTGCTCGGGGCGGACCAGTACGCCAACCTGCTGCTCACCGGTGCTGCCCACCAGTCCGGCGCACTGCCCCTGCCCGCCGAGGCCGTCGAGGAGGCGATCACCCTCAACGGGGTGAAGGTCGAGGAGAACCTGAAGGCCTTCCGCTACGGCCGTCTGGCCGTCGCGGACCCTGCGGGGTTCGCCGAGGTCCTGGCGGCGGCGGAAGGGCCGAAGGCTCCCCCGCAGTCCGTGTCCGCCGTCGCGGCCGGGCTGATCGCCCGGGTCGGCGCGGCACCGGGCTCGGAGCTGGCCCGGCTGCTCGGCATCCGGGTGCCCGACCTCATCGCGTACCAGAACGCCGCCTACGCCACCCGCTACGCACGGTTCGTCGAGCGCGTGCGGCGGACCGAGGAGGAGAAGGTCCCCGGCTCGGCGGAACTCACCGGGACCGTGGCCCGGCATCTGTACAAGCTGATGGCGTACAAGGACGAGTACGAGGTGGCGCGGCTCTCGCTGGACCCCGCCGTGGAGCAGGAGGTGAAGGACCGCTTCGGGGAGGGCGCGCGAATGTCCTACCGTCTCCACCCGCCGGCGCTCCGGGCGCTGGGCATGGAACGGAAGATCGTGCTCGGCCCGTGGTTCAAGCCGGCGTTCCGGCTCCTCGCCGCGATGCGCCATGTCCGGGGCACCCGGCTCGACCTGTTCGGCGCGGCGTCCGTCCGTCGTACGGAGCGGGCGCTGATCACCGAGTACGAGGCGATGATCACGGAGATCTGCCGCACGCTGAGCCCGGCGGACCTCCCGCTGGCCGTGGAGGTCGCGGCACTGCCCGACGTGGTGCGCGGGTACGAGGGCATCAAGATGGAGTCGGTCGGGGAGTACCGCGCGAAGGCGGACGAACTGATGGGCCGTTTCGCCGGACGGGATTCCGCCCCGGCGCACGCGGGCACTCGCTGACGCCCTGCGCGTTCAGCCGGGTGAGCGGGGGACTTGCCCCCGCTCACCCGGCCGCTGTCGCCGGCTCACCTGCCCGTACGGTGCCGACCGCACCTGCTCGTACGTGTCGGCTCACCTGCTCCTGCGGTGTCGGCTCATCTGCCGTACGGTGCTCGGCTCAGCCGGCCGGTTCGATGTTCTGGTTGGCGTGGAACAGGTTGTGCGGGTCGTACGTGTGCTTGATCTCCGCGAGCCGGTCGTAGTGGTCGCGGTAGGTGGCCCGGACGCGCTCCTGGCCTTCCCCCGCGCCGATGAAGTTCACGTACGCACCGCCCATGGAGTACGGGTGCAGTTCCTCCCAGTAGTCCACCGCCCACTGCCGGATCGCCGAGGCGTTGGCCGGGTCGGGGTCGATACCGCCGATGACCCCGGACCAGACGGCGTCGCGGTAGGCCCACGCGGTGTCGTCCGGGGGGACGCGGCCGGCCGCCGCGTCGACCGGATAGAGGTGCATGGTCGTCAGATCGGTGGGGAGATTCTGGGCGTACTTGGCGTGCACGTCGATCGCCTCCTCCGTGATCCGGTCGAAGAACGCGCCGCGCCAGTACCACTGGAGCCCCTTCGGGATCAGCTCGTCGAACATGGTCTGGAGCGCGGGGTAGGGCATCGGCGTCGTGAAGTGGAAGACGGGCGGGCCCGGTTCGTTCACGGCGGTCAGGGCCTCGTCGAGTCCGTCGGGGTCGCCGGTCGAGCACCAGACGACACCGCACATCGGCAGACCGTGGATCTCCTCGGGGAAGGGCGGGCCGGGCGGGACGGTCAGCGTGGCGAAGAAACCGTTCAGTTCGTCCGGTGCCGCAGGCAGGAACTCGCGGTACCACCGCAGCACTTCGTGCAACAGGTCGAGCGGCCACAGCGTGACCGCGACGCCGACGGTGTCCACCGGGTGCAGCCGGAAGCCGAACGAGGTGACGATGCCGAAGTTCCCGCCTCCGCCGCGCAGCGCCCAGA
Organism: Streptomyces sp. NPDC079020; assembly: GCF_044542225.1. Taxonomy (NCBI): domain Bacteria; kingdom Bacillati; phylum Actinomycetota; class Actinomycetes; order Kitasatosporales; family Streptomycetaceae; genus Streptomyces; species Streptomyces sp. NPDC079020. The sequence goes on from NZ_JBITUB010000024.1 coordinate 67,625, forward strand.
ACAGGTCGGCGTTCTCGGTCCCGCTCGCGGTGACGAAGCTGCCGTCGGCGAGCACCACGTCGGCGGAGAGCAGACTGTCCACGGTCAGCCCGTACGCACGGGTGAGGTGGCCGTGCCCGCCGCCGAGCGTGAGGCCGCCGACGCCGGTCGTCGACATGATGCCCGCCGGGGTGGCGAGGCCGAAGGCGTGGGCGGCGTGGTCGAGGTCGCCGAGCTGGGCGCCGCCGCCGACCTGTGCCGTCCTCGCGGCCGGGTCGACGCGCACGCCGCGCATCGGCGAGAGGTCGATGGTGACCCCGTCGTCCACCAGGCACAGGCCCGCACCGCTGTGTCCGCCGCCCATGACGGCCGCTTCGAGACCGTGTTCCCGTACGAAGTCCACCGCGGCCATGACGTCGGCCGCGTCGGAGCACCGCACGACGGCCGAGGGCCGACGGTCGATCATGGCGTTGTAGATGGTGCGCGCCTGCGTGTAGTCCGGGTCCTCGGGGCCGATCACCGGTCCGCGCAACGCGGTTCTCATGGTTTCGAGCGTGGCACCGTCCATGGCCTTCTCCTCGGTGTGGCGCGGACCGCGACACACACCCGGCTCCTTCCCCCGCCGTCTGTCGCTGATCGGCCGGACGTACGCCGGCGATTCGGCACCCCGGGAGCCGCGGGTGCGGTCGGACACCGCAAGGCTGTATCACCAGCCTCTCGCCGGTCCACGGGTCCCGCAATTCTCCGGCCCCCCGGGCACGGCGATCACCCCGGCACGGCCGATCACCCCGGGCGGTGGCGGCACATGGACGTCCGGCGCACTGGGCGCGCGCACGGCGAGGTCCGCGGCGAGGGCCGCGGCGAGGGGGTCGTGCCGGAGGTCCGAAGTGCCAGGTGGTCAGGAGCGCGTCCGGCATGCCGTAGAGTTGCATTCAACGACGCGGGGTGGAGCAGCTCGGTAGCTCGCTGGGCTCATAACCCAGAGGTCGCAGGTTCAAATCCTGTCCCCGCTACTGAAGGACCGGGCCCGGTACGCATACAGCGTGCCGGGCCCGAGTCGTTTCCGGACCCGTGTGCCGTATCCGGGTCCGTGCGTGCCGCATCCGCCGGGTCCGTGCTGCGTATCCGCCGGCTTCGAGCGTGCCGCGTCCTCCGGCTTGACCTTGACGCAACGTAAGGATCTAGCTTTTCCCGCATGGAGTGGTCCATCCAGGAAATCGCCAGAAAGGCCGGCACCACGAGCCGCACGCTCCGGCATTACGGGGACCTCGGTCTCCTCATGCCGAGCAGGGTCGGGAGCAACGGCTACCGCTACTACGACCAGGACGCCCTCGTCCGGCTCCAGCGCATCCTGCTGCTGAGGCAGCTGGGGCTGCCGTTGCCCGCGATCAAGGACGTGCTGGAGGGGCAGCGGGACACGGCCGTGGCTCTGCGGACGCATCTGAGGCTGCTGGAGCAGGAACGGGAGCGCATCGGGCGGCAGATCGCGTCGGTGCGGACCACTCTCCACAAGACGGAGGAGGGGAGGGAACTCATGGCGGAAGAAGTGCTCGACGGCTTCGATCACACCGTCCACGAGCAGGAGGTGACCGAGCGCTGGGGCCGTGACGCGTACGAGCGCGGCGACCGGTGGTGGCGCTCGCTGGGCGCGGCGGGGCGGAAGGCGCACCTGGCGGAGCACGAGTCCATCGCCCGGGACTACGGGCGGGCCAGGGAGGACGGCCTCGCCGCCGGCAGCGGGGCGGTGCAGGACATCGCGCGGCGGCACTGCGCCTGGCTGGCGGATGCGGAAGCGCCCGGCAGGGCGTATGTGAAGGGGCTGGGCGAGATGTATGCCGCCGATCCGCGTTTCGCGAAGAACTACGATCGGTACGGGGACGGCACCGCCGCCTTCGTACGGGATGCGCTGACGATCTACGCGGAACACCGGCTCTCCGACTGACCTCCGGAGGCCCCGGCCCCGCACGCTCCCCCCTTTGGCCGATGAGGAGTCGCCGCACGGCGCGGCTCCGGCAAGCCTGGACGGGGCGCGGTACGGTCCGCAGCCGTGGATGGACCGGGCAGGAGTGCACAGGTGGGGAAGCGGGACAGGCGGCGCGGGAGACCTGTCGGGCTGCCCGGCGCCCGGAGCCGTTGGCGTTCGGCCTTTCCGGTGCGCGGGCGCGTGCTCCCCTCCTTCGGTTTCCCGGCCCGCGGTGGTGGCCGGGGGCCGGCCGGGGGCGTCGGGGCTCGCCGGTTCGTCCGCGCGCTGCCCGCCCTGATGATCGGCGGCGGGCTGCTCTTCGACGTCGGGACCCCGCCGACCTTCACCGCCGTACCGCTGTTCGTGGCGGCGCCGCTGATGGCCGCCCCGTTCTTCAGCCTGGCCAGCACCGTCCGGACCGGCGTGGCCTCGGTCCTGGCCGTCCTCGTGCTGCACCTGTACGCGGGGACGCTGACCCGGGCCGCTCCGGTCACCGAGCTGATCACCGTGCTCACCGCCTCGGTGCTCGCCCTCGTCATCAACGGTGTCGTGCGGCGCGGCAACGAGCAGCTGGCCTCGGCGCGCTTCATCGCGGAGACCGCCATGCGGGCCGTGCTGCCGACACCGGACGACCGCATCGGCGGACTGCATGTCGCCGCACGGTACGAGGCGGCCCAGGCGGACGAGTTCGTCGGCGGTGACCTGTTCGCCGTGGCGGACACCCCGCACGGCGTACGTCTGGTGCTCGGGGACGTACGGGGCAAGGGGCTCGACGCGGTCGAGGCGGTGGCGGTGATCATCGGCGCGTTCCGGGAGGCCGCCGAGCAGGAGCGTTCGCTGGAGGGGGTCGCCCAGCGGCTGGAACGGGCGCTGGCGCGGGAAGGCACCCGGCGCGGCGGGCTCGACGCGATGGAAGGGTTCATCACGGCGGTGCTCGTCGAGATTCCGCGCGGCTCCCTCTCCTTGCGCATCGTCAACCGGGGGCACCCCGAACCGATCCTGCTCCACGCGGACGGGGCGCTGGAGGTGCTGTCGCCGACCGTGCCCGCGCTGCCGCTCGGGATGAACCTGGGTGCGTGGCCGGACCGGGCCGACGAGTGGGGGCTGCCGCCGGGGGCGACCCTGCTGCTGTTCACGGACGGCCTCTCCGAGGCGCGGGACGCGTCCGGGGCCTTCTACGACCCGGCGGCCCGGCTGCGGGGCCGGATCTTCCCCGGGCCCGAGGAGCTGCTCTCCGCGCTCACCGACGACGTCCGGCTGCACACCGGCGGCCGGTCCACTGACGACATGGCACTTCTCGCGGTGGGAAGGCCCGCTGAGGGACAGCCGGAACGCCGGACGACCGTGAGGATCGTGGGCCGGGGCGATGAATGAGCGGGGCATGCGGACGGGACGCGGGGGCGGGTCCTGTGGGCGTGACATGCGGACGGGACGCGGGGACGGGCGCGCGCCGGTTGCCGGGCGATACCACGGTGCGTAGTCGAAGGACGCCGCTCCGCATAACATTTGACGCAATGTCAGAAACCAAGTAGTGATCCAATCGTGCTCTACTCGTCCGATTCGAGCCGGTTGCACCCTGTAAGTCCATGCCAAAGTCGCGAACGATCAACGGGAAGAGCTTGGAATAGGAGCCGTCCGTCTATTAACGTTCGATAACGCAGCGCGGTCGTCCCAGTCGTCGCAAGAGGCGGCACCGTGCGCGAGCGCCGAATCCCGCAAGGGAACCGGGGAACCACCTACATGGGGTGAATCGGACACCTGTGTCTCGTCAGAGACGGAGGGGCCCGTAGGAGACCTTCCTGCTCCGAACCCGTCAGCTAACCCGGTAGGCGAGAAGGAAGGAAAGGAGTGCGCCCACGTGGCGTCCAACAAGCCTGCCCCCGAGGCCCCGTCACCCTTCGCCACCGGCAACTTCGGTGACCCGGACAGGACCTGGGAGGAATGGAATCCCACCGAGGAGTCCATCCGGCCCGTGCGCGGCAGGCACCGCGTAGCCAAGCAGCGGGGACTCGCCCGTAGCTCCACCGTCCTCGGGGTCGGTGTCATCGCGGCCGTCGGAGCGGGCGGCATGGCCACCGCGCAGAGCAAGCCGCCGGTCTCCATATCTCTTCCCGATTCCCTCGCGGCCAGTCTCCCCGACGCCAAGTCCCTTCCCGGCGTGGGTTCCTTCCTCTCCGACGAGGAGGACAAGAAGCCGGTCGCGACCGCGCCGCTCACCTCCGCAGGCATCACCGACGCCGAGGCGGAGCAGGGCGCGACCGACCCGGGCGAGGCACTCCGCGCCCGCATCCTCCAGCAGGCCGAGCAGCAGCAGGCCAGCGCCGACGCCGAGGCCAAGGCCGCGGAGGAGAGGGCGGCAGCCGAGAAGGCCGCCGCCGAGGCCAAGAAGCAGCAGGACAAGGCCGAGGCCAAGGTCGCCGCCGAGAAGAAGAAGGCGGAGGAAGCGGCGAAGAAGAAGGCGGAGGCCGAGCGCCTCGCCAAGCTCGCCGCCAGCTACGCGCTGCCGACCTCCTCGTACAGCATCACCTCGACCTACGGTCAGTCCGGCACGATGTGGTCCTCCGGCCACCACACCGGGCTCGACTTCGCGGCGCAGAGCGGCACCCCGGTCAAGGCCGTGCACAGCGGCACGGTGAAGTCCGCCGGATACTCCGGCGCGTACGGCTACCGCACGGTCCTGGTGCTCGATGACGGTACGGAGGTCTGGTACTGCCACCAGTCCTCGATGAACGTGTCGGCCGGTCAGAAGGTCAGCACGGGCGACACCATCGGCCGTGTCGGCGCCACCGGCAACGTCACCGGCGCCCACCTCCACCTGGAGGTCCACACCCCGGGCGGCTCGGCCATCGACCCGATGAGCTGGCTGCGCAGCAAGGGACTCACGGTCTGAGGACCCGTTGGGTGACCTCCGGTCGGAGGTCGCCCGGCAGGCTCCGGGCCCCGTCCCCGCTTCCGCCCCCGCATCGCTCTCCCACCGCGCCCTCACCGGGCGCCCCCGAACCCCGGCAGCCCTGACGCACACCCCCCGACGTCAGGGCTGCCGGTCCGTTGTCGTGGAATAGCGTCACAGGGTGCTCTCGTTGAACTCTGCATGACTTCTGTGACGTCTCTTCGCCCGCTCGGTTCCTCCGGCCTTCAGGTCTTCCCCCTCGCCCTCGGCGGCAATGTCTTCGGCTGGACGGCGGACGAGGCACAGTCCTTCGCGGTGCTGGACGCGTACGCCGCGGCCGGCGGCAACTTCATCGACACCGCCGACTCCTACTCCGCCTGGGTCCCCGGCAACGAGGGCGGCGAGTCGGAGACCGTCATCGGCAAGTGGCTCGCCTCGCGTGCCAACCGGTCCGACATCGTCGTCGCCACCAAGGTCGGCGCCCACCCCTCGTACAAGGGGCTCTCCGCCACCACCGTCAAGGCCGCCGCCGAGGAGTCGCTGCGCCGGCTCGGCACCGACCACATCGACCTGTACTACACGCACTTCGATGACGAGACCGTCCCGGTCGAGGAGATCATCACGGCCCTCGACCAGCTGGTGAAGGACGGCAAGGTGCGCGAGATCGCCGCCTCCAACATCAGCCCGGAGCGGCTCCGGGCGTCCCTGGACTTCTCCGAGCGCGAGGGCCTGGCCCGTTACGTCGCCCTCCAGCCGCACTACAACCTGGTCTCCCGCGACACCTACGAGGGCGCCCTCCAGGACACCGCCGCCCGCGCCGGGCTCGCCGCCGTCCCGTACTTCGCCCTGGCCTCGGGCTTCCTCACCGGAAAGTACCGTCCGGGTACGTCGGTCGACAGCCCGCGGGCCGAGGGCGCGGGGCGGCACCTGGAGTCGGAACAGGGCCGCAGGGTGCTGGCGGCGCTCGACACGATCGCGCGGGAGCGCGAGGCCGAGATCGCGACGGTCGCCCTGGCCTGGCTGGCCGCGCGGTCGACCGTCGTCGCACCGATCGCCTCCGCCCGCACGGTCGAGCAGCTGCCCGCACTGGTCGCGGTGGCCGGCCTGCACCTGACGGACCAGGAAATCGCCGCGCTCACCGAGGCGTCGGCCTGATCCACGGCGGGACCGGCCGGGCCCGGCACCCGGTCCGGCACCCGGCCGGTCCGGCACCCGGCTGGCCCGGCACCCGGCCGGCCCGGTCCCGCCGGCCGGGTGCGGGGGCGCCGACGGTTACTGCGGGGGGCGCAGATACGGGTTGGGGCCGCCGTACTGCTGGGGCGGGGTCGCGTGCGGTGCGGGCCCGTACTGCTGGGGCGGGAACCGACCCGCGTACGGCTGTCCCGCGTGCCCGTACTGCTGCGGATCCGGTGTCGCGTACGGCCCGGGTGTCGCGTACGGCCCGGGTGTCGCGTGCGGCCCCGGTGTCGCGTGCGGATACGGACCCGGCCCCGGAGACGCGTACGGACCCGGCTCCGCAGACGCGTACGCGGGCCCGTACTGCTGCTGCGGGAACTGCCCGCCGTGCGGCGCGACCGGGTGGCGGGGGTATGTGTGCGGCCGGACGGTGGCGTGGGCCGCGTACGTCAGAGCCGGACCGGCGATCTCCCGGCGCTGCCACAGGTGGTGCAGCAGCTCCCGCTCCCGCCCGGCGAAGTCCGGGCCCGCCGAGTCCAGGCGGGCCCTGCGGCGCAGCCCGGCCAGGGACGTCGCGAACGACTCGTACTCGGCGACCGCCCGCGCCGCCGCCCGGCCGCGGGCCCGGTCGGGGTGGCCGTGCCAGTGGCGGGCCAGATCACGGGCCATGCCGCGCGCCCGCATCGAGGAGAGCGCGAGCGGTTCGACCGGGGTCAGCCAGCCGGCCGCCGCGTACGCGGGCAGCTCGGCGGAGAGCGTGCGCAGCTCGCGCCGGCGTGTGAAGACGGCCAGCCAGGTCACCAGCCCGAACGCCGGGACCATGAAGATCCCGTACACCGCGTAGAAGCCGTACGGCCCGAAGGCGGAGGAGCCGTTCCACAGGGCGTGCATGCCCATCGCGAGGAGCAGGCCCAGCGCCGGCAGCAGGATCCGGCGGACCCGGTGGCGGCGCGCGCCCACGGCGGCGAAGCCGAAGCCGATGCCGGTGAGCACCGTGAACAGCGGATGCGCGAACGGGGACATCACGATCCGGACGAAGAACGTCCCGGCGGTCATCGAGCCGAGCCCCGTCACCCCCAGCTGCTGGTCCTCGCCGAAGGCGTTGCCCAGATAGAGGATGTTCTCGGTGAAGGCGAAGCCGGTCGCGGTGAATCCGGCCACCACGATGCCGTCGACGATGCCGCTGAACTCCCGCCGCCGGAACAGGAAGATCAGCAGTACGGCGGCCGCCTTGGCGCTCTCCTCGACGATCGGGGCGATCACGGTGGCGCCGAGGGTGTCGGCGCTCGCCGGGTCGGCGGTGGCCGTGGCGATCCAGCGCGTCGCGAACGAATTCGCGATGATCGCGACGAGCGCGGCGGCACACGCACCCCAGGCGAAGGAGAACAGGAGATTGCGCCAGGGGCCCGGTTCGACCCGGTCCAGCCAGCGGAAGGCCGCCATCAGCAGCGGCACGGGCAGCACGGCCAGCCCCAGCCCGACGAGGAATCCCTCCGAGCCGGTCTGCTCACGGACCAGGGACAGGATCACCAGCCCGCACAGCGCGAGCGCGACGATCACCGCACCGGCGCGGAACGCCTTGCTCCGCCACACCATGCCGACGCGGCGCGGCGCGTACCGCCACTGGCCACGCTCCGGAACGGCGCCCAGGATCTCGCCGAGCCGTCGCTCCTCGAAAACCGGGACGGCCGGCTGCGGCTGCTGGTGCTGCACGGACCCGTCGGACACCCCATGACCCTAACGACCGGGACTGACACCTGACCATCCGCGCCGGGGCACGCGGCCGGTTCGCAGCGGTCACCGCCCGGCCGCGGTCACCGTCCGCCTCCCGGCGGTCCGGCCGCCGGTTCGTCGGGTCCGGCCGCCCGCGGTCACGGTCGGCCCGCGGTCACGGCCGCCCGCAGTCACGATCGGCCCGCGCCCGCGGTCACCGTCGGCCCGTGGCCACGCCGACGCCTAGACGCGGGCGAACAGCAGGTCGTGGACCACGTGCCCCTTGTCCAGTCCCTGTCCCTCGAAGCGGGTCAGCGGGCGGAACGCGGGCCGCGGGGCGTATCCGCCGTCCGCCTGGGTGTTCTCGAAGAGCGGGTGCGCGGTGAGGACGTCCAGCATCTGCTCCGCGTACGGTTCCCAGTCCGTCGCGCAGTGGACCACGGCGCCCGGCCTGAGCCGCTGGGCCACCAGGTCCAGGAACTCCGGCTGGATCAGCCGCCGCTTGTGGTGGCGCGCCTTGGGCCACGGGTCGGGGAAGTACACCCGGAGCCCGTCGAGCGAGTCCGGCTTCAGCATCTCGCGCAGCAGGATGACCGCGTCACCGTTGGCCACCCGTACGTTGGACAGGCCGGCCCGTTCCGCGAGCCCGAGCAGATTGCCCTGGCCGGGGGTGTGCACATCGACGGCCAGGATCCCGGTGCCCAGGTCGTCGGCCGCCATCTGCGCCGTGGCCTCGCCCATGCCGAAGCCGATCTCCAGGACGACCGGCAGTCCGTCGAACAGCTCGGCCGTGTCCAGGACGCGCAGCCCGTCGATGTCCAGGCCCCACTTCGGCCACAGCCGCTGGAGGGCCTCCTCCTGACCGGTGGTGACCCGGCTGCGGCGCGGCTGGAAGCTGCGGATACGGCGCTCGTGGTGGGAACCCGCCGGATCGGCGGCGGGCCCGCCGGGGAAGCGCGGCTCCTGGCGCAGCCTGCGCTGCCGCTCGAAGGAGGCCGCACGCCGGGCGGCCGCGTCGTCCGCGGCACTGGCGTCGTCGGCCGCACCGGCTTCGTCGGCCGCACCCGGAGCACGGGGCGCGTCGGACGCGGGGGACGCGTCGGAGGCACGGGAAACGTCAGGAGCGTCCGCGACGTCGGAGGCGTCAGGGACATCAGGCGTGGGGTTCAGAGGCTGCTCAGACACAATGACCCGATTCTACGGCGGGTGGCTTCCACCCCGTGCCGCGTGCCCGCAGCAGTGCCCGCCGTGCCACCTCCCTGCCGATGGGCAGCGATGCCGTGGCGGCCGGGGACGGGGCGTTCAGCACATGCACGGTGTGCGGGGCCTCGCGGATCAGGAAGTCGTCCACCAGCGTGCCGTCCCGCAGGACCGCCTGGGCCCTGACCCCGGAGGGCGACGGCCGCAGATCGTCCTCGGTGACCTCGGGCAGCAGTCTCCGCACGGCCAGGGTGAACGCCCGCTTCGACAGTGAACGGTGCACCTCGCCCGCCCCGTAGCGCCAGTGTCTGCGGGCGATCCGCCAGGACCCCGGCCAGCTCAGCGTCTCCAGGAGCTCACCGGGGCGCACGACCGGCCAGCCGTACCCCTCCCGGGCCAGGGCGGGCACCGCGTTCGGTCCGACGTGGACGGAGCCGTCGAATCCCCGGGTCAGATGCACACCGAGGAACGGGAACGCCGGGTCCGGCACCGGATAGACCAGTCCGCGCACCAGCTCCGGCCTGGCCAGCTCGTAGTACTCCCCGCGGAACGGCACGATCCGCACACCGGGGTCGTCGCCCGCGAGCCGCGCCACCCGGTCGCAGTGCAGCCCCGCGCAGTTGACCAGCACCCGGGCCCGGACGACCGGACCGCCCGCCGTCCGCACCGCCACACCCCAGGGACGCCGGTCGATCGCGGTGACCTCCGCCCCGTAGCGCACGATGCCGCCGGCGGCGGTGACCTCCTTCGCGAGACGGGCCGCGACCGCCCCGAAGTCGCACACCCCGGTCGTTCCGACGCGGATCGCCGCGAGTCCGCGCACATGCGGTTCGTACTCCGCGATCTGCGCCGGGCCCAGCTCCCGCACCGGCAGCCCGTGCTCACGGCCGCGCTGCACCAGGCCGTGCAGCCGGGGCAGCTCGCACCGCTCGGTCGCCACGATCAGCTTGCCGGTCACCGCGTGCGCGATGCCGTGCTCCGCGCAGAAGGCGGCCATCTCGGCGGCGCCCCGCACCGCGTACCGGGCCTTGAGCGAACCGGGGCGGTAGTAGACGCCGCTGTGGATCACACCGCTGTTGCGCCCGGTCTGGTGCCGGGCCGGGCCGGGCTCCTTCTCCAGCACCGTCACCCGGGTGCCCGGAGCGGACCGCGTGATCGCATACGCGGTCGACAGACCGACGATCCCGCCACCGATCACCAGCACTTCGCAGTCGTACGCCGCGTGCGTCATCATCACGCCACCTCCCACCCCGATAGTGCACTGACCCACTGACAACCGGCTCAAACCCGGACCGGCCAGGACGTGCCACACATCCGGCACCGCGGGCCGGGGCGAAGGCCGGGATCAGACCGGGGCCACCAGCAGCGGACGGGCACGTTCGCGCAGCTCAGCGACGCGCGGCTCGTCCCCGTACGGTTCGAGCCGGTGCAGCAGATCGCGTACGTACTCCGTGGTCCGCGCCGAGGAGATCCGGCCCGCCACCTCGACCGCGCGGGTCCCCGCCGCGCACGCCGCGTCCAGATTGCCCGACTCCAGCTCGGCGACCGCGGACACGACGAGCCGCAGCCCGTGCGAGCGGACGAACTCCTCGGTCGGTTTGGACAGGGCCTGCTCGGTGAAGCGCCGCACCTGCCGGGGCGCCTTGAGGTCGCGGTAGCACTCGGCGGCGTCGGCCGCGAACCTGTCGTACGAGTAGAAGCCCAGCCACGACGGGTCGGCGTCGCCCGCCCTGGACCGCTCCAGCCAGCCCTCGGCGGCCTTGAGAGCGGCCCCCGCGGCCGCTGCGTCGCCCGCCTTCGCGTGGGCCCGCGCCTCCACCAGCCGGAAGAAGCTCATGGTGCGGGCGGTGGCGAGGCCGCGGTTGCGCTCGACGGCCGCCTGCGCGAGGTCGACCCCCTCGTCGGCGAAGCCGCGATAGGTCGCCTGGAGGGACATCGAGACCAGGACATATCCGCCGAGCGGGACATCGGCGGCGGCCCTGGCCAGGCGCAGGGCCTGGATGTAATAGCGCTGGGCGGCTTCCTGCTGGCCGGTGTCGAAGGCCATCCACCCGGCGAGCCTGGTCAGTTCGGCCGAGGCGCCGAAGAGGGCACGGCCCACCTCGTCGGTGTACGAACCGAGGAGCAGGGGCGCGGCGTCGACCCGTAAGCACTCCGGGACCATTGAGGAACGCCAGTCCCCGCCGCCGTACTTGGAGTCCCAGCGGCGCGCGTCCTGGGCGGCCTCGCGCAGCTTGGCGACATCGCTGTGGCCGACCCGCAGGGGCGAGGCGTCGGCCGCGGACTCCGGGCCGGGCTGCACGGGCACCGATCCGACCGGCACGGACAGCCCCTGCGCCCCGTGTGCGAGCAGTGCGCCGGGTACGCCCGGCGCGGCCGTCGAGCCGTGTGCCCTCTGTGCGCCGTGTGCGCTCTGCGCGCCCAGGATCGCGGCACGTGCGGCCGTCGAATCCCGTGCCACCGACGGATCGGCGGGGGTTATCAGCCATCGGGAGGCGGGGGTCGCGTACGCGCTGACCGCGAACGACCCCGCCAGGGATTGCCAGATTCCGCCGCCGCCCCGCCGTCCGGCGAGATCCAGCCGGTACAGCTCGGTCGCCGACCGCACGGCTTCGCCCACGTCGCGCGGGAAGGCGAGCCCGACCTCGGGCGCCGGATCGGCGTCCGCGAGCCCGATCTCGTGCAGCGGGACCGGCCGGCCGAGCTTGGCGCCGATCGCCGCGGCGATGAGATGGGGCGCGGCGCCCTGCGGCACCATGCCCTTGGCGACCCACCGGGCCACCGAGGTCTTGTCGTAGCGAAGTGTCAGACCGCGCTGTGCTCCGAGGTCGTTGACCCGCCGGGCCAGCCCGGCGTTACTGATTCCCGCGAGGGCGAGAACCGTGCCGAGCTTCTCGTTCGGCCCGCGTTGCTCCCTGGACATGCGCCACCCCTCGACACACAGACAGCCGTCGCATCACCGAGGACGGCGCGCGGCATTCGTACCGATGCCTCCCCAGGTTCGAACCCCGTCACTCCGGCCGCACACGCATTTGGCCGAGCCCCGGGGAATATGCCGCCCTGCTGGGAACATCAGTAAACCCAGCGTAGTTCGCCGCATCCCTACCGTTAAGGGGCGGGCGTCCCTATGGCGGGATTGTTGTCCGTGCGGGCGGTCGGTGTTCGATTCCCGGCCGTGTGCCGGGCGTGGTCGTGCGTGCACCTGGTGTGTGGCCGTGCGCCCGGCCGTGCGCTCTGGCCCGGCCCGGCGCGGGAGCGCTTCCATGGATGCTGCGTGGGTCGGCCCGCTGGACTGGACTCAGTGGGCTGGGGGATGCCGCCGCCCCATTCCCCGCGGGCGGCGGACCGGTCCGGGAGGTGAGGCCCACCTCCCGGGCTGTGCGTGGAGCCGCTCGGCGCGGGGGTGAAAGCGGACAGTCGCCGGTTGCGGCGCGCGCCGAGATTGGCTCAATGACGACGGTCGGGTGAGGCTCTGGTCAACGGTCGGACTATGGCTGGATTTCGACCGTTCGCCCGGGTGGTCAACCGGGCGGCCGGAACGCCGCACCGGCCATTCGTGGCTGACGCCCCGGCTCCGCAACACCCGGAAGCCCGCGTTCCGTTGCCAATACGCCGTAGTTCGCGCCCTGGAAGCGCTGCCGGGCCCTTGCCAGGGGCGCATGCCCTTCCGGTGTGCGCTGCCCGTACCCCCTCCGGCCGGCCGTTGTCGTGGCAGCATGTCCCGCAGCGGTGTCCCCGTTCTCCCTGTACGCCGCTTTGTCCACAGCCTGTGGAGGCGGCGATGCGTTGGTTGGTGGGGTGGAGCAGTATCGCCGCGAGCTTCGGCACCGTGGGCGCGGTCGGCGTCGGCGGAGAGGGGCGCACGGTCCACCCCGTGGGGTCCCAACTCCTGTGGGGGGACCCGGATCCGCTCTGGGCGGTGGGCGACTGGCGGCCCGACGAGATCCGCGTCATCAACGCCCCGACCCCCGAGGGCGCCCCCACCACCCGCCTCGCCGTCCTCGGCTGCTGCGGGGCCACCGACGAACAGCTGCGCGTCGGACTGCTCGCCGCCCGCGGCGGGGCGATGCGCCATCTCACCGCCTGGCCGGGCAGTTACACCGCGGTCGTCCAGATCGGCCGCCGGATCACCGTGGCGGGGGACCTGGCCGGAGCCCGCCCCGTCTTCCACACCCCCTGGGCCAACGGCACCGCCTACGCCACCGCTGCCCTTCCCCTCGCCGACCTCATCGAGGCCCAGCTCGACATCGGACACCTGGCCGCCCTGCTCGCCTGCCCGGAGACACCGGAGGCGCTGGGCGACGGCACCCCGTACGTCGGTGTGAAGCGGGTCCCACCGGGGCACGCGCTGATCCTGCGCGAGGGATCGCGCGAGATCACCGGGTACGAGGCGGTGGCCTCGCTCGCCGTCGCGGCACCCCAGGCCGACCCGGTACACGCCGTGGAGGGCGTGCGCGACGCACTCGTCGAAGCCGTACGCGCCCGGCTCACGGCCCCGCGCCACGCCCCCGAGACCCTGCCGCCCGACCCCGGCCCGGTCCCCGGCATGGGCCCCGCCGAACGCCGTGCGGCCCGCGGCGCACCCGTGCCCGGCATCGGCGCCGATCTCTCCGGAGGCAGCGCGTCCGCCACCCTCGCGCTGCTGGCCGCCGGACTGCCCGGACTCCCCGGCACCCTCCTCGGCCACGGTACGGAGGCGGGGGAGCGGCTCCTCGCGGTCACCTTCAACGACCTCACCGCCCGCGGCCACGAGGACGAACTCGAACGCGCCCGCGCCATCGCCGCCAACCCGCGCCTGCACCATGTGGTGGTCCCGGCGGGCGAGGAAGCGCTGCCGTACGCCGGGCTGCTGGAGAACGGCCCGATCACCGACGAACCGGCCCCCTCCCTCGTCGTCGCCGAGCGCCACCGCCGCCGCCTCACCGCGGGCAGCGCCGACCATCTCGTCGGCCATGGCGCCCGGCAGGTGCTGGACGCGCACCCGGCCCGCCTCGCCGACCTGCTGATGGACCGGCGCAGACGGCATCTGCTGCGCCCCGTCGCCGCCCTCACCAAGGCCGAAGGCGCCACGGCGCACTCCCTGCTGGTCCCGCTGGCCCTCTACCGGGCGGCCCGGCGCCTGGCCCGTACGTCGTACCGCACCGGCCTCGAAACGGCGGCCGGACTTCTGCCCGACGCCAACCGGTACGCCCCCGACCTCGACACCCCCGCCGACGCCTCCCTCGCCGCCCTCGCCTGGTCACGCCCGGGACCGGCGGCGCGCTGGCTGACGGGGGAGGCACTCGCAGAAGTATCGGTTCGCCTTCAGGAGGCGGCGATCCGGCCGAACTCCGCCCAGCGCCCGGGGGAGGCACGCGCCCGTGCCGCGCTCGCCCGCAGCGCCGCAGGCCACCGCATCCTGGAACAGGCCGCCGAGGTGCGCAGCCAGCGAATCCACGCGCCGTTCCTCGACAACCAGGTCGTCCGGGCCGCCCGCGCGCTTCCCGAATCCCTCCGCGTCCAACCCGGCGCACGGCCCGCGATCCTGCGCCGGGTCCTGGCGGGCGCGGGCATCCACGACCTCCCGCCCGGCTGGGGAGTGCCCTCCCAGGCCACCTCGGCCGCGGCCACCCGCATCGGCCTGCGCACCGCGCTCCCCGAGCTGATGGCACTGTTCGACGCCCCGCTGCTCGCCGACGCCGGGCTGGTGGAGGCCCGGGTCGTACGCAAGGCGCTGCGCGCCGCCTCCGAGGGGGAGCCCCTTCCCCTGGACGGCCTGGCCGATCTGGCCTCCACGGAACTCTGGCTGCGGCGTCTCCTCGGACGCCGGGGCACCTGCTGGACGGGCACGGCGGCCCCGCGTCAGCGCGCCGTCGCGGGTGGGGTGGTCCCCTCCGGGCGAACCCTTCAGCCGTGACCGCACGCCGTCCGGTGCGCCGCCCCGGACTCAGCGGCAGCTGATCCTGGACTCCGCCCAGTTGGCCAACGCCACCCCGCCCAGCGGCGACTGCGCCTCCACGACGAGCCGGATCGTGGACTGGCCGCCGATGCCGACGTCCACCGGAACGGCGGGGTCGCCGCCCTCCATGACGGGGGACTGCCACAGCCGGACCCCGTCCCCGTTGAAGACGGAGAAGCGCACCGAGCCGAACCCCATCGTCAGATCGTCGATGCCGGCCATCGCCCGGTAGCGGGTGCACTCCCGGTTCAGCTGGATGACGACCGAGGAATTGGCGTGCACGGTCACTCCGGGTGCGTACCGGGTGGACGCGATCGACAGATTCTGGCGCTGCCAGAGCCAACTGCTCTCGCCGAACACCACCTCCGGATCGACATGGTCCCCGAGCAGGGTGTAGCCGAGCTCACTGACCTGATAGACGGTCGGATCCGGCGGTTCGGGGGGCGGCGGCGGCGGAGTGGGAGTGGGAGCCGGGGGCGGGGTGGGCGCGGGCGGCTTCGGAGCCGGAGGCTCGGGCTTCGGCGTGACCTTCGGGGGCGGCGGCGGAGTGGGCGTCGGCTTCGGGGTCGGCTTCGGCTCGGGCGGCGGAGCCGGCACCGGTGCTGCGGGTGCCGTCGGCGGTTCGGGCTTCGGCCTGGGCGGCGGCGGGGGAGCGGGCACCGCGGGTGCCACCGCCGGCGGCTTGGCCACAGGCTTCGGCTCCGGCTTCGGCTGGTCGTTCCCGACCAGCGCCCAGGCCAGCCCGGCCGCCGCCGCGACGGCGACCGCCGCGGCGATCCCCGCCTTCGCCGGTGCTCCGAGCCCTTCCGCCGCGGCACCCCCGGCCGTACCTCCGGACGCACCCTGGCCGGTCGCCGCGGCGGCGACCCCGACTCCGGTCGCGCCCGCCGCGCCGCCCGCCACGATGCCCGCGGCCTTGAGCGAGTACCCGACGGCGAACCAGCCGATGACCGCGACCGGGAGCAGTGCCGGAATCCCGGCGTTCACATGGTCCAGCTCGCCCGCGGCGATCCGGCACTTCGCGCACTCGTCCAGATGCTTGCGCAGCCCGCGCTCGGCCCGCATCCGCAGCCCGCCCCGGGCGTAGGCGCCGAGCCGGTCCGCGTACTGGGCGCAGTCGCCGCCCGTCACGAGGGCCTGGCTCACATGCGCCTGGAGGTAGGCCTGCTTGAGTCCTTCGCGGGCCCGGCTGGCCAGTACGGCCGTGGCGTTGGCGGTCAGGCCGAACAGCGGGGCGATCTCGCTCGGCGACTCCTCCTCCACGGTGGTGTGCCAGAGCACCGCCTGCCAGCGCTCGGGCAGACTGCGGAACGCCTGCATGGCCATGGACTGTTCGGCCTCGTGCATCGCCAGCACATCGGCGCCGAGGTCGAGGGTGTCGTCGTCCGACAGCTCCGACGTACGTACCGCCTGCGCGGCGAACACCGCGAAGTCGTCGACCAGATGCTCCCGCTTCGCGCTCTTCGTCCAGGCCGCGGCGACATGGCGGACGGCGGTCATGAGGTAGGCCCGGACGGCTTCCTGCGGCCCCTTGCCGCCGCGCACCGCCTGGAGGGTCCGCGCGAAGACCTCGGCCGTCAGGTCGTCGGCGGTGTGTGTGTCCCGGCAGCAGCTGCGCGCGTAGCGGCGCACCGCGCCCGAGTGCCGGCGGAACAGCTCCTCGTACGCGTGGTCGTCACCGGACCGCATGCCCTCGATCAGCTGGGCGTCGGACTGTCCGGCCTCGCCGGCCCCGCCGCGGCCCTCCCGCTGCGGCGGAACGGCGAATCCGGTCCCGGCACCACCGCCCGCGGGGCTGCTGTCCGGGCCGGCCGGGGGGCTGTCGGCCACGGACCGGCCGTCGACGGACGAAGGGCCCTCCACCTGCGCGGGCCACGGACCGGGCAGGACGGTGCCGCCCTCGTCGTTGTCCTCGGCGTCGTCCTTCGGCGGAGCGGGGCGGGCCTGTCCCGGCATCCGCCCCACGGGCGGCCCACCGGCCTCCGTGCCCCCGGCCGCAGTGGCGATCCCGTCGAGCGACTCATGCTGTTGCCCGTCACCGCTCATCGCGGAAGCCCCCGTATGCACCCTTCGGACCGAACTCCGAGCAAGAGTGCCACACGGCCCGAAGGCGGCGAACGTTGAGTCCCGCCAACCACTCATCCGGGGCTTTTTCCCGAATGGGAGCACTAGACATCCCCCTTTCGGGGAATGCTTCATCGCGATTTCAGCCGCCGAGGGCGGTCCCGTCAGCGCCCACCCGACCGGGCGGACCGGCCGGACGGAGCAGTCGGTCCCGTCGGCCGGACGGAGCGGTCAGCCGGACCGGCCGGACCGGCACCCCTCACGCCGGGCGGGACCGCAGCCCCTCCAGCAGGATGTCGAGCAGCCGGGCCGATGCCGCGGCCTGCTGAGCTGCGTCGGGCAGCGAAGGGGCGGCCGTGGCGATGACCAGGAGCACATCGGCCACCGTCACATCACCGCGCAGCTCACCCGACTCCCGCGCCCGGTCGACCAGACGGCCCACGACCTCCAGCAGCTCGGCCGCTCCCGTGTCGTCGTCGTCGAGACCGTCCACGGCGGCGGAGCGCTGCGGGACCACCCGGAGATCGGGCTGCCCCGCACTCTGCCGCTGCTGCGGAACACGCCGCTCGTCGACGGCGTCACCGGACACCGTGCCCAGGACGGGAGCCGGTACCGGCTCGTCCGTGTCGACCCCGACCCGCAGCACCTGCGGCGGCAGCAGCCGTCCCGCACCCGACGCCACGGACGTCCGCAGGAAGCGGGAGAGAGCCGACCAGGGCTCCTCCTCCAGTCCCAGAGCGGTGTGCGCCTGCTCGGTCAGCCGGGAAGTCTCCTCCTCGGCTATCCGGCGCACCAGCACGTCCTTGCTCGGGAACCGGCGGTAGACGGTGCCGACGCCGACCCTCGCCCGACGTGCCACGTCCTCCATCGGAGCGCCGTAGCCCAGCTCGCCGAACACCTCACGTGCGGCGCGCAGGACATGTTCCAGATTGCGCTGTGCGTCCACGCGGAGCGGCGCCGAGCGCGCTGTCATGCCGGTCCCTCCGGCCGAGGAGACCGCCGCGGCCGGTCCGACCGGGCCGGCGGAACTCACGGTTCCGACCGCTCCCACCGCGCTCAGCCGCCCGTTGCCCTCGGCCGAGGACGAGACAGCGGCCTGCCAATGCGAATCCTGAATGTGCATAACTTCCCCCGGTTATGACGTCTCCCCCCGGAGACTTCCCGCCGTGTCAGCCGGGGAGCGGATCACACGTCATCCGAACCCGACACCCCGACGGGTTACGAACATAGTTGAGCCCGGGTCAATTCAGAAGGGGGTAGTTCCGCACGGAGCGCCCCCCGATCGGAGCAAGGGCCGGGTGGTTCCTGATTCCGCCCCATCCCGGCACCCCTTCCGCAAGGCCTGACCTGCACGGCTGTCGCATCCCGAGGCACACCGGACCCGATGGATCGTCAGGATCCTCCGGTCACACAATTTGCCGGGGCTGTGGACAAACCCCTGTCGCCGTTGCGTCATGGGGTGGTGATGGCTCCAGATACCCGGGGAACGACCCCCGGCACCCGGCCAGGTGTCCGCATCCTCGTCGTCGGCGGCGGCTACGTCGGGATGTACACAGCGCTGCGTCTCCAGCGGAAGCTGAAGCAGAGACTGAAGAGCGGTGACGCCGAGATCGTGGTCGTCACGCCCGAGCCGTACATGACGTACCAGCCCTTTCTGCCCGAAGCGGCCGCCGGGTCGATCTCACCCCGCCATGTGGTCGTGCCGCTCCGCCGCGTCCTGCGCCACTGCCGGATCGTCATCGGTGAGGCCGAGAGCATCGACCACGCCAAGCGGACCGCCACCGTCATCACCCTCGCCACGGCGGAGGACGGCACCGGAGCCCTGGAGATCCCGTACGACGAGATCGTCATCGCCCCCGGCTCCGTGTCGCGCACCCTCCCGGTCCCCGGCCTCGCCGAGTTCGGCATCGGCTTCAAGACCGTCGAGGAGGCCATCGGCCTGCGCAACCACGTCATCGAACAGATGGACATCGCCTCCGCCACCCGTGACCCCGCCATCCGCGACGCCGCCCTGACCTTCGTCTTCGTCGGCGGCGGCTACGCGGGCGTCGAGGCACTGGCGGAGCTGGAGGACATGGCCCGCTACACCTCGCGGTACTACCACAACATCAAGGCCACGGACCTGAAGTGGATCCTGGTCGAGGCCTCCGGGCGCATCCTCCCCGAGGTCGGCGAGGCGATGGGCGGATACGCGGTCCGCGAGCTGCGCGGCCGCAACATCGACGTACGCCTCGAAACGCGCCTGGACACCTGCGAGGACCGGGTCGCCGTCCTCAGCGACGGCTCCCGCTTCCCGACCCGCACGCTCGTGTGGACCGCGGGCGTCAAGCCCGCCCCGCTCCTGGCCGCCACCGGCCTGCCGCTCACCGGACGCGGCCGGCTCCGGTGCACCACCACGCTCGGCGTCGAGGGCAGCGAACACGCCTGGGCCGCGGGCGACGCCGCCGCCGTACCCGACCTGACCGCCGCCGGACCGGGCGCGGAAACCGCGCCCAACGCCCAGCACGCGGTGCGCCAGGCCAAGGTCCTCGCCGAGAACGTCCTGGCGGCGATCGACGGCCGGCCGCTCACGGAGTACCGCCACGGGTACGCGGGATCGGTCGCCTCGCTCGGTCTGCACAAGGGCGTCGCCCATGTCTACGGCCGCAAGCTGAAGGGCTATCCGGCCTGGCTGATGCACCGCGTGTATCACCTCAGCCGGATCCCCACCTTCAACCGGAAGGCGCGCGTTCTCGCCGAATGGACGCTGGCGGGGCTCTTCAAGCGCGAGATCGTCTCCCTCGGTTCGCTGGAACACCCGCGGGCCGAGTTCGAGATCGCGGCGGGCGGCACCGGAAACCGCCCCCGGCCGGGCGCCGGCCCGCCGGACCGCGGCACCGACCCGCCACCCCCCGGAAGCAGCCCTTCCCCGGGCGACGGACCGCCGAGGACGTCCGGCTGAACGGCCACTGTCAGTACGGTCGGTCACACTGGACGTGTGACCATAGGTGGGCCCACACCTGCACAGAGTGACCCCGGCCGGCAGTGACCAACAGCGACCAGCAGCGACGCACCAGCAGCACGATGAGGCCCGGCTGCGCCTTCCCGGGGGACCGGCCCCCGGTACCCCCGACCCAGGCAGAAGAAGCAGCCCGCCCGAGCGGACCAGACCGACACACGAGGCCAGAAATTCCGTGAACTTCACGCGTTGGAGCGCCCGCCTTCCCGGAACGCAGCGTCGCGCCGCCGCGCGGGACGACCGCAGTTCCGTGCCCGCGGCCCGAGCCGAGTACGCACAGCCGGAGAGCCGGTCCGCCCCGCCCGACGGCGAGTCCGCCCCGCCCTCCGGTCCGTCCCCCGAAGGCACCCCGGCCCCCGGGGCCGCCCGCCCCCTCGCCCTCGACGACCTGTCGGCCCGCGACATCCTCGGCAGGCTCCCCGCGCCCGTCGCCCTCCTCCACGGCCCCGATCACCGCGTCGTGTACGTCAACGACGCCTACGAGGCCGCGTTCGGCCCCCGCCCCGCCGGGGTCCCCGCCGCCGAGGCCATGCCCGAGTTCGCCGAGATCGGCGTCCTGCCACTGATGGACCAGGTGTTCCGCAGCGGCACGCCCCGCACGGTCAAGTCGCGCAGGACCGCGGACGGCGGTTCGTACACCGTGACCTGCACCCCGGTGGCCGCCCGGGACGGGGAGAGCGCGGAAGAGGGCACAGCGGGAGAGAAGAAGAAGGCGAAGGAGCAGCCGAGGACGGACGAGCCGGCGAAGGAGAAGGCGAAGGAGAGGGACGGCGCGGACAAGGGCGTGGGAGGCGTCCTCGTGTACGCCGCCGATGTCACCGACCACGCCGAGGCCGCCGAACGGCTCCGCACCAGCGAGCGCCGCCACCGCGAAACGGCCGTCACCCTCCAGCGCTCCCTGCTCCCGCAGGAGCTGGAGCAGCCCGACGACCTGCGGATCGCCGCCACGTACCAGCCCGGCGGCACGGACGCGGCCGTCGGCGGCGACTGGTACGACGTCATCACCCTGGGCGCCGGCCGCACCGCCCTGGTGATCGGGGACGTGATGGGCCGCGGGGTCCGCGCCGCCGCCGTCATGGGCCAGCTGCGCACGGCCGTGCGGGCGTACGCGCGCCTGGACCTCCCGCCCCACGAGGTTCTCCAGCTCCTCGACGGACTCGCCACGGAGATCGACGCCAGCCAGATCGCGACCTGCGTCTACGCGGTCCACGACCCCAACGAGGGCCGGCTCGTCTACGCCTCCGCGGGCCACCTCCCGATCCTCGTGCGCGACGAGGACGGCACGGTCCACCGGGCGGCGGACCCCACCGGACCGCCGCTCGGCACCGGCGGCTGGGTCCATACGTCGGACACGATCCCGCTGCCGCCCGGCTCCACCGCGGTCCTCTACACCGACGGTCTGGTCGAGCGGCGCAGCGAGGACATCGACGAAGGTGTGGCCGCCCTGGCACGGGCGCTGTCCGGCGCCAAGGGCGCGCCGCAGGTGGTCTGCGACCGTCTGATCCGCTCCCTGGGCGTGACCGCGGAGCACGACGACGACGTGGCGGTGCTGGTGGTCCAGCACCCCGCCCGCACCGGGTCGAACGCGGAGCTGTTCCACAACGCCGCGCTCGACCTGCTCGGCGGCATCGAGGCGGCCCCGAGGGCCCGCGCCTTCGCCACCGGAGTCCTGACGTCCTGGCGCTTCCCGGTCGAGCTGTGCGACCTGGGCGTGCTCGCCGCGAGCGAGCTCGTCGCGAACTCGCTCCAGCACGGGACCCCGCCGATGCGCCTGGGCCTGCGCCGCACGGACCGCAGGCTGATCATCGAGGTGACGGACGGCGCCGACCACCTGCCGCGCCGCCGCCGGGCCGAACCGGCCGACGAGGCGGGACGCGGCATCTCGATCGTCGCGACGATCGCGTCGTCGTGGGGCAGCCGCCGCACACCGGGTGGCGGCAAGGCGGTCTGGTGCGAGTTCGCGCTGCCTCAGTGAGCGGCGGCGGGCACCGCGGCGGGCTCGGCCTCCGGCACGGACACGGCCACCACCCGTGAGGGCACCGCGGCGAGCGAGGGCTGGTCCTGTACGGGGGTGAGCCGACGGCCCAGCCGCAGTGCCAGCACGGTGATGCCCAGCGAGAACAGCACGAACGTCACGATGTACGGACCGTGCAGGGCCGCCCCCATCGGCCCGCCCACCGCCGGACCGACCGCCAGCGCGAGCTGCTTGCACAGGGCGAACGCCGAGTTGTACTGCCCGACCATCGACTCCGGTGCCAGATCGGCGACCAGCGGGGCCACGGTCGGCGACAGCATCGCCTCGCCCAGCCCGAACAGCGCGTACGTCGAGATGAACGCGGCCGTCGCCATGGTCTGGCTGCCGTGCCCCAGCCCGGCGTAGCCCGCCACGATCCAGGCGAACGCCCAGATGAGCCCGACCCAGGCGATCACCCGGCTGCGCCGCCGACGCTCCACCAGCCGCAGCACGACGAACTGCGCCACGACGATGACGGCGGTGTTGGCGGCCAGCGCGATACCCAGCGTCGAGGGCTCGATCCCGGCGGCCTCGGTCCCGTACGCCGCGAGCCCGGACTCGAACTGTCCGTAACAGGCGAAGAACAGGACGAAGCCCAGGACGCACAGCTGGACCATCGCCCGGTGCGAGAGCAGCGCCCGCAGCCCGCCCTTGGCGGCGGACCCGTCACCCGGCCGGACGCCGGAGAGCGAAGCGGGCCGGGCCATCCGCACGGTTCCCGCGACGACGCCGAGCACGACGAACATCACGGCCTCGATGCCGAACAGCAGAGTGAAGCTCGCGGGCCTGCTCGTGTCGACGATCTGCCCGCCGACGAGCCCGCCGAGGCCGAGGCCCAGGTTCTGCAGGAAGAACTGCATGGCGAAGGCGCGCGTACGGGTGGCGGTGCTGGAGCACCAGACCAGCATGGTGGCGAGCGCCGGCTGCATGACCGCCGTGCCCGCACCGAGGATCGCCGCCGACAGTACGGCGGTGGTCACGCTGCTGGAGAAGCCCAGCGCGACGGCGCCCACGGACGCCACACCGGAGGCGAGGACCAGTACGGGCAGCGGCCCGCGCCGGTCTATGGCCCGCCCGGTGAACGGCAGTACGGCCAGTGCTGCCATGGCGAAGACCGCCAGCACGACTCCCGCCGTACCGGCACCCAGATCCCGCACCTGCGCCACGTACACGTACAGATACGGAACGGTGAACCCGAGGCCGAACGCGCTCAGCGCGCTCCCCACCTGGATCCGCCGCAGCGCTGCGCCCATCTCCCTGGTCACACTCACCTACCTCAAGATCTTGAAGGAATCAGACTCGAAGACTTTAGCACTAAAGTTAGAACCTTAACAATGTACATTGAAGGACTTCGATGGTGATGAAAGGCATGCCATACTGCCCGCCATGTCTGACACCACCGAGCAGCCCGGCCCCCAGGAGCCGAGCCTCGACGAGCAGATCGCCGCCTACCAGCGCGAGTTCGGCGACCTGGACCCCCAGGTCGAACAGGTCGTCTCGGCCCTCGGCCGACTGAACCGGCGCATGAACGTCGCGTACGGACGACAGGTCGCCGCCCTCGGCATCAGCAACGCGGAGTGGGAGGTGCTCAAGACCCTCGTCCTGTCCGGCACGCCCTACCGTCTGGGCCCCGGCGAACTCGCGAAGCGCCTGGGCCTCACCCCGGCGGCCATGACCCACCGCATCGACCGCATGGCCGGCGAGGGCCTGGTCACGAGGGACCGGGACGAGAACAACCGGGTCCGCGTCATCGTCGAGCTGACCGACGAGGGCCGTACGAAGTGGCTGGAGGCGATGCGCATGGCCTCCGACTTCGAGGAGGATCTCCTCCAGGACCTCTCCGGTGACGAGCGCGGAGTACTGGGCGAGATGCTGATCCGCCTCCTGCGCCGCGTGGAGCACGCCCAGCCGGACGCGGGCGGCCGCCTCACGGACCTGGACTGAGGGCGCCGGCGGGTGCGCACGGGCGAGGTTGACACGGTGCCACCCGATCCGTAAGGTTCTTCGAGTTGTCACGGGGCCGGAACGGTTCTGCGACAGCCGATCCCGCCGCGAACGCGGCAACCAAAACTCAGCACGATCTCCCACTCGGGAAGATTTCGGCATGCCGGAATTCATTTCGAGGCTCGATTATGAGTCGCCGGGAGAATCCGCTAGAGTTTGAGCGTCGGAACGGCCCAACAGCCGGGAAGACAAACCCCGCTGACTGGGAATCAGGCCCGAAAGGATCTGATAGAGTCGGACTCGCCGGAAAGGGAAA